>JAFRFG010000054.1 GCA_017434455.1 Thermoguttaceae bacterium | reverse complement strand
TTTGAGTGTGACGACGATCTGGCGAACTGGATCTACAACACGGTTCTTAAGACCTACGAGAACCTCTCTTTGGGCGGCTACGTCGTCGACTGTCCCCAGCGGGAGCGTCTCGGCTATGGAAGCGACGCCCACGCGACCTGCGAGACGGGGATGTTCAACTACAAGCTGGGGTACTTTTACTTCAACTGGATGCAGGGCTGGCGCGACGTTCAGGGATGGGAGCCGGCCTGGCTCACGGAAGAACCGCTTCCTGTGCCCGGCATGGAGGCCGCCGCGGCGGCGGGGACCCTTCCGAATACCGCCCCGACCTACGAGGGGGGCGGCGGTCCGATCGACGGGGGGATTGTCATTACCCTGCCTTGGTTCTTCTACCAGCAGTACGGGGATACCCGTATTCTGGAAGAAAACTTCCCGATGATGGAAAGGTGGCTCGCCTTCCTGGACGCCTACGTCAAGGATGATCTTCTCTATCGCTATGGGGAAAAATGGTCTTTCCTCGGCGACTGGCTGTGGCCCGGCGCTCCCGACGGCCCGAACAGCGACACGGAAGATTCCCTCTGCCTGAACAATATCTACCGCGTCTTTAACTTGAAGACCGCGGCGAAAATCGCTCGGATCATCGGCCGCGAGGACCGCGCCGAGGAGTGGGAAGCGACCGCCGCGGCCGCGCAAAAGGCGATCAACGCGAAGTATTTCCATCCGGAGGACAACACGTACTTCGACGGCCGGATGGGAATCCAATCAGCCGCGCTGCTGGCCGAGCTTCCCGACGATGAAACCCGCCCGGCGGTGATGAAGCGCCTGGAGGATGAGATCCTGATCAACCACAAGGGACATATCGGCGGCGGAATCAACGGCGGCTCGTTTCTCTTCCGCCTGTTGCGTCAGGAAGGGCGCGACGATCTGATCTGGTCGATGCTTCGCCAGACCGAGTACCCGGGGTACGGCTTTATGCGCGCCAACGACGCGACGACCATCTGGGAGGCGTGGGAGCTGAACCGTCCGGGGTACACACAGCTGCACAGCTCCTACCTCTTTCCGGGAGCGTGGTATATCGATTCGGCGCTCGGTATTCGGACTGATCCGGCGGTGCCGGGCTTCCGCTCGATTCGGATCCGCCCGCCGAAGTTCGACGCGCTGTCGTGGCGGTGGGCCAAGGGGCATTTCGACGCCCCGACCGGCCGTATCGCGGTCGACTGGAAGAAGTCCGGCGGCGATACGCTGACGCTCGCCGTTACCCTTCCGGCCAACACCGGCGGCGAGGTCTGGGTCCCCGGCGCGGGGAAAGATAAGACCGAGGCCCCGCAAGGGGCCGTCTGGCTGCGGGATGAGGAGGGCTACAGCGTCTTTTCCGTCGGCCCCGGTTCGTTTACCTTCGTCGGACGGCAGTAACGGCCCGGCTGTAGATTTCGATAGAAAAAGGCGCTCCGAAAAGGAGCGCCTTTTTTTGCGGGACGGATGCTTGCGCCGATTGGAGGACAGACGTCCCCGGCTTTGCCTATGATTGTTTCGCCATCATCTCGGCATACAACTTGAACAGGTGCGCTACGATTTTCTCCTCGTCGTTGCCGAAGTCGACTCCATACGCTTCCTCCACCGCCGCATCGAGCGCCTTGTGCGCATCGCGAAGGTCATCGGGCATCTTGTCGAGTTTGTAGAGGACCGCCAGGGACTTGTCTGGATACTTATCTCTTGTGTCGAGTACCCGTTGAGCGCACTGCTCTATATCCTTCTTCTGCTCTGTCGTTGGATCTGGCCAAATGAAGTTATTATAGACGATATCCACCGAATAGCGGTAGTCACTTTTAAGACGACCACACACAAAACGCATCCACGCATTATGGATTGTCGAACTCAGAACCCCAAACAGATAAAGGTCAGCATCGGGGATAAATTGAGTCGCGTCAGACGCGATCACGGATGGCTCCAAGAAACCGAAAGGTATCCATTGGCGACGCTCCCCTGAATGTCGAGGAATAATCAGGTAATTTGATTCCGGCTGCCTGTTCTCCGCGAAAAGCCATGGTGTATTCTTCGCTTTGTTTGTCTGCGGTCTGCTCCTGCTCGCCCTGTAGGCGGCGCAATCGGCAAGTCTCTTTTGCACCGACGGTGAAAGCGGCATTCCGTTTTGGTAATCGACCATCCAAAGACACCACCGAGGAACGGATTTTAGAAATTCGATCGCTCCGCAATACGTGCGTACATATCCGCTCATATCGGGTTGCTCGGAGAGAATTTTCTTCCTCTCCTCTTCTGTTTCTATAATCAGATTTCCATCATCGATCGGAGACGAACCTTGTCTAGATTTCGGTACATCGCAAATCGGTTTTCTCCGACTCGTCACAAAGAAATTAGGCAAGGGGTATAAATATCCGTTGATGTTCTCCACTTCGTGACAACGTGGCTCCGAATCGACCGTCTCATAAGTGAACAGCCGTTTTCTCTCGCATAGTCCCTTGGGGGCAATTCCAATAATTACGACGAATACATGCGCGACATCCGACGCTTCACTGTCCCATCTAAAAGTCTGATGAGCAAACGAGATTTCGTACCCCTGCTTGAAAACATAGCCCCAGAGAATGCCGGTCTGTTCTCCCTGACAAATCGAATTCGTAGAGACATACGCTGCCTGTATGTCAGTATCCTTTGCGTATTCGACGAATTTAAAGTACCAACATGTCACATAATCAAGTACGCCAGATCCGGTGATGGTTTTTGCGTCATTTGCTTGCTCTTCACTCATCTTCCCACCAATGAATGGCGGATTCCCGATGATATACGAGCACGACGGCGCAGGCAAAACATCGTTCCAGTCCATCCGCAGCGCGTTGCCGCACATGATGTTCTCGTTCTCCTTAAGCGGCAGCGGTTCAATCCACATATTCATGATTTCGCTCGTCTGCTCAATCATCTGCAGCTCGGCGATCCAGAGCGCCGTCTTTGCGACCTCCACGGCAAAGTCGTTAATCTCAATGCCATAGAATTGGTCAGTCGAAACGAGTATCGGGTCAGCTTCGAACAGCATCGCCTGCTCTCCGCCGTACAGGTCTTCAAGAACACGGTTCTCTAGCTTTCGCAAGCTCAAATACGTCTCGGTAAGGAAGTTTCCCGATCCACAAGCGGGGTCGAGTACCTTGATGGTCGCCAGCTTCTGCCTGAATGCCCTTAGCTTGAACTGGCGTTCCTTCTTAACCGACAGACCTTCTATACCGGTCAGCTCGGCCTTCAGAGCATCATAGAACAACGGTCCCGTGACCTTGTGGATATTTTCGACGCTCGTGTAGTGCATGCCGCCGGAACGTCTCGTCTCGGGGTTTAACGTGGATTCGAACACCGCTCCGAAAATAGTCGGGCTGATATCCGACCAATCAAAATCTAAACTCGCCTCCTGTAACAAGAGGAAGCGGGTATCCTCGTTGAACTGCGGGATGATGATTTCCTCCTTGAACAGTCCGCCGTTCACGTACGGGAACGCCAGTGCCGCGGGCAAAGCATACGGGTCCCGCTCGTTTACAGGCGTATTCAACATCTTGAATAGCAGCTTCAACGCATCCGCCATCATCGGCACGCTGAATTCGTGCAGATAATTGTAGAAGGCGTTACGTTCATGGAGTAAATCCGCGTCCTCAGCGTAAAGCAGGAACACGATACGTGTTATCAGGATGTTCAACGAACGTTGTTCCGCTTCGCATGTTTCCAGGTTCAGATACGATTTAGCAAAAGCGTCGTAGAGCTTGCCGACGACCTCTCCCGCCTCAACTGACAGCTTTTTCTCGCGCTCTGCCCTGCTGTTCTCTTTCTTGATCATGAACGTCAGGCGGTGGAATTGCTCCGGCAGCTCATCGAGCGTTATCGTCTCAAAATCTCTCTCGGGATACTCGTCGTTGAGGTCGTGGATGCGTATCTTGTCGAAGTTGCATGTGATAAGCCAACGCGGGCTCGCCGATCTCGGTGTGATGTTGTCCGCATACCACTTCGCCTGCTCGAACGGTGTTTCCATGCGGGGATTGCCCTTCGAGTCTTTTCCTCGCGGCTCCGGAGTGTCCAAGTCGATTCCGCGTGACTTGTTCTCGATGAGTACGCCCGCATCCTCATGGAATACATCGATGCGGCGTCCCTTAACTTTGCGCTCGAAGTCGAGCACATGGGTTGGATTGGCAACACCCAAAACCTCGCCGAACAGCTCAACCCAGAATTTGTTTGCCTCGCGCAGCTCGTTACCTTCGGCTGCTTTCCATCTTTCGACAAACATCTTTGCTGCCTTCTTTTGTTCTCGTGAAGTCATAGCCAGTCTTCTCCCCGCGCCCGAGTTAAATGATCACAATCAAAAACGATAGTTTACCACGTTTCATCGTTGCGGACAATCGACAATAATTGCGATAGTTGTCTCCTAATCTGTATGCCCCAACTTGATCCATGTGGATTCATTTGTCTTTTCGGCCTTCATAACAAGCTTTAGCCCTTGGTTCGATCGTCTTCCAGATTGCCCGTTCGTCACTGGCAACAGAGTTCAGAAGCCCGGATATAGCCTTTTTTAAGGATGGGAATGTGGGTTCAAATGGCGGCATTCCCCGGCTATTCCTCCCGGTTTCCCCAAGAAAAAAGGACAAGCCAAAACCCTGTTCGGGCTTTGGCTTGTCCTCTTAGCGGATTACCGCTTTGATTGGGCTGTGGGGAAAGTTACTACTTCTCCAGAGCGGCCTGGGCGGCGGCCAGTTTGGCGACCGGGACGCGCAGCGGGGAGCAGCTGACGTAGTTCAGGCCAATGCGATGGCAGAACTTGACGCTGGACGGCTCGCCGCCGTGCTCGCCGCAGATACCGAGCTTGATGTTCGGGCGGGTCGCACGGCCCTTCTCGACGGCGATCTGAATCAGCTGACCGACACCCTCCTGGTCGAGGACCTGGAACGGGTCGGCCGGGTAGATGTCCTTTTCGAGGTAGTCGTTGATGAACCCGGCGTAGTCGTCACGGCTGATCCCCATGCAGGTCTGGGTCAGGTCGTTGGTGCCGAAGCTGAAGAACTCGGCGTTCTCGGCGATCTTGTCGGCGGTCAGGGCTGCGCGCGGGATCTCGATCATCGTACCGACTTTGTACTCGATCTTCTGACCCTTCTCTTCCAGGACCTTATCGGCGGTCTGGCGGATGATCGCTTCCTGGTTCTTGAACTCGTTGAGCGAGCCGACCAGCGGGATCATGATTTCCGGATGGACGTCGATCCCCTTGGCCTTGATATCACAGGCCGCTTCCATAATGGCGCGGGCCTGCATGCGGGTGATCTCGGGGAAGACGATCCCAAGACGGCAGCCGCGGTGACCGAGCATCGGGTTGCTCTCGGACAGATCGTGGACGCGCTGCTTGATGAAGTCCAGCGAGATGCCGAGCTTCTCGGCCAGTTCCTTCTGTTCACCCTCTTCGTGCGGGACGAATTCGTGGAGCGGCGGGTCGAGCAGACGGACGGTCACCGGCAGGCCGTTCATCGCCTCGAAGATACCGGCGAAGTCGCCGCGCTGGTAGGGGAGAAGCTTCTCGAGGGCCTTCTCACGGTCGGCGGTGTTGTCGGCGAGGATCATCGCGCGGAAGTCGTCGATCCGGTC
Organism: Thermoguttaceae bacterium; assembly: GCA_017434455.1. Classification (GTDB taxonomy): domain Bacteria; phylum Planctomycetota; class Planctomycetia; order Pirellulales; family Thermoguttaceae; genus RUG695. The sequence continues at coordinate 253,726 of JAFRFG010000054.1, read as the reverse complement.
GAAGAACATGTGCTCGGTACGGGTCAGACCGATACCCTCGGCGCCGAGGGCAACCGCTTCGGTCGCCATCTTCGGCGAGTCGGCGTTGGTGCGCACACCGAGCTTGCGGAACTTGTCGGCGAAACTCATCAGCGCGGCGAAACGACGATAGTTCGGGGCGTCTTCCGGCTTGAGTTCTTTGGTGAAGAGAACCTGAAGAACATCGGACGGAGCGACCGGAACCTGACCGGCGTAAACCTTGCCGGTGAACCCATCGACGGAGATCCAGTCACCCTCTTTGAGGACCTGATCACCGGCCTTCATCGTCTTGGTCTTGTAATCGATGACCAGATCGGAGCAGCCGCAGACGCAGGCCTTACCCATCTGACGGGAGACCAGCGCGGCGTGGGAGGCGGCACCGCCGAAGCTGGTGACGATACCCTTGGCGACCTTCATCCCGCGGAGGTCTTCCGGGGTGGTCTCGCGGCGGACCAGGATCAGCTGGACGGAGTTGTCCTTCTGCCAGAGCGCCTCGGCCTCATCGGGCTGGAAGCAGATTTGACCGGTGGCGGCGCCGGGGCCGGCGTTGACGCCCTTGGCGATCGCTTCCATCCCCTTGAGCCCCTGGCCGCTGAAGATCGGCTGCAGCAGCTGGGTCACATCGTTGGCGGGGACGCGCTTGATGGCGGTCGCCTCGTCGATCAGGCCTTCCTCGACCATATCGACGGCGGTACGCACGTGAGCGAAACCGGTACGCTTGGCGTTACGGGTCTGCAGCATGTAGAGGGAGCCGTTCTCGATGGTGAACTCGATATCCTGAACGTCATGATAGTGCTTTTCCAGGAGCATCGCGACATCCTGGAACTGCTTCCAGACCTCGGGCATGTCGGTTCCGAGGGAATCCTCGATCTTCTTCGGGCGGCGGATACCGGCCACGACGTCTTCGCCCTGGGCGTTGATGAGGTAGTCGCCGGTGATGCCCGGCTCGCCGGTGGCGCCGTTGCGGGTCAGGGCCACGCCGGTGGCGCAGTGATCACCCATGTTGCCGAAGACCATCGACTGAACGTTGACGGCGGTGCCCCAGTCGTGCGGGATACCGTTCATACGGCGATAGACGATCGCGCGGTCATTCATCCAGCTGCCAAACACCGCGCCGATCGCGCCCCAGAGCTGATCCATCGGCTCTTCGGGGAAGTCTTTGCCGGTACGCTCTTTGACGGCGGCCTTGAACTCGGCGACCAGCTCTTTGAGGGCGGCGGCGGACAGCTCGGAGTCGAGCGAAACGCCGTTGGCCTTCTTCTTGGCCTCGAGGATTTCCTCGAACGGGTCGATGTCGGTCTTGGTGCGGGGCTTCATCTCGAGGACGACGTCGCCGTACATCTGGACGAAACGGCGATAGCAGTCCCAAGCGAAACGCTCGTCGCCGGACTTCTCGGCCAGGACGGCCACGGTCTTGTCGTTGAGACCAATGTTCAGAACGGTGTCCATCATACCCGGCATCGATTCACGGGCGCCGGAACGGCAGGAGACCAGCAGCGGGAGATTCTCGGTGTCGCCGAACTTCTTGCCCATCGCCTTTTCAACCGTCGCCAAAGCGGCCTGAACGTCGTCTTTGAGCTGGGGCGGGTACTGCTTGCCGTTGTCGTAATAGTAGGTGCAGACTTCCGTGGTGATGGTGAACCCAGACGGAACGGGAAGGCCGATTTTCGCCATTTCAGCGAGGTTGGCCCCCTTGCCGCCGAGGAGATTACGCATCGAAGCGTCGCCGTCGGTTCCGAGTTTCCCGAAACTGTAAACATACTTTGCCATAAACTTTGCCCTTTTTACGAATCGTTAAAGGTGAAGCGGCCTGCCGGTTTCCTCCGTGTTCCCCCTTTGGCCGGACCTTACCGGAAGAGGGATAAACAGGAGCCGCACTATTTCCAAAGTAAAATCTTTCTTATTTTACGGCCTGGGGGCTGAGCGTCAAGGGCTTGGCAGCTTACCTAAAGATGAACCATACCGCCGCCAAGACACACAAACAGGCGTAAAGATAGTTCATCGTGATCGGCTGATGCAGGTAAAAGGCCGAAAAGGGGATGAAGACCGTCAGCGCGATCGCCTCTTGAATGATCTTCAGCTGGGGAACCGACAGGACATGAGCGCCGATCCGGTTGGCGGGAACCTGAAGCGTGTACTCGAAGAACGCGACCCCCCAGCTGACCAGAACGGCCCAGAACCAAAACTTCCCGGACATGTTCTTGAGGTGGCCGTACCAGGCGAAGGTCATGAAGCAGTTCGACGCGACCAGAAGCGAAACGGTAAGCAGAACGGTTTTAAGCATAGCCATTTAAATATATCTAAAGGCGGATTCTGTGAAGGCCTTGTTTTTTGGGGGGGAGGGAATACGTTGGCGGGGGGGAGGCGCTGTCGGGGAGGCGTTTTGGGGGGCTTTTATGTCCGAGCGGGCTTGCCGGGGAGTTTCGGACAGTATTTTTCGAGCGGACAGCCGTCGCAGTGGGGCTTGGGGGCGCGGCAGCTGGAGCGCCCCAGCTGGATGAACCGGTGGGACAGATCGATCCACTGGCCCTTGGGAAACAGGGCGCAGAGGTCTTTCTCGACCCGAACCGGGTCGCCGGAACAACTAAAGCCCAGACGCCGGGCGATTCGGCCGACGTGGGTATCGACCACGAATCCCGCGCTCTCGTCAAAGGCGTTGCCCAGGATACACAGCGCCGTTTTGCGCCCGATCCCCGGCAGGGCGGTCAGCTCCTCGATCGTGCGGGGGACCTCGCCGGCGTGGTTTTTAACGATCACGGCGCTGAGCGCCTTGAGATTCTTCGCCTTGTTGCGGAAAAACCCGGTGGAGCGGATCAGCTCCTCGATCCGCTCAAGCGGCGCGGCGGCCATCTTTTCGGGGGTCGGGAAACAGCGGAACAGCTCGGGGGTGACCATATTCACCCGTTTGTCGGTACACTGAGCCGAGAGCAAAACCGAGGTCAAAAGCTGGAAAGGGGTCCGATACTCGAGCGTGCAGCGCGGGCTGGGGAAGGACTTGTTCATCTGCCGCAAAACGGCGCGCGCTCGCTTTTTTTGTTCGTCGAAGGTTTCCACGGGGAGACACTGCTGCGGTCGGGAGGGATTTTTATACCGGGATATCATTTTAGCATTTTCCTTGGCTCGTGAAAGTCTCCGGCAGGCCCTCTTCATTGCTGTGAGAGTACCCTCCTATATTGTGAGAATAACGCCCCGGGGGTACAATTCCCCAAAGAGTGGGGGGGTATATTATTGTTGTCAAAAGAGTTTTCGAGGAGATTCCGTTGTCCGAAGAAGTGAAGATCATCAACGAGTTCGCGGTCGATAAGGAACGAATCGCTCGAGCGGTTCGTGAAATTCTTCTGGCGATCGGGGAAGATCCCGATCGCGAGGGGCTGTGCGAGACCCCTCAGCGCGTGGCTCGTATGTACGCCGAGCTGTTCAAGGGAATGCATGAGGATCCGAGCATTCACCTGAGGAAGTTCTTCACGGAAGAGTATGACGAGATCGTGCTGGTCAGAGACATCGCCTTTAACAGTATCTGCGAGCACCACCTTCTCCCCTTTATGGGACGGGTTCACATCGGCTATCTCCCGTCGGGCCGGGTGATCGGGCTGTCGAAACTGGCCCGCGTGGTCGAGACGATCTCGCACCGCCCGCAGATTCAGGAACGGATGACCGAAGAGATCGCCAATCTGCTGGTCGGCGAGCTGAAGGTCCGAGGCGCCGGGGTGGTGATCGAGGCGGAGCATACCTGCATGACGATCCGCGGCATTCGCAAGCCCGGGGCCATCGCCGTGACCAGCGCGATGAAGGGGACTTTCCGCAAAGACGAGCGGACCCGGGCGGAAATACTTAATCTCATTTACGGACGAACCAAAATGTAGCGCTTTTTCGCGGGCGCTTTTTTGAGGAAAGACGATGCCACTGACGGCGCAACAGGAACGAATCCAAGACGATCTGCGCGGCCTGGTCGCCGGCGATGTGCGGTGCGACTCGGTCATCGCGAAGCTGTACAGCACCGACGCCAGCGATTTTGAGGCGCTTCCGGTCGGGGTGATCTGGCCGAAGTCGACCCAGGATGTCGCCGCCGCGGTTCGCTACTGCGCCGAGCACGGTATCTCGATCCATCCGCGCGGAAGCGGGACGGGGACCAGCGGCGGGGCGATCGGACGGGGGCTGGTCCTCGATTTTACCCGCTATATGCGGCGGATCATCAAGGTCAGCGACGACGCCACCATCGTGGTTCAGCCCGGGGCGGTGCGCGAACGGCTCAACGATCTGCTCAAACGCTCGGGAAACCGCTTCTTCGCCCCGAATTCCAGTTTCCTCCCGACCGGGACGGTCGGGAGCATCGTCTCGACCAATACGGCCGGACCGCGCTGGCTGCGGTACGGTTTCCCCCACGAGTCGGTCCTCTCGATGGAGGTCGTTTTGGCCGGCGGCGAAATCGTGACCCTCCGGCCGATGGACTTGGGCTCGGCCGATCGGTTTGCGCCCGGCACCCCGGCGGCGCTGCGGCGAACCGCCGATTTGTTCCTCGCCGGCGATCTTCCGCCGCTGGCCGACGGTGCCGCGCGGCACGGCTACGGGCTCGACGGGGTGATGGTCGGCAAACGGTTCAACCCCGCCCGTCTGTTCTGCGGCGCGGAGGGTTCCCTCGGGGTGATCACCTCCCTGACGGTCCGAACCGAGGTTCGGCCGAAATGTACCGTCTCGGTCATTTTGCTGTTCGATCTGCTCGACGCGGCGGCCCACAGCGTCGAGCGTATTCTGCCGTTTAAACCGGCGGTCTGCGAGCTGATCGATCGGCGGATCATCAATTTGGTGACCCTCCGGGACAACCGGTTCCAGCGCTATCTGCCGTCCGACGCCGAGTCGGCGCTTCTGCTGGAATTCGACTCCGACTCGGTCGCCGAGCTGTCGAACCGCGTCAGCGCGATGACCCGCGTGGTCCGCGAAAATCAGAAGCACTGCTTCGGGACCTGGTCGTCGATCGACGAGCGCAAGCGACTTCTTTTCGCCGATCTGCTTCGTGAGTCGGAAGTCGCCTCCCGAACGGTCGGCCCGACGTTCAAGTCCTCGTCGCTTCTGGGGGATGTCTGTATTCCCGTCGAGAAGATGGCCGATTTCTTCGTGCGGCTGCAGCGCCTTTTGCGCGGCCGGGAATTGACCTGTGCGCTGAGCGGCCACATCGGACAGGGGGAATTGCGGATTCAGCCGATCCTCCCCGCCTCCAGTCCGATCGGGGCCGAGCTGTTTGACGCGGCCGGCGAAGTGCTGGACCTAACCACCCAATTCGGCGGGGGGTTCGTTTCCGGCCTGGGCGCGGGATGGGTCCGCGCGCCGTTTTTGCCCCGCTATTTCCCCAAAGAGGTCGCGTTTTCCCGACGGATCAAGGCGCTCTTTGATCCGGGCGCGATGATGAATCCCGGGAAGGTGATCCCGCTTTCCGACAAACCGGCCGCCGCCTGGCCGGGGGCGCTTCGTTCGTATCCCGCCCCCGGCGACCTGACCGAGCCGGAGGCCGCCGGCGCCAAAACCGCCGCGCCCGGGGAACCATCTTCCGCGGAGGAGGCGGTCGAGTCCGACGCGGCGATCGAACAGCTGCGCACCCAGCTGAAGTGGGATCGTCATCAGGTCGCTCCCGACGTGTTTCAGTGCGGCGGCTGCGGCTTTTGCCGAAGCCGAAATCCGGGGATGCGCACCTGCCCGAATTTTCGCCACTACCCCGACGAACAGGCGTCGTGCCGCGCCAAGGCAAACGCCCTGCGCGGTATCCTCGACGGAAATCTTCCTCTGGAGGCGCTGGTCGAGGATGAAGTGCGGCTGCTGGGGGAACAGTGCATTATGTGCCATTGCTGCGCGAGTGACTGCCCCAGCAAAGTCGATGTCGCCCGATTGGCCTTCCGAATCAGGACGGCGCAAAACGCGGCGCACGGAACCTCGGTGGCCGATCGTTTTCTCGCCTATTTCGACCGAATCCTGCGTGTCGCCTCGGCGTTCAGCTACCCGTCGAACTGGCTGATTCACGGTCCGGTCTTTCGCTGGGCCGGCGAGAAACTCCTCGGGATCGCTCAGGGACGCAAGTATCCCAGGATGGAAAACGTCTCTTTCTTGTCCCGTCTGGCGTATCGTTCCCATCGGGTCTGGGCGCGGAGAAATTCTTCTTCGAGCATCTCCAGCGACACGGCCGCCCCGCGGCGAAAGGTCGCGCTGTTTATCGACACGTATGTCAACTACTTCGATACGCCGCTGGCCGACGCGGCGATGAAGATCCTCGATCACAACAATATTGATGTCATCGTTCCGACCCGCCAGAGGAGCAGCGGCCATCAGGCGTTTGTCCTGGGACATTCCGATCACGCGCAGGAACTGTGCCGCGCCAACGTGGCGCTGTATGCCGACTTGATTCGTCAGGGGTGCCGGATGGTGACCCTCGAACCACTGTCGGCCGTCTGTATCGGCCGGGAGTACCTTTGGCTGCAAAACGATCCCGATACACGGCTGGTGGCCGAAAATGTCACCGACATTCACTTCTTTTTACAAGAGCTGCATCAAAAAGGGGAACTCGCCTTAGATTTGGCCCCGATCCCGCTGTCGATCGCCTATCATCTCCCCTGCCGAACCATCGCCTTGTCGGGCCAGCCGCATCTGGAAAAATCGCCGGCGCAGGAGCTTTTGGAACTGATCCCCCAGATGAAGGTTCATCGCCTGGAGCGGGGATGCTGCGGTCTGGCCGGCCCCTCGGGAATGAAGAAAGACAACCACGCGATGTCGCTTCGGCTGGGGGTGCCGCTGTTCTTGGCGCTTCGTGAGCCGATCTACGATTACGGCGCGACCGAATGCTCGTTCTGCCAGATGCAGATGGAGCATGGCGGCGGGAAGAAGGTGATCCATCCGCTGAAGCTTCTGGCCCGCGCCTACGGCTTTGGGGGAGAAGAGTACAAATCGGCCCGAGAACCGCTGGAGACCCGGGAGCCGGCGGAAAACTAAGGAAACTTAGAAGGCCGTTTTGGCTTCGATCCTGATCAGGACGCTCGCCGTATGGTCGCCGACCGTCACCTGGGGGATGTCGCCGCAGATGAAGTCGACCGAGCCGAGGGAACGCAAGAAATCTTGGGCCCGCTGGGGAGCGGTGGTCATCTCGTAGACGACCACCGAGTCGCGGCGGCAGTTCACCTGCTCGATACCGGCGTTGGATGCGAGCTTTTGAAGGACAAAGCCGAAACGCTCGATCTGGTCGGGGGCTAAGGTAATGGCGACCGTGACGACGGCGGGCTTGGCGACGGGGTTGGTTCGCGCCATCGGGACGGAGGGGGTCCGAAGAACGGCACGCTGCTCGGCCGACAGACCGGAGGACCCTTCGGCGGCCTCGGGCAGGGCGCTTGGCGTTTGGGCGGCCGGTTCTTGAACGATTGGGCGCTGAGCTAAATCGACGCGCTCCCCGGGCGCGCCGTGCCGAAGCATGGGGACCACCACAAAAGCGGCGACCAGAGCCACGGTCGGATAGGCCACGACACGCCAATGCTTGACCAGACGCTTCGGGAGAGCGCCCTGGTTTTGGGACCGCGCCCGAGCCGCCGCGGGGGTGGGAAGGGCGTTGATCTTGTCCATGACCCGGGCGGTGAAGCTTTCGCCCAGGGTCTGGCTTTCCATCGCCTGGCGGGAATACGCCCGGATGGCGCCGCGAATGGTCAATAGGTCATTATAATATTGGGACGCTTCGGGGAGTTCACGGATCAACGCGCGGGCACGCCGGGACTCTTCGTCCGATACTTCCCCGTCGATGTAACTGCTGAGCAGCGCTTCGATATCACGGGTGATCATAGCGTTTGTTCCTGTTTCGCGTTGATAATAACGTGGTGCTTGTTAACCGATGTCGTCTTTGCGGCGCAGCAAGATTTGGCGCAGCATCGCGCGGGCGCGATACAGCCGGCTGCGGACCGTTCCGAGGGGGACCCCCATGCGCTCGGCGATCTCTTCGTAACTGGCGTCGTCGATTTCGCGCAGGACGATCACTTCCCGGTGTTCGGGGGGGAGCTGTTCGATCGCCTGGCGAACCGCCTGGATCGATTCTTCCCGCTGCTGACGATCTTCAGGGGAAGCGCTGCGGCTGGGGAGCGACTGAAGATCGGCATTCGGCACCGTGACGGTGCCGCCGCGCTTGGCGCGCCGCGCCGCCCCGATGGCCAAATTGAAAGTGATTCGGTAGAGCCATGTATAAAACTGACTCTTGCGCTGAAACCTCGCCAGGTTGACGTACGCCTGAAGAAACGCGTCCTGAACGACGTCTTGCGAGGCGGCACGGTCGTGAAGAACCGCGCAGGCGACAGCGTAGAGACGATCTTGGTAGCGTGCTACCAGAACCGCGTAAGCGGACTTATCGCCGGCGAGGGTTCGCTCGACGAGAAAGTCGTCACTTGGACCGTCTTTCTGTGCCATTGGACGCCTGAGGGTACCGGAAAGTTTCCAAAAATCAGTTTTTTGAGGGAAATTTTTTACCGCGCGGCCCGCCGGTTCAGCCAGTCGAGGATATCGGCGGTCACTTGGCCGCCGGACGGCTCGTGAAGGATGTCGTGATAGAGGTCGGGGTAAAGTTTGAGGGTTTTATCGGCGCTGATCGACCGCTCGATGAACTCCTTGGGGCCGGACGGGTCGGTGATGGTATCGCCGGTTCCCTGAACGATGAGGATCGGGAGGGTCAGCTTTTCGCAAAGCCGCAGGTTTTGCGCCGCCGCCAGGTAGTTGGCGTAGCCGTAGTGAATCGAAAAGCACCCGGAATGAACGAGGGGGTCACTCTTAAAGCTCTCGATAACCTCTTTGTCGTGGCACAGTCCGGCGGTCGTTCCGTGGAGGATCCGCCATTTGGGGAAGAGACGGTCCAAAAGCGGGGCAAACGCCAGCAGGCATTTGGGGGCTATCTTTCGGTGGGGCCGAAGAGCGGGGGAGACCAAAATGACGCCGGCGGCCGTCTTGGGGCGGTCCTGAAGGCGAACCGCCGTCCGCAGGGCGATCCCTCCCCCCATGCTCATTCCGACAATAAAGACCGGCAGGCCGTCGGACGAGTCGATCAGCGCCTGGGCCAGCAGCTGGAAATCATCGACGTAGTCGTCGACGCTGTTCATCCAGATCCGGCGGCCGTCCGAGGCGCCGTGTCCCCGGTGGTCGACGGCCAGAAAAGAATATCCCCCTTCGGCGGCCTTTTGGCCCCAATCGAGGTACCGCCCCCCGTATTCGAGCATCCCATGGGCAAAGAGGATGTACCCGCGGCACGTCCCCTGCGCCGGAGCGCTGTAGAGTTTCAGCGCCGTCCCGTCGGGGAGATTGAAATTCCGGCGATCGAACAGTGAAATCGGTTTCATCGGCGGTCCCTCTTGATTTGGATAACGCGGCGGTTAGAGCGAAGAACGGTCGAGTTCGACCATGACGGGGAGATGATCCGAGATATTGGGGGCGTCGATGACCTTGGCGCTTAAGACCATCCCGCTGAAGTGCTCGGAACCGGCCGGGATGTTGCCGGTCGGGTCGGCGATGAGGATGTAATCGAGCCGGGCCCTGGGGCCGTCGGAGGGGAAGGTGGGGGCCTCGGCGGTCAGCACCGTCCATTCTTTGCCGAAGAGCTCCTCGCGTTCCTCCTCGCCGGAGACGTTCATATCGCCGGTGAGGATCACCGGTTTTTTCTGCTCGCTTAGCTTCCGGCTGATGATCTCGGCCGATTCCACCCGGGAGGGGTGCTTGAGCGAAAGGTGGGTGTTGAACAGAACAAAATCGTCAAACTCGGCGATGAGGAGCGTCCGTTTTTCTTCCTTTCCCGGCAGGGGGACGAACTCGACCCTTTGGGGGGATTGTTTTGACAGCAGCGCGACGCCGTATTCCCCCCCATCGGCGTTGATCGCCGGGGAGAAGGTCCCGAAACGGTCGGTCTTTTCGGCCAAAACGGCGGTCTGATCGACCTTGCCGCTGCGGTTCATCTTGCAGTCAACCTCTTGAAGAGAGCAAACATCGGCATCGAGCGCGCGGACAAGTTCGGCGGTTCGGTCCGGGTCGACACTTTTGCAGTCGTGGATTCCGCTGCAGTGGAGAATGTTGTAACTGGCCACGCGCAGAACCGAAGGCGCCTCCTGCGCGGAAACGGCGGCGGAAAAGAGAAACAGCAGGGAGCTAAGCAGAACCGATAGAGCCGGGGCTTTCATTTTTGTTTGTCTCCTGTTGGCGATCGGGGGGAGCGTCGGCGGCGGATGGGTCGCCCCTTGGAACATCAAAGCCGGCCGAGTCCCCCTGGGTCCAGCTTTGAAGGACTTCGGTGATCTGCCGATCAAGCCGGTCGATCTGCTCGAGGATGCTCTTGTGGGACCGCTCGATTCGATCAACAAGCTTCTTTGTCTGGGTGGGCACCTTGATGTTCCTTATGGTTCATTATAGACGATCTTTCAAGAAAAGGGAGCTTTCGCCAAAACCGCAGCTTCCCCCGCCCGCGATGGAACGCGCCTTATCTTTTAAGTCGACTGCCGAACCGCACCCAGCCAGCATTTCGTTCGACTGTCAAAGAACCGGCATAACCGGAATATCTCGATTTCGATCATATATCCAAGAGCCCCGGCCGGGAGCGGGGGCGCCCAAAGGACCCGAGGGGCTTGGCCGGCGCGGCGATTTTGACGAAAAGTCGCGTAAGATTAAAGGTTTTGCGCTTTTCCCCCCTTCTCAGGAGGGGGCATTAAGGTAAAATCGCCCTTTACACTAAGGTGTTTTGTTGTATGGTCATTAAGATGCCTGCCCGCTGAGTGCTTCCCCGATTTGGCGCCACTGGCTTTTTGGGGGGCGCCGGTAAAAAGTCCCCGTGGGGGACGCCGGTGACGGTTTGGGCCGGCAGGCAGACAACAGCATAAAACGCACTGTTTTCGATACTTAAGGAGAAAAGAAAAAGCTATGTCGAGACCCCCGGCGTTTAAAAAGAACCGTGTCATGAAAAAGCGCGCGAAGAGCAAGGTCAACGTCAAGAAGAAGGATATGCTCTTTGTCCAGCGTGAAGACGGTGAAGGGCACATCTATCACGAGCGCCCCCGCCCGATGTTCGTCGACTACAAAGACGTCGAGCTGCTCAAGAAGCTGACCAGCCGCCAGGGCAAGATCATCAGCCGCCGCAAGACCGGCTGCACCGCGGTGACTCAGCATGCCGTCGCCGACGCTATCAAGCGCGCCCGCTTCATGGCCCTTATGTCCTACGTCGGCGACTGATCGCCGGTGTCGGGCCGGCCTGTGTGCCGTCGACAGTTATATCTATTGGCCCGCGTGCCGCTGTCTAAAGTGGCGGTTCGCGGGTTGATTGTCCCTAAAAGGTTTTGCGTTCTCACCGGAAGAGCACAGCTCCCAAAGCCGAGATCGGCTCAGGTATCTCTGGTATCGGGGTTTTCTTTCCGCAGACGGACGCAGAACCTTTGTTGTTTTACCGGGTCCGCGTTTTTTTGATCTTTCGCGCGGGCCCGGCGGTTTCGGCAAATGTGACGAACAAGGAGCCGTGTCATGGTGAATCGGGCGATCGAAAAGGCGGATATTCTCATCGAGGCGATGAAGTGGATCCGTGAGCACCGGGGAAAGGTGACCGTCATCAAACTCGGCGGGAGCCTTCTCGATGATGAGGCCTCGGTGGAACATCTCCTGTTGGATACCGTCTTTATGGAGACGGTCGGCATGCGTCCGGTGATCGTCCACGGCGGCGGCAACGCGATCAGCCGCGCGATGAAAGACGAGGGAATCGAGCCGCGGTTTGTTCAGGGGCGCCGCTATACCGACGACGTCTCGCTGTCGATCGTTCGCCGTGTTCTGGCCGGCGATATCTCCCGCGCCCTGGCCGATCGGATCAACGCCTACAGCGGATGCGCCGAACCCCTTTCCGACGTTTTCGGCACAAACGTGCTCTTCGGCGAAAAGATGGCGTTAAGCGGCCCCGATGGGGAACAGATCGATCTGGGGAGCGTCGGCACGGTGACCCGTGTCGATGTCGATAAGATCCTCGCCCTCAGCGACAAGGGTATCATCCCGATTATCCCTTCCTATACGCTGGTCGACGATGGTTCCGGCCGCGGTCTGAATGTCAACGCCGATACGGCGGCCACCGAGGTGGCCAAAGAACTCAAGGCCGATAAACTCGTCTTTGTCAGCGAGGTCAACGGCGTTCGGACCGATCCGAACGACCCGAACTCGATGATCGATTCGCTCACCGCTAAAAAGGCGCGCGAGCTTCTGGCCTCCGGCGCGATTGTCGGCGGTATGATCCCCAAGATCCAGGCCTGTCTCGATACGATCGAGTGGGGGGTCCACAAGATCCACATCATCAACGGCCGGTTGCGCCACTCCCTTTTGCTGGAGATCTTCACCAGCCAGGGGGTCGGGACCGAAATCACCGAGCGTTAGGCGAGGTCCTTTATTGTTCCTTGGGAAGCATTATTCGTGGAGAATTACGCCGTGGCTTCATCTGAAGAAATCATTTCGCTGTTCGATCAGTACGTCATCCCCAACTACACCCGCTATCCGGTGGCGCTGGTCCGCGGTGAGGGGCCGTTCGTCTGGGACGCCGAGGGGCGGCGCTACCTCGACTTCTTCCCCGGGTGGGGCTGCAATATGTTCGGCCACTGCCCCAAACCGGTGGTCGACGCGGTTCGCGAGCAGGTCGGCCGTCTGATTCACATTCCGAATACCTGGTACACCGAAGAGCAGGGGACCTGGGCAAAGCTTCTGTCCGAGCGCAGTTTCGGGGGGCAGGCGTTCTTCTGCAATTCCGGGACCGAGGCGAACGAGGCGGCGATCAAGCTGGTCCGTCTGCACTACTCTTCCCGAGAGAAAAAACGCTATAAGATCATCACCTTCCTCGGCGCGTTCCACGGCAGGACGATGGGATCGATCTCGGCCACCGGCCAGCCGAAGTACCATCACGGTCTGGAGCCGCTGCTGCCCGGGTTCACTTATGTCCCGCACGGCGATCTGGAGGCGGTCGAAAACGCGATCGACGACGAGACCGCGGCGATCATGATCGAGCCGATTCAAGGCGAAGGGGGGGTTCGCATCCCGTCGCGAGAGTTCCTCCAGGGACTGCGTGATCTGTGCGACCGCAACGGTCTGCTTCTGGTCTTCGACGAGGTTCAGACCGGCTGCGGCCGAACGGGTGAGTGGTTCGCCTATCAGTACTTTGGTGTCGAGCCCGATATTATGACCCTGGCCAAGACGATCTGCTCGGGTGTGGCCGCCGGCGCGATGCTGGCCCGCAAAGAGATTGCCCCCAGTTTGCGTCCCGGCATGCACGCCGCCACCTTTGGGGGGAACCCTCTGGCCGCCGCCGCGGGGATCGCGACGATCCGGATGGTCGAAAGCGAGCGTCTTCTCGACAAGGCCAAGGCGATGGGGGCCCGCTTCGAAGGGCGGCTCACCGAAATGGCCAAGACGCTCGATATCATTCAGGATGTCCGTGTCGCCGGGGCGATGATCGGGGTTCAGCTGCGCGTTCCCGGGGCGTTTATGGTCGAAAACTGCATGAAACGGGGTCTTCTGATAAACTGTACCCAGGGGAATGTGATTCGTCTGCTCCCCGCGGTGACGACGCCGCTGGAGTTGGTCGATGAGGCGTTGGATATCATCGAGGAAGAATTGAGAAAAGCTTAAAAGAGGCCTCCTATGAAATCGGTCCGTCACTTTCTTGATCTGCGCGATTGCACCATTGCCGAGGTTCAGCGAATCTTGGCGATCGCCGACGAACTGAAGGTCGGGTACTTCCGCGGTGAGCGTCCCGTTCTGCTGGAGCGGAAGGTACTCGGGATGATTTTCGAGAAGATGTCCCTGCGTACCCGCGTGAGCTTTGAGGCGGGGATGGCCCACCTGGGGGGAAGCTCGATTATGCTCGAGGAGCAGCATATCGGTTTCGGAAAGCGCGAGCCGGTCAACGATATCGGCCACGTCCTCAGCTCGATGGTCGACGCGATCGTCTTCCGCGCCAAAAGCCATCAGTCGGTCGTTGAACTGGCCAAGTACTGCACCTGCCCGGTCATCAACGCCCTGACCGACCGTTCGCACCCCTGCCAGGCCCTGGCCGACATGATGACCGTCCGCGAAGAGTTCGGTCATTTCGACGGGGTCAAAATCGTCTGGGTCGGCGACTCGAACAATGTCGCCGCCTCGCTGATTGAGGCGGCCGCCAAACTCGGCGGCGAGGTGGTGATCTCCTCGCCGAAGGGGTATCGCTTCAGCGACGCCGACCTGGCGCTGTTCACCTCCGGGGAAACCCATCCCGACTTTGTCCTTCGTCAAGAGTCCGACCCGGCCAAGGCCGTCGCCGGCGCCCAGGTCGTCTGCACCGACGTCTGGGTGAGCATGGGCCAAGAGAAAGAAGAAGCCGAGCGCCGCAAAGCGTTCGCCGACTACCAGGTCAACGAGGCGCTGATGAGTAATGCCGCCTCCGACGCGATCTTTATGCACTGCCTCCCGGCCCGCCGCGGACTGGAAGTGACCAGCGGCGTGATCGACGGCCCCGGCAGCCGGATTGTTCAAGAGGCGTCGAACCGGATGCACGCTCAAAAGGGTTTGCTCGTCTGGCTTCTGAACGAAGCGCAGGCGGGTGAGTGATCCGAGGCCGGCAAGAGGGGAAAACAGTGCCATGATAGAACTTGGTGTCAATATTGACCATATCGCGACCGTCCGTCAGGCCCGGCGCACGGTCGAGCCCGATCCGGTGACCGGGGCGGCCCTGGCCGAACTGGGGGGCGCCGACGGGATCACCGTCCATCTGCGGGAAGACCGCCGCCATATCTGCGATCGGGACGTTCGGATCCTGCGTCAGACGATCCGCTCCCGCATGAACCTCGAGATGGCGGTGGCCGAGGAGATTGTCGCCATCGCGGCGGAAATCGTCCCCGATCAGGCGACGTTGGTTCCCGAGAAACGTCAGGAAGTGACCACCGAAGGGGGGCTCGACGCGGTCGGCTCCTACGATCGCGTCGAGCGCGCCGTCAAGATCCTGCAGCAGCGCGGCGTTGTGGTTTCGCTGTTTCTCGACCCGGTCGCCGAGCAGATCGCCGCGGCCAAAAAGATGGGAGCCGAGGCGGTTGAGCTTCATACCGGCTCTTACGCCAACGCCCCGGCCGGGGCGGCGCGCGAGGCCGAATTGGCCAAGCTGGCCGAGGCCGGACGCCAGATTGTCGACCTTGGGATGCGTCTTCACGCCGGCCATGGGCTGACCTATTTCAACGTTCTTCCCGTGGCCCGCCTTCCCCGGATGCGCGAGCTGAACATCGGCCACAGCATCATTGCCCGCGCGCTCTTCACGGGGCTGAGTACCGCGGTGGCCGAAATGAAGTCGCTTTTGCGCGACGCTGCCGCCGGGCTGTAAGAAAAGCGCTGTCAACACGGCAAAACCGCACCAAACGCCTTTGGGAGTAACAAGTATGAAAACCCGCAGTGAAGATTTCGCCGGACTGTCGGTGGCGATGATCACCCCGTTCAAAGAGGGGAAGGTTGACTTTGACCGCCTGGCCGAGCAGGTTCAGTTCCAGATCGACGCCGGGACCACGGTTCTGGTTCCCACCGGAACGACCGGCGAGTCGCCGACCCTCTCGCACGAGGAGCAGCACCAGGTCATCGCCGAGGTGATTCGCGCCGCGGGGGGAAAAATCAAGGTGATGGCGGGGACCGGCTCGAACTCCACCAGCGAGGCGATCAGCTTGACCCAGTTCGCCGAGAAAGCCGGCGCCGACGCCGCGCTGGTGGTCGGCCCCTACTACAACAAACCGACGGCCGAGGGGTTCTACCGGCATTTCAAAGCGGTGGCCGAATCGGTTTCGATCCCGATCTGCATCTATAACATCCCAGGCCGCACCGGGAAGATCATCGATGTCGATACGATCCTCCGCCTGGCCGAGATTCCCAATATCACGATGGTCAAAGAGGCGACCGGTTCGATGGATCAGGCCTCCAAAATCATTGGTGCCACGGATCTGACGGTTCTGTCGGGGGACGATTCCCTGACGCTGCCGTTTATGTCGATCGGCGCACGAGGCGTCGTCTCGGTGATCGGCAACTTCATCCCGCGCGAGACGATCGCCCTGTGCCGCGCCGTGCTCGACGGCCGGCTCGAGGAGGCGCGCCGGCTGCATTACCGGCTCTTCCCGCTGTGCAAGAACATGCTCTCTCTGGCGACCAACCCGATCCCGGTCAAGGCCGCGATGAAAATGCTCGGCCGCGATACCGGCGAAATGCGTCTGCCGATGACCGAATTGGACGAGTCGCTCGCTGCGGCGCTGCGCCGATCGCTGAGCGATTTCGGCCTGCTGTGATCCTCCCGCGGCGCACCCCGCGCGCCGTAAGCCGCTTTTTCGCGCGCGGGGGGCGGCGGATCTGAATATTGGCGATAAAGAACTAAAAATAACCCCTTTGGCCCCTTTTTTCCGCGTTCTTTCGAAAGGGGCCGTTTCTTCGGTTCCTAATTGCGATAAAGTGTAAAAAGAGGAAAAATTCCCCCCAAAAAACACGTTCCGGACCCTGTAAAAATAGATGCTCTGAATAAAAAAAGAAAATCAGGGGGGTGACCGAAAATATCGATGTTGACACAGGGCTTATAATCCCTATAATTGGGGTTGTTGGAAAAAATAGCGTGTTTAAGGAAAATATCTCCTTTTAAAAGGATTCGCTATGTTTTTGCCTTTGGCATTGACCCGATAAAAGAAAAAGAATAGGTTTCTTTACAGTGACTTAAACGGTGAGGAACTTTGGGGGTTTTTCGGGGAATTTCTCCCGAGGCGGTCGGTAAAGAACCATAGGTCCCCCGGACGTCTCCACGTCAAGTGGAACCGAAGGGATAGTCAACGTGCTCGTGGTTTAGGAAGTCACGAGAATCTAGAAAAGGAACGGTCTAAACGATGGCGATAAAGACTGTGTTCACCACCGGTGAAGCGGCGAAGATTTGCAAGGTCAGTCAACAGACAATCATTCGCTGTTTCGATTCCGGTCAGCTGAAAGGATTCAGGGTACCAGGGAGCCGCTTCCGGAGGATCCCCCGTGATCAGCTCTTTGCCTTTATGAAAGACAACGGCATCCCGACCGACGCTCTGGAAAGCGGCAAGAGAAAGGTTCTGGTTGTCGACGACGATCGTGAACTGGTCGAGCTGATCGTCGACGTCCTGGAGCGTGACGGTCGTTTCGAGACCCGGTCGGTCAACAACGGTTTCGACGCCGGTATGATGGTCAAGGAGTATCGGCCCGACCTGATCGTCCTGGACGTGATGCTTCAGGACATCAACGGCAAAGATGTCTGTGTCCGTGTCCGCAGCGACGGTACCCTGGAAGATGTCAAGATCATCTGCATCTCCGGTATGGTCGAGGAAGACAAGATCGCCGAGCTGAAGGCCGCCGGTGCCAACGATTTCCTCGCCAAGCCGTTCGATACCGACAAGCTCATTGAACGGATGTGCCGGCTCCTGGATATCGAGTCGTTCGTCTGATTTTCGAGCCGGCCGGCGCGTTTAGGTTTGTTAGACGCGGTCAGGAAGCGAGCGGGCTTTCTGACCGCGTTTTATCTTTATCCCCCTAGGGGGGCAGCGGCGCGAAGGGGCCGGACTTTAGCAAGAGAGGGTATCCGATGCATTTAGAGGACCAAGACCATCGGCCCGCGGAAAGCGCCGCCGCGATCGATGGCGGCGGTGCCGGTCGAATCGAAACCCCGCCCGATTCGGCCCTGCTCGATGCCCTCGCCGAATTCGCGGCCGGCCTGGGGCATGAAATCAATAACCCGCTGGCGATCATCAGCGGCCACGCGCAGATTCTTCTTCAGGAGGCGGAAGCAGCGGACGAACGCCACCATCTGGCGGTGATTCTCGCCCAGGTGAAGCGCGCCTACGAGATGATCGCCGATGTTCGTCTGTTCTCCCGGCCTCCGGAGCCGCAGATATCGGTCTTTTCCCCACGGCAATGGCTCGCCTCGTCGCTCGACGTTTGGGAAGAAGATCACGCCTCCCCCGCCGTGTCGCTGGTTCGCCACCGGTTCGAGGGGGAGGACTCTTTCGCCAGCGATCCGGCGATGCTGGGGACGATTCTCGGCGCGCTTTTGAAAAACGCCCGCGAGGCGCTGGTTTCTCAAGGGGGGATCATTCAGGTATCCGGCCAATGCCGCGGGGGGTACTTTCTCTTTTCGGTGGAGGACGACGGGCCGGGGATCGCCGAAGAAGTTCGCCCCCATATCTTCTCCCCCTATTTCTCGGGACGGCCGGCGGGGCGCGGCCTGGGGTTCGGGCTTCCGAAGGCGTACGCCTTAACGCGCGCTCTTGGCGGGACGATCACGCTGGAGGATACCCCGGGCTGCCGTGTTGTGGTTCGGGTGCCTCACGCGCCGAGGAAGGACAAGACCGTCTGACAGCTAAAGAACCGACAAGAAAAAAAATAAGCCCCGCAGCAGGGGGCTTATTCGTTGTATCAAAAGCTAGGGTGAGAAGCGCGGGGCGCCGATCACCGGATAAGCTTGCCGGCGATTGGCTACTTAGCGGCCTTCTTGCAGCCGCACTTTTTGCAAGCGCACTTCTTGGCCGGAGCGGCCTTCTTCGCCGGGGCGGCTTTCTTGGCCGGGGCGGGCTTCTTCGCCGGGGCGGCTTTCTTGGCCGGAGCGGCCTTCTTCACCGGGGCGGCTTTCTTGGCCGGGGCGGCCTTCTTCGCCGGAGCAGCCTTCTTGGCCGGGGCGGCCTTCTTCGCCGGAGCAGCCTTCTTGGCCGGAGCGGCCTTCTTCGCCGGGGCGGCCTTCTTGGCCGGAGCGGCCTTCTTAGCCGGAGCAGCCTTCTTCACAGCTTTTGTAACCATCAGAATTCTCCATTGTTGCTACTGATGAAACACGATCATCTCGGCACCCAACCCAATTTGAGTGCCCTCGTTGTATGACACACGGTCATACCGAGCCCGATGGCCTCACGAGCAAGGCCGCGGACAGGTGTTGAAGTCGATCACCGAACCGAACGCCGAAATCGGTATTGCTGTTGAACCGAAAGGGACGAAAACCGGTGACCCACAAGCAACGTTTATGATTTTACCTTATCTCATGAGAAATAAACAGACCAATGCGAGAATTTTCCTCGATTTTTTTTATAATACTATATGTCTATAAATGTTAGGGATAAAGTACCGTACTTGAAATCTCGATTCTTATGGACGCGTCGCAAGTGCCTTGTTTTACGGCGCGAAACCGATGTTTGTCTTGTTGGCGCCTAACGCATCAGACAGTAAGCCGCCGGAGGAAATTTATCTTCTCGCGACTTTTCCCCCCTCGGTTCGGAGAATAATTCTTTTCAGCTCGAGGGCTCCGAGTATCATCATGACCTTCGAAGCGCTCATCTCGGATTGACTGATGATATCGTCGATCAGAACGGGGGTCGTCGTGATGAGAGAAAGTATTTTTTGGTGAGAATCATCGAGTGACAGCTCGGCGGCGCGCCGCTGGGACGACGGTGTTGTCTGGTCCTCGGGGGCGCTCGACACGTCGGCTTGCGGCTGGCAAGGAAGGGGGCCGAGCTCATCGAGAATGTCGCCCGGTGTCTCGACCAGTTTGGCGCCGTCTTTGATGAGCAGATGACAGCCGCGGGAAGACTCGGAATCGATCGGGCCGGGGACCGCGAAGACCTCGCGATTTTGTTCCATTGCCAAACGCGCGGTGATCAAAGAACCGCCGCGGCGGGCGGTCTCGACCACCAGAACACCGAGGGTCAGACCGCTGACGATTCGGTTGCGCCGCGGGAAGTTCCCCGCGATCGGCGTGGTCAGCGGCGGGAACTCGGAATAGAGAACCCCCTGCTTGGCGATCCGCTCGGCGAGCTGCTTGTGACAGGCCGGATAGATGTTGAGCAGACCGCTTCCGAGCACGGCGATTGTTCGGCCGCCGGCGCGAAGCGCCGCCTCGTGTGCCACGCCGTCGATCCCCAGCGCCAGGCCGCTGACAATGGTCACCCCGGCGCAGGTCAGGCCGCGGACCAGGGTTTCGGTCTGTCGGCGGCCGTAGAGCGAACAGCCGCGCGTGCCGACCACGGCGACCGCCAGATCGTCCTGCGGCAGACGTTCCCCCATGGCGTAGAGGATGAAAGGCGGGTCGGCGATTTCCAGCAGGGACCGCGGATACCGAGGATCGTCCCGCGTGAGGATGGCGATCCCCTCCTGCCGACAGCGCTCGATGAGCTTCTCGGGGTCGTGGCGTGAACGGACCGATAAAATCTGATCGGCGGTTTTATCGCCGATTCCCGGTACGGTGAGCAGCAGCTCCCGCTTGGCGCCGAGGATATCTTTCGCGGTCCCGAAACACTCCAGCAGGCGCGTGATGGTCAGGGAACCGACCCCCTCGACCAGCGACAAGAGAACCTCGTCACACAGCCGGTCCGTCTCGGCGGCCGGCGGGTTGTTTTCGCCGAAGAGAAGGCGGTCACTCGGTGTTTGGCTTTCTCCGGCGGTATCTTTGGGGACGGATTTTTTTGGACTCATCATGAAGTATTTTCACGCGTTGGGGGCTGAAAGAATGGCCGCGATTGTTTCGGCCGTACTGTCGGCCGTCGAGCGGTCGTTCATCGGAATGAACCGCGCCTCGGGGAAGGAACGAAACCAGGTCATCTGCCGCTTGGCGAAGTTTCGCGTCGCGCGTTTGATCCGTTCGATCGCCTCGTCCAGGGAATACTCCCCGCGGAAGTGCGCGATCAGCTCACGATAGCCGACGGCGGCCGAGGCGGTCTTGGAAAGCGGTTTGTTCTCGGCCAGGAGCGACTTGACCTCGTCGGCCAGTCCGGCGGCGATCATCGCGTCGACCCGGCGGTTGATCCGATTGTAGAGAACCTCCCGCGGCCAGTCGAGGACGAACAGCGGCGCGCCGCTGGGAGCCGGCTGAGAAAACTGCGTCTGGAGGGAGGAGATCGGCCGGCCGGTCACTTCGTAGACCTCCAGGGCGCGCAAAAGACGCTTGTGGTCGTTCGGATGCAAACGCTCGGCGCTGACCGGGTCGACCTGCCGAAGGCGCGCGTGGAGTGTTCCCGGAGATTGTCGTTCTTTCTCCTGCCAAAGGGCGCGGAACCGCTGGTCCGCTTCGGGGCCGTCGAAGATGCCGCGAAGAAGCCCTTTGAGGTAAAGCGGCGTTCCCCCGACAAAGAGGGGGCGGGCGCCGTGTCGGCGGACTTGCGCCACGGCGGTCTGGGCGGCTTTGAGGTAAGAAGCCAGGGAAAAAGATTCCGACGGCTCGACGATGTCGATCAGGCAGTGGGGGACCAGCGCCCGCTCTTGGGGGGTCGGTTTGGCCGTGCCGATGTCCATCCGGCGGTAGATCGCCATCGAGTCGAGCGAGAGAATTTCGGCCCCGATGATCTGTGCCAGGCCGATGCCGCAGGCGCTTTTGCCGGAGGCCGTCGGCCCGGTCAGAAAAACTGCGTCGCTGGGAAGAAAACAGGTCGCCTCGGCCATGGTTTTATCCGGTTTTTTTCCTTCTTTAAGATCCCTCGCCAAGGGGGCGGTTGCCTTGCCCAAAAACCTATTTGTGGTAAGATAAAAGAGGTGATTTTTCGCCGCCCAAACCGCCAGAAATCCAGTTAAGGTCATTGTATGACAGACGCCCGCCGCAAAAAAGGGGCAGGAAGAAAAAATTTCTCCCGCGAGCCGTCCCCTAAAGAGGGGGTGACTCCGCTGGGGTATCGTTATACCGCCGAACGGCGGCGTGTGGCCCGGCCGTCGAAGCTGTCGGATATCCTTCCGTCGATCCTCGCCAGAACCGGTATGACCCGCCGCCTGGCGGTCGAGAAATACCAGCAGTGCTGGCAGGCCGTTCGGCAGCAGATCCTCGCTCCCCGCGGGCTGATCCTGGATGACAGCGATACCGCTGTTTCCGCCTTTCGCGGCGGGGTTCTCTCGGTCACGGTGTCGTCGGCATCCTTGGTGATGGAGCTGTCGTTCTGTCAAAGAGAGATTCTGCGATACTTCCAGAGTGAAATGCCGGACGAAAAGATCAAAAAAATCCGGTTTGTTCAGCGGTGACCGCCGTTTCCCCGGCGGGGACGGTACTTAACAATACTCAGCCGCCGGATAATCAAGCGATATTGACGAGAAATATTTTATTGACAAAGTACCATAGGACGAAGTGCGATGTCGAACGAAGAAAATAATCTCCCTTCCGAGCCCAGCGACGAACAGCTCGCTTCCGGGCCTTCCCCCGCCGGACCGTCGGACGAAATGGATCTGCCCCATGCCAACGATTCCTACACGGCTGACGATCTGGAGCACCTTTCCGATTTAGAGCACGTCCGCAAGCGCCCGGCGATGTATATCGGCGACGTCGCCTCGCGCGGGCTGCATCATCTCGTCTCCGAGGTGGTCGACAACTCCATCGACGAGGCGCTGGCCGGTTTCGCTTCCGAGATCAACGTCTTCGTCAATCCCGATGGTTCCGTCACCGTTGAGGACGACGGCCGCGGTATCCCGGTGGAGGACCATCCCGATCTCGGCTATTCGACGCTGCAGGGGGTGATGACCGTCCTGAAGTTCGGCGGAAAGTTCAGCAAGGGGGCTTATCAAACCTCTGGCGGTCTGCACGGCGTCGGTGTGACGGTAGTGAACTTCCTCTCGGAAGAGTGCCAGGTCGAGGTGTGCCGCGACGGTTACGTCTGGCAGCAGGAGTACGAGCGGGGGGTTCCGACCAAGCCGGTGACCCGCGGCGCCAAGACCTCCCGGCACGGTACGAAGACCACCTTTAAGCCCGATCCGGAAATCTTCCCCGAGACGAAGTTCGACGCTTCGATCCTCATCCGTCGTCTGCGCGATCTGGCCTTCCTCAATCATGGGGTGAAGATCTTCTTCCGCGATGAGCGCACCGGCCGTGAGGAAACCTTTGAGTACGCCAACGGCCTGATCGACTTCGTCATCTACTTAAACCGCGACCGCAAGATTGATCATCCCCATGTCATTCACATGAGCGGCAGCATCGAGGGGGTTCACGTCGAAGTCGCGATGCAGTACACCAACGAGGAGGGAGAGAACCTTCGCTCCTACGTCAACAACATTCACACCATCGAGGGGGGGACCCACATCTCCGGTTTCCGCTCCGCGCTGACGCGGACGCTGAACAACTACGGCAAGGCGAACGATCTGTTCGATAAGCTGATCCCGATCGGCGACGATTTCCGCGACGGTCTCACCGCGGTGATCTCGGTGAAGGTTCCCGAACCGCGCTTCGAGGGGCAGACCAAAACCAAACTCGGGAACAGCGAGGTCGAGGGGATCGTCAACCGGATCGTCGGCGACCGCCTCTCTCAATACCTGGAAGAAAATCCCGAGACGGCGAAGGTCCTGATCGACAAGGGGTGCAAAGCCGCCAAGGTCCGCGAGGCGGTTAAAAAGGCCCGTCAGGAAGCGCGTGAGGGAAAGACCCCGACAAAGAACAAAGCCGTCGACAAGCTCCTGAAGTGCTACAGCAAAGACCCCGAGCGCTGCGAACTTTACCTGGTCGAGGGGGACTCGGCCGGCGGTTCGGCCGAGGGGGGGCGTCTGAAAGAATTCCAGGCCGTCCTGCCGCTGCGCGGAAAGATCCTCAACGCCTACAAAAGTCCCGAGGAAAAAGTCTTCAAGAACAAAGAGATCGAGGATATGTACACGGTCCTCGGTTTTCACGAAGACTACGTCAACATGAAAAAGGGGAACGGCCGCTTCGACGTCCACGTCTTTGACGACGGCGAACGGGTCAGCCGCGGTCTGGTCGACCTGACCAAGCTGCGCTACGGCAAGGTGGTGATTATGACCGATGCCGATATCGACGGCGCCCATATCCGGACCTTGCTTTTGACCTTCTTCTACCGGCAGATGTACAACCTGATCCAAAGCGGTCACGTCTACGTCGCCAAGCCCCCTCTCTACAAGGTGGTTCGCGCCAAGGCGAAGGGGAAGGATCGCCCCCGCTACGTCCAGACCGACGAGGAGATGAAGCGGGAGCTGCTCGCGCTGGGGCTTTCGGGGGTCAGTTTAGACCCGCAGGACGGCCGGCGGATCGAGGGAGAGCAGATGAAAAAGCTCTGCCAGACCCTTCAGAAGCTGGAAGAATATATCAAGGCGCTGGAGAAGCGCGGTTACTCCCTGCGTGATCATGTGGCGCGCCAGCGCAGTGGCCGTCTGCCGATCTATCACGTCTCTTGGCAGGAGAAAGAGTACTGGTTCACCGGCCGTGAAGAGCTCGACGCCTTCTTCAGCGAGGTTGAGAGCCAGACCGGCGTGAGCTCCGAGAAGATCAAGTCGGGCGGTTCGATCAGCGACGCCCTGGCCGGCCGGCCGGAGACGGACGGGGAAGAATCCGGCGAGCAGGCGCTGCGGCCGCACGTGACCGAGCTGAGCGAGGTGCGTTCGATCAACCGCTCCTTGGCCGAACTGAAAACGCTCGGTTTTGAGCCGGATTCGCTGTTCCCGATCAGCCGCACCGGCCAGGAGGGGGCGCGCTACTACATGTACAAGGGGGATGTTTCCGTCGGGCTGGAAGATCTGCGCTGCCTCCCGCAGAAAGTTCGTGAGTCGGGGGAGAAGGGGCTGATCGTCACCCGGTACAAAGGGTTGGGCGAAATGAACCCCGAGGAACTTGGGGAGACCACCCTCAATCCGGTGAATCGGACGCTGGTGAAGGTTTCTTTGGAAGACGCCGCCCGAGCCGACGAGATCTTCCGCCTCCTGATGGGCGATCGGGTCAAGCCGCGCCGCGAGTACATCGAGGAGCATGCCCTCTCGGCGAAGAACCTCGATATTTAACCGGCCGCGATATTTCCCCTTTCACGGACGGCCGGCGTTTCCACAAAAAAACTCCGCGTGAAGCGGAGTTTTTTTGTGGGGTATTTTTGGGGCAGCTTCCCCAAAAGCGGTTTTACTTATCGCCCCCAAAGACCGCCATCAGCGCGTCGTCAAACAGCGACATCCCGAAAGCGTTCGGGTGATTGATGTTGTTGGTCATCAGCGTGATGTAGGGGATCCCCTGCCGCCACAGCCGGCCGTAGAGGACGGAACCGTCGGCGACGGCGATGTTGTTCTTCTGGCCAAAAGCGCGGATCGCCTGGGTATAGGCGCGCGGGTCGTCGTCGCAGTTCTTCTGCGAGGACAGACCCATCCAGCTGGGGCGGATATAGTGCGGGGTGAGGATGATCCACTCGGCGCCGATGTTCTTGAGGTCGTCACGAATACGTCCGTAATTTTGCTCGACCTTCTCGGGGGAGAAGCCGCCGTCGTTGACGAACTCGGA
This sequence comes from Thermoguttaceae bacterium, assembly GCA_017434455.1. GTDB lineage: Bacteria > Planctomycetota > Planctomycetia > Pirellulales > Thermoguttaceae > RUG695. The sequence continues at coordinate 228,480 of JAFRFG010000054.1, read as the reverse complement.
GATGAGCAGGTCGGGACGCTGATTGAGGACCTTCTCTTGATAGTTATGTTCGGCGCCGGCCGGCTGGGCGAAGTAGGAGTCGGAATTGCGCCCGCCCCACGCCTCGGTAACCAGTTCGATCTTCGCGTTGGGGAAGCGCGCCTGCAGGCGGCGGACGAACTGTGCCTGCCACCGGTCTTCGTCGGGGATGAAACCGCAGGCGGTCACGCTGTCGCCCCAGGCGAGGACTTTGACCGTTTCGCCGTTGGTAAGCTTCTGCCAGGTTTTGGGGAGGAGCCGTTCGGCCATGACCTCGTCGGGGAAGATGATCTTTCCGTCGTCGAGAATCGGGAAGAGATTATTGTCGGTGAGCTTGTCCATCAGTCCGCAGAAGTAGACATTGACCAGACGCGTGTTGCCATCGGCCATCTGCGGCGGGACCGGCATCACGCTGTGCGGCGTCCCCTTGACGACGGCGAAGGCGCCGTCACTTTTGCGAACGATCGAATCGATTCGCATCGGCGTGTATTGGTAGGAGATCCAGACCGGGGTCTTCTCGCCGATGGCACCCCCCTCCAGACGGCCGACGTTTCCTCCGGGGACATCGACCTGGTAGTCGGTCCCCTCGACATATTCGGCGCCGTTTTCGTCGCGCACGACGATCGTTCCGGGAACCACGGCGTTCTCGACGGAGCACTCAAAGGCGATGACACCATTCAGCGGCTGAGCGCGGCGCCAGGGGGGGCCGTTCGGATTAAAGACCGGGAGGGAGTCGTATTTTTCGTCGGTCACCGTGACGATCTCCTGCGGGTCGAGCGTGACGACTTCGGCGGTATCGCCACAGGTGACTTTCACTGACCAGTCGCCCGCCAATTCGGCGGCCGCCGGCGAGGCGACGGGGGAGGGGAGGGTGGCCGCGCCGTACGGCTGGTCGGCCGTGGCGGCGGCGGAAACAAGCAGACACGCGGCGCACAAAAGCGCGGGCGTGAACAGACCGTAGGTTCTCTTTCGCATGGGGTAAAGGTCCTGTTAAAACAATTGGTGGGTATCTCTATACGCCGGGGGAATACATCCCCCTTCTCCCTTAACATATTACCGCCGGGAGAATCGAAAAACAAGAACGGCGCGGGGCTTTTTACCCGCGGGGTACTTTACTTGCGGCGCTTGGAGGCCTTCAGCACCTCGGCCTCGGGCAGCGCGCGGTAGAACGGATCGAGCGGGTAGCAGCCCGAGATGAGCCGAATCCGGGGGGCGTTGGTACAGTCGCCGAAGGTGCGGCAGATTCGGCGCTTGTCCAGGGGACGCCCGGCCAGAGTGTCGGCGCACATTTCGGGGTAGCAGAGAACCCCCCGGCCGATCCCGATAAAGTCGGCCGCGCCGGTTCGAAGAACCTCGGCGCCGACCGCCGGGAGGAACTCCTGAAGGTACGAGTAGCCCGAACCGATAAAGGTCATCTTCGGAAACAGTTCTTTGAGGCGGCGAACGATCCGAATCTGCCGCGCGACCCCCAGGAGCGGGTCTTCCGGCGGAAGGTAGCCGTCGCTCACCGCGAAGGCCGCGGGGCGCTGGGTGTGCGGGACGTAATAGGGGGAGCCGAAGGTCGCGTCGATCAGCCGGATCCCGAGGTCCCAGGCCATCTGAACGAAGGCCGCCGGTTCCCGCTGGTCCCAGCCGAAACCGGTTTCGTCGGCGCCGAAGGCGAAGGGGTACGTCCCCTCCCAGGAGATCGGCTGACCGACCCCGTCGGGCCCCTTCACAAACGGGATCATGTCGCCGACGGAAAAGCGGGCGGCGACCTCCAGACCCGGGACGCGGGCACGGATTCCCTCGACGATCTCGCGGAAAAAGCGGGTGCGGTTCTCCAGGGAACCGCCGAAGGGGCCCGGCCGTGTGTGCGCGGTGAGCAGTTCATGCGCCAGGTAGCCGTGGGCGCATTTGATATCGACGAAGTCGAACCCCGCCTTTTGAGCGTACGAGGCCGCGTCGATGAAATGATCGATCGTTCTTTTGAGGTCGTCGTCGGTGAGGACGTTGGCCGCCCCGCAGTGGAATTTTTGATCTAAATAGGGGTGCTCGTAGGCGGTCTTCGGTTCGGGACATGCGTCGTCGTTCGGTTTGGAAAAACGCCCGGAGTGCGTCAGCTGAAGACCGATAACCGGATCTTCCCCGTCCGCGAACCGTTCGCGGTGCCGCTTGAGGACCGCCTCGCGCAGGGCGCTGAACTTGCCGATATTCTCGGCGGTGATCATGATCTGCCGCGTGTTCGATCGGCCCGTGTGCTCCACGGCGGTCGCTTCCCCCCCGAAGATCATCTTCGCCCCGCTGTCGGCGAATTTTTCCCATCGCCGCCGGGTCAGGTCACTGGGGTCCCCATTCAGCTCGCCGTCCCATCCCTCCATCGGGTGGATCGCCCAGCGGTTGGAAAAACGCCGCGTCTTTCCCCCGAAGGTTTCGGTATAGGTGAAGGGGCGGGCGAACTGCTCGGCGGGGGGATGGTCGAACAGGTCAAAATCGGCGCCGATTTCACGCAGGTAATCGCGCATTTCGGCATTCGATCGGACAGCGGCGAGTTTTTTAAAGGTGGTCATCGGCGGTACATTTATTTCTTTGTTTTTTGCGGCTGCTTCCCCCAGACCGACTCGAACCAGCGATCCGGTTCGGGGATGGGGGGGCACTCTTCCCAGCGGTTTTCGCATGTCCCCGTTTCCGGGTCGAAGCGGGTGAACAGCCGTAAGGAACGGAATTTTTTATCTTCGGGCGCCGCGCGCCAGTGGTCGGGGAGCTTCGGGTGAATCGGTTCTGCGTCGGGGGAGAGGACCAGGGAACTGGCCCGCGACCCGGTCCCGGAGGTGATCTGAAAGAGGATCGCCTCCAGATAGATGATTTGCGCGAAAAGAAGCTGCCGGCTGCGCAGCGACTCGCACCGAGCGCGCTGCTGTCTTGGCAGAGGCGAGGCCGAAAGCGCCTCGTACTGGGCCTTCGCAGCGGACAGCGCCTCGGCGCATTCGTCCTTGGAGCGCAGATGGCCGGCGAAGCGGGTCATTCGATCTTGAAATTCCCGCCGATGCCATCGCCAGTCGGGGACCTCTTCCGGCGAGCGGGCCGGCGGGGCCGGATACTTTAAGGCGGCACGGCAAAGGCGCGCGTCTTCTTTATGGCGGAGGAACGTTCTTTGGGCGATCGCCTCGGCGGCGCGAATGGCGCCGACCTGACCGGCGTTGAGCGCCGATCCGCCCGGGCGGGTGACCCCGTGGGTTCCGGCCACCTCACCGATCGGGAAGAGACCTTCGACGCTCGTTGATTCCCACCAGGGATCGACCGCCAGACCGCCGTTGTTGTGCTGCGCGCACAGGCGGATTTCGAGCATTTCCTTCGCCAGATCGACCCCGTGGTCGCGGTACAGGGCGATCGCCTTGGGATTCATCGCCGCCAGCCGTTCGATCGGGGTGCCGAACAGGGCCCCTGAGCGGCCTAGATAATCGCGCGGCTCGCTGTCGAGCGCCGAGAAATCGAGCCCCGACGGATTGCTTCGGTAGTCGAGAAATACCCGGCGCCGCCGGCAGACGTTCTCGTGAAAGACGAGCATATCGATCAGCGAGGAACCGGCGAGTTTCGCCGCGTCGAACGGCCACTGGTACCCTTTAAGGAACAACCGCCGAAACAGTTCGGCGCCGGGGAGGAACTCGGTCAAAAATTCCCGCTGGTCGCCGCCGTCCTGGTCGGTCGAGACGACACGGGGGAGAACCTGCATGTAGGTCCCGGAAACGTTCCAGCGAAACTCCCCCCCGCGCCATGGGGTGAAAGAGGCCAGCCCAAACTGGCTTTCGGGGAGGGAAACCGCCTCGGCCCCCTCGGCCAGAGCCAATCCGATGGCGCCGAATTGGCTTTCCGGGTAGACGCTGGCGCGGTATAGGCCGCCGGGACCGCCGACGGCGAAGACGACCGCGTCGGCGCGCATCACACGCCGACGGTTTACCTTGCGGTGCTCCATGACGACACCGACGACGCGGCGCGGCCGTTTCCCCTCTTGGGGGGCGGTGATCAGCCGCGTCACCAGCCAGGGGGCCAGGATACGAATTTTGCGGCGGCGCACCTCCGCCAAAAGGGCGCGGCACATATCGCGCGAAGTATAGGGGCCGGCGCTGGTGGCGCGCGAACGCGGATCGTGATCGGTCTTGTAGCCGACGTATTCGCCGCAGTCGTTCTTCGGGAAGGCGACCCCCAGCTCGACGAGCTGGAAGAACGCCCGTGTCGAGAGGGCCGACTCGATCAGCGCCAGCCGGCCGTCGGCCGAGCCCCCCGCGGTGTAACTGGCGGCCATCAGCGCGGGGGAATCGCTCTCGGAACCGGTCAGGCCGAGTTTGTAGTAGGTCTGCTTGTCGCTTCCGGCGTTGACCGAGGTCCCCAGACGGACCCCCTCGGTGAAAATGATCGGACGTATTCCCAGGGAGTGAAGGCGAATCGCCGACGCTAAACCGGCGGCGCCGCTTCCGATGACCAGAACCAACGCGTGCTGTTTCATCTTAGGCGGTCACCCGTTTCCAGGTCTTAAAGAGGAACAGGCAGCTCAGCGCGGCGATGCCCAGCAGGACCACCGCGGCGAGGTATTCGGCGTAGAGGAGGAACCCCATCGCGAAGAGGACCGCGTAGACGGCGACACAGCCGATTAAGGAGCACAGCAGCCCCAACGGAACACCCCACGGTTTGTCCGATTCGGGAAGAGGCGTTCCCTCGCGGCGGGCCTGGTCGACGACATGCTTCCACCCCGGACCGTTGGCGCCGGAACGCTCCAGGAAGGTCACCAGGGTCTTCTGGTCGGTCGGTCGGGTCAGCGCGGTGACCAGCACCCAGCCGACGGTGGTGATGAGAACCGTCAAAACCAGCTCGGTGGAGGCGGAGAAATTCAGGGCGTCGGGGAGGACTTTCGTTCCGTCGGCCTGCGGAACCCCCCACAGGGCCAGATGGCAGAACCGGAAGTAGACGGTGGTCCCCAGCGCGAAGATCATCGCCGAGATTTCGCTGAAGGCGTTGATCCGCCACCAGAACCAGCGCAGCAGGAACAGCAATCCCGTCCCGGCGCCGATCTGCAGGATGATCTCGAAGTTTCCGACGGCGCTTTGCAGCTGGAAGGCGACCGCGCAGGCGAGAACCATCAGCAGGACGGTCCACAGCCGGCCGTAGAAGACCATCCGCCGCTCGGAGGCGTTCGGGTTGATGAACCGCTTGTAGAAGTCGTTGACCATATACGACGAACCGAGGTTCAGGTGCGTGGCGATCGTCGACATAAAGGCGGCAAACAGCGAGGCGAGGACCAGACCGAACAGACCCTGCGGGAGGAACTTGAGCATCGCCGGGTACGCCATATCGTCGTGGATCATGTGCTCGGGAAGGTTCGGGAACGCCTCGCGCAGCGAATCGAGATTCGGGAAGACGATGATCGAAGCCAGCGCGACGATGATCCACGGCCAGGGGCGGATCGCGTAGTGGCAGAAGTTGAAGAAGAGGGTCGCGCCGATGGCGTGCGACTCGTTCTTGGCGGCGAGCATCCGCTGGGCGCCGTACGAGCCGCCTCCCGGCTCCGCCCCCGGATACCAGGCGCTCCACCACTGAACCGCCAGCGGAATGATCAGCAAGGTAATAACAGCGTCCCGGTCGGAGAAACTGGGGAGGACCGCCAATTTTTCGGCCACGGCCGGATGGGTGATCAATCCCGACAGCCCATTGACCCCGGGGAGCTTGACCGCCACGACCGCGGCGCCGACCGCGCCGGCCATCGCGACCAAAAAGAGGATGAAGTCGGCCCAGATCACCGCCGAAAGCCCGCCGACGGCGGAGAACAGAACCGTGATCCCGCACGAGAAGATGACCGCCGTGAGCGGATCAATCCCGAGCATCACGCCGAGGATCTTGATGATCGCCAGGATCACGTTGGCCATAATGAACGTGTTGACCAGCAGACCGAGGTAGAGCGTTCTGAAACCGCGCAGGAACGCCGCCCATTTTCCGCCGTAGCGGACCTCGTAGAACTCGATGTCGGTCATCACCCCGAGTCGGCGCCAGAGCTTGGCGTAGATGAAGACGGTGGTCATCCCGGTGAGAAGGAACGCCCACCAGCACCAGTTCCCCGAAACTCCCTGTTCGCGAACCAGTCCGGTAACGAGGTTCGGCGTATCGGCGGCGAACGTGGTGGCGACCAGCGAGAAACCGAGCAGCCACCACGGCATCGACTGTCCGCTGAGGAAGTACTCTTTGGAGTTCTTGCCGGAACGTCTCATCGTGAAGAAACCGACCAGCAGCATCGCCCCGAAGTAGACGATGAGCGTGACCTTGTCGAAGGTCTGCATTTCGTTCATCTTGGCGAGGTTGTCGGAGATGTTGGTCCAAAAGCTGCCGTCGGCGAAGAGCGTCGGCGCAAAAGCGGTCGGTGACATAGAGTCGATTCCTTAGGGGCTGTCCGGATGGTCTGTTCTGTTGCTTTAGCCGGTCCGCGGGAGCGCGGAAAAGATCACTTTTTCTCGCCGCCGTTTTCGTAGGCGCTCGGATCGAAATCGTCGTCGTCCCCCTCGGCGTCGTCCGGCTGCTCGACAGGGGCCTCGGCGCCATTGTCCGCGACGAGCAGCTGGCGCAGTTCCTCGACGAACTCGGGGTGCTCGATCATGTACTGGCGGGTCTTCTCGCGCCCCTGGCCGATCTGGAAGTCGCCGTAACGGAACCAGGCGCCCGATTTGATGATCAGCCGTTTGGCCAGGGCCAGGTCGAGGACATCCCCCTCGTAGCTGATCCCGTCTTTGTGCATCATATCGAACTCGGCGGTTCTAAACGGCGGGGCGACCTTGTTTTTGACCACTTTCGCCTTGACCCTCTGCCCGATGACCTCTTCTCCCTCTTTGATCTGGCCGATCCGGCGCACGTCGATACGGCAGGAGGAGTAGAACTTCAGCGCCCGGCCACCCGGGGTCGTTTCGGGGGAACCGAACATCACGCCGACCTTCTCGCGGATCTGGTTGATGAAGATCACGACCGTCTTGCTCTTGGCGATGACGCCGGTGAGTTTGCGCAGCGACTGGCTCATCAGACGGGCCTGGAGGCCGACGTGCTGATCGCCGATCTCCCCCTGGAGTTCCTTTTCGGGGACCAGCGCGGCGACCGAGTCGACGACGATCACGTCGATGGCGTTGGTTTTCACCAGGGTTTCGGTGATCCGCATCGCTTCCTCTCCGCTGGACGGCTGCGAGACGAGGAGGGATTCCAGGTCGACGCCGAGCCGCTTGGCCCAGCTGGGGTCGAAGGCGTGCTCGGCGTCGATGAACGCCGCCACCCCCCCCTCTTTTTGCGCCTGGGCGACAATATGGAGGGTAAGGGTCGTCTTGCCGCTGGATTCGGGGCCAAAGATCTCGATGATCCGCCCCTTCGGGATGCCGCGGCCCCCCAGGGCGATATCGAGCGAAAGCGAACCGGTGGAGATGCCGGTCAGACTCGGCGCGCTCTCCATCCCGAGCGGCATGATCGCCCCCTTGCCGTATTCCTTTTCGATCTGAGCCACGGCGTTTTTCAGCTCGGGGCTGTTGTTAAAGATCTTCTCGATCTTGCTCTGTTCCTTCGGAGCTTTGGGCTCGGTCTCTTTCTTTTTAGCCATTGTTTGGTTTCCTCGAATCCTCTGGAATGAATTCCTGTTACCGGTGACGACGCCTAAAGGCCCGGCGCGAAAAAACGCCGAAAAACAATTCTGGCGGCACCCATCCTAAACCTCTACGATTACAAACGATAGGTAATTATAGAGGATACCACTAATTGTGTCGAAAAACAACCCTTTTCACACCCCTTCGGTGATCCTTTTTGCCGTCGAAACGGGAATTTTGGGCTTTCACGGGAAGAAAGCGGGAAAAAAGTTGACAGTCCTGGTAAAATCCGGTTAAATTATGTTAGAATGTGATTATAAGGGCTTTTGCGCCGATTTTTACCCCGATGGGACGGAGAAATCCGATGGATCAAAGATTACGCACCGCAAGACCGATACGCGGCGGAAGATACGGTTATACCCTGTTAGAGATTCTAGTCGCCACGACGCTCTCTCTTTTGCTGATGTACGGCGTCGCCGCCGTCTTCAGTCAGGTCGGTTCCCTGATGTCGCAGACACAGAACGTCATGGGGATGTCCAATTCCCTGCGTTCGGCCCGTGATCGGCTGTCCGAGGATCTTTCCCTCCTGACGGTTCCCAAGCTCAAGGCGCCGACCTCCCGCAACGGGTTCTTCTGCTACACCGAGGGGCTGGGGGCGGATGATCAGCGGATCATCGAAGCCAACCAGGACCTGGCGGCCACCCCTCCGGCCGATCCCTATCTGCCCGGGGTTTACCTTCCCCGGACCTCGATGCGCGATACCGAGGGAGGGGGTTTTGATACCACCGCCGGCGATACCGACGATATCCTCTCGTTCACCCTTCGGGCCAAAGAAGGGGAGTGGTTCCGCGGCCGTTTCCAGGTGCCTGTCAAAGACAATGCTGGCATACCCACGGGGGTGGAAGAACGGATCATCGAGTCCGAGTTTGCCGAGGTGATCTGGTTTGTCCGCGGGACGACCCTCTACCGCCGGGTTCTCCTGATTGTCCCGGACGACGTTCTTCAGCAAAGTCTCGCCCTCAAGCAGAATTCTCTTGATCCGGGCCTTACCCTTCCGAGCGTTTGCGAGGGATACGGCTTTTTCCGGTATTACGATGTCTCCGTTCACCTCGACGACAACGGCAGGATTGTCGCCAACACCGTCGCCGATTTGGCGAACCGGAAGAATCGTTACGGCTATTGGTCCTCGCCGGTGCTCGGTCAGATCGATGGCCTGTACGACAGCCGCCAGGGGAACAACGGCGCGTGGTACTGGTTAAGACTGCCGACGATGCAGGAGTCGGCCACGATTCCCCTTTCCGGTGCGCTCGACGCTCCGGCCGGCTATTTCCGCGCCGGGGTCCCGTTTGGGAACGACCAAAATTGGGAGGGAGACACTCCGGTGGTTCCGCAGGTTCAGGACCGATGGTTCGGAAGATATCAAAAGCTCACCGATATTGATACTCTTTCGGCCCTTTTGCCGCTGATCAACACCAGCAGCGACTACCGCGCCAACGACTACTTCGCCCCGTTCATCGACCTGTGGAATAAACCGAACCTTTGGAACGAGGTTAACCCCGACACCGGCGATCTGCTCTTTTCCAACCCGGTCAGCGGGACCGACGAGACGTTCGATCAAGATGTCCTCCTGACGAATGTCCTTTCGTTCGATGTGAAGGCGTGGGACGACGCGGCGGGGATGTACGTCGATCTGGGGAATCACGGTATCTTGGTCAATCCCCTCAATCCGACGCCTGATGAGTCGCAGATCGTCTACACGAACTTGGTTCGAGGCGGCGGTGTCACCGAGACCATCGATGAGGCCGCCCGGTTTGACGACTTCGGCCGGTATAAGTTTAACGCCGGCTTGAGCTATCCTTCCTACGGTTTTAGGGACGGCGACTCGGCGATGGTCCAGCTTTCCAACGGCACCTTCCAGACTCCTTTCCTCCCGGCGGTCTTTGATACTTGGACGGAAGAGTACGAGCTGGAGCAGCTGAATTTGGCTTATACCATCAACAACGGCGGCACCACCGAGACCTATCGCGGTGTCACCCGCCGCAACGGTTTTTCGCCTTCCGATATTCCGCTCGACCGCGAGGTGACCAGCGCGATGCTCCCCGACTACCCGCCTCCGTACGACAAGGAGCTCAAGGCGATCTCGATCGAGCTGCGGGTCTTTGACCCGGTCAGCCGGACGATCAAAAACACCACGCTCAACGTCGATCTGACCAAACGCTAAACGCCGGGAGCGTCACCCCAAAAGGATGGCCGTCAGTTCCTCGATCCGGCGGACGATCTTATCCCCCGGCCCCAGGCGGGCGAGGAGTTCTTCCTCAGTGGAGTAGCCCCAGGTGACCGCCGCGGCCGCCAGATGCGCCTCGTGCGCCGCGTCCAGGTCGGTCGGCGCGTCGCCGATCAGCCGCGCGCCGCGGGTGTCGACCCCCGAGCGGGCGATCATTTCGGGTTTGAGCATCACGGGGATATCCGGCGCGAAACGATCGACGGTGAAGATTTCCGCGAAGAGATCCGTCCAGCCGAATTTTTTGACAAGCCGCGCCGTCGGAATCCATCGTTTGAAGGTGACGATAAACAGCGGGCATCCGGCGCCGGCGGCACGGTGAAGAAGCTCATCGATTCCCGGGTAGGGGCGTGTGAGGGGGTAGTCGGAGGTATTGTACCGTTCTCGGAAATGGCGGACAAATTCCTCCAGCAGATCGTTGTTCATTTCGGGATAGACCTCGAAAAGCGCCTCACGAAGCGGGGGGCCGAACCTAAAACGCCTGCGGTATCGTTCCGCGTCGAGCCCCAGTTCCCGGAGCGTGGCCATCATATCGGCGGTGACATCGTCGACGGTGTCCAACAAGGTTCCGTCCAGATCGAAAAACAGCGGGGCAGGGGGCATGGTGTTGGATCCTGCTGGGAGCGGTCAATAACCTATTAGGGCGATTATACACCGTCGGCCTTCCTTCGCCAGAAGCGCCGCGCCGCAGTCTTGGGTAAGCGATTCATCGGGAGATACACGCAATGAAAAGACGTCAGTTCCTGAAAACCTTGGCCCTGGGGACCGCTTGGGGAGCCCCCATGGTGGTCTCTCCCAAGATCTTGCGAGCCGCCGAAAAACCGAGCGAAACGGTTCGCCTGGCCTATATCGGTCTGGGGGGACGCGGAAAGACACTCACCGGTTTTACGCTGAATAACGCCTCGACCGCGGCGCTGTGCGATCCCGATCAAGAAAGATTAAATGACGCGCGCAGCAAATTTCCCGAGGCGCGCGCCCGGCGCGATATGCGCGAGGTCTTCGACGACCGGGATATCGACGCGGTGGTCATCGCCACCGGCAACTATTGGCACTGCCTGGCCGCGATATGGGCGATGGAGGCGGGGAAAGATGTCTATGTCGAAAAGCCCCTTTGCATGAACTTTCGCGAAGGGCGGGCGGTGGTCGACACGGCCCGGCGGCTGGGGCGGATCTGCCAGATCGGGACCCAGATGCGCTGTGACCCGGTCTTTCATCCCGAGGTGCAAAAATTCCTGCACGAAGATAAAGCCCTCGGGGAGATTCGTTCGGTTCGGGTCAATCGCGTCTTTGCCCGCAAGCCGATCGGCTTGCGCAGCACGCCGCTGCCGATCCCCGAGACGGTGGACTACAACCTTTGGCTGGGACCGGCGCCGGAGGAACCTCTTTACCGAGACGCGCTGCATTACGACTGGCATTGGATGTGGCGCACCGGCCACGGCGAGGTCGGGAACTGGGGAGCGCACCTGCTGGACGACTGCCGCAACGATATTTTCCAAGACCGTATTCGGATGCCGAAACGCGTCCTTTGCGCCGGGGGACGGGTCGGTTACAACGATGCCGGTCAAACCCCGAACTCGATTATGATCTATTTCGATACCGGATCGATCCCCGTGGTTTTCTGCATCTCGAACCTTCCCGACAAAGATAATCCCCGCAGCGCCGGCGAGGTGGCCGGGCCGACCAGCGGGTATGTCGCCTACTGCGAGGGGGGCCGCTACGAAAAGCGCTGGGGGAGCGCGGCGGCGTTCGACAGCGATGGCAAAAAGATCCACGAATTCGTCGGTACCGACGAATACAAGGGGGGCGGTACCCATCAGCAGGCGTTTGTCGAGGCGATTCGCCAAGGGGATAAAAATCTGCTTCCCGCCGGGATCGAGATCGGTTTCGATTCCAGCGCCTGGTACAACAGCGCGAATACCGCCTATCGTCTCGGCGGCGCGTTCAGTAAAACAGATATCCTCGCCGCCGACAAAAAGACCGACGGACAGCTGGCCGCCGCGCTGGCCGATATGGAAAAGCATCTCGGCCGTCAAGGGTACAAGGTCAGCGACGATACCTTCCTTTTAAGCCCGTTTTTGGAGGTGGACGAGAAAAACGAGTGCTTTGCCGGCCCCGCCGCGGCGCAGGCGAATCGGCTGATGGAGATCTCCTACCGAAAGGGATTCGAGTTTCCCGCGTAAAAAAAGCAAGTCAGCCAAACAAGACAATAGAACTCAAGAGGTATACCGATGAATCGACGAGATTTTTTGACCAAGTCCTCGGCGGTCAGCGCCGGTGTTCTGGCCGCCCTCAGCGCGGCGCGTTCGCGGGGGGCCGAGATCCTTGGGGACGAGCGCGTTCGCGGACCGTTCCCGATCCTCTCGACCCCCTATACCGAAACGGGGGAGGTCGACTACGAGGTCCTCGCCAAAGAGGCCCAATATGTCGACGATTGCGGCAGTCCGGGGATGATCTGGCCGCAGTCCGGGGACAGTGTCGATCTGCTGACGATGGAAGAGAAAATGCGCGGCATGGAGGTGCTCGCCAAGGCGATGGAGGGGCGCCGCTCGGCGCTTTGTCTTGGGGTGCAGGGGAAAGATACCGAAGAGATGCTTCTGTACGCCGAAAAGGCCAAGTCGCTGAATGTCCCTGCGGTGATCTCCCGTCCCCCCGACGATGGGACGAGCGAGGAGCAGCTGCGCGATTACTGGCGCGCGCTGGCCGAGACGGTTTCCTGCCCGATCATTATTCAGACCTCCGGGGGAACTCGCTATAAGGGGCCCGCGCCGTCGGTCGAGCTGCTGGTGGAACTCGGCGGGGATTTCAACAATCTTGGCTACGTGAAAGAAGAGACCCCCGTGATCGAGGTGAGAATGCGCAAGCTCCTGGCCAATCGGCCGAAGATCAAACGGGTCTTCTCCGCGATGGGGGGCTTTAATTGGCTCTATCAGCTGCGTATCGGAAGTGAGGGGCTGGTCACCGAGCGGGCCGTTTACGCGGACCTTTTGGCTCGGCTGTGGAACCATTATCAGGCGGGGGAACTTACTCAGGCGGCGGATCTGTTCTCGAAGTTTTTGCTGATCATCACGCTTCGTGATTCGGTGCCCGGGGATCTGCGCGGGTTCCATCTCTACGTCTGGCAGAAGAAGGGGATCTTCAAAAACCGCCTCTCCCGCGAGTATGGTCCGAACGGTTCGATCCCGGAGAAGCCGATCCTTCGCGATTATCCTCTCACCGAGGAGAACATCGAAGAAATCGAGCTGCGTTTAAGCGTCTTGGACGCGTAGACGCCCGCGGTCAGGAACAAAAAAAGGGGGCCTTTTAGGTCCCCTTTTTTTGTTTGGAAAGCGGCAGGATTAAAAGCCGCTTAGATCTGCCACCCCTCGCGCATCGGCTGGCGGAGGAACTTATCGGCCTGCGGGGCGTTGGGCGCGCTCATCGTGTCGGCGTTGTAGAGAAGCTTTTTGCCGCAGCGGTAGGAGACCAGGCCGAGGAGAACCGTCTCGGCCAGGCGGCCGGAGTAATCGAAGTTGCAGGTGGTCGAGTGATCGTTTCGGATCGCGTCGAACCATTCCTCATGGTGACCGAGCGAGGTGGGAATCGACGGGGCGGGGGGTTCTTTTTCGGCGAACTTGCCGGCCGGAACCAGCGCGTGCTCCCAATACGTCGACCAGAGTGCCCCCTCGCTTCCGATAAAGAGGGTCGCCCGATCTTCGGGGCACTGATTTTGGGCGAAGATATCGTTATTGGCCTGGCCGTCGTACCAGGTCAGCGGAAGGGTGCGCCCGTTGTAGTCGAATTCATAGCGGACGGTCAGATCGCTGGGGGTGTAATCGGGGTCGGCCGGCTTCGGCGCGGAGGCCTCGACGCTCTTCGGATAGGAGAGCCCCAACGCCCAGAAGGGGAGGTCGATCCAGTGGCAGGCCATATCGCCCATGCCGCCGCTGCCGAAGTCCCAGAATCCGCGCCATCTTCCCTGGAAGTAGCACGGCTGGTAGGGACGCATCGGCGCCGGACCGATCCAAAGATCCCAATTGATATTCTTGGGGCACTCGACCGGCTCGGTGGTCGCCGGCTTACCGGTCGTGACGTCACGGACGCGGACATGGACCTCTTTGATCTCGCCGATCATTCCGGCTTGGATCTTCTCGACGACGCGGCGGTAGTTGTCCTCGGCGTGGATCTGGGTCCCCATCTGGGTTTTGAGCCCCTTTTCGCGAGCGATTTTTTGCATCTGGCGAATTTGCCAAACGTCATGGGCCAGCGGCTTTTCGCAGTAGCAGTGAATCCCGCGGCGCATCGCCGCCATCGCGGGCGCGGCGTGGGAGTGGTCGGGGGTGCTGATGAGGACCGCGTCGATCTGGCCGCCGAGCTGATCGAACATATCGCGCCAGTCGGTGAACGCCTGAACGTTGGGGAATTTCTCTTTGGCGGCGGCTAAGATGTTGGCGTCGACGTCGCTGAAGGCGAAGGGATTCTCTTTCGCGATGTGGGAGGAATGGAATCCCCACTGCATCCCGCCGACCCCAACTTGGGCGATATTGAGTTTTTCGCTGGGGGAGCGGTCACGCGAAAAAGCGGGGACGGGGAAGACGGCCGCGGCCGTCGCGGCCGCGGAGGCCTTGAGGAAATCACGTCTGGTCTGCCTCATTATGGACCTCTTGAAGGTGGGAGAGGGGGATAAAGCCCTTAGTTCCTAAAGGTGTATTCGGGTACTAGTTCATTGTAACGCCGACGATGAGGAAAAGCAAAACACGACAACCGAGCAAAAAGGGGACCCTTGCGGGCCCCCTTTTTGCTTTGAAAGAATCGCTCTTGAAGGCGGTTAGATCTCCCACCCTTCGCGCATCGGCTGGCGGAGGAACTTGTCGGCTTCCGGGGCGTTGGGCGCGCTCATCGTGTCGGCGTTGTAGAAGAGCTTCTTTCCGCAGCGGTAAGCGACCGGGCCGAGGAGAACCGTCTCGGCCAGACGGCCGGAGTAGTCGAAGTTGCAGGTGGTCGAGTGATCGTTTCGGATCGCGTCGAACCATTCCTCATGGTGACCGATCGAGGAGGGGATCGACGGTTCGGGAACCGCCTTTTCGGCGAACTTATCGGCCGGAACCAGCGCGTGATCCCCATACGTCGACCAGAGGGAACCCTCGCTTCCGATAAAGAGGGTCACCGAACCGTCGGGGCACTGGTTTTGGGCGAAGAGATCACTGTTGGCGGTGCCGTCGTACCAGGTCAGCGGGAGAGTGCGGCCGTTGTAGTCGAACTCAAAGCGGACGGTCAGATCGCGGGCGGCGAAGTCGGGGTCGGCCGGCTTCGGCGCCGAGGCCTCGATGCTCTTCGGATAGGCAAGCCCCAGCGCCCAGAAGGGGAGGTCGATCCAGTGGCATGCCATATCGCCCATGCCGCCGTTGCCGAAGTCCCAGAACGAACGCCAGTTTCCGCCGAAATAGCACGGCTGGTAGGGACGCATCGGCGCCGGGCCGATCCAAAGGTCCCAGTTGATGTTCTTGGGGCACTCGACCTGCTCGGCGGTCGCCGGCGATCCGCCCCAGACGACCCCGACGCGGACATGGATCTCTTTGATTTCGCCGATCATTCCGGCTTGGATCTTCTCGACGACACGGCGGTAGTTATCCCCGGCGTGGATCTGGGTTCCCATCTGGGTCTTGAGACCCTTTTCACGGGCGATTTTTTGCATCTGGCGAATTTGCCACACGTCGTGGGCCAGCGGCTTTTCGCAGTAGCAGTGGATCCCCCGGCGCATCGCCGCCATCGCGATGACGGCGTGGGAGTGGTCGGTGGTGCTGATGAGGACCCCGTCGATCTGGTCGCCGAGCTGATCGAGCATATCGCGCCAGTCGGCGAACGCCTGAACGTTGGGGAATTCCTCTTTGGCGGCGGCTAAGATGTTGGCGTCGACGTCGCTGAAGGCGAAGGGATTCTCGTTGACGATGTGGGAGGAATGGAACCCCCACTGCATCCCTCCGACCCCGACTTGGGCGATATTGAGTTTTTCGCTGGGGGAGCGGTCACGCGAAAAAGCGGGGACGGGAAAAACGGCCGCGGCAACAGCTGCCGCGGAGGCCTTGAGGAAATCACGTCTGGTCTGTCTCATGTATGGTCCTCTTGCAGGGGGGGGAGGGGAAAACGAACCGCGGAACGATACCCGCGCATCGGTTCATTATAACGCCGGGGTCGACGGAATGCAAAAACGTTCACCGCTGAAAACGGTTTTTTCTGCCGAGCGGGCCGGCCGCGGCGCGGGGCGTTTGGATATACCGATTGTTCCGGTTTTGTTTGCTCCGAGCGGAAAATACGGCTTCTTCCCCTATTAAAAGATCTCGTTTTTTCTTTTGAGGGGCGGCTGCCGGATTAACATAAGCAAATAGGGAAGTGGAGGGTCCGCTCTGGCGGGCCGGCTCCGGCCAAGGCGAGTTTTTTTTGAACAGCCCTGGCATGAAAGGAAAAGATAATTAAAATAGAGAAAATAAGTATAATAGAAAAGTCTGAGCTGCCGTTTTCCGCGGCCCAGTGATCAATAAAGACAATAGGAACCGTTTCGCTCCAAGCGAAAGATAAACCCTACGGAGGTACTCGGAATGAAGATTCGTGATGGACTGATGCTTTTGGCGCTGCTGGCAGCCGCGCTGCAGATGAGTTCGGCCGATGCTCAGATATTCGGTGGAAGGTTCATGGGGCCGGCCGCGGTCGGCGCCGATGAGTGCTGTGACGAATGCTCCGGCGCCGTCGGTCTTCCGGGTCGTTTTGGCGGTCCGGGCCTGGGGGAGAATGGGCTGTGGCGCCGCCGTGAAATGGAGGCCCCGGTCTATTTCGCCAACGCTTTCCCCGAGTACACGCTTGGCAGCCCCAATATCTGGGCAGGTTACGATGACGATACCGTTCTCGTCGCGCCGACCCAGGGGAGGATGCCGTTCCGGTACAACCATTGGAACTACACCTACAACGAGAATCCGACCTACGGTAAGAAGTGGGAGAAGAACTGGACCGTCTTCGGCGAGAACGGCTACTACGGCGGCGGTGAGTTCTGGCAGGATCGCAACCCCTTCGTTCATAAAGCCGGATATCCCGGTTACAGCGGGGGATACGGTTCGAAGTACGCTTCCAGTTCCAACGGCCGCGGCGCGGGGATCTTCGGCGCTCGGGCCCGCAGCGGCGGTTTGATCGGCGGCGGTTTTGTCGGCGACGGCCCCTGCGAGGAGTGTGAGGGGGGCGTTGTGCGCGAGGGTGTCGTCGAGGAGCCGTCCGCCGGCGGTTCGAAAGCCGAGCCCGCTAAGCCGGCTGCCGAAAAGCCCGCGGTTGGCCAGGCGGCGGCCGGAAGCGGCGAGGCGTATAAGCCCGCCAAGGTCGAAGGCGCCTACCAGTGCAACTACATCTGCGAGTTCGACAGCTTCTGCAATATGCCGTGCACCGATCCGATCGGCTGCGGTTTGTGGGATCGCGTGCGCAACTTCTTCTTCAACCACACCTGCCCCATCTTCGGCGGCTGCGGCGGGTGCGGTTTTGGAAGCTGCCTGCGCGGCGGCTGCTGGGGCGGCAGCGGCTTGGGCGATCCGAGCAGCTGGAATCCGTACGGCGACCCCTACTACGACTGCGGCGAGATCTACACCAGCGGCGGGGTCTACTATCCGGTCTATAGCGGTTCCCGCGGATATTACAACAACGCGGTTCCTTACCCGGCCAACTATGCCGGCGGGGCCTACTACGACTGCTGCGACGGGATCGGTTTTGATTCCGGCAACAACCCGCAGGCGGTCGCCGATGAAGGGATCACCAACGACAGCGTTACGGTCGAGCCGAGTCAGGACAACGCGCAGGCACAAAATAGCGCCGCCGACGGTACGATCTCGACCGATCCTCAGCCGGCCCAGGCCCAGACCAATCCTCAGGGTCAGGTGATCACTCCGGCTCAGACCTCGGCTTCCCCGAACGCCCCGGCCGCGCAGCCGGCTCCGGCGCAGACACCGGCCCCGGCTCGGCCCCAGGCCCCCGCGCAGACGCCGGCTCTGCCCGGGGTTCAGAATGACCAGCTCCCGGCCGCTCCGGCCGCTCCGGCGGGCAGTGCGGCTCCTTCGCCGCTTCAGTACCCGATTCCCGACGCCGGGGATTCCCTCCTCCAGACCCCGAATGTTCCGGCCGCTCCCGAGAGCACCGGTTACCTTCGGATCCAGGTCCCCGAGGACGCGGTGGTTTACATCAACGGTTATCAGACCAAGATGACGGGAACCGATCGCTGCTACCTGGCCCAGAACCTCGAACCGGGAACGGAGTATGAGTTCGAGATCTCGGTGGTGGTCGTCCGCCAGGGCGAGACCTATACCGATACCCAGGTGACCACCCTCTTCGGCGGCACGACCCGCTCTGTGGCGATGAACCTCCACCGCGCCGAGCGGAACGTGGCGATGAACCACTAAGATTCGCGCTGAGGCGCAAAGAAAAAACCGCCCGAAAGGGCGGTTTTTTTGTTCAACCCGGCCCAGAGTACTGGCAACAGCTGCTGACGAACATGAGGCACAACGTGCCGAACGGCTGCCCCAGGAATTGCCTGGGGTATAACGCCCGCCGCCGCTGGCGGCTACCCCTTGCAGAAAAGCAAAACCGGGGGATAATCGGCGTATAAGCCCTGTTTGTGCCATAAAAAGCGTAAACATAACCGTAAAACAACACTTTTGGCGCCTTGGAGTAGGGGACGCGTCGTGCGAAGCCCGATGGTGAGGCACCGAACTTGATAAAGAGGTCTGAAGTATGGTAGAAATCAAACAGTTGGCGGTTCAACTCCGTCAAGAGACCGGCAAGCGGCGCAACCGCCGTCTGCGGGCCTCCGGAGTGATCCCCGCGGTCCTGTACGGACACAAGCAGGACAGTGTCTCGCTGTCGGTCCAGGCCGACGACGTCGAGGCGGTTCTTCGCCACGGAAGCCGTTTCGTCGTGCTGACCGGTGCTTTGAATCAGCGCGCGTTCATCAAAGAGTGCCAGTGGGACACTTGGGGCCAGGAGGTTCTTCACGTCGACTTCACCCGCGTCAGTGAGCATGAGCGTATCCGTCTGACGGTTCCGGTCGAGCTGCGCGGCGAGGCCCCGGGCGTGAAGGACGGCGGTGTCGTGAAGCAGGTGCTGCACGAGATCGAAGTCGAATGCGAGCCGGCCAGTGCTCCTGAGAAGATCGAGGTCAATATCAACGGTCTTGGTCTTCCCGGTATCATTCATGTCGAAAATGTCGCCTTCCCCGAAGGTGTTCGTCCGCTCACCCACGGCACGACCGTTGTGGTCGAGTGCAACGAGGCGGTGGAAGTCCCCGAGGAAGAAGCCGAAGCCGCCAGTGCCGATGGCGCCGAGCCCGAAGTGATCGGACGCAAGAAGGCGGAGGAAGAGGAGGAGGCCTAGTCCCTCTGGGCATCCCCTTGCGCGGAAGGTTCACTTGGCCAAGGTGGGGGAGTTCCTAAAAGATAATGTTCCACTGGTTATTTCGGCGTATTCAACCATCCGCTGAGACGATGAAACCTGAGAAGATCATTATCGGGCTTGGAAATCCCGGAAACCGCTACCGCGGGACGCGCCACAACGCCGGATACATGACCCTGGCGGTCCTGGCGAAACGGCTGGGAATTTCATCCCGGCCGAAGGCACAATTCCAAAGCGAGACGCTTAGCGTGACGATCGCGGGGAAGAGTGTGCTGCTGGTATCTCCGCTGACGTATATGAACGCCAGCGGAACCGCGGCCAGAGCCGCCATGGCATTTTACAAGCTCACGCCCGAAGACCTTTTGGTCATCTGTGACGACGTTGATCTTCCCCCCGGGAAGATTCGCGTTCGTCAGGAAGGCGGCAGCGGAGGGCAGAAGGGCCTGGGCGATATCCTCCAAAAACTCGGGACAAAGAGCGTCGCTCGCGTCCGAGTGGGGATTGGGCGCCCGCCCGGTTCGATGGATACCGCCGACTACGTCCTCGGGACGTTCGGCGCCGGAGAAAAGCCCCGGATAGAAAGTGCCCTTGAGCGCGCGGCCTCGGCGGCTGAGTGTTGGGCAGAAAAAGGAACAGCCGAGGCGATGAATCGCTTCAATGTCGACCCAGACGTTAAATAAACGCTCTTGCGGCCGACAGCTGTGGAAACCGAAAAAAATAGATTCTGACATAAAATACACCTTAAGGAGTACTATGTTGACTGAACACGTTTATGAGACTCTGTTTATCCTGGATACGGAGCAGTACAGCCGTAATCCGGAAGAAGTGTCCGGGCAGATCGCCAAAGCGATCGAGGAACTTGGCGGTACGGTCCGTGTCAGCCGCGTTTGGGACGAGGACCGCAAGCTCGCCTACGAGATCGATCATCACAAGCGGGGTACCTACTGGCTGGTTTATTACCACCTGGATACCGAGCGGACGAAGGATCTCAATCGTCAGTTCCAGCTGATGGGTCCGGTTATTCGCTTCCTGACCGTCAAGATCGACGAGCGTCTGGAAGAAGCGCTGGTCAATCACGCGCTCAATCCGCCCAAGCCGGCGGAGCCCGAGACGAAGCCCGTCCCGGCCGCGGACGCGGACGATGTCTTCGCCGAGGACGAAACCGATGACGATGAGGCGCAAAAAGAGCAGTAGTCGCTCTTACAGTTCGCGCGTCCGAGGCCCTTTGCCGAGGGCCCATTCCCCGTTTTTCTTTGGCCGGGGGGCTTTCTCCCGGCCGGCAAGCACGGTTGTTTGAACTCAATACACCAGCTGCGGACAAGCCCTGAATGAAAGCAGCATAACAAGACCTAACGAACTATAGGAAAGGGTTAAAGCATGGCGAGTTATAACAAAGTTGTTCTGGTGGGTAACGTGACGCGGGATCCGGAGATCCGCTTCCTTCCGAGCGGCAATCCGGTTTGTGACTGTGGTCTGGCGGTGAACGATCGCCGAAAGAACTCCAACGGTGAGATGGTCGAAGATACGGTCTTCGTCGACGTCACCCTTTGGGGAAGGACCGCGGAAGTTGCCTCGCAGTACGCGAAGAAGGGGACGCCGATCCTCATCGACGGCCGTCTGAAGCTCGACTCGTGGGAAGTCGACGGTCAGACCCGCACCAAGCTGAAGGTGGTCGGCGAGCGGCTGGTCCTTCTGGGCTCCGGCAGCCGTCAGCAAGGCGGCGACGCCCCGCAGCGCAGTTATCAAAGCAACAACTACGGTGCTCCTCGGAGTTACCAGCAGAACCAGCAGACCGCCGGTTATCAGCAGGATTACCCGAATAATCCCCCGAATCAGGGGCAGTTCGATCCCCCTTCCGATATGGGCGGGGATGATATCCCCTTCTGATTCGCACGCGCAGCGGTGCCGAAAGCACCCTCCGGGTGACAAGCAGTAAATCTAGACAAACGAATAATCCAGGTGACAAACATGATTAAGATTCAAAAAAATAAACGCGCTCGCCGTCATGAGGGCAAACGTCTTCCTCTCGGCCCGAACGGCGGTGTCCAGCTGCTCCTGATCCAGACGGTAAGTCCTCTCGGAAAGCAGGGTGATGTCGTCGAGGTGAAGCCGGGCTACGCGAACAACTACCTGATTCCTCAGGGACTGGCGACCGTGGCGACCGAACACCATCGCCGTATGATCGAGAAGCATCGTGAGCTGCTTCGCGAGATCCAGGCGCAGCGCTTGGCCGGTATGAAGCGTCTGGCCGAGCGGCTTGCCGGTCTGACGATCACGATCGAGGCCAGAGCGAACGAAGAGGGGAACCTCTACGGGTCGATTGGCGCCGACGAGATCGTCAAGGCCTTGGCCGCCAAAGACATCCACATCACCAACGACAACGTCCGTCTCGATGGGCCGCTGAAGGTCCTCGGCATGTACAGCGTCAAAATCAAGCTCGGCGAGGATCTCCAGGAGATGATCCAGGTTTGGGTCGTTCCGATCACCGGCTCGGCCGAGGCCTAAGAGGAACGCTCGAAAAGGAGCGAACCTAACGAAAATAAAAAGCCGCCTGATTTCGGGCGGCTTTTTTTCATGCTAAGTCGGGGCATTGCCCAAACGGAACCGGCGTTGACAATTCCACGCGTCTGCTTTACCCTTATAGATATATTTGGTCCTTGGGCTCTTGAGCGGCGCGCTGGCGCGTCCTCAAGAGGTAGTTCGTTGTTTAGGAGGATAAAATGCGCAAATTATTTTTGCTGCTGGCTCTTGCCACACTATTGTTCGGTCTGCGCGTCGTGTCCGCTCAGGACACAGCCTCGGAAACTTCCGAGGGCGGTTTCGGGGTCACCGAATTCTTGGTTGATCAGCTGACGGTCCCCGAGGGGATCGATACCCCCAAACCCGAATTCAGCTGGAAGCTCGACGCGGTGAACAACAATGAGTCGCAATCGGCTTACCAGCTGAAGATTATCGATCAGAACACCGACGAGGTTGTCTGGGATTCCGGCAAGGTACAGTCCGATCAGCAGACGTTTGTCCCGATGAGCGGCGATGATCTTAAGCCCGCCACCGCTTACGCCGTCGAACTGACCGTTTGGAATAAGGACGGTTCGGTTTGTGATACCGTCTCCAGTTCGTTCTCGACCGGCCTCTGGGAGACGGCCGACAATCCCCAGCCGTGGAAGGGGAAGTGGATCGGGATGAATAAATCGTACGGTGATAATCTCTCGATTCCCGCCATCTATCTGTCGAAGAGCTTCACGCTCCCCAAGGCGGGCGATAAACTGGTCAAACGGGCGACGGCCTATATCGCCGGGCTTGGCTACTACGAACTGTGTATCGACGGCATTAAAGTCGGGGATCACCTTCTCGATCCGGTGGTGACGCAGTTCAACAAGCGTGTTTCCTACAACACCTACGACGTTACCGATCGTCTGGTGTTCGCCCAGTCTTCTCAGGAAGATGACGAGTCGGATGAAAGCGCCGCCGCCGCGGAAGATCCCGCTAAGGTGCTCCTCGGCGTGGTTCTGGGGAGCGGGTGGTTCTATGAACCGCGTCATTCCGGCGCGGTCTACGCCGGTCTTCCCCGCCTTTTGTTTCAGCTCGAGATTGAGTATTCCGACGGCTCGAGCGACTGTATCGTCAGCGACGAGAGCTGGATGACGTCCGACAACGGTCCGATCGTCGAGAATAACCTCTACGACGGGGAACTTTACGATTCCCGCAAGGCCCAGGCGTTCGATTCCGAGGAGGGCGCCGCCTATACCGAATATCGATTCGGTGAGCTTGTCTGCGTTCCGACCGATACGCCGGCCGTTGTGATGGACGCCCCCGAGGGGAAACTGGTCGCCCAGATGATGCCCCCGATGCGGACCAACGCCGAAATCACGCCGCTTTCGGTCAATGAGGTGGAACCGGGCCGCTGGATTTACGACTTTGGCCAGAATTTCGTCGGCTGGTGCCGTCTGATGGTCTCCGGCGAGGAGGGGACGGAGGTCTCGATGCGCTTTGCCGAGACGCTCAAAGAAGACGGCCAGCTCTATATGGACAATCTTCGCGGCGCCAAGTGCTGCGACCGGTTCATCCTCGGCGCTTCGGAGGATGTCCAGTTCTTCGAACCGAGATTCACGTCGCACGGTTTCCGCTACGTCGAGCTGACCGGTTATCCCGGCACTCCCGACCTGGAGACGCTCACCGGCTGTGTCGTTGGGACCGACTTGGATCAGGCCGGTCTGTTCGAGTGCAGCAACCCGACAATCAACGCGATTATTCAGAACGTCGAGTGGGGGACCCGCGGCAACTATCTTAGTATGCCGACCGACTGTCCGCAGCGTGATGAGCGCTGTGGCTGGCAGGGGGACCGCGCCGAGGAATCGAAGGGGGAGATGTACCTGTTCGACAACATCACCCTCTACCGCAAATGGATGCAGGATATCGAGGATACCCAGAACGAAGAGGGGAATGTCTCGGACGTCGCTCCGGCGACCTGGAACCTCTACAACCCCAACGTGACCTGGCCGAGCGCCATGACGATTGTCCCCGATTCGCTCTATCAGCTCTACGGCGACACCTCGGCGATCGCCAAGCACTACGATTCGCGCAAGGCGTGGCTGAAATTCCTGGCCGGGTTCATCAAAGAGGATGGGACGATCGACAAGGATAACTACGGCGACTGGTGTGTTCCGCCGGAGGATCCGATCCTGATCCACTCGCAAGACCCCGCGCGCAAGACCGATCCCGGCCTGCTGGCGACGGCGTACTACATCTACAACCTGAAACTCATGGCCAAGGACGCCAAGCTTTTGGGCAAGCCGGACGACGAGAAAGATTTCCTCGATCGCGCCGCCGCGATGACCGAGGCGTTCAATAAGGCGTTCTACGACGCCGAGAAGGGATGCTACAGCAACGGTACACAGACCTCTTCGGTCCTGCCGCTGGCCTTTGACCTGGTTCCCGAAGAGAACAAACAGAAGGTCTTCGACGCGCTGGTCAACAATATCGAGAACGTCACCAATCGTCACATCGGCACCGGTCTGATCGGCGGTCAGTGGCTGAACCGGGTTCTGAGTGATTTCGGACGGATTGACCTGGCGTATCAGTTCTCGTCGAACCGCGACTACCCGAGCTGGGGGTATATGATCGAGAAGGGCGCCACCACGATCTGGGAACTGTGGAACGGCGACACCGCCGATCCGGCGATGAACAGCGGCAACCACGTGATGCTCGTCGGCGACCTGGCGATCTGGTACTTCGAGTATCTGGCCGGTATCAAGGTCGATCAGCAGCAGCCCGGTTTCAAGCACTTTACCCTCTCGCCGAGTATGGTCGGCGAT
The DNA here is from genome assembly GCA_017434455.1 of Thermoguttaceae bacterium. GTDB lineage: Bacteria > Planctomycetota > Planctomycetia > Pirellulales > Thermoguttaceae > RUG695. Next base: position 203,893 of record JAFRFG010000054.1, on the reverse strand, counting down.
CTGGAGTGGGTCAGCGCCAGTTATGATTCGGTTCGCGGTCTGATCGAAAGCCAGTGGCGTATCGTCGAGGACCAGTTCACCTGGGTGGTGAATATCCCGGTCAACTCGACGGCGACCGTCTCGGTCCCGACCAGTGACGCCGATTCGGTAAAGCTCTTCGACGCCGACGGCCAGACCGAAATCGCCGACGCGAAAGCGGCCGACGGACGCGTGGCGTTTGAGCTCGGCAGCGGACTGTGGAAGATCACCGCCGCTAAGTAACGCCGACGTTAAAGAAATCTGTCCTTTCCCGTGTGGACGCGTCTTTTCGCCCCCCACCGTTGTTGTCGACAGGTGGGGGGTGTTTTTTTTCGCTCACAGCTATTGGATTACGGAATAATGAAATTTTTAACCTGGTTGTTTCTTACCCTTTCGGTACTGAGTATGGCGACAGCCAACGAGGGGATGTGGCTTTTTAACGATCCCCCGCTCGACGCGATCGAGAAGGAATACGGCGTCCGTCTGACTCCCGAGCTGTTGGAGCATCTGCAAAAAAGTTCGGTTCGTTTCTCTAACGGCGGGTCCGGCTCGTTTATCTCCCCCGATGGGCTGGTGATGACGAATCACCACGTTGCCTTCTCGGCGGTCAATAAGCTCTCGACCCCCGAACATCCGTATACCGAGAAGGGGTTCTTTGCCAATACGCCCGAGCAGGAGGCGAAATGCCCCGACCTGGAGCTGGTGCAATTGGAGAAGATTGTCGACGTCACCGATCGTATTCGCGCCGCCGAGGAGTCGGTCGATGAGGGGGCGCGGCCGGCCGCGCGCCGGCAGGAGATCGCGCGGATCGAGTCGGAGGCGATGAAGAGCACCGGCCTGTTCTGCGAGGTCATGAGCTTCTATCGCGGGGGGCTTTATCACCTCTACGAATACCGCCGCTTCAACGATGTTCGATTGGTCTTCGCGCCGGAAGAGAACGTCGGGTATTTCGGGGGAGAGACCGATAATTTCGAGTACCCGCGCTACAATCTTGATCTTTCGTTCTTCCGTGTCTACGTCGATGGCCAGCCGTACCGGCCGGACCATTGGCTGCGCTGGAGCGCCGCCGGCGCCCGAGAGAACGAACTGGTCTTGGTCTCGGGGCATCCCGGGCGAACCGAGCGTTTGGACACCACGGCGCACTTGGAGTTTTTGCGGGACAGTTACTTCCCCTTCTTCCTCGACTCGACCCGTCGCCAGGAACTGACGCTCGGACTGTACCGTCAGCGGGGAGAGAAACAAGCGCAAAGCGCCTCGGCCGATTTCTTTCGGATACAGAACACGCGCAAGGCAAAAAGCGGGATTCTGCTCGGGCTGCAGACCCCCTGGATGATCGATCTTCAGAAAGAAACCGAGCGTCTTCAGCGCGCCGCCTGGCGGCAGCGGTACCCGGGGCAAAAAGATCCCTGGACGGTGATCGAGCAGGCCCTGACGGTTTGGCGGGGGCACTTAGTTGACTACGCGATGCTCGAGGAAGATTGGGCGTTTCAATCGTCGCTGTACAAAGCGGCGAAACAGATCGTCCGGCTGAGCGCCGAGCAGACGAAACCCGACGCCGAAAGGTTCCCCGAATACCGTTCCACGACGCAGGAGTCGACGCGTCGAATGCTCCTGACTCCCGGGCCGATCGATCTTGAACGCGAAAAGGTTCAGCTGGCCGATTCCTTCGGCTTCTGCCTGGAACGTCTGGCCCCGGCCCGTCCGGAGATTCGCTCCTGGCTGGGGGGAGATTCCCCCAAGGGGTGGGCCGCGCGGCTGGTTGACGGCACGCGCCTGGCCGACTTTAGTTTTAGAAAAGAACTCCTCGACGGCGGTTGGGAGAAGGTCCAGGCCAGTGACGACCCGATGATTCGATTCGCCCTGACGGTCGACCCGGTTGCCCGGAAACTGCGTGCCGAACATGACAGCGGTGTTGTCGAACCGATTCAAAAGGCGTACACCGATCTGGCTCTTTTTCGATTCCAGACACACCCCCACACCTGTTATCCCGACGCCACCTTTACGCTGAGACTGTCGTACGGAAAGGTGGCGGGGCTTCCCGGTATCCCGGCGATGACGACGATCGCCGGGGCTTACGCCCACGCCGAGGAGCATCGGCGCGCCGATGTCTTTTCCCTTTCGGACAAGTGGTTCGACCATCGCTCCGAGGTGGACGAGACGACGCCGCTGAATTTCATCTCCACCAACGACATTATCGGAGGGAACTCCGGCAGTCCGGTGGTGAATGTCAAAGGGGAGGTGGTTGGGCTGATCTTCGACGGGAACGTCGACTCGCTGTCGCTCGATTTTCTCTATTCGGAGAAGAGCGCCCGGGCGGTGTCGGTCCACTCCTCGGGGATCAGGGAAATCTTAACGAAGATTTACGGGGTCGATTTGATACCGTGATGAAAAAAATCCCCCGCCGCTGGCACTAAAAATAGCGCCGGCGGCGGGGGAGAAAGCGGCGCGTTTGGCCTTTTCACGTTAGTGGCTGCGCTCGACGGACGCCTGAAGCACACTGGTGATCTGGGCCTTCAGATCGGCCAAATGGGCTTCGGTGGCCGGGTCGAGGGTTTTCCCTTCTGTCGTGCTGATCTTCTGCTCGATATCCTGCAGCTGCTTTCGCGCCAGCGAGGCGGTATCGTCTCGCATGTCCGATCCGGAGGAGATCAGCAAGAGGACGATCGAGTCTTCCGAATCCCAGCCATAGGGATTCCCCAGCGCCATCGACCGAAGCTGGGTGTAATACTCCCGCTGGAGGTATCGCCGCTGGGAGGAGATCAGCGGATGGCGCGCGCTGTACTGGCCGTCGGCGTGATCTAGTTCCGAGAAGATCGCCCCGGTGAGCGAGTCGAACATCTCGGGGATGGTGAACAGATCGTCCTCGCCGCCGACGCGCATCGCGGTATCGGCCATCCGGCTGAGTTTGCTCGGATCGAGCAGATCCCAGAGGATATACTTTTGGATCGTGAGGAAAATATGGTGGAGGTCCCTGTCGTGGCGGACCTGGGGGTTCGATCCCCAATGGAGCCACAGATTGGGGGTGAGGTAGTTCGTCAGGTTCGGCGGAAGAACGAACGGCTCGGGAGAGAAGACCTCTTCGGTGAGGAATTTCATCGCCCGGCGCTGCTCTTCGGCGCTGACAACGACGAACGGCGGCTTCGCGTTCTCGTCCCCTTTGAAGTCGCGATGGAAGTGGATTCCACCGATATAGCTTAAGGCCAGCTCCATAGACAGCAGGTAATCATTCAGGACGGCGTTCAGCCGCGGGGCCAGCTTCGAGTAGCTCTCCCCCTCGTGGACGATCCTGTCGGTCAGACCGGGGAGGATCTGTTTAAACAGCCGCAGGCGCAATTGGGCGTACTGGAGGGGATCGCTCCCCAGATCCCAGCTGTGCACCATCGGATCGGAACTGAAGGAACAGTCGTAATCTTCCGCGTAGCTGTACTGCGGCTTGGACTGCTCGGAGGCGATCTTTTGAAGCTCCTCTAAGTCGCCGTCGGTGGAATCTTTCAGCGGCTTGTAGCCGTATTGAATCACCCAATAGTCGTATTCCCCCAGGTGGATCGGGTAATAGTCCCCCTGCGGCTCTCCCTTCGGCGAGATATTGGTGGGGATATAGTCCATCACACTGGCACTGTAGCCGTACTTGCCGAGCTTTTCGGGATCGTTGACCTCCTCGAGCGTATGGAAAGCGCTTCCGCGGAAGTTGTGGCGCAGCCCCAGGGTATGCCCCAGTTCGTGCATCGTCAGATAGGTTAAACCCTGGCGAATAAGCTTGCCGCGCTGCGCCTCGAACTCGGCCTTTTTCTCTTCGGCGCTTTTTTCCTCCTCCTTCGCGGCCGTCTCCTGCGAAGAGGCCTCTTCGCAGGCTCCCTCGCTGGATGTTTCTTCCGTCGGCTTTTCCTCGGCTGGCTTCTCGCCGGCGGAGGCCGTTTCCTCCTTTGGCTTGTCTTCGGCCGGCTTTTCTTCCGTGTCGGCGGGCTGCTCGGCCGCGGTTTCCTCCCCTTCGGCGTTGGCTAACATCACCTCAAAGAAGGTGTTGACCACCCCCATCTGCTGCGACATAAAGAGCCGGTCGTTGAACAGAGGCGTCCGCTCGTCGAAGGCCAGGAACGATTCTTTCCCATCGCCGCCGCTTTGCTGAAGCGCCTTGGAGGCGAGCGATCGGCCGCAGAATTCCAACGCCACTTCCTCCGGGGAATACAGTTCGAACTCTCTGTTCCAGCTCTTGATGAAACCGACGTCCAGAACGATATCGGCGTCGAGGATCTCGCCGGTGAGCGGATTGACCCGGCTGGGGCCGATCGAAAAACCGAGCCCCGTCTCGCTCCAGCGAATGGTGTTGTAGTTGATATCTTCCGGATCCCAATCGTCGTTTTCTTCCTGCTGACGAACCTCGATGGCGTTGTAGAAGCCGGCTTCCTCAAAGGCCTGATTCCACTCGAGGATCCCGTCACGGATCGGCTTGCGGTAGGCGTAGGGGATGGTCTTTTCCAGCCAGAAGACGATCGGTTTTTTCGGGAGGGAACATTCGGCTTTCGGCTCGAGTTTTCGCAGGTTCCAGCGGTTGATATACCGGACGAAGTTTCCGTCGTCCTGGTTTTTACTCATATTCTTGACCGCGGTCGTGAAGTAACCGACACGCTCATCGGCCAGACGGGGGTTGTATCCGCTGGTCGGGAGTTTACTGATCGAATAGTGGATGGTCACCGCCACTCCCTTTCGGTCGATCACCAGAGGGTCCCCGTCAGAGGTGCTGTTTCCGCCGGTGTAGGCGGCGTTGACCTCCAGCTCGATATTGTCGGTGAGCCGATCGTTCTTCCCCTTGATCTTTCCCCAGGTGGAACGTTCCCGGGCGAAACTAAAACCGGGGAGGGCGCGTGAGGCAATGCCCGGCAGGTCGCTCAAAAAGACCCCGGTCAGATCGATGATATCCCCTCCCGACGGGCCGACCGCGAGGATCGGGAGACTGTAGAGGATACTGTCGGCGTAGTCCATCTTCACCGCGCTGGCCTCGGGGGTCCCGCTTTCGGCGGTGTAGCGATAGTTGCGTCGGACGATTTGGATACGATCATCGACTTTGCGGAACTGCCAGAGGATATCGTCCCCCAGCTCCCACGACTGCCCGGTGTAGAGCAGGCCGGAACCGATACCGCGGGCGATGGAGATCACGACGATGTAGTCGGTATCCAGGTGAGAACTGTTCAGTTCGGCGTAGAGGGTCTCTTTTTTGCGGTACAGCGGAATCAGCCCGGGGATCGCCGTGGCGTCGGGCGCCAGCTCGCTGAACTTCCTCTTTTCTTCTTTTTTATCACTTTTCTCCGCGGCGCTGCTCTCGGACTTCTCGGACTGGTCACCACTGTCCGCGGCGCCGGTGGCGGCAAACGACGGCAGGAGCATCAGCAAGGCCAGAAACAGGACGGGGAACGTAAGACGGCCGTTTCGCGATGTCATAGAACTTCCTTGGTATCAAAGACTTCTCCCCCCACCGCTTGAAAGGAGCCGCCGAGGGTGTGATCGGCGCGGAGAGGGGAATTGTTAATGTTTGCGCAATTTACCGTGTTTAACAATTGTAATCGTATCAGGGAGAAATTCAACGGTTCTTGCCCTGGTATTTTGCCGGCTTTCCGGTAGATTTAACTGGGTAGGCGCGCGAGAGCAAAGAAATCCAATCGCAAGCAAGAGGAGCGGCCGTGGGGATCGATATTTTTGGCGTGAAGGCAAACCAATCCACTTCCGCGCGAGAGATCGGGGCGGGGCTGATCACCTTTTCGACGATGGCCTACATCATCTGTGTTCAGCCGGCCTTGATGTCCGGGAAGCTGCTCGGTATCGATACGGGGATGCCGTTCGACGCTCTTTTGACGACTACCTGTGTGGCCTCGGCGTTTGGGACGATCCTGATGGGGCTTTGGGCGCGGTATCCGTTCGCGCTGGCGCCGGGGATGGGGGAGAACTTCTACGCCGTGTTGTCTTTGTTTCCGATCTGCGCCGCGGCGCTGGGGGGAAGCGTCGGGGACGCCGCGGTCTGGCAGCTGGGGCTCGGCGTGCTGTTTGCCTCGGGGCTGATCTTTTTGCTTCTTTCGATCTGCCGTCTGCGGGAGCTGTTCATCACCATTGTCGCGCCGCCGATGAAGGCGGCGATCTCGGTGGGGATCGGTTTTTTCGTGATCTTCCTTGGGCTTCGCGGCGCGGGCTTTATCGAGATCAGCGGTGATACCCTTTCGATGGGGGCACTGACCTCACCGGAAATGGGGGTCTTTTTGGCCGGTTTCTTGGTGACGATCTTTTGTGCCTCGCGCCGGATCCCGATGGGGGTGTTGGCGGGGATCGTCACGGCGGCCATCCTGGCGCTGATATTGGGGAAGATCAACATTGACCAGGTCTGCTCGGCTCCGGCCTCGCCGATGCCGATTGTCGGGAAGATCGATCTGCCCGGTGTTTGGCACCATATAGCGCGTCTGTGGCCGTCGATTTTTATTTTGGTCTTTATGGACCTTTTTGACACGTTCGGGACGGCGATCGCGGTGGGGCGTCAGGGGGGCTTTATGCGGGGGGATCAATATCCTCGGATCGAGCGGGTATTCCTCGTCGACGCCACCGCGACAATGGCCGGGTCGCTTCTGGGGCACTCGACCGTCACCTGTTTTGTCGAGTCCTCGGCCGGGGTGGCCGCCGGAGGGCGAACCGGACTGACCTCGGTGACGGTCGGGTTTTTATTCCTCCTGGCGTCGTTCTTTTCCCCTCTGGTTTCGGCCTTGGCCGGTTACGCCCCCGTGGTCGCGCCGGCGCTGGTCTACACGGGGATCCTTATGCTGAGGGATATCGCGGTGATCGATTGGTCCGACCTCTCCGACGCGGTTCCCGCTTTCGCCCTGATCATGGGGATGGTCTTTACTCAGTCGATCGCCAACGGGATTTTGGCCGGTCTGATCCTCTACCCGGTGGTGAAGTTCCTCTGCGGCAAGAAGGAGCAGACCCAATGCGGGCAGTGGATTTTGTCGCTGGCCCTGATCGCCTACGTGATCTTTGTCCTTTAAAAGGGGAAAAAGGGGAGACGCTTACGCCTCTTTAAGCGCGGCCGCGGCGCGGGCGTTCTCGCGGATGGTCTCCCACTTCTTGTCTTGGATCAGCGCCGCCGGAGCGATCCACGAACCGCCGATCGCCAGGACCGAGGGCTCCCGCATATAGCCGGCGGCGTTGTTGATGTTCAGTCCCCCCAGCGGCAGGAAACGAAGATTCAGATGCTTGTAGGGAGCCCAGACGGCCTTCATATAGCCGATTCCCCCCGCGGCCTCGGCGGGGAAGAGCTTGACGGTTCGGCAGCCGAACCCCAGCGCCTTTTCGATCTCCGACGGGGTCATCAGCCCCGGGGCGAAGGGGAACTGAAGATCGAGCGCCTTTTGCACCACTTTCTCGCTGAGCCCCGGCGAGACACCGAAAAACGCCCCCGCTTCCCGGGCCGCCTCGACTTGGTCGGGGCGCAAAAGGGTCCCCGCGCCGACGTACATCTCGGGGACGCCGCGGCGAATCTGCCGCAGCGCCTCCAAAGAGCGCTCGGTGCGAAACGCCAGTTCCATCACGCTGATTCCCCCGTCGAGCAGAGCCCGAGCGACGGGGACGGCGTTTTGCGGGTCGTCGATCACGACGACCGCCAGAATTTTCGATGCCTCCAGACGAGAGACGATTTCACCGGTGAAATATCGCTGCATTTCTGTGTGTCACCTTGAAAAAGGACCTTCTGTTTCCCCATCACACCCCCGGCCTTGATTATACTCTCTTCCCCCCCGAAAAAACACCGCCCGCTGCCTCTTTCCAGGGGAGCAGGCGGTGAAGAACCGATTTTTCCTCAAGGGATTAAGGCGGGGAAGAATTACTTCCTTTGGTTTAAGAACACCGCTTTCACCTCATCGGTCGACAGCGCGCGGTTCCAGCCGTTGAGCCGGTCGATATAAAAGCTGCTGACGACGCACTCGCAGTTGTTGGTGCCATCCTGGCCGACATACCAGGGGAGGTTGGTGGCTAGTGTCTCCATTTCGGCGATGCTGTCGCTGACGAACGCCAGGCGCCCCTCTTGATTGCCGAGGTATAAAACGGCGTTTTGACCCGGCAGGACCGTGATGGCGGCGAACCACCAGCCCGGCCCATAGTAGTCCAGCGGACCGATGTCGTCGCGGTGGCCCTGTCCGTCGGCGATATTCAGCGAGAGGAAACCCGGGCGCGTCACCAGGGCGATTCCGGGGTTCCTTCCGGTGGTCCAGTCTTTATTGCTGAGCAGCGGAGGATCGCCCTGCTGTTCATGACCGGTTCGGAACCAGAAGCTGAAGGTCAGCCCGCGGTCGGTCGCCAGTTCGGGAAGGTCCCCCAGGCAGATCGAGCCGGGGAAATACCTGGCCTCCCCTTCAACACCGGGGATATAGCGCTCGGTGGCGGAGGAGGGATCGTTCTCGGCGTCCGGGTCGTCGGCGCGGTCAAAACTCATCTCGAGGACCTTCCCGCGGTCCGGATCCGGCGCCGGGTCGGTGGTGACTTCCTCGATCTTCCCGTCGAGTTCCGCGGGAATCGCGCCGAGATGATGGTCGAGCAAATAGGCGGCGCAGTCGCAGTTTTGCGGCTGACCGAGCATGCGGCCGGCGGCGGTATGTTTTGAGGTGACGATCAGCGGAATGGTGTAGCAGTTCTCGCAAAGCTCGATTCCATGCCCGGTGCGGTATCCGCCGTGGTCCGCGACGATGACGATCATCCAGTCTTCCCGGTCGAAGCTCGGACGGGCCTTGATCGCGGCGAGCAAATCGCCGACCCGCGCGTCGTACATCTCCATCCGGCGGCAGTACTCCGGGTCAAACGCCGAAAAACAATCGCGGTGACCGTACAAATCGAGCGAACTGAGATAAAGACCGATCGCGTCCGGGTCGGTTCCCTTGATCCAGTTCTGGCCGTGGTAGTCGGCCGGCTCGTCGAAGGTGCCGTTTAAGAAGGCGATCGTTCGGTCGATATTCCGCATATCGCCGGCGAAATCATCCCCGGGAGGTTCGCTGAAGAAGGTGGCGTCGGTTTTGATGTCGGCGTTTTCCCCCCAGTCGTAGAGCCAAACGGTAACCAGCGACGGGTCGGCCGCGCGAAGGCGGGACAGATACGACGGGTATTCCTCCCACAGAGCGTCCTTGGTCTGTCCGTTGTTGAAGCAGCGGTTCTTCTCGGCGGTGACCCCGGTAATGATCGCGACATGGTTGGTGGCACTGGAGGGGTTGGAATCCAAATTGGTGTGCGCCTGATAGGTCCAGGAGGTATGGTAGCCGGGGGCCCAGCTGCCGTCGACAATCGAGTCGATATTCGGCGTCGGGGTGCTGTAGAGCGCGTCGGCGCGAAGACCGTCGAACATGATCAAAAGCGACTTTTTCTCTCCCCCCCAGGCGGTCACGGCCAGGGCGGCGAGGAAAAGCGCGGCCAGCGGGAAACGTTTCATCGAACTTTCTTTCCGGTTAGATGACTGATAGTACTGTAATGGGCGGGCGGCTTGCCCGGTATCCGCCGGGGGACGGCGAAAACTAGCGGCCGGAAGGTCCGCGTGCGCGTTTTCTTCCTGTCGGGAGTAAACCGTCAGGCCGTGCCGACAGCAAATCGGGGGGCAGCCGCCCCCCGATTTGCCGCCCGCGAGGCGGGGAAGAACTACTTCTTCTGTTTCAAGAACACGGCTTTGACCTCATCGGTCGACAGCGCGCGGTTCCAGCCGTTGAGCTGATCGATATAGAACCCCTTGACCTTGTGGTCGTAGTTCCCGGTACCATCCTGGCAGACGTACCAGGGGAGGTTTGTGGCAAGCGATTCCATCTCGGCGATATTGTCGGAGACGAACGCCAGGCGTCCTTCCTGGTTGCCGAGGTACAGAACGGCGTTTTGACCCGGCAGGATGGTGATGGCGGCGAACCACCAGCCCGGCCCATAGTAGTCCATCGGGCCGATGTCGTCGCGGTGGCCCTGTCCGTCGGCGATGTTCAGCGAGAGGTATCCTTGGTGCGTCACCAGGGCGATCCCGGGGTTCGTTCCGCTGATCCAGTCTTTATTGCTGAGGATCGGAGGATCGTGGAGCTGGTCACTGTTGGTCCGGAACCAGAAGGTGAAGGTCAGCCCCTGGTCGGTCGCCAGTTCGGGAAGGTCCCCCAGGCAGACCGAGCCGGGGAAGTACCTGGCGTCCCCCTGAACACCGGGGGAATAACGCTCGGTGGCGGCGGCCGGATCGTTCTCGGCGTCCGGGTCGTCGGCGCGGTCGAAACTCATCTCAAGGACTTTCCCGCGAACCGGATCCGGCGCCGGGTCGGTCGTGACTTTTTCGATCTTGCCGTCGAGTTCCGCGGGGATCGCGCCGAGATGATGGTCGAGCAGGTAGGCGGCGCAGTCGCAGTTTTGCGGCTGACCGAGCATGCGGCCGGCGGCGGTATGCTTCGAGGTGACGATCAGCGGAATGGTGTAGCAGTTCTCGCAAAGCGGGACCCCATGGTAGCCGTGGTATCCGCCGTGGTCCGCGACAATGACGACCATCCAGTCTTCCCTGTCGAAGGTCGGGCGGGCCTTGATCGCGGCGAGCAAGTCGCCGACGCGCGCGTCGTACATCTCCATCCGGCGGCAATATTCCGGATCGAACGCCGAAAAACAATCGCGGTGACCGTACATATCGAGCGAGTCGAGGTAAAGGCCGATCGCGTCCGGGTCGGTCCCCTTGGTCCAACTCTGGCCGTGGTAGTCGGTAGGCTCGTCGAAGGTGTCGTTCAGGAAGGCGATCGTTCGGTCGATATTCTGCATATCGCCGGCGTAGCCGCCTCGGGGATCGCCGAAGAAGGTGGCGTCGGTCTGGACGTCGGCGTTTTCACTCCAGTTGTAGAGCCAGACGGTGACCAGCGACGGGTCGGCCGCGCGAAGGCGGGACAGATACGACGGGTATTCTTTCCAAAGGGCGTCTTTAATCTGGCCGTTGTTGAAGCAGTGGTTCTTCTCGGCGGTGACCCCGGTGATGATCGCGACGTGGTTGGTGGCGCTGGAGGGGTCGGCATCCAAATTGGTGTGCGCCTGATAGGTCCAGGAAGTATGGTAACCGGGGGCCCAGCTGCCGTCGATAATCGAGTCGATATTCGGTGTCGGGGTGCTGTAGAGCGCGTCGGCGCGAAGACCGTCGAACATGATCAAAAGCGACTTTTTCTCTCCCCCCCAAGCGGTCGCGGCCAGGGCGGCGAGGAAAAGCGCGGCAAACAGGAAACGTTTCATCGATCCTTCTTTCTATATTAAATGGTTGATGGTATCTGTGATCGGCAGGTGACTTATTCACGTCGGTTGGGAACCTGTCTGGTTAGTCCAGGTCGGTCTGGAACTCACAGCAGTCCAGGTGGCTCCAGGCGTGCTGACGGGTGGTCGGCGAAATCCAAAACAGCGGCGAGAAGGTCCGCACGCGCATCTTCTTCATATCGGGAGTGAATTCCAGCAGCTGGAGCCAGCCGTCGCCGCCGTCTCCTTCCCAGCCGCCCCCCATCGCCTGGGTGTCGAAGACCAGCTGCGTCACCTTTTTGCCCGCGTCGTTGAAATCGGCGACGCAGCCGCAGCATCCCTCAAAGTCGTCCGCCTTCGAGACGTGACCGCACAGGACCAACCTGATGTTGGAGGAGGGCTTCACGAGCTTCTCCCAGATCTGCTGACCGCTGTTGGCGTCGCCGTCGCAGATGGGGTATCCCTCTTTGCCGATACGTCCCAGCCCGCCGGAAAGGGGGAACATATACGAGTGGGTAACGATCACGCCGAAGGTGTCGGCGTACTGCGGCCGGGCGAAGAGCTCTTTAGCCCACTGCAGCGTCGCGTCCCGCGGGACGAACTCCAGCGCGACGACAAGGATCTTTCCGCCGCCGGGGACGGTCAGTTCGTAGGCGGCGTTCTCCAGCGTCTTTTTGCCGAAGGCGTTGGGCGCCATTTCCACCAAGCTTCCCTCCCAGGCGCTGTTGCGTTCGGGAGTGAAGTAGTCGTTGAATTTTGTCTCACGGGTGATCGAGGAGTGGATCCCGTAGTGATTCCCGTCCGGCATGAATTCCGGACCGTAATCGTGGTTTCCCAAAGTCAGAACATAGGGATAGACCCCGTCGAGCTTCTCAAAAGCGTGGGAGACCGACTTCCACATCTGGACGCAGGTTTGGTTGCCAAACTTTCCACCGTCGGCCAGCACGCCGTTCGACTCGACCAGGTCGCCAACGCAAACCACCGCGCCGACGCGCAGGGGGTCTTTCGCCTCGGCGATCCAGCCGGTCATCAGCTCGAAGATCCCCTGATTGCGTGTGTAGCGCGAGTAGGCCTGCGGGTCGGGGATCACGATCATCGTCCAGTCGTCGGCGTCGAGCAGAGCCGGCGCGCCGTCGTCGGCGGTCATCGTGCCGGCGGCAACGAACGTGAAGAAAGAAAATACCGCCAAAAGGATGAGCAGTGCCGGAATAGAACGGGAGTGTCTTTGGTCTGTCATTGTGGGCTCCTTGCTGTTAGGGGGAAATGTTTCCCTCTAGTATCCCACAACGCGAAGGAAAAATCAAACGCGAAAGAACCGATAAGATCAAAATCCGGGGAGAAGATCGAAATCGACCCTCAGGTGGACGACTTGAAAGTTGTAAAGGCGCTCCATCCGATGGGCCAGACGGCCGCGGTGGCAAAAGTGAGCGTCGGCCTCAAAACAAAGAAGGACCGTCGGCCTGGCGCGGCAAAGCCGCGCGGCGCGTTCGATCTGGTCGGGGACTTTCCTCAGCAGGACTTCTTCGTAAAAGACCAGCAGCGATTCGGAGGAGATCTCCCGATGGCGGTACTGTTGGGGGATCCCCAGCCGGGGCATGGAGATGTAACGGATTCCCTCGGCGGTCAGCAATGTCCGCAGCTCATCGCCGGAAAAACCGCTTTTGCGTGAAAAGGGGACCGCCCGAATATCGAGAAGCTGCTCGATCCCGCAGGCGTGGAGCTTTCTAAAGAGCTTCTGCGTCGTTGCCCCTTCGTAGCCGATGGTGTAAACGGTTGTTTGCCGGGTCGGTTCCAAAGCTGTTTTGATTTTCTATCGAAAAAGAACAAAGCCCCGCACGGCCGTACGGGGCTTTGTGATGCCGCTCAAAATACCGGCGGGAAGGGGATTTACTCTTCCTCTTCCTCCATATCGGCCGCCGCGATGATCTGCTGCTGGACGTTGCCGGGGACCACGTCGTAACGATCGAAGGTGATCGTGTAGCTCCCCTGACCGCCGGTCATACTGGCCAGGTTGCGGCTGTAGGTCATCACCTCGGCCAGCGGGACCTCGGCCTTGATGGTCTGCATCCCGCCGCCGGCGGACTCCATCCCGAGCGGACGGCCGCGGCGGCCGGCCAGGTCGGAGTTGACGTCGCCGACGTGGTTGGTCGGGACGGTCACCTCGAGGATGACGATCGGCTCCAGCAGGGCCGGCTTCGCCTCGAGGAAGACCTTCTTGAAGGCCATGCTTCCGGCGGTGCGGAACGCCTGCTCGTTACTGTCGACCGGGTGATGCTTTCCGAAGTGGACCTCGACGCAGATATCCTGGATGTGGTAACCGGCGATGACACCTTTCTCCATACGTTCGCGGAACCCCTTCTCGATAGCCGGGAGGAAGTTGTTCGGAATGGTGCCGCCGACGATCGAGTCGATCCAGAGGAAGTTGTTCTCGGGGGAATGTTTATACTCGCGCATGGAGGGGAAGCGGTTCTTGTCTTCGGCGAATTCCTTCGGATCGGTGCCGCCCGGGAACGGATACATACGGATATGAACTTCCCCGAACTGACCGGCGCCGCCGGACTGCTTCTTGTGACGGTGCATACCCTCGGCCTTGGCCAGAATCGTCTCGCGGTAGGGGATCTTCGGCTCTTTGGTGTCGAGTTCAACCTTGTCGCGGCGCTTGAGGCGTTCACGCAGAATCGACAGATGCAGCTCGCTGACGCCGGTGATGACCAGCTGCTTGGTCTGGTCGTTGCGCTCGACCAGGAAGGTGGAATCTTCCTCGGCCAGCTTGGTCAGCGCGCCGGAGACCTTCGCCTCGTCGCCGCGCGACTTCGGGGAGGCCGCCAGGCCGACCATCGGGGTCGGATAGTGGAATTCGGGCATCGTGCAGTCACCGAGGGTGACGGCGGTGTGGAGATCCTCGCTCTTGGTGACGGCGACCAGGTAACCGGGGCCGGCCTCATCGATCGGGGAGAGGTCGCTGGCCTGGATCTCGAACAGCTGGGCGATCTTCAGACCGCGGCGGGCCGAGGAAGCGGCGATCTGCATACCGCTCTTCAAGGTGCCGGAGAAGACGCGCATGTAGTTGATCTTCTGAACGAAGGGGTCGATCCGGGTCTTGAAGACCTGAGCCACCGGGGCGGCGTTGGGGTCGGCGACCACGTCGATCTGCTCACCGGCGGCGTTGGTCGCGTGGCGAACGATCATGTCGGCCGGCAGGGCGTAGGAGGCCAGGGCGTCCATGAGCTCAGGGAGACCAACCTTGGTTTTGGCGGAGACGCAGAAGACCGGAATCAAAGAACCTTCGAGGGTTCCCTTGGCGATAAGAGCGGCCAGTTCGGCCTCGGTCGGCATCTCGCCTTCGAGGTACCTTTCCATCACGGCGTCGTCGACGGTGACGATCGTCTCGATGAGCGACTCGTGGATCTCGGCCGGATCGAGCAGGGCGCCGGCGGTTTCGGCCGGAGGATTGATCGTGCTGACGACCCCCTTGAAGTCATGGCCGTGACCGACCGGGATATTGAACAGGGCGACCTCTTGACCGAAGACGTCTTTGATGTTCTCGAGAAGTTCCTCGAACTCGATATTGTCGGCGTCCATCTTGTTGAGGATGATGATCTTGCCGATCCCCGCGGTCTTCGCCTCGGCGAAGACCCGGCGGGTATTGACTTCGATGCCGGCGGCGGCGTTGATCACGATCGCGGCGGTGTCGACGGCGCCGAAAGCGCCGATCGTCGAACCGATGAAATCGGGATAGCCCGGGCAGTCGATCACGTTGAAGTGCTTTCCGGCGTGGTCAAAGTGGATCACACTCGACTCGACCGAATATTTGTGGTTCTTCTCTTCCTCGTCGAAGTCGCAGATGCTGGTACCATCGTCCACGCTGGCCGGGCGCTTGACCATACCCGTCACGTTGAGCAAGGTGTCGGCCAGCGTCGTCTTTCCCGAACCGCCGTGTCCGCAAAAGGCAATGTTTCGGATGTTCTCGGCACTGTACTTCGCCATAGTTCTCTTTCCGCTTTCTGTGTGGTAGGGGGGGTAACTGATATGTACTTACACGGGAATACCCGCAGGGTATTCTAAGCCCTTATATATACCCCAGAAACGGCCCCTTATCAAGGGCCGGGGAGAGGGGGCTGGGAAGGTTTATCAAGTTTTTTCCGGGCAAAAAGGGGAAGTCCGCCGTACTAAAACATTAGGGCGGCGCGATTCGCTTCGGAAGGGGCGTATCGCGGAAATGAGTGGAAAACTATGATGGTTTTTCGCGAAAGAAGGGAGCGGACGCTTGAAAAAATAAATATGTATTGTAAAACCGTAGAATGTTTTCGCTTCCGCCTGAGGTATTTATTCTATACTGGCAGTAGTGTGGTGTACTGGCTTTGAGTGAGGCACAGATCGTCGTATGGGGTCGTCGACGCAAATACCGCTTCGTTTTGAGGGACACGGAACTCGGCTTTACTTTCCGGGCGAGACTCTTGCCGGGAGCTACTCGCTGGCGGATTTCGCCGATGAGGCGATCGAGGCCGTCGAGGTCTCGGTGCTGTGGCACACCGAGGGAAAGGGGAACGAAGATTTTGGTGTTCACGCCTTTTGGCGCCGGTCGCTGAAGGCCGGCGACTGGATCGA
This sequence comes from Thermoguttaceae bacterium, assembly GCA_017434455.1. Taxonomy (GTDB): domain Bacteria; phylum Planctomycetota; class Planctomycetia; order Pirellulales; family Thermoguttaceae; genus RUG695. The sequence goes on along the minus strand of JAFRFG010000054.1, from coordinate 188,029 downwards.
TCCGCGGACACCGGGGCGCTTTAGCGTGACGCTCCCCAATTCTCCCCTAAGTTACGAAGGGGAACTGGTAAAAATTTACTGGGTGGTCCGGATTCGGCTGTTTTTCGCCGACGGCCGTCAAGAGGTGGTGGAACATCCGTTTCGTTTGGGGAATATCTCCTCGATTCGAATGCTCCGCGCGCTTCATTCCACCGAAGAGACCGACGATCGGCGCCAGAACGGCCCTATGACGGAGGTGCTGCAGTGAGTTTGGCCGAAGAAGTTTACGATCCGATCTACAACCCGTTCTCGGTCCGCTACGTCCAGCCGGGGGCGATCCCCTTTCATTTCGACACTCTTTTGCTGGAGCGTTTTCGCGCCGAGTCTCCCGATCTGTTTGGGCACTATCTCTGCGAGGCTGTCTCGCTGCGCCAAGAGGCCTCGACGTGGGTCGGCTGCCGTCTGCTGGCCGAGCGTTTGGAACAGACCCAATTTCGCGGGCAGATCGTCGGTCCGCATGGAAGCGGAAAATCGACTCTCCTGTGTTCCCTTCGTCCCGCGCTGGAGGCGGTCGGCTGCCGGGTCTTCTCTTGGGAACTGCACGACCAGCAGAGCTTCCTGACCGGTGAGTTTTGGGACGAGATCGACCAATTCCTCCGTTTCTCCGACGGCCCGCGCGGCCGTCAGGAGGCAAACGTTCTTTTCCTGGACGGCTTTGAGCAGCTGTCGTTTATCCAAAGAGTCCGCCTGCGAAAGTACTGCCGTGACCAGAAAATGGGGCTGGTCCTAACGACTCATCTGCCGGTCTTCGGGATACCGATCCTGTTCAAGACCGCCGCGTCGCTGGAGACGGTCCGGCACTTGGTTCACTACCTGGTCGACGACGAGAGTTTCACCGTGGGCGAAGAGGACGTGAAAGCCCTCTACGCCCAAAACCGGGGGAACTGCCGGACGATTCTCTTCGATCTGTACGATCGCTTTGAGGATACCTATGTCCCGAATCTGGGACACGGCAAGCACTTTGTCTAAAGGGACGGTGGCTTTTACAGCCGGATGAACTTTTTGGCCCGGTACATGCAGAACATAATGAACCACAGGACACAGAAGCCGCAGAAGGTCCTCAGGGCGGGGTAGTAACCGCCGATGTACTGCTCCAGTCCGTAGAGGAACTTATGGGAGATCTCGTCCAGGTTATAGATGTGCGCGAACATATAGCAGAAGATCGAGTTCATACCGATCACCCGCAGGAAGGTGGCGCAAAGCGGCAATCCCCAAATATCGTAGATCAGGTAAAAGAGGGCCAGCAATAGGAACGACAGCCCTCCGGCGAAAAGGGTCATCGACCCGGTCCAGAGGTGCTTGATCATCGGGGAGTAGAAGAACGACTCGGCCGGAAGCTTGGCCCAGAACCAGCCGGCGGCGCCCAGAACAAGACCGCCGACCAGCAGAATGCCGAAGGTCATGTACATCGGTCCTTTGGTGAAATCTTGGTACGCCCGGTCGCGCGCGTCTTTGATCATTCCCCCGGCGATGCTTCCCAGCAGGGAGGTGACGCCGAAAGTCAGGGTACTGAGAACCCAGGTATAGTGGTAACCGGAGGAAAACGCCCCGGCGGCCCAATCGTAACCGTCACGCCAGCGGCCCAAGACTTTGCGCTCGATAAACTCGGCGAAATTCAAATCGGGCTGGTAAGAGCCGTTGCCGCAAAGACCGTAACTGTCCTGACCGTGGCCCCATTTCATCGCGGCCCAAAAACCGGCTAAGAGCAAGAAGGCGGTGAGCAGCTGCCAGCGGCGGCGGAAGCAAAGGAAGCAGATGGCCGCGATGAGGTAGCCGGCGGCGATGGCCTGAAGGGTATTGGAGTAAAGGCGAAGCCCCTCGATCTTGAGGTTGAGCAAATTTCCCTGAACAATCATCCCGCAAACCCAAAGGAGAATCACCCGGCGGGCCAGACGGAAGATAAGGCGCGGCGAGAATTTCCCGCCGCTTCGGGAGCAGTAGCGCGCCAAAGAAAACGGGATGGTCACACCGGCCATGAACATAAACAGCGGCATGATCAAATCCCAAGCGGTGAACCCCTCCCAGGGGACATGATTTAACTGAGGCGGGATCTGAGCGAGGAAGGGATACTTCGTGGTGAGCGAAGCCAGAGGGCCGGTCAAGAGCGAGGAAAGGATGGACCCCAGCGCGAAGAGAAAGAACAGATCGAACCCTCGCAGCGCGTCGAGAGAAACGATTCGCTTCGGGAGGGAGGGAATCGGCTTGGACGGCGTACTGGCAGGCGCGGGGGAGGGAGTGGGGGTGATCTGGATATTCTCTCGTCTGTATTCTTGACGTGCCATGAAAACCTTCCTTAGGGGCAAGGGAGCAAATGCTCGTTAAAACCTTCTTTATTTCCTCTATTTTAGCGGTTCCGGAAGCTTCAAACAAGAGCAAAGCCGCTAGGGGTTAGCGGTGTCGTCGGCCCGGACGAAACTCTTCTCCCATCGGCTCAAGAGAATCCTCAGGAAGAAGATAACGCTGGAGACACACAAAAAGCCGGTCATGATGCTCCAGCACCAATAGATCCCCAGATGGAAATAGCGGATCCCGATCCACGGAATCACGGTGAAGAAGGGGATGGAGATAATGGAGACCAACAGTAAAAAACCGGTATCGCCGGCGCCCCGCAGCGCGGAAGCGAAGATCATGTTTCCGGTATCGAACAGAAGGTAGACGGCGACGAACTTAAGAAGGATCGTTGTCAGCGTGTTCAGCGACGCGATCGACTCGGCGTTCCCCCTAAAGTAGGCGGCCAGCAGCAGATGGGGGAAGAAGAAATAGAGGATCATAAAGATCGTCGTGAAGAACAGACCGATCATCAGCGACGTTCGTGTGGAGCGCCGGGCTAAAGGGATCTGCCCCTGGCCGATGTAGTTGCCGACCAGGGTTGTGGCAGCGTTTCCCAGACCGAGAATCGGGAGGAAAGTGAGGGAATTAAGGTTGAAGGCGATCGCGCTGGAAGCCGCCGCGTCGGTGCCGACCATCCCCAGAAGGAGGATGAAGATCGCGGTGATCGCCATTTCGATCGAGAATTGGACCCCTCCCATCCCCCCGAATTTCAGCATAAGACGCTGTTGGGAGAAGTTCACACGGCAACCGCGGATGAAATGGTATCGTCCTTTGGACCGCCGATCGACGCGCCAGGTCAAAAAGAAGAACAGCCCGAATCGAAGCCACTGCGAGATGGTGGTGGCGATCGCCGCGCCGGTCAGTCCCATGGAGGGGAGGGCGCGCCAGCCAAAGATCATCACGTAGTCCAGGACAATATTCAAGGCGATGGCCGACACATTGACGAGCATCACCGTTCGGGTTCTTTTGCGTCCGCTGAAAAACGAGGAGAGTACCTCGTTGCCGAGCATCGGCGTGATTCCCCACAGAAGCCAGAAGAGATAGTCGCTCTCCATCTTGACGACGGCTTTTTCATGCCACAGACCGAACAGCTCGTCGAGCCACGGCATCAAGAGGAGGTACAGCGGGGAGATCAAGACCACCAGAAAGAGTCCCTGCCAGATGATCGAACCGATCTTGCGAAATTGGCGCGCTCCGTTGTACTGCGAGACAAAGGCGTTGGTGTACGCCATGATACTGAAGGGGAACGCCGCGAAGAGCCACAGGAGCTGACCGGCCGAGAAGGCCGCGGCCATCGCGGCGGGATTGTACCAGGTGAGAAAGACCCGGTCGGCAAACTGCATCAGGGCAAAGGAACCCGAGGAGATGATCATCGGCAGCGCCAGGTGGAAGACTTCTCGGCCGCCGGCCTGTTTGTTCCACCACCGGCGCCAATAACCCGCGGCGCGATCAAAAGTGTGGGTACCGTTCATCGGTCTGGAGCTTGACGGCTTGCGCGCTTCTACTTGAGCGGGTTCATCGAACCTATCGACAGATCCGCGAAGGCCGAGACCTCTTTGGGGGCCGCGGGGGTCTTCCCCTCACGGTAATCGAGGTAGTCGCGCCACAGCCCGTAATCGGCGCCGTAATGTTTTTTGGTGACCTTCCCCAGCGCGTTCATCGCCGACAGACGCAAAGCGCCGTCGTCGAGCGGTTCCCCCTCGAGCCCCTCGCGCAGCGAGGCGAGCAGTTCGGGACTTTCGGGGAAGTGGGACAGGGAGCGGAGGATCGTCAGACGCAGATCCTTGCGCTCGTCATTCTCTTTTTTCTCACCGGCGTCAATCGAGTAGCCGAGTTCCCGGTAGCGCAGCGACAGAAGCCGGGCTGCCTGGGCGCGGGTCTCCAGGACCGCGGCGGTCTGCTCGGCTTTTTCGGCGTAGGTCCCCAGCGCACTGGCGGCCGAGATTCTTACCCCGAGCGACTCGTCACGCAAGGCCTCGTTCAGCAGGGGAAGTGCCGGTTTGATATCGGCGCCCGCGACGATTTTTCCCAGAGCGTCGATCGCCGCGCGGCGGATGATCGGGTCGGTGGAGCGCTTGTACTCCTGCATCAGCTGAAAGACCAGGACTTCCTTTTCATTGGGACCGGCATGGGCTCCCTTTTCTCCTTTTTCCTCGATCAGTTCACGACGGTCTTTGGGCGTGAGAACCCCCGCGATCTTATCGCTGCGGCGTTCCGTCCCGGGGAAGCGAAGGAGAAATTCGTTGTCGGTGGCTATCAAGGGGGTACTGCACCCGGGCAATACCGCGAGGAAAACTTGGGCGCACAGGAGGAAAACCAGCGCGCCGACCGGGGGAAGCGGGTGATGATTTCTCGGCAGGGACATAGGGGAAAAATATCTTGATGGAATAAAAACAAACTGCTATAGTGGGACTATAACGTTTTTGGACGAGCTGTCCAAGAGGATTTTTCCGGTTTCGTCCTGTGAAAACGACTAAGGACTAAAGGCGCGGTGCTGTTTATTGTTCGACTCTGCGATTGTCATCATGCCGGATGCGGGATGGTTTTTGCCGCGCCGGTGAGGTTCCTCGCCCTGGCGCTGGCCGCCTGGGCGGCGCTGGGAGTCTTTTCATGCGGCGCCTTGGCCCAAACCGACGGCGCGGAGCCGGTTCTTACCTCGGCTCCCAAGACGAAAACGATTCATCTGGTTTTAAAACCCGAGGATTCGAAACGGTCCGATTCGGTTCGAACCGAACGCCCCACCGACGTGATCGCTCGGCTCATTGTCGATTATCGGGGAGAGGATCGATCGGGGAACCTGGTGGGGTTTGCCGCGGTGCTGTTTCCCGACGGCCGTTTGGAGGTGATTCCCCATTCGGATATCGTTCTTATGGAGGAGACCGACGAATCGTTTCGCCCCTTGGACGCCGAGGAGCTTGGCGAGCAGTTGAGCGCCGAGGCCGGGGCGGGGTTTAAGATTCTCAAGAGCCGGCACTTTCTGTTTGTCTACAATACCTCCGAGGCGTACGCCGCCTGGTGTTCCAAGCTCTTTGAGACCCTCTATCTGGGGTTTGACAAATATCAAACGCAGCGTGGACTGAACTTAAGTGATCCCGAGTTCGTGATGCCGGTGATTATATTCCCGAACAGGGAGGTCTTCACCAATTACGCCGAGCGGGATATGTTAAGCGCCGAGGGGATCGTCGCCTACTACAACCGAGTCACCAACCGCGTCGTTCTGTATGACCTGTCCGAAGAGGAGACCGCCGAGCAGCCGCGCAAAGGGCGCCGGCTCAATTCCCAGCAGATCGCCGAGTTTCTCGCCCGGCCGAACGCGGAGCTGAATGTCTCGACCATTGTCCACGAGGCGACCCACCAGATCGCGTTCAACCGCAAGATGTTCCCCCGTACCGGCCCTTATCCGCTTTGGCTGGTGGAGGGGCTGTCGATGGCGTTTGAGACCCCAAGCAAAGACGCCGCCGCCGGTTGGAATCGGCGCTACAGCGCCGTTCACCCGAATCTGGTGCGTCATCGGCAGCTGATCTCTTACCTTGAAAAGATGCCGGCCGATCCGATCCGAGATATCCTCCGAAGCAATCAGTTCGAGGGGAATTTACTCGACAGCTACGCGGTCGCCTGGGGGCTGTTTCACTACTTAAACATGAAGCAGCCCAAGAAACTCAGTGAGTATATCAAGCTTGTCGCGCAAAAGTATCCGTATCAAAAGTATACCCCCGAAGAGCGCCTCGCCGATTTCGAAGCGGTCTTCGGGGATGACTGGGAACGTTTCTACAAAGGTTTTGTCCGGTATATGACGTCGATTAAATAGCGCGGCGACTCTTGTTTTGTTAGATGAACTCGGTCACCCCGGGATGGGGGATCGGGTAATCGCCGTTTTCGTCCGGCATGACGACCGACTCACCGTCGATCGCAAGATCGGCGTAACGAATCTTGGAGTCATAGCGGAAACGCGACTCCCAGACCTGATTGGCGAGCAGGTACTGACCGGTCTCGACCGCCATGCGCCCGAGAATCGTCGTGAAGGTCGCCATGATGCCGCGGTCCATTTCGTTCCAGGGGCGGTCTTCGCGGATCGCTTTGAGCAGGCGGCACTGTTCTTCCTGGTACGAATCGTTGGCCGGCCGCTCGGTGGTCCAGAACGGGTCTTGCCGGGTCTTTGAGTCGGGGAACCCCTCGTATCCTCGATAGCAGGCCGGTTCCGCGACACGCTCCCCTAAAAGGGCGGCTCCCTTTCTCCCCTGGATCAGGCAGCTGGAATTCTGCCAGGTTCGCGGCATCGTACGAGACTGGAGCATCAGTCGCCTGCCGCTGGGGAAGATATACTCGACCGTGGCGATGTCGATGAGCTGCTCTTTGCTGTAGCGAAAAGTTCGTCCGCCGGAGCCCTGCGCGGCGACCGGGTACTCGCCAACGGCCCAGCAGGCAATATCGACGTTGTGGGTCAGCGCGTCGACGATCAGCCCGCCGCTGGCCCAGTCGAAGCACAGGACATTGCGCAGCTGGTGCTGAAGCGGCGTCCATCTGCCGATCGGCGAAAGGTTATACGATTCCTGGAGACTGTAAATCCAGCAGCAGTTCACCTCGCCGATGACGCCGTCTCGGATCGCCCGGATAGTCTCTTCGGTTCGGAAATGGTGGCGGTTGTTCAGACCGACCCCGACTTTGATCCCTTTGTCCGCCGCGCGCCGGTTCGCCTCGCGGATGAGCCTTAGATTGGGGATATCGGTGGCGACCGGTTTTTCGGCGAAGATGTGAATTCTCTTCGGTGAACCCACCGCGTAACCGTAGTGGAGCGGCCGGAACGCCGAAGGGGCCGTCAATAGGACGAGGTCGCCGTCGCCGAGGGAATCGATCGCGCTTTTGTAGGCGCCCATTCCGAAGAAACGGCGTTCTTCGGGGCAGTTGATCTTCCCCTCGAAATCGGGGTCTTCCTCCAAAACATGGACCATCGCGTTGACGCGTCCTTGGAAAGCGTCGGCGGCGGCGAACAGCTGAATGTTCTCATCGGCCAAAAGCGCCTGACGGATGGCGCCGGCCCCGCGGTTCCCGCAGCCGATCCAGGCGACACGGATGGTGTTGTTTTCGCCGGCGTGAACGGACTTGACGGCGCCGCAGCCAAGCGTCAGGGCGGCCGAAAGCGAACCGGATCGGAGGAAGTGACGGCGGGGGAAACGGGATTTCATAGAGGCCTCCTCAGGTATTTGCGGTGATGATTCCACCCGATGAATCCCGAGTATAAAATCTTCGGCGGGAAAAAGCAAACCCGAAGGGGAAAGTACCGAATCACGCGCCGAAGCGATAACAGATCAAAAACCTCCGAAAAGAGAACAAAAAAAGGCCGCTTGAAGCGGCCCTTTTTTGCAGGTCACACACCTTTAAACAAAAGGCGAGGAATGGTCTGCTTTAGATGAACTCGGTCACGCCCGGATGGGGGATCGGGTAATCACCGTTTTCGTCCGGCATGACGACCGATTCTCCGTCGAAGGTCAGGTCGGCGTAGCGAATCTTGGAATCATAGCGGAACTGCGACTCCCAGACCTGATCGGCGAAGAGATACTGACCGGTCTCGGTGGCCATACGGCCGAGGATTGTCGTGAAGGTCGCCATGATACCGCGTTCCATCTCGTTCCAAGCGCGGTCTTCGCGGATCGCCTTGAACAGACGGTTGTGCTCTTCCTGGTAGGAATTGTTGGCCGGCTGCTGAGCGGTCCAGAAGGCGTCTTGGCGGGTATTCGAGAAGGGAAGGCCCTCATAGCCCTTGTAGCAGGCGGGTTCCCCAACACCTTCGCCGAGGTGGGCGGTCCCCTTGCTCCCCTGGATGCAGCAGCAGAAGTTGCTCCAGGTGTTCGGCATCGTGCGAGTCTGGAGCATGAGGCGTTTCCCACTGGGGAAGATGTACTCGACCGAGGCCAGGTCGATGAGCTGGTCCTTGACCTCGCGGTGGGTGCGGCCGCCGGAACCCTGAGCGGCAATCGGGTACTCGCCGGAGGCCCAGCAGGCGATATCGACGTTGTGGATCAGCGCGTCGACGATGAAGCCGCCGCTGGTCCAGTCGAAGCAGAAAATGTTGCGCAGCTGATGCTGCAGGCGGGTCCAATTCCCGATCGGGGAAAGATTGTGCGGACCATGGAAACGATAGACCCAGCAGCAATTGACATCACCGATAACGCCGTCTTGGATCGCCTTGACGGTCTCTTCGGTACGCAGATAGTTGCGGTTGTTCAGACCGACCCCGACTTTAATCCCCTTTTTCATCGCGCGCTCGTTCGCCTCGCGAATCATCTTCAGGTTCGGGATATCAGTGGCAACCGGCTTCTCGGCGAAGACGTTGATCATCTTCGGCGAGTCGACGGCGTAGCAGTAGTGGAGCGGACGGAACGCCGGCGGGGTCGTCAAAAGGACGATATCGCCGTCATCGAGCGAGTCGATCGCCTTTTTGTAAGCGTCCATTCCGAAGAAACGGCGCTCTTCGGGGCAGTTGACCTTTCCCTCGAAATCGGCGTCTTCGGACAGAGCGTCGACCATCGCGTTGACCTTATCTTCAAAGGCGTCGGCGGCGGCGTAGAGCTGGATGTTATCGTCGGCGTTGAGGGCCTGACGGATGGCGCCGGCCCCACGATTGCCGCATCCGATCCAGGCAACCTTAATGGTGTTGTTTTCACCGGCGTGAACGGCTTTGACCGCGCCGGAGGCCATCGTTAGAGCAGCCGCCGAAAGCGAACCGGTTTTGAGAAATTGACGGCGAGAGAAACTGGATTTCATAAAAATGTCTCCTGATACTTCGATGGAATCGACCTGTATACCCAATAAGGATTGAGTATAAGGGGTTTTATAGTGAAATGCAACTCTTAAAGGGGGGTGCAGTGAATGAATTTTTTATTTTTTTGCCCCCTCTTTCGCTCTTTAGAAGAGGCGGTCCGAACCGTCCCCGTACTTTTCGAGGACATAGTCGAGGTCCTTGTCTCCCCGGCCGGAGCAGTTGGCGATGATCGCTCCGCTTTGGTGCGAACGGGCCCAGCGGATCGCCGCGGCGATGGCGTGGGAACTCTCCAGCGCCGGGATGATCCCCTCGTAGCGGGAGAGGTTGAAGAACGCCTCGACCGCCTCATCGTCGGAAACCGTCTGGTAATCGACCCGCCCTTCGCTGGCCCAGAAAGCGTGCTCCGGACCGACGGAGGGGTAGTCGAGCCCGCTGGCGTTGGAGTAGACCGGAAGGGGTTCCCCTTGGTCGTCTTGGAGCATCATGCTGTTGAATCCGTGCAAAATCCCCGGCTTTCCGTAAGTGATCGACGCGGCGTGACAGCCGATCTTCGGGCCGGTCCCGAGCGGTTCGGCGCCGATGATCTCGACGTCGTCGGCCAGGAAACCCGTGAAGAATCCCGCGGAATTGCTTCCGCCGCCGACACACGCGGTGACGGCGTCGGGGAGCAGGCCGGTCATCTCCAGGAACTGTTCACGCGCCTCTTGCCCGACGACCATCTGGAAGTCGCGAACCATCATCGGGAAGGGGTGCGGCCCGACGACCGAACCGATGCAGTAAATGCTCTCTTTGTAGCTGTTCAGATACGACTCGAACGCTGAGTCGACCGCCTCTTTGAGCGTCTTGAGCCCCCGGGAAACCGGGACGACTTTGGCGCCGAGGATCTTCATCCTCGCGACGTTGGGGGCCTGTTTAGCGATATCGACCTCTCCCATGTGGATTTCGCACTCCAGCCCGAAGTACGCCGCCGCCGTGGCCAGCGCGACACCGTGCTGACCGGCGCCGGTCTCGGCGATGAGCCGTTTTTTACCCATATAGTGGGCCAGGAGCCCCTCGCCCATACAGTGATTGAGCTTGTGGGCGCCGGTGTGATTGAGGTCCTCACGCTTGAGGTAGATCTGGCAGCGGCCGATTTTGCGCGAGAGACGATTGCAGTGGTAGACCGGTGTCGGCCGGCCTTGAAACTCGCGCCGAATTCGGCGCAGTTCATTGATGAATTGCGCGCTGCGGCAGATCGTCTGATACGCCTCGTCAACCTCCTCAAACGCCGCCTCCAATTCTTTGGGGACGTAACAGCCGCCAAAGGGGCCGAAAAACCCTTTCTCGTCGGGATAATGACGGAAATAACTCGGTGTGAATTCCATGATACGCTCCTTTGAAATGGTGATTATTTAATGAGGACCTGTACTGTGTTGTCGTTTATGCGCGGGCTGACACGGCCGATACTAAAGCGAAAGCCAAAGGACGACCAGACCCAGGGGGATCAGCCACCAGGCAAAGCGCCACAGCGAGCCGCTTTTGAGCCACTTGAGCAGCCAGACCAAGGAGATGATACCGACCAGACAGCTGACCAGCGCGCCCAAAACCCAGGTGAGCATCCGCGGGTTGGAAAAGGCGCCGGGCTGGCGGAACAGTTCGATCCCTTCCAGCAGCGCCACCCCGCCGATCGTGGGGATCGCCAGCAGGAAGGAAAAGACGGCGGCACCCTTGCGGTCAACATGGCGCATCAGGGCCGAGGCGATCGTCAGGCCGCTTCTGGAAAAACCAGGGAGAACGGCTATCCCCTGGAAGAGGCCGATAAAAAGCGCGTCGGCGATCGTTATTTTTTCCAGCGACTTTTCCGGCGGTTCTTCGTCGGTTTCGGTCACGCCGTTTTTTTTGCGGACCACCGTGATCAGCAAGGCCGCCGTACAGAGGAATCCCAGACCCGCCAGCGGGAGCGACTCGACCAAAAACGGATACCTCTTTTTAATGAACAGGCCGATCGCCGCGGTGGGGAGACAGGCCAGCGCCAGCAGGGCCAAAACACGCCAGTTCTTTCGGTCGGTCAGCACCGCGAGGATCTCTCGGCGGAAGACGATCAAAATCGAAAGAAGGGTTCCGGCGTGAAGGAGAACTTCCAAGGCGAAGATTTCCCCGCTGGCGAGATCTTCCCCCGAAAGGAGTTTACCGAGAACCAGCAGGTGCCCGGAAGAACTGATCGGAAGAAATTCGCCGATCCCCTGAATGATCGCCAGCAGAAAAACTTTTATGGTTTCCATAAAACATTCGATACTCAAGCCATGAAGCTATTTATGCCTCATCGATGTAAATGACCTCTTCGTCGGCGGTAAACACAATCACGTCATCTTCGTCTGACGGTTTGTCCCCTTTTCCTTTGGTGCCGCTATTGGCCGAGTCTTGAATGATCCAGGCCAGACGGCCGAGATAGCGGAGGTAAAGGGTCGGGAGGATCGAGAACAAAAGCGCGGAGAGAATCGTCGCGATGATGACACGCAGCTGCCGGGTACCGATCTGCTCCAGAACGTACCAGAGGATACCGCCAAAGGCAAGCACCCCCAGGAGGAACAGAAGGATAGAGACGATGTAGAATCGGCGCCAGTACCGATGGGCGGTGAAGAGACTCTTAAGCACTCCTTTGGTCGCCAGGTTAAAGAGATGCCCCGACTCCATCGAAGAGAGGAAAAAAATCGGCGTGATAAAAATCGTTCCCGCGATAAAACCGACCTCTTCCCAGTTCAGCGGACGGAGAATCAGCCAGCCGGGGATCCCGGCTATTAAAACCAGCGCGGCCATCCAGAGAAACTGAATGATCCCGTTGAGAAGTCCCCCGTCGGGCCATTCCTCAATACGATCGTCGCCGGCCGCGGTGACGGTGAAAACCTGCAGAAGGTAGGGAACCGCGAAGACTCCCCAGACCAGCGAGACGAAGAAGAGCCAGAGTCGATCCTCGAAAAGGATCCCCAGAAAGCTGTTGATCGTCGGGAGCTGGAAAAGCTGTTTCCAGTGCGAGATCGGAACCTCGGCCTGGGAGGCACTTTGCGCGAAAACCTCCGCCATCTCGTCACCATGGCGCGAAAAATGCCAAATCCCCGGGTAGAAGGGGACCAGCGCCGCGAAGGCGAGCATCGAGATTCGAAGCACGAAGGACGGGCTGAGGAAAGGACGAAGGATCCCCCGAAAAAACGGGTAAGAGGGGAGCTTCGGACGTTCCGGATGGCGGGGCTGGATTGTCTCGTCGTCGGGGGAGATGCCGTCGCTGAGCATCTTGTGACGATCCTGATTCTTTCGGCGTTCGTAGAGCGTTTCGACCGAAAGGGCCCCCTCGTACTCGGCACGGCCGACCGGGTCGGCGTATTTCTCGTCGGGGTCTTCAAAGGTTCTTCGTCCCCGGCTGATTTCGGGGGAATAGAACCTTTCGGCCGGCGCGCCGACGCCGTAGATGTCGCTGGAGGGGGGGGATTGTTTTTTTGCGGCGTCCTCACCGGGCACGCCGTCAGGGGGGGGGCCGCCGGCAGCGGCGCTGTCGGTTTCACCGCTGCCGGAACCGATACTGTAGACGTCGTCGGGATTGTATTGGGTGTCGGCGAAAAGAACCTGAAGATCGGGGCCCGGCTGCTGGTCGGAGGGGGTGACCCCGCTTTTGAGACCGTAGACCTCGCCGGAACCGCTGTCGGACAGTACCTCACCGGCGTTGACCTGCCAAGAGCGGGCCTGCTGGGTGGTTTCCTCCGGAGTGTCTTGGGAACTGGTCTGATACAGTTCGCTCTCGGGGGTGAAGGACGAGGTCCGAAACTCTTCTTTGGGCATCTGCCAGCGCAGGGCCTCGGCGCTGGGGGTATCGCCGCCGGCTTGCTGCGAATCGCTGGTTTCGTAAGCCGACCTTTCGCCGTCACTCGGAGGGGCGACGTAGCCCTCTTTCGGCGTTTGCCAGCGGATCTGTCGATCGGTGATCGGCCCCGAAGAACCGTCGGTGTCGTTGATCCGGTAAAGTTCCGACGAACCGCTTGGCGGCTCGGGAATCTTCGGGTCGCTGTTGTTTTGATCCCCGCGATTTTGACCGGGAGGGTTTTGACCGGTCTTATCGGGATCGTTATCGTCGCAACTCATAGACTTTCTCTCGGCGGTCGAAGGCCCGCGGACGGAAAATGACGTCTGTTCGCCGGTGTCCGCCAATCTCCTCGGCGGACACGGCTTTTGGCTCTCTTGAGGGCCAAAAGAAGCGAAACACCCTTACCCATTATAACACTTCGGAGGGGGGAGCGGCAAGAAGGAGAAACTTTTTTGAAGGGGGGGTAACTGGTGTATCCTCCGGCAAAAGGAGCGCGAAAAGTACCCCCGGAGAAATTTTTTTACGCCTCCCCCCGCTCTGAGCGCCGGTAGGCCAGGCGCGCTTCTTCGTAGACTTCGCTCAAGGGGACTCCGGACTGGGAACTGGCCTTTTGGCAGTCGTCGAACTCGGGCGAGGCGGTCAGACGGCGGCCAAAAAGCGAACCGACCTTGACGCGGATCTCCCCAAAGCGGGTGGAGACCGGGACAAAGCCGCGATCTAAGGCGTAACGATTGACCACCTCTTCCCGGACGCCGAAGGTCCCCGTCTGCTCAAAGATCGCGGTGAGGAGAGTGTCTTTTTTATCGGGGGGGACCAGAACACTGAGCATCTGCCCCGCGCGTCCTTTTTTCATCAGGATTGGGGTGATCCAAACATCGAGCGCGCCGAGAACGAACAGGCGCCGTGCCGCCTCGGCCGTCAGTTCACTGCTGATGTCGTCCAAGTTGCACTGCAGCAGGGAGAGCTTCTCGGTGGGAAAAACGGCGGCGCAGCCGCCGCCGGAGGTCGGGTCGCCGTCGCATTGGCACAGCGTCGCGCGCAGAAGGTTGGGGCGGCCGGCCATCGCGCGATGACCGAAGGCGTGGGCGGACCGGAGGATCTTTGTTGAGCCGGACCAGGTCGCTTTTGGCCAGTAGCTGAGGATCGCCGCGCCGGTGGGGGTGAGCATTTCGACAGGTTCGCAGTCACTTGCCACCGGGAAGGCCCCGAGCTTCAGAAGTTCGACGACCGCCGGGGCGGGGACAGGGATCAGACCGTGCGCGCAGCGGACCGTCCCGCTGCCGACCGGGATTGGGCCGACCTCGATCGCTTCGACCCCAAGCAGATGGAAACCGATCGCCGCCCCGACAATATCGATGATGGAATCGGCGGCGCCTACCTCGTGGAAGTGGACCTCCTCGGGGGGGCATTGGTGAACCGTCCCTTCGGCATCGGCCAGGAGGCGAAAGATGCCGATGGCGTCCTTTTTGATTGCCTCCTCCAGAGGGGAGGCATTGATCAGATCGCGGATATCGGCGAAACAGCGGTGCTCATGGTGATGATGGTGTTCTGTCCCGTGATCGTGGTCATGTTCATGCTCGTGATGGTGATGATGACCATGCTCCTCGTGTTGATGGGGGTGCTCCTCATGAAGGTCGACGGTCATCCTCCGGCCGTGGAGCCCGTGGGAAGAGGCCTCTTCTAATCGAAGGGTGAACTTATCGGAGAAGACACTTTCCAGGCGTTCCTTTAAGATATTCACGTCCGCGCCCAGGCCGATCAAAGCCGCAAGGATCATATCGCCCGAGGCGCCTCCGACTGAATCAAATCGAATCCAACGCATAAACACTCTTCGCGGGGGTTGTAATGGTTTAAGGATAATTTATTCGGCCCTCATTATACCCAATGCCCGCCCCGCTGTCTTGAATACCGAATGGACGGAAGCTATAATTTTTTCTGAGGGAGGGGGCCGCAAAGTGCTGAGGTTTTTACAGTGAAGAGAGTGATCGTCCCAAGGAAAGGTTCTTTACCGATGAATTTGTCGCGGCGTGGTTTTGTTCAGGGGAGTCTCTTTGGGGCGGCCTCGGCGTTGGTCTGCGATCGATCGATCCAAGCTCCGCTGCGGGCCGAGGAACGTTCCGACGACACTCCCCCGGCGGTGCTGCATCAGACCGATCTGTTTCATCCCCACTGCGATCCGGATGACCACTTCGATTTGGCCGTTCTCTTTGCCCTGGCTCAAAAGGGATGGATCGACCCGCTCGGTGTGATACTCGATTATCCTCCCGCCGATGGAGCAGGGGGAGGGGATCCGGCCATCGCGGCATTGGCGCAGCTGAACCGCATCTGCGCCAGGGCGGTCCCCGGGGTGGTCGGTTCGTCGATGAAGATGACTTCGGTGGACGATTCTTTTGCCGATGCCCCGGCGCGCGAACTGGCGGCGGTTAAGATGATCCTCGATACCCTGCGCCGCAGCGAGAAGCCCGTTCGGTTTAAGGCCGGCAGTTCCGCCCCCGATATCGCCGTGGCCACGCTTCGTGAACCGGATCTGTTCCGCGAAAAGTGCGCGGGTATTTACCTTAATTGCGGAAGCGCCTTCCCGAATCCCGAGCGTCCCGACCAGGTGGAATACAACATCACCGTCAACCCGGCGGGGCAGGCGGCGCTGTTTAATAAAGTTCCCTGTCCGGTCTATTGGTTCCCCTGCTGGCACACCACGCTTAACTGGCGCAGCGGTGGTTATTCCACCTATTTCAGCGCCCCGCACGAGGTTTTGCTCGAGGGCGTTTCTCCCGCTTTTCGTAATTTCATGTACTACATGTTTTCCCGCAGCGCGGATCTCTCCTGGCTTCGTTTTCTCGATAAGTCCCTGGAGGAGCGGCAGTGGCTTGAGACGATTCGCTCGAACAACGGCGGTTCCCGCGCGCTGTGGGCAACGGCCAGTTTGCTGACCCTCGCCGGTCGAACCGTCACCCGCGACGGCCAGATCGTTCCCTCCCATGAGGTCGATCCCGCGGCGGCGCTTTTCCGTCTGGAGAACATCAAGGTCCACGCCGACGAGCGCGGCGCGATCACCTGGTCCGCCTGCGAGGAAGATACAGGGAGAAAAATCTTCCATGTCCTGGACGACGAGCGTTACCCCTCCGCGATGGCCAAGGCGGTCAATACGCTGTTTCGCGAATTTGAGTGATCCTCCGCGGCCGACAATCCCCCCACCATCACAACCAAGGGAAAAACGAAACGTCCCTTTTTAAATCAACCTTCACCCCTGCCACGGAGAAAAACGATGAAAACGTCCCTTTCCAACCTGTTTTTTGTCCTTTCGTCCTTTGTGATTCTTGGGGGGGCGGCCCTCGCCGCCTCGACAGGGGAACCTGTCTGGCCCGGCGCCGCGCCGAACGAGTCGGCGCAAACGACCGAGGCGGGAGATCTGACGGTTCCTGTCTGGATCTACTGCCCGCCGGCGGAAAAGACTTCCGACGCGTGTCTTATCGTCGCGCCCGGCGGAGGGTACAACGATCTGGCGGTCGAGCACGAGGGAAGCTCCGTGGCCGAGCGCTTTAACAAGCAGGGGATTACCGTGGTGATCCTTCACTATCGCATCCCCCGCCGAGAGAATCTCCCGAAACATCTTCCCGCCTGGCAGGACGCGCAGCGGACGGTTCGCATCGTTCGTTCCCACGCCGAAGAGTGGGGGATCGATCCCGAAAAAATCGGGATGCTCGGTTTTTCTGCCGGGGGACATCTGACGCTGATGACGGCAGCTTCATCGAGTGCCTCTTCCTACGAACCGGTTGATGATCTTGACCGGACGGTCCCCTGTCACCTGAACTTCGCGGTTCCGATCTATCCGGCGTATGTCCTCAGCGACGGCGCCGATTCGGTCAATAAAGACCGCGGGTACGGGGCGACGATGGTCGACGATTTTCTCTTTGATGATAAGACCCCGCCGCTGTGCCTGATTCATGGCGACACCGACCCGATCGCCTCCCTCGGCTCGATCGCCGTTTACGAGAAGGTTCACCAGATGGAGATCCCCTGCGAGCTTCATATCCTGGCCGGTCTTGGTCACGGCTTCGGTACTCGGCCGACCGACGATCACGCCGGTGATTGGCCCGAGCGGGTGGGCGCGTGGATGAGGGCCATCGGCGTCTATTGAGAGAAAACGCCGGGAGAACCGGCCTTTGAGCGTTTGAGGGTTATTCCCCCATCCCCTTGTCGAGTTCCTCCTGCGGGACGTCGTCGAGGGAACCGTAACGCTGAATCAGGTCAACGAGCCAGTCGACCTTTCTTTGTTCCCGGGCGAACAGCTCACTTTTAAGCGTCTCGCTGCGCTGCTGACCATCGGCCTGTTTCCGGGCGGAGATCACCGGTGAGGCGGGGAAGACGCCCCAAGGGATCTTCCTGTTGTGGGTGGTGATCAGCTCGAACCGAGCGTCCGCCTCCAACTCATTGAGCTGCTGATTGGGGGGGAGGGATATCTTTTGGATCCCGAGCCGGACGAATTTGTCGGAGAGGAAGTCGGCCAGCATCGCGGCGTCCTCCACCGCCGGGTCGTTCCAAGGTTCCCCCGTCCCTCCCATCGGTGTGGATTGGATTCCCGCGATCCAGATATAGTCATAGACGGAGCTTGGGTCCAAGGCCATGGAGGCGGTCAGGTAGTCGTCCGGCAGGAGGATCCCCTCACAATCGATCGGGAAGACGCTGTTTTCGTACTCCCCCTCGTAGTGATCGGAGGCCTCCACCAGCGCGATCGGCTCGCGAAATTCGATCGAGGCGACGATATTGGCCGGGTAACTGATCTTCAGCGACTTAACCCGCTTGACCCAGGGATGATGCGTCAGCGCGCGATAGAACCGTTCCACCTGACCTCGGTCGGTGATGTTGATCTCCCCCGCCAGATCGGGCGCATCCTTGAGAACCTCGTCGATGAAACGCGGAGAGATCCAAGGGGGCGGGTCTTGGATGACGATATGCTGCTTCCCCGCTCGATATTGGGATTCCCCGAGGGTCTTTTCGCGCCGCTGTTCCCAGGTCAGGTACAGCGCGAAGATGACCGCCGCGGCGACGGCCGCCTGGACAAAAACGGCCGCCCGTGAAACGGCGTACTCCTTCTTGCCGGAATCAGCATTCACAGGGTCGTCAAGGGTCGGGCCATTGTCCGGAAGGAGTTCTTCCGGCCGGCTGTCGGGAGTGTTCATCTATCCTCTTTTCGAAAAACGTCTTTCCTCCGGTAAGAGGGGAATAATGCTCTTGCCACGCGGCGAAAAAAACATCATAGTCCCCACCGGCGTCGCCGATGGCTTTAATCGTACGGCAGAAAGAAATATTTGTCAAACCACGGGAATCGGGCCGATGTTGTTTGATCGGGATAAAATAAGCTGTTTTGCCCTTTTTCGCGGGAAAATCCCCGCGCTGGTATCGCTGTTGGCTGTCACACTGATTGCCGGTTGTTCGGCCTTCTCATCGAACAAGTCCTCCCAGGTTCCCGAGACCCCCGAGACGGCCGCCGGAATCGGATCCGACGCGGGGCTGGCCGAGGTGACACACTCGGTGATCGTGAAGATGCGTAACAACGACCTTCTCTCGCCGGGTCAGCCGACCGATCGGCGTATCTGTTTCCTTGGGGTGAACGACGTCAATGGCCGAGAGGTCCCCGAGCTTTCGCGTGAGGTCCGCAAGCAGTTCAGCGAAGATACCTCCTATAGTTTTATCGACGACGCGACCCTCCAGCGGGCGCTGGAAAAAAGCGGGGTGAAGCGCAACGATATGTTCATCCCGAGTAAGCGGCAACAGTGGGTCGCCGCCCTCGGCGAGGACTTTGACTATATCATCTCCGCCCATATTGTTCGAACCGGCGATCCGGACCACGGCGTCCCCTCCCAGGAAGTGGTCAATTTCGAGGTCTACTCGATGGAGGAGAACACCGTCTCCCACACCCAGGGGCCTTTGCGGGGTGTCTATTCCTTGGCCTCGGCCGAGAGGAAGAAGGTATTGGGGATATTTTAAGTTGATGGCTCCAATGCCTTTTGGGGGGGCTCGGTAATGTTTTGCCGGCTGGTGTTTAAACTGAGAAGGTCACTTGATTGCCTTTGTTGGGTGATACGGGATGATCACAAAGAGGATTATTGAGGCCTTCCTGCTCGTTGCGCGAATCTTGAGGTAAAGTACAATCACGCCAATGGGACACTTAATCATACGCCTGCCGGTTTCTTAAAGGGACACCCTTTTTGTCCCCCATGTACCTGTATGGTAAAAGTCCCTTATGATTAATTGTTCTTGGTATCCGTTGGCAAATCGCGGGTTTTCTTGAAAATTCCAAACATAAATAAGGTTTGTGTATGCCCCCTCAAGAAAAAAAACGTCTCCACGTCCTTCAAGTCAGTGGCGTAATGAATCACGGTGGTGCCGAGGTGATGTTGATGGACATCCTGCGTCATCTCCCCGATGATGTCCGTTTTGATTTTCTGATTCAGAC
Organism: Thermoguttaceae bacterium; assembly: GCA_017434455.1. Taxonomy (GTDB): domain Bacteria; phylum Planctomycetota; class Planctomycetia; order Pirellulales; family Thermoguttaceae; genus RUG695. The sequence continues at coordinate 168,610 of JAFRFG010000054.1, read as the reverse complement.
CTCCGGCGCCGGCGGTAAGCCGCCTGTAGGGGCTTTTGACGAGGAAATACGGCAGCGTGGCTGCCGTATTTTTTATATTTGTCCCCAATGGAACGGACTGGGACTGGGGTATATTCGGCAGTTTAAGAAGCTCTTGCGCGAGGAAATCGGCATCCCCGATGTGGTCCACTCCCATCTTAACCGTAAGGGGGGAATGGTCGCCCTGGCGGCACGTTTGGCGGGGGTGAAAAAGATAATCGTTCATACCCATGGCAGTAAACTGTATTCTTTTTGGGATCTCCGCCCCCGCGCTGTTGAGGCGAAAATTCTTCGTTTCCTGGTGAATCACTGCGCGACCGACTTTTGGGCCTGTTCCGAGCCGGAGGCCAAGATTCTTTTCTCCCCCTCGATTTGTGAGGGACATCGCTATGAGGTGATCAATAACGCGATGAATATGGAGCGCTTTATGGGGATCGATCCCGCCCGTGTCGACGCTCTGCGCCAAGAGTTCGGGATCAGCGGCAGGGAGTTGGTCCTCGGTTACGCGGCCACCTTTGTTCGCGGTAAGAATTACATCTTTGTTCCCGAGCTCCTCGACGCTCTTCGACGGCGGGGAGCCGACACGCGTTTTCTCTTTATGGGGCGGCTGCAGGACAAGGAATACTATGAGGAATTCCGGCGGGAGGTCTCGCGGCTCGATCTGGAAAAGAGCGTCACCTATCTGGGGGATCGAGACGATGTTCCGGAATGCCTTGCCTTGCTTAATGTTTTCATCGGCCCGTCGCTCAAAGAGGGGTTCGGAATGGTGATAACCGAGTCCCAGGGAGCGGGTATTCCCTGTGTCGTCTCGCCGGGGTATTCCCATGCGGTCGATCTGGGGCTCGATCTGGTCTGTTTTATGGAGGATTATGATCCCGAAAAGTGGGCGGACGCCATTTTGCGGATGCGCGACAAACGCTGTACCGATAAAGAGAAAATCCGTCAGGCGGTGATTCGAAGCGGTTTCGATTCCGCGGAGAACACGCGGAGGATTGTGGAGCTGTATCGGTCATAGGCGCATACCCCGCCGCGTTCTGCCTTACAGCCACGCCTCACGGAAGGGGAGGGTTTTGAGCTTCTTGGCGATCGGTTCGGGCGCGTAGAATCGCACCCGCTTGACGTAATCGTCGAACTGCTGGGTCGCCAGCGTCTGGATGACGGGAGAGACGCTGTTGAGCCGGCGATAGACCCCTTCATTGGGGTAGAAGACATCGATGGCGAACTCGATCTCCTTACTGACCGGAGGGGCGTCGAGAAGCAGATCGTTGGAGCCCAAGGGGGCATCGGCGATCCCCATACGATTAAGATGGCCGATGACCGTGGCGACAATTCTTTGCTGTTCTTCCCGACAGCGGCCGGCGAGCTTTCGATAAACGGCCGGTTCCTCTAAGATACTGAACTGCCACACCCGTTTGTAGATCGTTCTTCTGGAACCGAAAAGACCCTCCCACAGCGCCACAGCGTCCGTGATCCCCTGATCGGGGCACTGCTGGAGCCGACGGCGCAGACGCCCTAACCACCGGGGAAGGGGCTCTTGGAGAGCCCAATCGACCAGGGATGGGGACTCGTTGTCACGATAGACCAGTTCGAACATCCGCTGGAACATCGCCGTGGCGGCTCGGACGGTGTGATGCCAGTAGACTTCGCTGAACATCACGTAGCGGGCGAAGACCATCAGCTCGGCGGCGGTCTTCCCCTTTTCGGTGATCGCCAGTCCCGAACCTTCCTCGTTAAGGCACAGGGAGCCGATGAGCCGTTCTCGGTCGAAATGACGCCCGTAGGGGACCGCCGCCGCGCAGGAGTCGCGCTGGAGATAGTCCATCTTGTCGATGTCGATCGGTCCGGAGAGAATCGACATGAGGATCCGGAAAGATCGGCATCGGCGCTGGTATTCCTCCCGGTCCTCGCCGCTTCGCGGGACGATTTCACCATGTTCCAGAAGGGTGAGAATATCCTCGGGAGTCACCCCCCAGTCACGGAGCAGAAGCGGCCGAAGCTCTTCGAGGAAACGGGCGGCGAAGGTTTCGTGATGGGGGATTCCGGGCAGCGCGAGATCTTCGATCAGGTGACAGAATGGCCAGTGGCCGATATCGTGCAGCAGCGCCGCGACGATCAGCAGTTCGGCCTCATGGCGCCGGACCGTCGCGAGGAAACGCTTGTCATGACACAGCCGTTTGAGAAAAAGCAGCGCCAGGCGATAGACCCCCAGAGAGTGCTCAAAACGGGTGTGCCGCGATCCGGGATAGACCAGCGAGACAAAGCCCAGCTGCGAGACCCCCGCCAGCCGCTGAAACGCCTCGGTATCGATCAGTCGGCGGACACGGTCGGTGATCGGAACGTCCTGTTCCGGAGGGATCCGCATCAAGTGACGACGGGCGTCGAGCTCGATGATTTCGGGGATGGTTTCCAACGCTAAAGGGTCCATCTCGGCCACCGTACTGTTACGTTATCTTGAGGAAGTTTTGTTTTTACGGCAGGGGGACAAACATTTCCTCCAGCGAACTTCCCAGCGATCGCGTCAGGACTTCGGCCCCGCCGGGGGTGATCAGGACATCGTCCTCGATTCGAACGCCGAGCCGGCCGGGGAGATAGATACCCGGTTCGACGGTCATCACCATTCCCGGACGAAGCTGAAGATCGTTTCCGACCGAAAACGCCCCGGCGTCGTGAATCGCCAATCCCAGCCCGTGCCCCAGTCCGTGATTGAAATAGCGGCCGTAGCCGGCCTCCTCAATCACCTGACGGGCCGCGCGGTCCACCTCGCCGGCGGTGATGCCGGGACGAACGGTTCGGATCGCCTTTTCCTGCGCTTTTAAGACAATCCGGTAGATGTCGGTGAGCTTTTTAGATATCTTCTTCCGGGTCATCAGGACCCGCGTCAAGTCACTGGCGTACCCAAGATATTTGGCCCCCCAGTCGATCAGGACCGATTCCCCTTCACCGATGAGCTTACAGGTCGGTTCGGCGTGGGGGAGGGCAGCTCGGCTTCCGACGGCGACGATCGTGGGGAAACTTACATCGTCGGCGCCGGCACGGCGCATCTGATAGTCGAGCTGGTTGCGCAGATCGATTTCGGACCACTCCTTCTGAAGGCCGGCTTGAATCGCGCGGAACCCCTCGATCGCGGCTCGGGCGGAGCGCCGGATCGCGGCGATTTCGGTACGATCCTTTTTCATTCTCAGCGCCTCGATCGCGCCGCAGACGGGGACCGCGGTTCGATTCAGGACAGTTTCGACCAGCTCGAACATTCTCAGCGAGATCGTCCCGCTTTCGATGGCGTAACAGCCCGATTCTTTGCCGGGGAAGAACCCCTTCGATGCCTTGGCCAGGGCAACAGAGAACTTCTCCGATGTCTTTCGGACGTAAATCGGAAGATCCGGAATCTCCTCTTTCAGGAAGGTTTCAAAGCGTCCGTCGGTCAGGAGCATCGCTGCGGCGTCGCGGCCAACCATCAGGAAACTGTCCCCCCCCGTGAAACCGCAGAGGTAACCGACGTTGACCGGGTCGGAGACGAAGAACATATCGATTCCACGCTTTTTGAGTATTTGGGCGAGCCGGGCGCGCCGCTGTTCGTAAACGGTTGCCATGGGTATTTCTTCCTTTCCGGTCAAGACGATAGGGGTTAGGGCTTCTGGTGCCGCTGACGTCGAATTGTCCCCCAATCGGGCGAAAAAGTCAATTCCGGCCACAAAACAGACATCGGTCTTTCCCCGGAGAAGCCGCTGTCCCCAAAAAAGAGTATAATGGCCGATTGGGGGGGGAATCCTGTTTTCTCACAGAGGATTCGGATCGACTTACCAGCGATGAGGGACTTGCGATGAGTGATGAATGTATGCCAAGGGGTGCCGGGGCCGATATCGATCTTGATCGCCGGCGGCGCTGCGGTTTTCCCGAGGTGATCTACGGGGAAGGAAAGCGGATCGAGTCGATTCTGGAGATCGTCCGCCGGCTCCTTGCCGCCGATCAGTACGTCCTGGCCACGCGAATCGACGCCGCCAAGGGGGATGTCCTCAAAGGTGAGTTTCCCCAGGGGATTTATCATCCCGAGGCGAGGACCTTCCGAATTTCTCCTCCGCCGGGGGCCGAGGCCGGTCTGGTCGCGGTAATTTCGGCCGGGACGAGCGACTTTCCGGTGGCGGCCGAGGCCGCCGAGACAGCGCTTTGGACCGGATCCAACGTGACCGTGGTTCAAGATGTCGGAGTGGCGGGGCCCCACCGGCTGATAGAGCGCCTGCCCGACTTTGTCGACGCCGACGCGGTGGTCGTGGCCGCGGGGATGGAAGGGGCGCTTCCAAGCGTGGTTGGGGGCTATGTTTCGGTGCCGGTCTTCGCCGTCCCTACCAGTGTCGGCTACGGGACCGCGTTCGGAGGGGTTACCCCCCTGCTGGGTATGCTCAACAGCTGTGCCTCGAACGTCGCCGTGGTGAATATCGACGCCGGTTTCAAAGCGGGCTATCTGGCCGGACTGGTCAGCCAGCGTTCCCGGAGGCGGTCTTAATGACGTATCAGCTCACTCCCCTTTTAACATCGGTCGCCGGCTGTTCGGCGACGATCATCGCCATTATCGGCGGTTTTATGGTCCGGAAGTTCATCGCGATGAGTTCCGAGCGTCACGAGCTCACCGCCCGGGTTTCAGTGATGGGGGAGGAACTCCAGAGGAAGCGCCTTCAAAGGGAGGCGCTTTCGGCGGCCGATGCCGAGGCCGCGGCGGCCCTGGAGGAGGACATCCGCGCCGAGGAATTCAAGCTCCGCCTTTTGACCGCTCGTCTGGAGGCGAATAAAAACCCGCGCGGAATGAAACGGGGACTGTTGGTCTTCGTCGTCTATTCGATCTTTGGGGTTCTTTTTCCCCTGTCGCTGGTCCCCTTCGAGACCGAGAGCTGCGCGCTCTTCGTGGTGGTGAAAATCGTGGTGCTGACCCTGCTGGCCCTGTGTCTGGCCGCCGTCTACGCCTATTTTCTCTATCTCCTGCGCTGGAACAACCGCGAGGTCTTTTTGCGCTGGCGGGAATATTTTCAGTCCCCCTCCGACACGGAGGGTAGTGAGCCCCTGCGGGGAGACGAAGACGACGAAGATCGTATTGGCTTGAATGAACCTTCGTCGAAGGTAAAATAAAAGCCGGGCGGATTTTTGTCATTCAGCCTTTAATTCCAGCCGTTTTCATAGCCGAACAAGCCGAGGGTTTTCGTGGAAAAAGCAACTTATAAAAGCAGTGGAGTTGACCTCGATATCTACGCCGAGTCGATGGCTCGGCTTCCGGGCATTGTCAAAAAGACGTTCTCTCCCAACGTCCTTCGGCTCGACGGCGGTTTCGCGGGTCTGTTCCGTCTCAACGGCGCGGCGAAGGCGTACAAAGATCCGGTCCTGGTTAGCTGCACCGACGGGGTCGGAACTAAGCTGAGGCTCGCCTTTATGACCGGCCGTCATTCGACGGTGGGAATCGACTTGGTGGCGATGAGCGTCAACGACGCGATCTGCTGCGGCGCCACGCCGATTTTCTTTCTCGACTACGCGGCGATGCCTAAGGACGACCCCGCGCTGTTAGAGCAGATTGTTTCCGGAATCGCCGACGGCTGTGCCCAGGCCGGCTGCGCTTTGATCGGCGGAGAGACGGCGATCTTGGCCGATCTCTACGCGCCCGGGGAGTACGACTTGGCCGGTTTTTGTGTCGGCGCGGTGGAACGCGAAGACGTCATCGACGGCAAGGCCGTGCGGCCCGGCGACCGGCTGATCGGTATTGCCTCCAGCGGTTTCCACTCCAACGGTTACAGCTTGATCCGCAAGGCGGTATTCGAGATGGCCGCCCTCGGGGTCGACGATGTCGTCCCCGAGCTTGGAGGAAAGACGGTCGGCGAGCTTCTGTTGGAGCCGACCAAGATCTACGTCAAGCCGGTCCTCAAGCTCCTGGAGCGCTTTGGCGCCAACAGTGTGGTTCGGGCGATTGCCCATATCACCGGCGGCGGACTGGTCGAAAACCTCTGTCGTGTTCTCCCCGACAATTGCGCCGCGTCGTTCGACGCCGACGCGATCGCTCCGACCCCGCTTTTTAACTGGGTCCAGAGGCTTGGCAATATCGACGACGATGAGATGCGCCGGGTCTTCAATATGGGGATCGGCCTGGTTCTGGCTGTCCGCGAAGATGCCGCCGGCGACGTGGCCGCCTTCTTAAACGCGCTTGGGGAAGAGGCCCGCGTCATCGGTCAGATCCGCGCCAAATAGGCAAAGCGCACAGCCCCGGCGACCGTCCTCGCGTGACATGAAAAAAGAACGCCGCGCCTGTTTTTCCGTGTCGGTTCGATGTGGAAAAACAGGCGCGGCGCCGTTTTTTGTCCCTCGGCCGCTGTTATTGCTCTTTCGCGCGAGGGTTCCTCAGGTAGTAGCAGTGACCATCCTCCGCGCCGATGAGAAGGTCGAAAATCCCATCGGCGTTGAAGTCGCACAGCGTCGGGTGCGAGGAGTGCCCTTGGAGCCGTTTGTCCCCGACACGGCCGAGATTCTTAAAGCGCCAGGTACCGTCGGCCTCTTCTGTTTGACAGAGGACATCGGCGTTGAAACTGTTGACGATCAGGTCAAATTTCCCGTCCCCGTCATAGTCCCCCGCGGCGATCTTCCTTCGTCCGCTTCCGCCCGCCTTGCCGTTGGTCATTCTCAGCAAGGTCCCGTCCTCGTTGGCGAACGCCCGGCGGGGGGACTTCAGGCCCAATGTGCCGTCCTCCTTTTTATACCGTTCATAGAGAACGAGGTAACCTTCCGTATCGAGGGCCGCCAAATCGATGAGGCCGTCTTGGGTAAAGTCATACGCCACGGGGGTCGTCCGCCATTGGGTCAGGATACCGCGGGGGGATTCGTTGGAAGGGTCGGCGCCGGGGACGATTTTTCCGGCCATCGCCGCGCCGATATTCTGGGGGGTGAGCCATCCCCAATCCAGGCGGGGCTGTTCCCCGTCCCAATCGACCAAAACCGCCCTGGGGAGGGAAAAGACCGGAAGCTCTTCGGGACCAAGGTTCTCCATCCACATCACCCGTCCCCAGATGCTGTTGAAGATGATATCCGGGCGGCCGTCGCCGCTGAAATCGGCCATCGACAACGTCAGGTAACCCCATTTTTCCTCACAGGGGCCCTGAATCGATCCGTTCGGACCGGCGATGATCCGGAAGGTCTGTTTTGTTCCGTCGGGGTTTTCGCACTGCAGCCGCACCGGTTCGTCAAAGGTGGGGTATTCCACCCCCGGGCCGCTTAAGTTGCGGAAGAAGAGGAAAAAACCCGCCGCGTTTCCCGCGACGATGTCTTCGTCGCCGTCACCGTCTAAGTCGGCGACGAACGGCGAGATCAGCGAGCCCCCCTTGATGCAGTCGGCCTCCTGACGGAAATAGATCCGGCTGTGGAATTGAGGAACACGGACCGTCGCGTCCCCCACGGTCTGCTCCTCAAACAGGCCGCTGTTGAGGAAGCAGGCGATTCGTCCATCCTCATCCCCGCAGAGGATATCGGGCTTTCCGTCCCGATTCCAGTCGAAGACAACCGGAGTGGCCATCTCCAGCTCGATGGTCAGCCGAGCGCCGTCGACATCGTTGATCGGCGCCGCCGCAGCGTATTTCGGCTCGGTCGCCGTCCCAATATTTTCGAAGTAGATGAAACGATCGCGAAAATCACCGCACAGGAGGTCCAAGTCGCCGTCACCGTCAAAATCGACAAAGCAGGGGGAGGGCCAGCCGAACGAGTCGACACGCTTCCCATCGGCGGTCAGAAGGGGGAACGGGGCGTCGTACTTCGGTTCTTCGTTGGTTCCGCGGTTAAGGAGAATATAGACGTACCCGTGCAGCGGGCCGCTGGTCCAATGTCCCGTGGCGTCCCAGGCGTTGTCCCAGCCGTAGTCGGTCCAATCGTCGCTGCCGACAGCGATATCGGTCAGCCCGTCACCGTTGAAGTCAACGTACTTCCACATATTGCCGCGGACGTTGTTATGGTGCGGGTTGGGATTCAGGCCCAAGTCGACCGGGTGCTCCACGCCGGTATGAATGAAGTCGGGGTATTCTTTGTTGGGGGTCATCACCCGCAGCCGGCCGTCGACCCAACTGGCCTGGACATTGATAACCCCCGCGCTTAAGCGCTTGGCCTTTTTAAATACCGGGAAGGGCTCGTCGGCCGGTCCGGGGTTTTCAAAGAGGTAGGTACCGTTGTAGGGGGTATCCTCACAGGAGACGATCAGGTCGGTATCGCCGTCGTCATCGACGTCGCAGGGGACCGGCCACGACCAAAGGCCTACGGCCAAAAAATCGGTCAATCCCGGGTTGTTATACTCCATCCTAAGAAGATCCCCCTCTTCGGCGCGGATACCGATACCGAGCAAAGCGGTGAGCAGTCCCGCCGCTGCGACCGCGGCGAGGCGAAGAGTATCCATACCGCGAAACGCGGCGTTGCGAGACGTTCGATCCATTATTCCCTTTCACTTATGAAAAACGTTTTTCCTTAAATCTGAAGATAAATCAACGGCGATTGTATCAAAAAGAAACGGGGAAATCAATGAAAGGGCAATTCTTGCCTATAGTGCCTATTTGTACTGTTGTGAAAAACCGGTCAAAAACGAAACTTTTCCCGAAAATCTGTTTGTCCCCTGGCCGATACAAGAAGATAACCCGGAGGCAGGTATCTGGAGTCATTCCCCGGTCCCTTGGACACGGAAGGTTTCCGGATTCGATAGGAGAGGGAACGTTTGAAGGGACGACAGTCAAGGATGATTGCTACAACCAGCCGCTGTTCTTTGAGCGCGAGAGCCGGGCTCGCTCGGTTTGTCGTTCTGTTCGCGCTTGTGATGGCCCTTGTTCTGTCCTTCCAGTGGGATCTGCGTGCCCAAAATATGAAGATGTTTCGTCCGATGAAACGTCTCATGGAGCAGCAGGGGCAAGGCACCCGGACGAGCGGCTCCAACTCTTCCGCGGCCGATTCTTCCGGCGGCGCCGACACGGTCCAGGAACTGGCCAGCGCGTCGACCAGTCGAAAAAGCGAAACCGAAGCGCTTCAAAATATCCCTTGGGATGCCTTTGATCCCCAGACTCGTCAGGCGGTGGAAAATCTCCTTAAGACCCGGTCGCTCTACCGGCGTCTCCCGATGGCGGGGGGGTACTGCAATCCGGAAGTCTATGATTACCTTCTGACCCATCCCGAGATTGTGGTGGGAATCTGGCGGTACCTCGGTTACTCCCAGATTGATCTGCAGCCGGTGGCACCGGGATATTACCAGCTTTCCGAAGAGACGGGTACCCAGGCACGGGCCAAAGTACTGTTCCACAACAACCGGATGATACTCCTTTACTGCGCGGGGGTCTACCATGGCGCGATCTCTCTCAATCCGATTGAGGGGGAAGCACTGGTGATGCTTCAGTACCGTTTCACCGAGGATGTGGCTAATGACAATCGCCCCCTGGCGATCTCCCGTCTGGACTGCTTCATCAAGATCAGGAACGTCGGTGCCGATATCGTCGGTCGAACCTTCGCTCCGCTGATCGGGAAGATTGTCGACTCGAACTTCGTGAAGACGGTCGATTTCGTGAACAGCATCTCCGACAGTTCGGAACAGCATCCGATGGAGACCGCCGGTTCCATTCTCAAAGTCCAGCGGGTTGACCACGATGTTCTCGACGGTTTCGCGGGTGTTCTGATCCGCAGCGCCAAGCTGGCCGAGCTTCGCGCAAGCGGGGAGCAGGTTGACTACTATCTTCTTCCCAAGTTCAACGAACCCCAGTCCCTGGCGGCTCGCCTGCTGACGCGTCCCAACCAACAGACCACGGTCCGTCCGGCTCAGGTGATGAATATCAGCAGCGCCGCAAATACGGGCCGTCCCGAAAGGTCCCTGTCGATGTCCGAGGTGAACCCGAATCGTCTCCCGGACGAGGATGGCGAAGTGGAGTCCCTTAAGGTCTACCAGGTTCCCGCCGACGGTCAAAACTACGGCACTCAAACGGTGATTGTGGTCGATTCTTCGAACCAAGCCGCGCGCAAGAGTGACTTTGACCCTCTGCGTCTGTACCACGAGAAGTCGTACCATTCCAGTGTCCGCATGGATGTCGCGGGCAATACCTCCTCTGGATCCGCCCCGGATGGAAACGACTACCCCGCGACGGCCGATCTGGGCCATGACCCGTTGGAGCCGCTCAGTTTGGCGGATGATCAAACCACCGCCGCGAAACTGACGATCCGTCCCGCGGAACTCCCCGAGGATTTGGCCGCCGAGCCGGTCGAACTGCCGGCCGAAGAGGTGACGACCGAGCAGCCGGCTTTAGAGGAACCGGTCCAGGCGCAGTTTGATCTGTTGACCCTCCCGAGTGATTGAGCGGTTCAGTCGGCTTTTTGGTGTATCCTTCCGGCGTTCCCTTGGGGCTCCCACCCCTGGGCTAATCATTCCCAAGAAGATACAATAAAACCAAGGTATGCGGGAAAAAGCGTCCCGTTCCCCGGCCGTGTTTTTTTGTTCCGAAATTAAGTATCAATGGTAAGAGCGATGAACGACCCGTTTGAGGCACTGACGACGCTGAATGTCGGCGGCAAAACTTTTCGGTATTACCGTCTGGAAGCACTTCAAAATCAAGGGCTCTGCCGCCTGGACACCCTGCCGTTCTCGATCCGTGTCCTCCTCGAGTCGGTTTTGCGCTCGTGTGACGGCCGCGCGGTGACAGAAGATGATGTTCGCCATCTCGCCACGTGGAGTCCCTCCTCGACCGCCGCCGGTATCGAGGTTCCCTTCAAGCCGGCGCGGGTGATCCTCCAAGATTTTACCGGTGTCCCCGCGGTGGTTGATTTAGCCGCGATTCGCTCGGCGATGGCCCGCTTAGGCGGCGATCCCAAGAAGATTAATCCCCTGATCCCCGTTGATCTGGTGATCGACCATTCCGTCCAGACCGACTTTTATGGTACTGAAGACGCCGCGCGCAAGAATGTGGAGCTGGAGTTTCAGCGCAACGCCGAGCGGTACGCGCTGCTTCACTGGGCGCAGGAGTCGCTCGATAACTTCCGCGCGGTTCCCCCGTCCATCGGGATCATTCACCAGCTCAACTTAGAGTACCTCGCCCGTGTGGTGATGAGCGGCGATTGTGATCTCCTCTATCCCGATTCCGTGGTCGGTACCGACAGCCACACCGTGATGATCGGCGGCCTCGGCGTTCTCGGCTGGGGCGTGGGGGGAATCGAGGCCGAGGCGGTGATGCTCGGTCAGCCGTACTACATGCTTGCCCCCGAGGTGATCGGAGTGGAACTAACCGGTAAACTCAGCGACGGCGTTACCGCGACGGATCTGGTCTTGACGATTACCCAGATGCTCCGCAAAGAGGGGGTGGTTGGGAAGTTCGTCGAGTACTTCGGCCCGGGCGCGCTGGCGATGCCGGTCGCCGATCGGGCGGTACTGGCGAATATGGCCCCCGAGTACGGAGCGACCATCGGTTTCTTCCCCGTTGACGAAAAGACGATCGATTTCCTCCGCGCTACCGGCCGTACCCCCGAGAAGATCGATCGGATCGAGGCGTACTGCCGCGCCCAGTCCCTCTTCCGTACGGCCGATTCCGTGACCCCGAATTACACCAAGGTCCTGCGGCTCGACCTCGCGGAGGTTGTCCCGTCACTGGCCGGGCCGAAGCGCCCTCAGGATCGTGTTCCGCTGGCCGATATGAAGCGGTCGTTCAGACAGTCGCTCCTGGCCCCCATCTCCCAGCGCGGCTTCGCGCTGTCGCCGGAAGAGGCCGACAAGCGGGCGGTGGTTGATTTTGCCGACGGAACCCGCAGTGAGATCGGTTCCGGTGCCGTGGTGATCGCCTCGATCACCAGCTGCACGAACACGAGCAATCCGACGCTGATGATCACCGCCGGTCTTTTGGCCCGCAATGCCGTCCGCCGGGGGCTGAAGGTCAAACCGTTCGTGAAGACCAGTCTCGGTCCCGGTTCCAGAGTGGTGGTTGATTATCTGCGAAAGGCGGATCTTCTCGGCGACCTCGAAACGATCGGTTTCAACGTCGTCGGTTTCGGCTGCCTCTCCTGCATTGGCAACAGCGGTCCCCTGCCTGAGCCGGTCGCCAAGGCCGTGACCGAAAACGATCTGTGCGTCAGCGCCGTTCTGAGCGGAAACCGCAATTTCGAGGGGCGTGTCAATCCCCTGGTTAAGGCGAACTACCTCGCCAGTCCCCCGCTGGTAGTCGCCTACGCGCTGGCCGGATCGACCGCCGTCGATCTGACGACCGAGCCGATCGGAACCGGCGCCGACGGACGGCCCGTGATGCTCTCCGATATCTGGCCCGATGAGGAATTGATCGCGCGGACGGTTCGCGAGTCGGTTCTTCCCGAGATGTACGAGCAGCGTTACGCCGACGTCTACAACGCCAACGAGCTGTGGAACGCGATCGCGACCTCCCCCAGTGAGCTGTTCGATTGGGACCGCAGCAGCACCTACATTCAAGAACCTCCGTTTTTCGCCGAGATGACTCGTCAATCGGCGGTTCCCGGCGCCGTGACCGACGCGCGCGCTCTGCTGCTGTTGGGCGACTCGGTCACGACCGACCATATCTCACCGGCCGGCGCGATCAAGGAAGATTCCCCCGCCGGGCGTTTTCTGATGGAGCATGGGGTCGAGCCGAAGCAGTTCAACAGCTACGGTTCGCGCCGCGGCAACGACCGGGTGATGACGCGCGGAACCTTCGCGAACATCCGGATCCGCAATCGTTTGGCGCCCGATACCGAAGGAGGGTGGACCCGTTATTTCGGCGCGGCCGATACCGATGGTCCGGTGATGTCGGTCTACGATGCCTCGGTCAAGTACGCCGAACAGAACATTCCGCTGGTTGTCTTGGCCGGGTCCGAGTACGGAACGGGAAGCAGCCGCGACTGGGCGGCCAAGGGGACGGCTCTTTTGGGCGTCAAAGCGGTCATCGCTCGGAGTTTCGAGCGAATCCACCGTGGAAATCTCGTCGGGATGGGGGTCCTTCCGCTGGAGTTCACCAACGGCGATTCGGTGGAGTCGCTCGGCCTCGATGGTACCGAACGATTCACGATCCCCGCTCTTCCCGAGGGATTCACCCCCCGCTCGGAGATCACCGTGACGGCCCGCGGGGGGGATGGTTCCGAGAAACGCTTTGCCGTTCGTGTGCGGATCGATACCCCGGTGGAGATCGACTACTACCGTCAGGGAGGAATTCTCCCGGCGGTCATTCGTGAGATGCTCGATTAGAGATACTCCCCGGCGGCTCGATACTTTGCCGGCTTTCCTTCCAGCGCGGTTGGGCTTTGGGGAGCCGGCATTTTTTCTGTTTTTTCCCATTCACCAAAGGGTGTTCTATGAGAGAAATCTCCACCGGGCTTTTCCGGTTCGTGACGCTGTCTCTTCTTGTTTTCGCTCTTGCCGCGGGACTTCGTGCCGAGGAGCCCCGGTCAAAAGTCCGTCTGACGCAGGTCGCCACGATCGATTCCCTGCTGAGCGGCTGCTACGATGGCTGGATCACGCTGGAAGAGTTTCTATCGTACGGTGATTTTGGGCTTGGGACCGTTGATCGGATCGATGGTGAGCTGACCATTCTCGACGGTGTCCCTTATCAGTCACTGTTCGACGGAACCACGGTGGTCGCTGTGCGGGACCTGAAACTTCCGTTTGCCTCGGTAGTTCCGTTTGCCCCCACCGGGGCGGTCGTTATGAATATCGATTCCCCGGCCGCGGAAGAGGAGATCACCGAAAGAATCGACGCTCTTTTTCCGAATCGGAACCGGCCCCTGGCGATCCGTATCGAGGGAGATTTCACCGATCTGAGGACCCGATCCGAAGTGGGGCAGGACAAACCGTACCGCCCTTTGGCCGAGACGATGAAAGACGCCGAGCGGCGCTTTGAGCTGGGGGCCCTTTCCGGGACCGTCGTTGGTTTTCGAACCCCCTCTTTGATGAAGGGGCTCAATATTCCCGGCTACCATTATCACTTTATCGACAGCTCGAAACAGATCGGAGGGCATCTCCTTCAATTCTCGGTCACCTCGGGGAAGGGGATGATTCTCCCGATCGATGAATTCCTCCTGATCCTTCCGGAACTCCCCGGTGAACTCGACTTTCAGCGCGACCGATCCGAGGAACTCAACGCGGTCGAGAAGAGCCGGTGAATGGGCGCTCACCCCGCGTGGGTATCTTTTTGTTCCTTGGTTTCGGCGATGGTTTTATCTATTTCCTCACCGAACAGCTTATCGAGGGTGTCGAGGTCGCCATCCGAGACAACCATGGGATCGACGCAGTAATTCAGGAGCATTTCGTCGTCGCCGCAGGAGATGACCGCGATCCCGATCGGGGTATTGGACCGAACCGGGGGAGCGCCGACCATCCGAATAAGCTCGCTGCCGTCTGAAAGAACGATTCTTCTGTCCTTCCGCCAGTCGGGACGAACAAAGGCCGAGCCAATCTGCCCCACATTCGAGAAGACCAGCGTGGCGTGGCAGAAGAAATCGGCGGTGAAGAAATGGATGACCCCCGGTATCTTCCGGAAGAACTTCAATCCCCGCGTGAAGAACGCTCCGACCGACCATTTGCGCAGCCGCCGAATTTCCTCGTCGATTCCATGGAGAAACTCCTCCGAGCGATCGCAGCGGTTCGCTCTTCGATTGACGAAGATATAACCGACCATATTGGCCATCGGGAGGGTGCCATGGTTTTCGGTTCGCATATTGATCGGAATCACGATCTTGAGACGGCCGGAGCCCTTGCGTCCGGAGATTTCCTCCAGCCATCGGGCCGAGGCGGTGAACAGGTCGCGCAAAAGCAGAGAGTTCATACTCACGCCGTGGGTTTTCGCGCTTTGGAGGTACGGTTTTAGCGAGAGTCCCCGCCAATAGAGCCGCGGCCGATCGGGATCAGCCATCGCTTCTTCCGTTCCCGGGATGATCGGCGCGGAGGACACAGCCGAGGGGAGACCCCCTGTTTTATCAGGCACGGTTTGGGAGTTTCTGCGTTTAAGGAGAATCGGGGAGACATTCAGCGGCCGGCGCGCGAACCAAAGGGTAATTCGCTTGACGATGGCAAACAGCCGCTTCGGCAGCGGAACCGGCTCGGGGTAGACGATCTGGAAATCCTCCCTTCCCTTGAACGAAAGCGGGTCACAGGGGGGAGGGCAGGGGATGGGAGGCAGCGCTCGTGTTTCCCGAAGGCGGTTATCGTACAGCGCCATCCAGTAGGAGAAGAAACGAACGATACCGATCCCATCGGTGAGGGTATGGTGAAAAACATCGTGGATGAGGAACCCGTCCGGGCCGACGACCAAATGAAAACGGACCGAGTTTGGGCCGCCGGGGCTGAGTCGGTCCAAGGCCAGGACACCCGAGCCGCCGAGAATCGGCCGATCGACGGTTTCGCACGACAGGACCGGCTGCCGGATCGGTTCGGTGGTCACCCAGTAATACTTGGTTCCCCTTTTTTTGATCGCGGCGAAGAGGGTCGGTTCGCGGAGAACCGCCTCGCGGAGTGTCTCTTCCAGAAGCTCCCTGTCGGGCCGGCCGGTGAAGTACCAGACGACATTTTCGCTCATGGGGAAACGTCCCCGGCTGTCTTGATAGAAGTATTCTTCAAAGGGGGAAATCCTCAGCGGAAACAGATCGTTGGGATCAAACTTTGGGATGGTTTGGTCAGTTTTGCTTTCGTTCACCATGTGGGGATCTTCTTGAAAGGGGGAGCGGAAATATAGGAAAATACCGAACAATCGCTACAGTCGGCAGTATAATGAAAATGTCTTGTTTCTCAAGAGGAGATTGCTCCTCCTCCGATAAACTCGAAAATCTATGGATACACACCTTAGGGGAAATTTGCCTATTCCTCCTAAGGTGTTATTTCACAATATCGATGGATGGGGTATAATACCTCCGTTTTGATAGGCCGCGCGGCGTATTTAGTCGAACGCGCGGCTTTGCGTTTGGGCGTTTTGGTCCCTTTTGGGCGATGCCTTCAGCGCAAGTGAAAACGTCGATTGGTAAAGGATATGGCGGAATCATTGTCGAACGAAAGGGGGTTGCGCGTCGTCGCTCGTGACGAGCATGGGATGCGGTGTCTCCTTGATGGTCAGCGCCCTGTGTTCTTTTTTGAGGGGACACCCGAGCAGATGGGTGCGGCCCACGGTCGGCTTTTCAGAGACGGAATCGATACTTTCTGCCGTAAGGTGCAGATGGTGGGTCTTATCCACACGATTGGGAAGAAGGTCTCCTATGACGACAAGATCGCCGATTTGAAGCGGCGTTCCTTCAAGTACGTTCCCGATCGTTTCTTTCGCGAGATGAACGCGATAGCCGATGTGACGGGACAGCCCCGAGAACTGATCTACCAGATCAACTTTCTCCACGAACTGTTTCACTGCAGCGGTGTCGCCGCCTGCGGGAAGGCGACGGTCGACGGTAATGTCCGTCTCGGCCGAATCCTCGACTACATGCGGGATTTAGGAATATACGCCTACGCGGGGCTCTTTGTGCTCATTCCGACCGAGACGCTCGATGGCCGCCCGCTGAATAAGTGGATATCGGTCTCCTATGCCGGTTCGGTTGGCTCGGTCACCTGTATGAACGAAAAGGGGCTGGCCATCGGTGAAAAAGGCGGGGGCGGAGAACGGAAGTGGGACGGACTTCCGATGAGTTTTCTGATGCGCCGAATGATGGAGGAGTGTTCGACGGTCGAGGAGGCGATCGCCTTAATGAAATCGGTTCCTCTGACCTGTGACTACTACTATACCCTCTCCGACGCGGGCAATAATATCGCCGGGGTGGTGGCGAAATCTCAGTCCGAGCAGCCCGTTTATGTGATCCGCCCCAACGAGGACTATCCCGACTGGATGCCGAACGGGGCCTCTCTCCCCAAAAAGTTCGAGGACGTTGTTTACCTTTCCGGCCCGGGCGAGAGAATCGAGACGCTGGCCGAGCGAATCGACGCGGCCTACGGCAAAATCGACGCCCAAACGGTGATCGAGATGATGAAACGTCCCGTCTGCAAGACGACCAACCTCCACAACGCTGTCTTTGAGTCGGTGACGCGCGATTTTTACTTCGCCGATGCCGGACGCAAGGTGCTGGCCGCCGACGCGCCCTACTATAAGGGGAATATCACCGAGTTCCTCGAATTCTATCAGAAGAACAAGTAGCGGGCCTCGCGGGCTTTTTGACCAGCGAACCAAACACGAAAAACGCCGCGCCTAACAGGCGCGGCGTTTTCTATTGGCACTTCTTTGGATCGGTCGAAACGGCCGCTACTTCGAGGCCTCCTCCACGGCGACCGCCACGGCGACGGTGGCGCCGACCATCGGGTTGTTCCCCATACCGATGAGCCCCATCATCTCGACGTGAGCCGGAACGGAGCTGGAACCGGCGAACTGGGCGTCGGAGTGCATGCGGCCCATGGTGTCGGTCATCCCGTACGACGCCGGACCGGCGGCCATGTTGTCGGGGTGAAGGGTACGGCCGGTGCCTCCGCCGGAAGCGACCGAGAAGTACTTCTTCCCGTTGTCGATCGACCATTTCTTGTAGGTCCCCGCGACCGGATGCTGGAAGCGGGTCGGGTTGGTCGAGTTACCGGTGATCGAAACATCGACGTCCTCATGGCGCATGATCGCCACGCCCTCGCAGACATCGTCGGCACCGAAGCAGCGAACCAGCGCGCGCTCACCGTTGGAGTACGGCTTCTCTTGGACGATCGTCAGCTCGCCGGTGTAGTAGTCGTACTTCGTCTGGACGTAAGTGAAACCGTTGATACGGCTGATGATCATCGCGGCGTCTTTTCCAAGACCGTTGAGGATCACCTTCAGCGGCGCCTTGCGGACCTTGTTGGCGGTACGGGCGATACCGATAGCGCCCTCGGCCGCGGCGAACGATTCGTGGCCGGCCAGGAAGCAGAAGCATTTCGTTTCTTCGCGCAGAAGCATCGCGGCCAGGTTGCCGTGGCCGCGCCCGACCTGACGCTGGTCGGCGACCGAACCGGGGATGCAGAACGCCTGAAGACCCTCACCGATCGCCTCGGCGGCGTCGGCGGCCTTGGAGCAGCCCTTCTTGAAGGCGATCGCGGCGCCGAGGGTATAGGCCCAAACGGCGTTTTCAAAGGCAATCGGCTGAATGGAACGGACGATCTCACCAACGTTGACACCCTTGCTCTTGCAGAAGGCGTCGGCCGCCTCTAAGTCGGCGTAACCGTATTTTTTGAGGATCGGTTCAATCTGAGCGATACGCCGCTCATAACTCTCGAAAGTCACCATAGGTTTTATTCCTTTATTATTCGTTGTTTTTAGGATGGGAAAAGCGTCTTTTTCAAGGGACGCCAGAGAAACCGGCAGTGAAACCGGGAGTTATTCTTTACGCGGGTCAATCGTCTTGGCGGCGTCGGCGTAACGGCCGTAGGTTCCGATGTTCTTTTCGAACGCTTCTTTCGGATCGGTCCCCTTCTTGATCGCTTCCATCATCTTTCCAAGGTTGACGAACTTGTAGCCGATCACCTGATCGTCGGTGTCCAGGCCGATGGAAAGGACGTACCCCTCGGCCATTTCGAGGTAACGAACCCCCTTGACCTTCGTGCTGTACATCGTGCCGATCTGGCTGCGCAGACCCTTGCCGAGGTCCTCCAGACCGGCGCCGACCACCAGACCGCCCTCGGAGAAAGCGGACTGGGAACGACCGTAGACGATCTGCAGGAAGAGCTCACGCATCGCGGTATTGATCGCGTCGCAGACCAGGTCGGTATTGAGGGCTTCCAAGAGGGTCTTGCCGGCGAGAATCTCCGCCGCCATCGCGGCGGAGTGGGTCATCCCGGAGCAGCCGAGGGTTTCGACGAGCGCTTCTTCGATGATCCCGTCTTTAACGTTCAAGGTCAGCTTGCAGGCACCCTGCTGCGGGGCGCACCAGCCGATGCCGTGAGTGAAACCCGAAATATCGGAAATCTGAGTCACGGGGACCCATTTTCCCTCTTCCGGAATCGGTGCCGGGCCGTGTTTCGGCCCCTTGGCGACACAGGTCATCTGTTGCACTTCGCGAGAATACTCCATCGATCCATTCTCCAGTTCTTGGGTTAAAAGTGAAGGTGGTTGACTATTACGGTTTCGTTGTTGTCATTGAAAACGATACTTGTTATGGGCCGGAATCATCTTAAGTCGCGTCCAGACCCGAGGAATCGGTATCGTCGGAAAGGCTATTGTCGTCCCGGTCACGGTCGGGGATAAGATCGAGCCAGGCACGGAAACGATCGGCCCCCTGGCGGTGATAGAATCCGTCCGAACGACCCTTTGTAACCACTTCGACAGTGGGCCTGGGGCTGTTCAGGACCGAAGGCGCCTTGTTCGCGCCAAGAAGATTCCCCTCCGCGTCACGCTGACCGCAGGTGGTAATGACCAATTCTATAATTCTAAAGAAATGATTGTTCGGCTGAAGGGGGCGGGCAACGGTTCCGAGCAAGCCGCGGCCGTTCGCCATCGCGACGATATGCCCCTTGTCATGGACTCCGATGTCCGCGGCTAAGACCAACGGAATCGCCGGCAGGTCGGGGAACATATCATGCAGACGGATCAGGAGCTGGAAACCGTTCATCCCTTCCGGGTAGAGCTCGGAGATAATGACATCGTAGTGACTGAGCCGAATCATCGACAGCGCCGTATTGGCGTTGGAAGACGATTCGACCGAACATCCGTACGGTTCGAAAATATGGTGGGCCGTCTGGACATTGGAGTCGTCTTTGTCGAGGATCAAAACACGGCGATTGGCCAGGAGGGGGTGATCACTGGAATGGGTTTGCAGGACCGCCGTGATCTGATCGTGGATGGTTCTGGAGCGCAGAAGGATCTGTTTAAGAATTTGATCATCGCCGGAATCATTCTTGTGCCGATCTAAAAGGAGCGAGGCGTCTTCGATGATTCGGTCGATCGGAATGGTGACGGAACGAAAGATGCGATCGACGCTTCGACGGGCGCCGAACTCATTTTCGTGGCTGAGCAGCTCGAGGGTGTGGAGCGCCGCGGCGACATCGTGGGCAAAAATTTTGAGGAAGTAGGTGTCACGATCGGAGAAGGCGCCGGGGATTTTGCTCTCGACATTGCAGGTACCGATCAACAGATCGTACCAGAGGATCGGGACGGTGATGGAGCAGCGCGCGTCCTTGAGTCCCGGAATATATCCCGGTTCGTTGACGGTATCCTCACAGAGGTAACTGTGTTTGGTGCTGGCCACATAACCGGATATTCCGCCGCCGTCGGTGGATACCGCCAGCGGACATTGGCTGGCTTCCTCGTCGATTCCGAAATTGATAAAAGGGACGAGCGTTTTGTTCTCTTCATCGTAGAGGCGAAACTCAAAGGCGTCGTACGCGAGAATCTCGCGCATATTCTCTTTGATTTTTTCGGCGAGAAGCGTTTTGCGTCCCTCGGCGGACATGAGCGCCAGCTCCTCACTGGACAGGTCGACCAAAAGCCGGCCGACGTTTTGGAGCTTTCGAAGCGTTTCGTCGACGAGCATCAGCTCGGTCACGTCGCGCATCTCGATGAAACAGCCCTCGATCTGACCATTCTCATCGAAGTCGGGGGTGACGTCGAACTCAAAGCAGGAGCGCTTATCGGCAGGACCGACCCAGATCTTCGAGGTCGTCCCCCGACCGGTCGAGCGAACTGTTTCCAGCGGGCAATAATCGGGCCCGGCCAAAGCCGGATCGACAAAGATGTCGTAAAAACCCTTCCCGACGGGGTCATCGATCGCGAAGCGACGGCGGAACGGCTTGTTGGCCCAAATAATTCGCTGATCCAAATCGACCTGGGTGATCCCGCTGGAGAGGGAATCGGCCAGGGATTCGTGTCTGGGCTTTTTGTCGGGGGAGGTACTCATATTCCGCGGGAAATAAACAAACCGTTTGTGACGCGGGAGAACCTCTCCGGCGTCCGCCATGAGAAGATAATACCCCTAACGGGCTTATCTATCAAGGGTTTTTCCGGCGGAAAAAACAGTTCTGCGGTAAACTATGGACGGACCGTGTAAAACGCCTGTGAGGGTATCGCTTATATCGAGTTTTGTCGTGACGCCGAACGGTCAAACAACCGCCCAACTCGGCGGGATGCCGGTGACACGACCGATTGATTGTTCAGGGGGGCTGATCACGAGATGTTCTTGCGGGGTGGAAGGATCCTCTTGCATTGGCGTTGAAGGGATACTAAAATCTCCCGTATGATGGACGTCTGAATCAAGCGTCCCGAGATTCGTAAAGTTCTCCTTAAGGTATTTAAGGAATCGTTTGCGCGCTTGGGGGGAGAGTTCTCCTCGGCGCGTCGTTTTACAGGATGTTGAACTGTGATGGCAAAGCGTTTGTTTACCAGTGAGGCGGTGAGCGCGGGGCATCCCGATAAACTGGCCGATCAGATCTCCGATAGTATCCTCGATGCCTGTCTTGAGCAAGACCCCGCAAGTCGGGTGGCCTGTGAGACGCTCGTGGGGAAAGATCTGGCGGTGGTCGCCGGTGAGATCACCACAACGGCTCAGGTTGAATACGAGCAGATTGTCCGAGACGTGATTCGACGCGTGGGCTACGTGGATGACTCCTGGGGAATCGATGCGAACACCTGCAAAGTCATGGTGGCGATCCATGGTCAAAGTCCGGATATCGCCCAGGGGGTCGACCATGCCAGGGATGTTACCCAGGGGGACGAGAAACAGCTTGGGGCCGGGGATCAAGGGTTGATGTTCGGTTATGCCTGCAACCAGACCAAGGAGCTTATGCCGCTTCCGATCGTTCTTGCCCATCGGATCGTCAATCGTTTGACCGAGGCACGCCTCAACCGGGAGGTCGATTGGCTGCGTCCCGACAGCAAGAGCCAGGTGACGGTCGAGTACGAGTACAATGACGAGGGAAAAAAACCTGTAATCAAACCTGTTCGGATCGATACCGTCGTCGTTTCGACCCAGCACAGCGAAAAGGTCGGTCAAAACCAGATTCGTGAGTGGCTTGTGCCGAATGTGATTCAGCCGATCCTTTCGCAATTACCGATCGATAAGGAAGGTGTTAAATTTAAG
Source organism: Thermoguttaceae bacterium (assembly GCA_017434455.1). Classification (GTDB taxonomy): domain Bacteria; phylum Planctomycetota; class Planctomycetia; order Pirellulales; family Thermoguttaceae; genus RUG695. The sequence goes on along the minus strand of JAFRFG010000054.1, from coordinate 146,578 downwards.
ATCAACGAGACCGGTACCTTCGTTATTGGCGGCCCCTGCGGTGACTGCGGCTTGACGGGTCGCAAGATCATCGTCGACACCTATGGCGGCTGGGCCCGGCACGGGGGCGGGGCGTTCTCGGGGAAGGATCCCACCAAAGTTGACCGCAGCGCCGCCTATATGGCGCGTCATATCGCGAAGAATATCGTCGCCGCCGAACTGGCGGATTCGTGCGAGATTCAGCTGGCCTATGTTATTGGTCTGTGCGAGCCGGTGAGTGTTCGGGTTGATACCGAGGGAACGGGAAAGATTGGTGATGATGTACTGGCGGATCTGATCCGTGAGCATTTCCGCCTTACCCCTCAGAAAATCATCGAGCACCTGAATCTGTGCCGTCCGATTTTCAAGAAGACCGCCACCGGCGGCCACTTTGGCCGTGACGATGAGGACTTCACCTGGGAACTGACAGAGCATATTGAGGATCTCAAACAGGCCGCGAAAAAGTCTCTCTGACGTGCAAGACAAGCCCTTTTCCACCGATTCCGCCGACAACAACATACGTTCGATTTCGAGCGTCTGCTGTTTGGCCGGAGAGCTGCTTTCGTATCTCCTCCTTTGGGGAGGGGTGGCGGTATTGTTGTGCCGCCGCCGCAGCGTCGGCGGAGGGTCCTTCTTCGGCGGTCTTCTTTTGATCGCCTTCTTTCTTTTTCTGGCCGGTTCGTCTCAGCTGCTCCGCCACACGCGTGAGGACGATTCCGACCTTCCTCTGGAGCGGGGGCTTCCGATACGCGGCCGCGGCGGGGAGTTTCTGGGGCGCTACTCGGTGATTCTTCTCCCGCTGGTCTGCCTGGCGGTTTTGCTCCTCCCCCTCTTCCGCTGGAGGGCCGTGCCGCTTTTGGCGCTGCTGGTCTTGGGCCAATGGTGGTGGTTCTTTCTGATTCCCTCTTGGGTCGGGGGGCTTCGCCGCTGGGTCGCCGCCGAACCGACACAGCCGTCGGACACTGTTTCCGCGGACGATGTCCCCGCGGCCGCCGCGGTCAGTGGGATCCGTCTGGCCGAGGAGACCTTCGGTACGCGGCGGCGCGAAGAAACGACCGTTCCCTTCGAACCGTCCGTCTCCATCCCCTTTGCCGCCGAATCGCCCCAAACGCTTCATGAGACCTTTTTTGAGGGGAGCGTTAAGACCGGCGAAGGGGAAAGCGTAGGAGAGATCGAAGAGGATATCGAGCAAGAGGATGAGCCCGATCCCGATTGCCTCTACAGCGAAAATCGCTATCGGACCGAGGATGGCCTGGAACGGATCGAGGGTTGGGTTCGTCCCCGTTTCGCCCCGGGACAGGACCTGTGTGTGATCCACCTGAATTTTACGCCCCCCTTCGAGTCCACTCCCGAATTGGAGTTATTTCAGCTGGCGGGGAGCGATGTCAAGCTCACCGCGACGCGAGTGGAGCCGTTTGGCGCTCGAATCGAGGTGCGCAGACTCTCCGGGGATCGTCACGCCGGGGAGATTCTTCCGGGGCGTTTTCCCGACGATACCATCCGATTTGGTTTTATTGTCCAATCGACCGGTTCCGCCTCGGATCGGTTCCAGCGGCGATAGCCGCCGCGGGAGAGTTCGGATATGGCCCCGCCGCGGATGATTCAGCCATTGGGACTTGCCGTATCGGCCCTGGTCAAGGGGTGGATGTCGACACTCGATTATAAGATCGCCTACTACGACCCGTCGATCGATCCGGCTGTTCCTTTTGATGATCAACCCCGTCTTTATCTTTTCTGGCACGAGTATATCCAGTTCTTTCTCCACCTGCGTCCGAATTGCCACATGACCATGCTTCTGTCCCGGCACCGTGACGCCGACATCCTCGCCGAGATTGCCCGTCGGATCGGCTTCGGCGCGGTCCGCGGATCGACCGCGCGCAGCGGATCGGCGGCGATTTGCCAGATGATGAAAAACGCTAAAGAAAAGTGGCAGCTGACGATGACTCCCGACGGCCCTCGCGGCCCCCGCCGCAAGATGGCCGGGGGCGCCGTCTACCTCGCCTCGCGGCTGGGGATCGATATCATCCCGCTGGGGGTCGGCTACGATCGCCCTTGGCGTCTTCGATCGTGGGATCGATTCGCCATTCCGCGTCCCGGCTCGCGCGCGCGGCTGATCGCCGGTCCGCCGGTGAGTATTCCCAGCGAATTGGACCGTCAGGGGATCGAGCACTACACCCGGCGTATTGAGGAACTGATGAATCGCCTCTGCGCGCTGGCCGAGCGCTGGGCCGAGGAAGGATATGAAATCAAAAACGCCGCGAACCTTTCGCCAGGTCCGCGGCGCGGCGTGTTGTATCCGGCCTATCCCCGCGCCTCGGCGGTGGATGAAATCCCCCTCGAAGCGAGGGAACCCTAATCGATGATCTTAGAGATCTGATATTCGATCAGGCCGCAGGCGCCGGCGGCCTTCAGGCGCGGGATCAGCTCACGGATTTGTTTCTCATTGCAAATCGTCAGCACATCGACCCATTCGGGATCCGAGAGCGTCGAAATCGTCGGCTCTTGGAGGGAGGGGAGAATCTGCAGGATGGTGTCGAGGTTCGCCTTCGGGACATTCATCATCAAACCGACCATTCCCTCGGCGGCCATGGTCGCTTTGAGGACCAGAACGATGTCGTCGATCTTTTTCTTCTTCCAGGGGTCGGCATATGCCTTTTTATTGGCGATGAATCGGGTCGTCGACTGGAGAATCTCGTCAACAATACGCAGATTGTTCGCCCGCAGGGAACTGCCGGTCTCGGTCACTTCGACGATGGCGTCGGCCAGCTTCGGCGGTTTGACCTCGGTGGCGCCCCAGCTGAACTCGACCTCGGCCTTGACCCCATGCTTCTCTAAGTAGCGCTGCGTCAGACCGACCGCCTCGGTGGCGATTCTCTTCCCCTCGAGGTCTTTCACCGACTTGATCGGCGAATCGTTGGGGACACACAGGACCCAACGAACCGGGCGGCGGCTGACCTTCGAGAATTTGAGCTCGGCCACTTCGATGACATCGGCGCCGGTTTCCTCGATCCAGTCGTGACCGGTCAGTCCGGCGTCGAGAACGCCGATCGCGACGTAACGCGCCATCTCCTGAGCGCGGATGAGCATACATTCAATCTCTTCATCGTCGATGGTGGGGAAGTAGCTCCGACGCTCGATGGTGATTTCGTAGCCGCTGCGCTTGAACAGCTCGACGGTAGCTTCCTGAAGTGAACCGGCAGGAATACCGAGCTTGAGAATTGATCCGTTTCCCGTAGACATGACATCCTCTCTTTGGTACGAACGATTCCGGTTTTTGCGGTTTCTCACCAGGCGGGACAACGCTCAGGCGCCCACACGGGAAGAAGACCGGGGATGATTGTATTTGTTGTCGGCGCGGCCTTCCCGCTACTTCTTGTGGTAAACCTCGGCCGGATCAAAGATCCGCTGGGCGATGACTTTCAGGCCGTCATCGGTCACCTGGCGGAAGAAGCAGCTCTTGTATCCCTCGTGACAGGCGGCCCCGCCGATCTGTTCAACCTTCAAAAGAAGGGTATCGCGGTCGCAGTCGAGGAAAACCCCGACGACTTTTTGGACGTTGCCGCTCTCTTCTCCCTTGCGCCAGAGCTTATTGCGGCTTCGGCTGTAGTAGACGGCGCGGCCCGTGGAAAGGGTTTCGTCGTAGGCCTCCTCGTTCATATAAGCGAGCATAAGAACCTCGCCGGTAGCGGCGTCTTGCGTGATAACGGGAAGAAGATTTCCGCACTTCACGAAATCGGGACGGGCATCGGCCGATGATGGGGTAGACATTGCTTTTCTCCTCGTTTTTGCGCCACACGGCTATGCGGCCGTCAATGCGCGTGCAATAGGGAGATCTGCCCAAAGAATCAACACCAAAGCAGGGCAAATACTCCCTCGCATAGCTTATCAGATGTTCCCCGTATTTCTAGGGGTTTGCCCGTGACGCAAAGCGAAATGCCGCCTCCCCGAGCGTTGGGAAAAGGGGCGGAAATTCCCTCTTATCGACAAGACCGAAAAAAAACTCAAATTTTTCCCGGTTTGGGCCGATAAAATGATTAAGCACTCAAGCTGTTTCACTGAACCGCCGGTATCAGGATGATATCGGTTAAAGTGACATCACCCCTTCCTCGGATGGGTGTTATGGAAAGCGCAGTAAAGGAATACCATGTCTAAGCAGTCCACTCGACAGACCGTTGTCGAGCCGCGGATCCCTACGGAAAGTGACGCCGCGGCTTTGGAGAAAGCCGAAAAGAAAAAAGCCGAAGCGATCGCCCGCGTCTGGAAAAAGTTCGTCAAGGACCGTTCGAATCAGGATCTGCGAAATCAGCTGATCGAACATTATCTTCCGCTGGTGCGGTATCATGGCGAACGGCTTTGGACCCGACTCCCCGATGAAGTCGATGTCGACGACCTTGTCTCTGCCGGTATCTTTGGTCTGATGGATGCCGTGGATGCCTATGAGCCCAATCGCGGAGTCAAATTCGAGACCTACTGTGTCCCTCGTATTCGCGGGGCGATGCTCGATGAGCTGCGCAATATGGACTGGGTGCCGCGGCTGGTCCGTTCCCGCGCTCGAAAAATTTCCGAGGCCAATAAAGAGCTTTCCGATCGCCTGGGGCGTCTCCCGTCCCGTGAGGAGTTGGCCAAGCATCTGAATGTCTCCGGCGCCGAGTTGGATCGAATGACCGCGGACGCCAATACCGTCAGTCTTGTCTCACTCAATAAAAAGTGGTTCGAGACCGATGGAGCCAAAGATGTCAGTGAAATCGACCTCATCGAAGACCAAAAGAGCGAGGATCCGACCAGCCGGATACAGAAGCTCGACGTGATGCGACTCGTGACCAAGGGACTGTCCCGCAACGAACGTCTGATCCTCATCCTCTATTATTATGAGGAGATGACGATGAAAGAGGTCGGGATGACGCTCGATTTGAGCGAAAGCCGTGTCTCCCAGATGCATTCGAGCATCGTCAGCCGGCTGCAGCAGCAGCTGCGTGAACGCCGGCCGGAATTTATCTAGCGTTCCCCCCCAAGGCAGCGCCTCTTGGAAGGGGCGCTGCGATTCCCGGGGGGAATTGTTTAATAGCGCGGGATACCCGGGCTCTTTTTTGCCGTAAGTTCTTTTTGTGTTTTTTGCCGGTCGGGGTATAATCTTCCTCATTGTCGGATCCCATTATCTATGAGGAGCGCTTCGATGAGATCGTTGGCCGCGGCGGTTTTTGTTTTGATGGTGTCTTGGTCATTCCCGGCGGCCGTTCTGTCGGCCCAGGAGAGGCCGGCGGGGGATCGGATGGTGCTTCACGCCGCGGGGGTCGATGTCCCGATGCGCTGGATCCCGGCGGGGAGTTTTCAGATGGGGAGTCCCAAGGAGGAACCGGGGAGGGACTCGGCCGAAGTCCTTCATAAAGTCACCCTCACAAGCGGCTTTTGGATGAGCGAAACCGAGGTAACCCAGCGTCTGTACCGGGCCGTGGCGGGGGAGAATCCCTCGCAGTTTGCCGGCGACGATCTGCCGGTCGATACCGTTTCGTGGGATGAGGCGGTTCATTTTTGCGAAACGCTCCAGACGGCGCTGGAAAAAGATGACGCGATCGATGGCAGCTGGCTGTGCCGTCTCCCGAGCGAGGCGCAGTGGGAATACGCCTGTCGGGCCGGTGACAGCGGGTCGGGGATCGACAACCTCCCCGAGACGGCCTGGTCGGGGGAACCGACGCAAAGCGGATCGACCCACCCGGTCGGGACCAAAGCGCCCAACGCCTGGGGGCTTTGCGATATGCATGGGAACCTTTGGGAGTGGTGCGCCGACAGCTGGAACGATTTTACGACAGACGATCAGGTCGATCCCCTGACGCTGAACAGTGAGGCGGAGGTTCGAATCGATCGGGGAGGATGCTGGGACAGCACCCCGTACTATTGCCGAACCGCCTGGCGCGGGGTCTATGAGCACTACCGAAAGAGCCGGTTCGTCGGTTTTCGGTTCGTCTTAATCGAGCCGAGCGAGGAAGACCGGCGGTAACCATACTTTTAAGACCGGCTCATTTGGGGGGGAGCGGGTTATGGACGTCGATCGGCCCTTCGGGGAAGGTTAGTTCCTCGAGCTGGCGGTACATCGGGCAGTTGGAACGCATCGGGATCGGGAGCTTTCGATCGCGCCACATAATCATCGAGTCTTCCGGAAGTTTCCACCCTAAAGAAGTGTAGTAGGGGACCATCGGCTCTTTGCAGAAGAGGATCGCGAAGGGATAGTTGCGCCTTTTGGCCTCCCGGAGCGATAAGTCGAGGAGTTTTCGTCCGATTCCCAGACGGCGAAAAGCGGGGGCGACCGATACCCCCTGAAAGCTGGCGACTCGGTAGCGCCAGTTCCAGCAGGTCGAGATGGTTCGCTCGACGACCCCCACATGACCGACGATGGCGGGGAGGGTGCTTTTATCCTGGGTTGTCTTCTCGGTGGCCAGGGTGGTCCACACCGGCGGGGCGTCGTGCCACGCCCTGCGTTCGGCGAAGACGTCCCGCCACTCGGGAAAAATTTCGGACAGATAGACAACCAGCTGCCGGTCCAGCTGCGGGGAGATCGCTTCCTCAGGGATGATTTGGTAACGAATCGACCGGTCGTCCGCTTCTGCTGCCATCGGCGTGAACAAATGGTTTGGGGAATTGTCTGGAGAAAGACAGTCCCCGGCAAAAAAACGCTTTGGGCGTCTTTTGCCGGGGGTGGGAAAAACTCAAGACCGCTACAGCGACAGGAGGTACTCGGTCAGGTCGCTGATCTCCTCATCGGTCAGGTCGTCGACATTTCCAAGGACATCGCCGTGGCTGCCGACCTTAAAGACATCCTCGAGCTTGACATAGCGGCCGTCGTGCATGTAGGGGGGCGTCCGCCAGATACCCCGGAGGGTCGGTGTATCGAAGTCGTCCCGCTGATCGACCCCTTCCGCGCGGGAGCCGACATCGTGCATCTTCATATCGGTGAAATACTCACCGTAGTGGCACTGGGAACAGCCGAGTTCCTCACGCTCAAAGATCTCCTTGCCGCGCAGCGCCTTCTCGCTGAGCTGACCGTCGACCAGGTAGGGACTGGGAAGGGGCTCAAGGGCGCGGAAATATTCCTCGATATCGGTGAAGACCTCTTCGGGCTGGACGGAGAAGAGGATGTACTGGAAGCCGGTTCGAATCGCCGTCTCGGCCTTGTCACGCACACCGTGCCACATCGCCGGCGGAGTATCCAGCGAGAAGAGCATCCCCTTGGCGTTCTTGGGGTTCCCGGTTCCGTCGTTGAGCAGATCCCAGTTCAGCGCGTCGCTGCGGGCATCGGGATGGCAGCTGGCGCAGCTCTGCCAATGCTGGAAACAAAGGGTGGCGTCGTTCCAATGCAGCTCGCCGCGGCGCGCCGGCGTCATGAAGTCGGCCGGATCGGGACCGAGTTCGAATGATTTGGCCTTGGAGCGACGGGCCTTGGTGTCGACCACGTTGATCGAGTCACTGTAGTACATCCCCGCGTAGATCTTGTCGCCGATGACACACAGCGAGCGGGGTGCCTTGCCGATGAGTTTGACACGCTTTTTGAGGCCGACGAGAAACGCCAGCTGCTGCGGAACCTGATCGGCCAGGATCGTGGTTCGTTCGTTGTAGTTCCCCGACGATTTGGCTTCCTCGATCGTCTTGGGAAGAGCCAGAAGCTTTTCGAACGCCTTCTCCATATCGACGATGCACAGCTCGTGGGTCCCCGCCAGACCGATGAAGACCTTTTTGCCGTCGGGCGAGGTGGTGATCGGCCAGGGATTGGCGGCGCCGAGGTCGACATCGTCGAGAAGCACCGTATTGATGAACTCGCGCTTGTCGGCGTCGATGATGCTAAAGCCGTTGGTGTTCATCCAACCGCGCTCCAGCTGCGAGGTGGGGAGCTGGTAACGGGCCAAAATAGCGGTGGTGTAGACATATTTGCCGTCGGGCGACAGGCATATCCCGTGCATACTGGAGCTGCCGTTCGGCAGACGGATGTTTTGGGTTTCTCCGGAGGCGATATCGATCGCCGAGATAACTGCGGCGACGTCGGCCTGATCGGAGGGGTCCAGCGGGAGGAAGTTCGCGACGTAGAGCGTTCGGGCGTCGTGGGTGATGACCGCGTCGCACGGTTCGTGGTGCGCGGCGAAACGGCGCAGCTCGGTGAGTGTCTCGACATCCAGTTCAGCGACCGCGTTCTCGAACTGGCAGCAGACGTAGAGCTTCGTTCCATCGGGGGAGAGAACCGGGCCGGTGGGAGAATGGCCGGTTTTTCCTTGACGAAGAATGGATCCGTCGGCGGTGGATATAGCGAAGACGGTACCCGGCTGGACACCGGCGGTGACAAACATCACCGCGCCGTCGGCCGAAAGCGCCATCGCGTGGGGGACTTCGGGGATCGGCGCGGTCTGCTCGACCTCCATCGTCTCGGCGTTGAGGGTGACCAGTGCCGAGGCGTCTTTCTCGAGGACGTAGAGGCGGGAACCGTCCGGGGAGGGGACCAGGTCGACCGGGCCTTTGTATTCCTGAGCGGAAGAAACTGCCGCGAAAAACAACGTGGCTGCCACAACCGCGGCGGCCAGACGGCATGACGAAGCAAAACGCGCGAAGGTCATCATCTTTTGTTTCCGGTTAAGTGTGATTGCTGGGTAGGGGATTTCCTATTTTGACCGAATCACCCCCAATTATGACCGAACCGGGAGGAGATTTCAAGTTCCGAGAGCCATTTTGACAACGATAAGGAAGAAATATCTTCGATAAGGAAGAAGGATCTTTTTTCGTTCGGGATCGATTGGCCACCGCCCGAACAAAAAGATTTTCTTTCGGAACGGATAAGGGATGTTTCCCCGCGTTTTAAAAAATGTTATAATGACGGTGTCCGTTTGTCAGAAAGGTCGTCATATCTCCCCTGGGGAGTATCCAAAGCAATAATAGAGGAGATCTTATGGGCGCGTTCGATTTTGTCAAAAAGGTAATGCCCAAACGGCTGAAGATCCAAGATCGCTTTCATGTCCGGAAAGAGATGATCTCCGGGACCATGTCCAAGTTTTATATGGTCGAGGACAAAGTCACCGGCGAGACGTTCGGCTTGAAGGTTCTCGATAAAGAGAAGACCAAGCAGTTCGAGGACCGCTTCAAGGTCCTAAAGGTGAAAAAACCGTCCGAGGGGGAGATCGCGATGAAGTTCGATAACCCCTATATCGCCAAGACTCTTGAGATCGGGACGACCGATCACGGAGAGCCCTATCTTTTGATGGAGTATCTTCACGGGACGGGGCTGAACAACATCCTCCTCGTCAAACAAGATCTCCTGGCCGGCGGCCGGATGCGCTATATCCGTCAGTGCGCCGAGGCATTGGCCCATGTCCACTCCAGGGGGTTCATTCATCGTGACTACTGTCCGCGGAATCTGATGTTCACCGGTGACGGTACGGCGCTGAAACTGATCGACTTTGGGCTGTCGGTTCCGAATCAGCCCCCCTTTACCGATGCCGGAAACCGGACGGGGACGCCGGCCTATATGGCGCCGGAGCTGATTCGCCGCCATCCCACCAGCGAAAAACTCGATGTCTTTTCGTTCGGGGTAACGATGTATGAGCTCTGTACCCGTCAGCTTCCCTGGCCGACCGCCTCACGGGGGGGGCTGGCCGCGATGTCGCACGATCAGCCCGCCACCCCGATCACCGAATTGCGCCCCTCGATCAATCCCCGACTGGCTCGAGCGATTCACAGCTGCATTCTTCCCAATCCGAAGGACCGCCCGTCGATGCAGGATTTTCTCACGGCGATTCGTATGGTCAAATACGAAGACGGCAAATAAAGCTCGCGTTTGCGAAACTGTCGGCGCTTTGTGATACGACGCGCGGCCCCGTTTCAAACGGGACCGCGTTTTTTCGTCCTTGCCGCGCCGGTGGAAAATCACCTCTCCTTTCTCTATAATGGCTAAGGTGTCTGGAAGATGCTGTCCATCTTGGGGAGGAGCATTTGTGAGAAAACCTCTTTGTTTGCCGCTGTTCCTGCTGCTCGCGGCGGTTGTTCGGATCGCTCTTTGGGCGGGGGAACCGCTGTGCGACCTGGCCGTGATCGATCAGCGCGCCGGGGAGATCGCCGCGGCGCTGGAGCGCTGTGATACTCCCCTGATTCCCCCGATTACCGAACGCGGCAGCTGGGAAGCGCTCCTGGTGAGCGAGGAGGGGAAACAGCTGATCAAAGACGCCGAGAAGTATCTTGACGCGCCGATTATCCCCTGTCCGGAAGATGTCTACAAAGAGGTTTTTGTCAACGGGAACCGATCCGGCGCCGAGCGGCTTCTGGACGCTCGAAATCGCCGGCTCTATACCCTGGCCTTCGCCGAACTGATGGAGGCAAACGGACGGTTTCTCCCCGCGCTGGAGGAGACCATACGTGATTTGTGTGCCTACCCGAGCTGGACCTATCCCGCCCACGATCCCGAGGGGGGGAAGATCTACGACGGTGCCTGTGTCACCGCCGACCTCATCGCCACCGAACTGGGAGGGGATCTGGCCGTTCTTCGTCAGGCGCTGCTTCCGGTTCTCTGCGAGGAGACGAGCGAGCTTTTGGCCAGCGAGATTCGGCGCCGGGTTCTCGAACCGTATGAGACAGCGGTTCGCCAAGGAATTTATGGGGGGATGTGGTGGGTGAATAATCTCGGCAATTGGAACGCCGTGTGCCACTGCGGGACCGTGATCGCCGCTTTGGCCCTTGCCGAGGACACGGATAAAAAAGCCTGGTTTTTGGCCTGCGCCGAGTATTTCACCACCAACTATTTTTTGCGGGGATTTACCCCCGACGGTTACTGTTCCGAGGGGGTGAACTACTGGAACTACGGGTTCGGCAGGTTCACTTGTTTGGCCGAAATCGCCTATCGTCAAACAGGCGGCGAAGTCAATCTCTATCGCGCCGATCGGGTTCGCGAAACGGCGCTGTTTGGCGCGCGGTCGATGCTCAAGCCCGGTTTTCCACCAACCATCGGTGACTGTACCCTCACCGCCCGGCCCGATCGCCGGATCCTTGGTCTGTTGAGTATTCGGCTCGGTTTGGGATTGGCCCAGGATGAAACGCCGTTCCGTGCCCGGCCTGTCGACTTTGGGATCGATTTCGGGATCGAGGCGCCGCTGATCGTCTATTATTTCCAAAGCGGGGATCTTCACTCGGTGGTCGACTCCGTGGCCGAGGATGCGAACGATCCGCTGCGCGGTGATTTCGCCGACGCGGGGGTACTCATCTGCCGCGCCCCTGAAGACGCATCCGGGGAGAGTGATCCGTGTCAGTTGTGCGCCTTCTTTAAGGGGGGGAACAACAATGAGTTCCACAACCACAACGATTTGGGCGTCTATGGGATCCTTTTTGGGGAGAATTATCTGGTAGTGGATCCGGGCGGGGAGATTTACTCCGGGAGAACCTTCAGCGAACACCGCTACGACGGGGAACTCCTCAATTCCTACGGCCATTCGGTGCCGCGGGTCAACGATACCCTTCAGATTACCGGACCGAATGCCCGGGCCGAGGTACTAGACAAGTCGCTCACCCCGCAGGCCGATACCTTAACGCTCGATCTGGTGAGCGCCTATCCCGGACAGGGTTTACAGACTTTGAATCGGACCTACCTGTTTACTCGGGCAAATATCGGCTCGCCGAACGAGGTGACGGTGGCCGACAGGTTCGCTTTCCAGCCGGAAAAAACGGGGGTATTCGAGTCTCCCCTAGTGACCTTCGCGCGGTGGACAACAGAGGCCGTTTCGGAGGATAAGAGTGTCTATACCGGGACGCTCCGCAAAGGGGACGATACCGTGGAAGTGACGGTGAGGGGGACCGCCGGCGGTCGGCCGCTTCCCTTGGAAATGAGCCGGACGACGGTCGCCCGGGACGACCCGTCCGCTCCCAATAAGCCGCAGCGGATCGCCTTCACCGCACAAGCAGCCGGCGGGGAGATCGAGTTTGTCTTCCGTCCGGTTCCGGCGGAAAACACCGAGAAGTAATCTTGACCTGAGTTGTCGAGCATCGAACCGCACTCGAGGAAGAATATAAACGATGAAACGTCTTTGTCTGCTGTTGTCTTTTTGGGCGGCGACGGTCGTTTGGACCGCTCTTTCGGCGGGGCAGCCGCTGTGCGACCTGACCGCCATTGATCAGCGCGCCGGGGAGATCGCCGCGGCGCTGGAGCGCTGTGCTGTACCTTTGCTCCCTCCGATTACCGAACGAGACAGTTGGGAAGCGCTGCTCGCGACCGAGCAGGGAGCCCAGGAGATAAAAGAAGCTCTGAAGTGTTTGGAGGAGCCGATTCTCCCCTGCCCGGAAGAGGTCTACAAAGAGTTTTTCGTCAACGGAAACCGATCCAACGCCCAGCAGCTTTTAAACATTCGATACCGGCGGATCTGTACCTTGGCGTTCGCCGAGCTTCTGGAGGGGAAAGGGCGTTTCCTTGCGGCGTTGGAGGAGGCGCTGCGCGATATGTGCGCTTTCCCGAGCTGGGTTCTTCCCGCGCATGATCCCCAGGGAAAGGTTTTCGACGGTACCCATATGAATTCCGACCTTCGTTCCACGGAGTTGGGGGCCAGTTTTGCCGTTCTTCGCCAGGCCTTGCTGCCGGTTCTCTCGGAAGAGACCAGCGCCCTTTGGGCCAGCGAGATTCAACGCCGGGTTCTCGATCCGTATGAAAAGGCGGTTCGGGGGGGGATTTTCCCGGGAATGTGGTGGATGACAAGCTCCAACAATTGGAATTCTGCCTGCCACGGTGGGACCGCGATAGCCGCGTTGGCCCTTTGCGGCGATTCTTATCAAAAAGCGTGGTTCTTGGCGTGCGCCGAGTACTTTATTACGAAATACTTCATGCCCGGATTTACCCCCGACGGTTACTGTTCGGAGGGAATCGATTACTGGAACTACGGATTTGGAGAATTTGCCCATTTGGCCGAGATCGCCTGCCGCCAAACCGGCGGCGAGGTCAACCTCTATCGTACCGATCGCGTCCGCAACACCGCGATGTATGGGGTACGGTCGATGCTTAAACCAGGGTTCTTCCCTTCCATTGCCGATTGTTCCGTCACCGCTCAGTCCGATCGGCGATTGATCGGTTTGATGAGCGTTCGGCTCGGTTTGGGTCTAAGTCAATACGAAAGGGAATTCCGTGGTCGGCCGATCCTGTTCCGTTCGGATTATTTGGATACGGCGAAACTGTTGGTCGTTTATTATTTTCAGCCCGAGGAACTGGGTTCGGCGGTCGATGGGACGGATGAGAATGCCAGTGATCCGCTTCGAGGTGATTTCCCCGATGCGGGGGTACTTATCTGCCGCGCTCCTCAAGACGCTTCCGGGGAGTTCGACCCGTGCCAGCTGTGCGCCTTCTTCAAGGGGGGAAATAATGCGGAGTTCCACAACCATAACGATCTTGGCGTCTATGGGATTCTTTTTGGGAAGAACTATCTGGTGGTGGATCCGGGTGATGAAGTTTATACCCAGCGCACCTTTAGTCCGCGCCGCTTTGAAGGGGAGCTTTTAAACTCCTACGGCCATTCGGTGCCGCGGGTCAACGGTACCCTTCAGATCAGTGGGAAAGAAGCTCGGGCGGTGGTACTTGAAAAATCGCTCACCCCGCAGGCCGATACCTTAACGATCGATCTGGCGAGCGCCTATCCCGAACAGGGACTGCAAACATTGAGCCGCACCTACTTGTTTACCCGCGCGGAGATCGGCTCGCCGAACGAGGTGACGGTGAGCGACAGGTTTGTTTTCGAGCCGGAAAAAGCGGGGACCTTTGAGTCTCCCCTGGTGACCTTCGCGCGGTGGACGACCAAGATTGTTTCGGAGGATAAGAGTGTCTATACCGGGACGCTCCGCGAAGGAGACGATGCCGTGGAAGTGACGGTGAGGGGGACCGCTGGCGGTCGGCCGCTTCCCTTGGAAATGAGCCGGACGACGGTCGCCCGGGACGACCCGTCCGCCCCCGATAAGCCGCAGCGGATCGCTTTTACCGCCCGGTGCGCCGGCGGGCAGATCGAGTTTGTCTTCCGCCCCGTTTTGGCGGAAAACACCGAGAAGTAAACATTACACAAGTTGCGATAACCTAACCATACATGAGGAGGAACGTACGCGATGAAACGTCTTTGTCTGTTGTTGTCTGTCCTGGCGGCGACGGTCGTTTGGACCACCCTTTCGGCGGGGGAACCGCTGTGTGATCTGGCCGCCATCGATCAGCGCGCCGGGGAGATCGCCGCGGCGCTGGAGCGCTGTGATACTCCCCTGATTCCCCCAATTACCGAGCGCGGCAGCTGGGAAGCGCTGCGTGCGACCAAACAGGGAGAGCGGGAGATCAAGGAGGCCCAGAAGTGTTTGGAGGGACCGATTACCGACTGCCCGGAAGATGTCTACAAAGAGTATTTCGTCAACGGGAACCGATCCAACGCCCAGGGGCTTTTAACCATTCGGCGCCAGCGGATTTATACCTTGGCGTTCGCCGAACTGCTGGAGGCGAAGGGGAGATTTCTCCCGGCGCTGGAAGAGGCGCTGCGTGATATGTGCGCTTACCCGAGCTGGGTTCTCCCCGCGCATGATCCTCAGGGAAAGGTTTTCGATGGTACTCATACCAGCGCCGATCTTGCCTCTACGGAGATGGGGGGAAGTTTCGCGGTTCTTCGCCAGGCGCTGCTGCCGGTTCTTTCTGAAGAGACCAGCGCCCTTTGGGCCGGCGAGATTCAGCGCCGGGTTCTCGATCCGTATGAAAAGGCGGTTCGGGAAGGAGGGTTCCAAGGAATGTGGTGGATAACAACCGACAACAATTGGAACGCCGTGTGCCACTGCGGGACCGCCATGGCCGCCTTGGCCCTTTGCGGCGACTTGCGTCAAAGAGCGTGGTTCTTGGCGTGCGCCGAGCACTTTGCCACGGAGCGCTTTATGTCCGGATTCACCCCCGACGGTTACTGTTCCGAGGGGATCGGATACTGGAACTACGGATTCGGGGAATTTGCCTTCTTAGCCGAGATCGCCTATCGCGTCACCGGCGGTGAGGTCAACCTCTATCGCGCCGACCGAGTCCGTAGCACGGCCCTGTTTGGGGTACGGTCGATGCTCAAGCCAGGATTCTTCCCTTCCATCGCCGATTGCGCCCTCACCGCCCGGCCCGATCGCCGGTTGATCGGTCTGATGAGTGTTCGGCTCGGTTTGGGCCTAAGTCAGTATGAGGAGGATTATCTCGCCCGGCCGATCCCTTTCTCGGTCAAACCGTTGGTCACCTATTATTTCCAGCCCGAGGGACTTGGTGCGGTGGTCGACACGGCGGCCGAGGATAGGGATGACCCGCTTCGTGCCGATTTCGCCGACGCGGGGGTGCTTATCTGCCGCGCCCCTCAAGACGCTTCCGGAAATTGCGATCCGTGCCAGCTGTGCGCCTTCTTCAAAGGAGGGAACAACAATGAGTTCCACAACCACAACGATATTGGCGTCTATGGGATTCTTTTCGGGGAAAACTATATGGTGGTGGATCCGGGCGGGGAAGTTTACACCAAGCGTACCTTTAGCCCACGCCGCTACGAAGGGGAACTTTTAAATTCCTACGGCCATTCGGTGCCGCGGGTCAACGGTACTCTTCAGATCAGCGGAAAAGAAGCTCGAGCCGAGGTACTCGAAAAGTCGCTCACCCCGCAGGCCGATACCTTAACGCTCGATCTGGCGAGCGCCTATCCCGAACAGGGACTGCAAACCTTGAACAGGACCTATTTGTTTACTCGGGCGGATATCGGCTCGCCGAACGAGGTGACGGTGACCGACAGGTTCGCTTTCCAGCCGGAAAAAGCGGGGACCTTCGAGTCTCCCCTGGTGACCTTCGCGCAGTGGACGACCAAGACCGTTTCGGAGGATAAGAGCGTCTACGTCGGTACGCTCAGCAAGGGGAACGATGCCGTGGAAGTGACGGTGAAGGGGACCGCTGGCGGTCAGCCGCTCTCCCTGGAATTAAGCCAGGCGACGGTCGCCAAGGACGACCCGTCCTCCCCCAATAAGCCGCAGCGGATCGCTTTTACCGCACAATGCGCCGGCGGGGAGATAGAGTTTGTCTTCCGTCCGGTTCCGGCGCAGGAAACCGAGAAAGAGTAACCTCTCTTCGGCGGCTTAAAAGCCGAAATCGTCGAGTTTGGTCTCTTCCTGTTTGGTCTGCTCGGGAAGGACCGCCTCGCTGTGGATCGGAAGTCCCTCGACGTGGATCGCTCTGTACGGACGCACCGGACAGATCGATTCACAAGCGCCGCAGCCGACGCACAAACTCGGGTTGGTGTCGGGGATGGTCAGCGAACCGGTCAGAGGGACCATGTGGACCGCCTGCGTTGGGCAGTGCTCGGCGCAGGCGCCGCAGTTGGTTCCGTCGGTGACGACAACGCAGTTCTCTTTGATGAAGGCGACCCGCCCGATTTGAGTGCGATGCTTCTGTTCGACACTCATCGGTTTAATGGCTCCGGCCGGACAGACCTGGCCGCAGATGGTGCAGTCGTAGTTGCAGAAAGTATGGACATCGAAGACCATCGTCGGCTGACCGTAACCGGCGGCTGAGTACTGCTCTTTGGAAGGACGCAGAACGTGGGAAGGGCACTGGGTGACGCAAAGGTGGCAGGCGATACAGCGGCGGCTTAGGTGCGCGAAACTCTCGGACCCCGGGGGGGAAAGGGGAAACTCGCGCCGATAAGGAACGTTGCCGCCGTAGGAAATCTCCATGTCCCCAATCTTTTGCGGCTCGGATTCCTGAGATTTTGGCTCGGCCCGCGCTGTTTTCTTAAAGGGGAAAGCCACTATTCCCACGGTCAGGGCGGCCAGACGCGCTAGGAAGGAACGCTTGGTTACACGGTGAAGTGGCGACGATCCCAAGGATGGTGAGTTCATAACGCCGTGCCCTTATTGACGGATATGGACGGGAGACTTTTGCTTCGGGTTTATTGCTGTTCCGAACGATCGTCTTTCGGCGGCTGCTGTTCCGCCTTGGGAACATCGGTCGAATCGGAAGCGGAATCATCGCTGTGAATTTCTTTCGATTCTTCCTCGGCCAGCCGGATTCGCAGCTGCTCTCGAAGAAGCTCGTATTCACGGCGGCGCTTTCGGCGCTCTTCCCGTTTTCGGCGAAGATTCTCCTGCTCTTCGGGGGGAAGAAGCGCTTCAATCTTCTTCTGGCGATGTCTCGCTTGCTGGCGCAGCATCACACGCTGGCGCTCTTGAGGAGACAGTCCCGCGAGGATGTCGTTCCCCCTTCTGTGACTTGCGGAATCGCCCTGCGAGGGGGAATGCCGATGGGAATGATGGTGGGAGTGATGATGGTGTTGCCCCCGAGCAGCGGAGTCGGCCTCGCTGTGATGGGACCGGCGGGAAGAGGAGTTCTCCGAGGAAGCGGAAGAATCCTGAGAAACCGCCGCGGAAGCGGAAGCGGATTTTGATTTGGATGGGGTGTCGGACTTGTTGATTTCCAACACGCGAGAGGTCTCGTGATGGAGAAAGAAGGGGCGGTAATGGATCGAGTCTTTGGGGCAGTTGGCTAAGCAGTCCATGCACCCGACACAGCGATCGACTTCGACCTTTTTATGCCGCAGATCGATGCAGTGCGCTTTGCAAAGCGCCGAACAGCGCCCGCACGAGACACATTCCGAACGATCGATCCAGACGCGGAAAAGGGAAAACCGGGAGAAGAAACTCAGTGCCGTTCCCACGGGACAGACGACATTGCAGAAGACCCGTCCAAATCGAAACGCCAGCCCCCCGATGACCGCGAGCGAAAGTCCCGCGACCATCGCGCCCCCCATGATCTCGAGGATATTCATCTGGCTTTCGGGGATGGGGCTAAACGAGAATACCCGCCGAACGTAATTCCAAATCGGGGCGAAGCAGTGGACCGAGATATTCTCGAAAATCTCGAACGGATTGAGCCAGTTCAGCCACCTCTCCTGATCGTGATAAACGGCATAAAAAGCGGCGGCTCCCAGGACAAGGAAGAGTGTCAGTCGCAGAACCGGACGCCCCTTGTGGTAGTGATTCCCTCGGCGCAGCGTCATTCTGCCGAGTTTCGAGAGAATATCTTGAAGAATCCCCAGCGGGCAGAGAATCGAGCAGTAGATTCGTCCGAACAGAAGCGTCACGACTAAGATTATCGCGACAATGGCAAACGCGCGCGCCGCCAGGGCCGTGATAAGCTGATAGTCGACGAGGTAGTGGAACTTCTGGGCTGTGACGCCATGGGGTTCGAACGTGATCGCCAATAGGATAACAAAGGCGGCCACGGCCAGAACGTTTCGTATCCAGCGGAGAAACATAGGGAGTAACGACCGGGAAAAATGATCCTTGTGAGAAATACCCTAAGAGCGAAAACGTCTTGGGGCAAAACAACCTTGATGGGGACTTCTTGTCCTAAGGTCAAAAAGCGGGGCAGACCCTGCCGGGCGGCAGGAAATGCCCCGCTTGGGGGAGAAACGCTAGATTTTAACCCTCTGAACCCGGAGCTTATCGATCGCCGTGGTGCCGAATCCCATCTTCTCGGCGATGGCCAGGTAGGGAACCGAATCGACCGAAATGTCCGCGAATTGAGCGAAGAACTTGGTCGCGGCCGTATCGACGGCGACGATATCGGGGGAGATAAAAAGCCCCTTCGGCATGACGACGTCACCGGCGCCGACACCGCGCGGGCCGTTGGTCTTGACGACACGGTAGGCGTCGACGATATTGAGAATCGGGCCTTTTTCCCATCCGCAGATGTCGGCGATGCACTGGTTCAAGTTGTTGCGGTGGAACGCCTGCCGATCCCACACGATACCCATCAGGTTCTTCATCGCGGCCGTCAGCTGGGCGCCGCGGTGATTTTTCAGAACCGGGACATTGATCCAGGCGTCACATTCCAGGAGGGACTTGTGGATCAGCGCGCTTTTGAGATTTTTGGCCTTGGGGAGCGTTACTTCGGTGAAGTCGCTCTCTTGGTCGGCCTGAAGCACCTTCGCGCCGGCCTTGCGGGCGGCTTCCTCGATTCCGCTGCTCTTGTAGGACTTGCGCCACTCGTCGCAGGTATGGTCAAAAACTTGAACCTCGGCGGCACCCGCCTCCAGCGCCTGGCGGACGATCTCGGCCACCAGATCGGGGTTGGTGTTGGCGGCCAGTTCCGGGGTTTTATCCCAGGCGATATTCGGCTTAATGACGATCTTTTGCCCCTTCTTGACAAAGGCCCCCATTCCGCCGAAAAGCTCGATCCCCTTGCGGAACATCTCCACGGGATCCCCTCCCATCACGGCGACGAGGTCTTGCGGAAGAGACGCCTTGGCTTCGTCGGCCGAAGCGCTCCCGAACGAACCGATACCGGCGGCGATCCCTGAAGCCGCCATCGTTTTCAGAAATTCTTTGCGATCCATCGGATTGGTGAAACCTCTTTGAAAAACGTGTTAATTGTTTCGTACCTAAGGTCAACACACTGCACTTATTATACACGATCGGGGACTTGGGGTAAATCCCAAAGCCCCTCGCTCCCCAAGCGCTAGTCGCGCAGTTTCCCGGAGGCGTAACGGCGGCGTTCAAACTCTTTGAGGTAGATTTTTCTCAGCCGAATCGATCGCGGCGTGACCTCGACCAGTTCGTCCTCCTCGATGAACTCCAACGCCTCCTCAAGGGTCATCTTCCGGGCGGGTTTGAGGATGATGTTCTTGTCGTTCCCCGAGGCGCGGAGGTTGGTCAGCTTTTTCTCTTTGGTCGGATTGACGGTCATATCGCCGGCTCGCGCGTTTTCGCCGACGATCATCCCCTCATAGACCACATCGCCCGGGGAAATAAATAATTCGCTTCGGGCCTGGAGACCGTCCAGAGCGAATCCGACCGCGTGACCGGGAACCAGCGAGACGAGGACACCGTTGGATCGGGTGGGGATCGATTCCTCTTTGGGGCGGTACGCCTCGAAGCGGTGGTTGATTACCGCTGTCCCCTGCGTGGCGGTGAGCATCCGGGTTCGCAGGCCGATCAGGCCGCGCGCGGGGATAGAGAAGACCAGAAGGGAGAAGTCCCCCCGCGGGGAGACCTCTTGGAGGATGCCGCGCCGCTGGCCAACCATCTCCATCACCGGGCCGGTGAGATTTTCGGGGACTTCGACGACCAGCGTTTCGAACGGTTCTTCGATGCCGTGTTCCCCCTTGCGGTAGATCACCTCGGGTTTGCCGACGGCCAGTTCGTATCCCTCCCGCCGCATCGTCTCGATAAGAACCGAAAGATGGAGTACCCCGCGTCCGGAGACGACAAAACGGTCGGAATCGGGGATCGGTTCGACCCGAAGCGCGACATTCCGCTCCAATTCACGCAGGAGCCGCTCCCGCAGATGGCGGGTGGTGACGTATTTCCCCTCCTTGCCCGCCAGCGGGGAGGTATTGATTCCGAAAGTCATGCGCAGGGTCGGCTCATCGACATGGATGCGCGTCATCGCGCGGGGCGACTGCGCGTCGCAGATGGTGTCGCCGATTTCGATGAACGGCAGACCGACCACGGCGACGATATCGCCGGCGTCGGCCTCATGGACCTCGGTTCGCCCGAGGTTGCTGAACGTGTACAGCAGCGAGACCCGGCCCGGGGTCTGGACGTCGTCTTTTTGCATGACGACCAAGGACTGTCCTTTGCGGATGGTTCCCGATTGGACCCGTCCGATGGCGATACGGCCGACGTACTCGGACCAGTCGATGGTGGTCACGAGCATCTGAAGCGGCTGATCGATTTCGACCAGCGGGGCGGGGATCTTCTCGATGATCATATCCAAAAGCGGGAGAATCGAGTCGGTCCGGACGTTCGGGTCATCGGTGGCGTATTCCTCTTTGGTACTGGCGAAGAGATAGGGGAAGTCGGCGATCTCGTCATCCGCCCCCAGATTGATGAACAGATCGAACATCTCGTTGACGACCTCTTGGGGACGGGCGTCTTTGCGGTCGATCTTGTTGATGACGACGATCGGTTTTAAACCGATCGCCAGCGCCTTGGAGAGGACGAATCGGGTTTGCGGCATCGGCCCCTCGGCGGCGTCGACCAAAACCAAACAGCCGTCGGCCATCCGGAGGACGCGCTCGACCTCGCCGCCGAAGTCGGCGTGCCCCGGAGTGTCCATGATGTTGATCTTGACCCCCTTATAATGGACGGCGATGTTTTTGGCTAAAATGGTGATCCCGCGTTCCCGCTCCAGTTCGTTGGAATCAAGAATCTGTTCGCACTGGAATTCAGCGTCGCGCATGGCCGAACACCGCTTGAGAATACAGTCGACCAAGGTGGTCTTTCCGTGGTCGACGTGGGCAATGATCGCGATATTTCGTAAATCCTGGCGACGCTGCTGCATGGTATTTCCTTCACGGCCGGGGGGTGAAGGCGCGATGGACGGTGATAAAGCGGGGCTTCCTCCACAACAAGGGAGCCGTTTATTCTACTTTGACAGGGGGATTTTTCAACCGGTAGGGCAATCCTTGGCTGCCGCCGGCGCGGGGGGAAAAGTACCCCTTTGAGGGAAATTTCCCCCGTGCCGGCCGGGTATAAAACTTGACTTCCTTCGGATTATCGGAACAATAGGGGAGGGGAGCGTGTTGTTCCCACACACGGCTTGGTTCGAAGCCGTGTGCGGCTGCTTTTTGTCTGTCATCAAAGCCCTCACCGGAGGAGAATTCATGGCTGTTTCCGCGAAAAAATTCAGCGCGTGCCGCGCTTTGGCCGAAAGTGGTGACCCCGAAGCGCAGAAGACCCTGGGGACTTATTACGCCGAGGGCAATGGGGTGGAACAAAGCGATACCGAGGCGATCCGTTGGTTTCGCGCCGCCGCGAAGCAGAACAACCCCGAGGCACAGTATTACCTGGGGCTGTGCGCGATGAACGGCAAAGGGCTCCCGCGCGATGAGGCCGAGGGGGTTAAGTGGTTCCGCGCCGCGGTAAAAAACGGCAGTTCCCAGGCGCGGCGGATGCTGGGGATCTGTTACCTGAACGGTTACGGTGTTTCCGTCGATTTAACGAAGGCCGCGAAATATTTCAAAGAGGCGGCCGAGCAGGGAGATTCCGAGGCGCAGAGCAATATGGGGCTTTGCTATTCCTATGGCTATGGCGTTGCCCAAGACGATATCCAGGCGCTGAAATGGTTCCGCGCCGCGGCCAAACAGAACAATGCCGAGGCACAGAATAATATCGGTATCTGCTACCAAATGGGGGAGGGGGTCGCGCGCGACCTCAGCGAAGCCGCCAAATGGTTCGCGAAAAGCGCCGATCAGGATTACCCGCCGGCCCTCTTCAACTTGGGAGTCTGTTACGCCAACGGCGAGGGGGTCGCTCAGGACACGACACAAGCGGTTCGTTGTTTTCGGGCCAGCGCCGAGCGTGGGTATGCCGCGGCGCAGTATAGTCTCGGTTTTTGCCTGTTCTGCGGTGACGGGGTCAAGCAGAGCAACAAAGAGGCCGTTTCGTGGTTTACCCGCGCGGCCAAACAGGGGGAGGCCGCGGCGCAGCGGCTTTTGGCCATCTGCTACAGCAATGGGGAAGGGGTCAAACGCGATGCGGACAAAGCCGTCTTTTGGTTCAAAAAGGCGGCGAATCAGGGGGACGCGATCGCCCAGTTCAATCTTGGAGTCTGCTACGCCAACGGTCAGGGAGTCAAACTCAATGAGACGATGGCGGTACGCTGGTATCGCCGCGCCGCCCTTCAGGGGAACAGTGACGCCCAGTACAACCTGGGAGTCTGCTACGCCAACGGCCAGGGGGTAAAACCGAGCGATACCGAAGCGCGCCGCTGGCTCAGCCGCGCCGCTCTCCAGGGGGATCGCAAGGCGGTTGGCGCGCTGAAGCTCCTAAGCAGCAAGACAATAGGCGACGGCGGGGAAGCGATCGACAGTACCGATGAGGGGGTGGAGACGATCGACTAGGTCCGCGGGCACGGCTCAACGATTCCCTCTTCGGTGACCACCAAGTCCATAGGGCGGTCATGTTGTTCGGTGGGGATCGATTCGACGATCTGAGCCGCGTAGGCCAGTCCCGCCAGGCGGCAGTCGGGGCGCAGACACGGAAAGAACCGGTCGTAGTATCCCTTTCCCCGGCCGAGTCGATCCCCCCGGGGGGAGAAAGCCCGGCCCGGGACGATCACCAGGTCGAGGTGTTTGGGGTCGAATCGATAGGCCTCTTCGTTTCGCAGTTCGGCTTTCGGTTCGGGGATTCCAAAGTGGTCGCGCGCCAGAAGCTCTCCGAATCGCTCAAGTGATTCCCATGGCGCGGGGCTGTCGGCTCGAAGCAGGGTGAAGAGCCGAAGGTCGGGGCCGTCACACCACGGGATGACAATATCCCTGAGGTTCTCCCCCCCGAGGTAGAGGGTCGATAAAAGCGGGTAGGTCGCCAGTTCATCGGGCATGCTCAGATAGACCAGGATGCGGCGCGCCCCGGCCGCCGCGCTTTCGAGACAGGGGCGAACCCGATCCACCGCCTCACGGCGCTGGGCCGCGGTCAACTCGGTGAGCCGTTGGCGTATCGTCCGGCGAAGCTGTCGCTTTTGTTCTTGAATGTCGGTCATGGAAACTGGTTCCGTCTTGCTGAGGGGACGCCCGGGGGCGGAATGTCGAGTGACTCCCTGGGATTGTACCAGGTCAAGCGCCGCGGCGCACGCCGGCGCGGCGGTGAAATTCCTTAAACTTTCCCAGTTCTGCCGGTTTTTCACGCAAGGGTGGGGGTGGACAGCCGCCGTCAAGAGGGTATAATCGCGCCGAAAGTGGCTCTTAGGGTCTGTTCCCCTGTACATTGGTTGTTGGGGGGACGTACCCTTTTGAAGGAAGATATCCGGGTTGTTTAAGCTCCGGGGCAAACATTCAAGCAGCGTTCCATTTGAAAGAAAGGTGATTTTGTGGTCAAGCTGACGCTCAGAGAGAAAGAGTCGATTCAAGATGCCGTCCGCCGTTTCCGCAAGCTCGTTGAGCGCAGCGGTATCAAAAAAGAGATGCGTCGTCGTGAGAATTACGAGAAGCCGAGCGAGACGAAGCGCCGCGCCCGTCTTCGCGCCGCCCGCCGTGCCTATCGTATGGCGAAGCTTGCCGCTCGCTAAAGATCGAGCGCCCTTGATGGAGAAGTTCAGCGTTCTTGTGTAGTTTGCCCCGGCGCGGTGGTCTGTTTTGGCCGCCGCGTTTGTGTTTTTGCGCGGTTTGTTCTTTTTTGTTGTTTGGGGCTAAGAAGGGGCTGTAACCGTCGGCGGAAGGTGTGATTCGATAGGTTCGTGCGATGTCCAGGCGAGAAGGTGTGACTTTTGCCCTTTTGGCTGCGCTGGCGCTTTTGGGGCTGAGCGTTCGATATCACGGGACGGTCGATATCTCTAAAGACGAGGATCCTTCCCGAGAGCTGTTGTTCCAGGTCGATCCGAACACAGCGCAGGCCGATGAGCTGCTGGCCCTTCCCGGGATCGGCCCGGCGCTGGCCGATCGAATCCTCGAGTTTAGACAGACAAACGGCCCGTTCCAAAAAGCGGAAGATCTGGAGCGTGTCTATGGGATCGGACCGAAAAAACGCCAGCAGATCGAGCCGTACCTTCTTTTTCCATAAGACGCGGCGTACCGCCCCCTTTTTTCCTATGGCTTCTTTTCGGTCTTATCGTCTTTGCTCCGGTAGATGAGACGTCCCGAAACCAGCACATCCGGCCCGATCATCTCGGTGCGGCACTCTTCCAGCCGGGCCGCTTTCCTCATCGAATCGATACCAAACCCTCCGACCGGAACCACCGCTTTGGAGCCCCCGATCACTTTCGGCGCGATGAAGACATAGATCTCATCGAGCAGTTCCAGGTCGAACAGATGACCCAGCAGCTCTCCTCCCCCCTCGACCAAGAGGTTCGTTACCCCGCGGCGCGCCAATTCTTCGGTCAGGAGGATCAGACGCTGCTCGTGTTCCGGGGCCTGAAGTGTCAGAACCTCGGCTCCTTTCCCTTCCCAGAAGACTCGTTTTTCCGGCGCCGCCTCCGGACCAAAGGCCAAAAGGAGGGGGACATCCCGCGCGGTGAGTGCCAGCTCGGAGAAGACCGAAAGCGTTCCCCCGGAGTCGAAGACGATCCGCAGCGGGGTTCTCAGCGGGGTTTCCCCCTCAGGGAGGCGAACCGTCAGACGGGGGTCGTCCTCCATCGCCGTACGGCTGCCGACCATAATCGCGTCCATCCGGCTGCGGAGGCGATGGACCCTCTGGCGTGACTGGTCGGATGACACCCAGTAGCTTGCCCCCGTTCGCGTGGCGATTTTGCCGTCGAGGGTCATCGCCCATTTGCCGATGATCCAGGGGCGGCGCTTTGTCACACGCGTCAGATAGGGGGCATTGAGCGCGCGGGCTTCTTCTTCAAGAACACCGGTGGTGACCTCGATCCCCGCGGCGCGAAGTTTGGCTAGTCCCCCGCCGGCGACCTTCGGGAAGGGATCGGTCATCGCCGTGACGACGCGACGGATCCCCGCCTCAATCAAGGCGTCGCAGCACGGGGGAGTCTTGCCAAAGTGACAGCATGGTTCCAGTGTCACGTAACAGGTGGCGCCGCGGGCTTGCTTTTTGGCCTTCTTCAGTGCCGCCGCTTCGGCATGATCACCGCCGAAGCGGGCGTGATAACCGGTGCCGACCACCTTCGGGGGATCGTCTTTCGAGCGGGCTTTCGGCAAGTCGGGACGGACCAGAACACAGCCGACCATCGGATTGGGCTCAACGGATCCTTGACCTTGGGCAGCCAGCGCCAGGGCTTGACGCATAAAATGTTCGTCCCAGTTGAGCTTCGAGGTCATCGTAGATTCTTTCTAACGCCGCGAGTATCGGGTCAGCCGCGGAGGATGAAGCGGGGTGGACAGAACCGGTGGTTCGTTAGTTGGACGGCGGAACGAAATAAGATTGACCGTCGTTCGTGTAGCGGTTCTCCCCCTGCGAGGCAATGGAGCGAAACTCCGCCGTCACGGAAGGTTCCCCCTGCGTTGTCTGCGGACCGGACACCGGGATCTCCGTACCCGAAACCGGTGGGGTGAACTGTGTGTCGCCGCCGTTAAAGGCGGGAACCTCCGGAGTGCCTGCCGGCTGCGCCGGTGTCGTCATCAAAGGCGGCTGGGTTTCCGCCATGGGGGGCGGGGCGGGGGTGGTTATCTGCGCCGCGGGCGGGCTGTAATCCTGCGCCGGGGCGACCGAGGGGACGGAACTGGCGCCGATATTGACCTGCTGAGCGTTGATCTCGTTTTGGGTCGGCATCGCGAAGAGCTCCGGGGTAATTCCGTCGGGCTGATTGACTTGAACCTTTCCCAAGTCGAACTGAAGGGAGGCGTCGGCCTTCGGACAGGTGATCACCATCTTCTTGGGAAGAACCGCCTTGGTGGCGTCGTCGACCTGGAAATCATTGCAGGTTACCGAGACCACGGTATCGCCGTTCGGCCCGATGATATCCTGGCGTTTAATCGCGGCGGTACGCGGCTCGATGAACATATTTTTGCGGTAGATTCCGTCGCTTCGCTGACGCTGTGTGACCAGAAGAATCGATTTGTCCGCTTGCACAATCGGCCCTTCGATGACCTCGGCATTGTTGATTTCGGTCACTCCCAGCGCGTCGGGGAACCAGACCGGATCGACGGGAATGGCTTCCTTCATCGGGCTGTTGGTGTATTCCCCCAGAGGCGACCAGAAGATTTTGTCACTGTCTTGAAACTGGCTCCAGAACCAGAATTTATCACCGTTGCAGCCAAAGTCGACGACCTTGCCGTTCATCGGGGCGGTTCCGATGAGACGAAGGTTTTGCGGTTTCTGATACGCCACGCGGCAGGTGACCCAGCCGGAGAGATTCGACATCCCCACCGAGGCGTTGTCGCTGCGAAGCGTCGTGACTTTGGCGCTGTTGGCGTTGACGGCGCTGAGCAGTTCACCGAGCGTGGGGTTATCGTTCATCACCACCGGGAGCTTGACCGTTTGACAGCCGGTCAGCAGCGTCAGGAAGATCGCGGCGCTGAGGGCGGCCCAGCCGGGGAGAGTCGATGGATGTCGGGGAATCTTGGGCATTGAAATCGGGGCTTAGGGGGCTGCGTGAAGGTCAAGGGGCGGGGAAGATCAATCGGGCGAATGTCTCTTGAAGCTCTGAGATCCGCTCCTCGGCGATCTGGTGAATCGGGATGACGTAGGAAATCTCACGGCGGGGCGCGTAGACGGTCATTTCGCTTGCCGATTCGCTGTCGCCGCGCTCCATGCGCAGAAGCCGGCGGCGAACCATCAAAAGCGAAAGAATGTAGAGGTATTCCCCTTTCTCCTCGTCTGCGAGCCATTGGTCGAAGAGGTTGAAGAGAATATCGTTGGGGGCCAGTCGAACCTTTTTGTCATCCTGGGCGGGAAGAACCGCTTTCCACCAGCCGATCATCGCCGGTTGGCCGCCGGAACGATCGGCGGGGCGGTTTTTTTGTTCCTCACGCCAGGCCTCGGGTGAAAAATCGAGCCGGACAATCCCCTCGGGTTCTTCGACCAGAGCCGAGTAATACACCTCGCCCGGCGCCAAACAGCGCCGTGTTCGGCAGCAGATTTTGGAGCATCGGGGGATGGCGTTCTCGTTGATCATTCGCTTAATTTTGCCTTGACGGACGGGAACACTCCGCGTCCTTAGAGGGGAATCTTAGCGATTTTGCCTTGGCGGGACAAGAGAACTTTTTCTAGTGAGGAGGAGACTGTTTTTTTGGTTCCCGTGGTGATACAATCGCAGGTGGAGGAGTACTAGGAAATAAATAGAGAAATTAAGTAAAATGGGCGGTTTTTTAAAACTGCCGCAAAGGAAATGCCTATGAGTCAGCCGGCCACGGTCTATTTTTCGAAAACCGTCACCCCTGAGGCGCTTAAGAGGATGTATCAGGTTCTTGACCGTCCCCTGAAGGGAAAGGTCGCCGTGAAGGTACACTCGGGGGAGCCGGGGGGGCGCCATTTTATTCAGCCGGAGTTTATGCGCGGCGTGGTCGATCTGCTTTCCGGGACGATCGTCGAGTGCAATACCGCCTATGAGGGAAAACGGTATCGGACAAAAGATCACCTCAAGGCGCTGGAACGGCACGGCTTCACCAGGATCGCTCCGGTCGACATTATGGACGCCGACGGCGAGATCGAGCTTCCGGTCGCCGGCGGCAAACACCTAAAGACCAATCGGGTCGGCGCCCACCTGGAGAACTACGACAGTATTCTGATTCTCTCCCACTTCAAGGGGCATATCATGGGGGGATTCGGCGGCGCGGTCAAGAATATGTCGATTGGGATCGCCTCTTCGGAGGGGAAAAAATGGATTCACGGCGGCGGAGATCCTGAGGTTCTGTGGGACTGTGAGCAGGATATCTTCCTCGAGACGATGGCTGAAGCCGCCTGGTCGGTAGCCAAATTCTTCGGGAAAAACATCGCCTACATCAACGTGATGAAAGATCTGTCGGTCGATTGCGACTGCGACAGCCACCCCGCTCCCCCCGAAATGGCCGATATCGGCATCCTCTCTTCGCTCGATCCGGTCGCGCTGGACCAGGCGTGCGTCGACTTGGTCTATTCCAGCGGCGATCCTGGGAAGAAGGCGCTCATCGCTCGGATGGAAGATCGCCATGCCATTCACACACTCGAGGCAGCCGAGGCGCTTGGACTCGGAAGCCGGAAATATAAACTCCAGACATTATCCTAAGTTTTTACTATTGAGCAACGGGAGACTGTACCGATGAAACGATCTTTTTGGACTGTTCTGCTGGTCTTGTTCGGCTGCGCCGCCTTTGGCGCCGAGCAGACGGGGGAACGCTTTGAGGCGCTCTTAAACGACCCTATGGTCCTTTTGGCGCGCGGCGGCGCCCCGGCGACCTTCTTTGTCTCCCCCCAAGGGGACGACAGCTGGTCGGGGCGGCTCGCCCAGCCGAACCAAGAGCGAACAGACGGTCCGTGGGCGACTCTTGCCGCCGCCCGGGATCGGGTTCGCGAGTATCGCGCGTCGGAAGCGTTCGACGGTCAGCCGACCATTGTTGAGCTGGCCGGCGGGGACTATCCGATCGAGGAACCGGTTCTCTTTGAGACCGCCGACTCGGGGACCGAAAAAGCGCCGATCCTTTGGCGCGGCGCCGCCGGTCAGAGGGTTCATCTTTCCTGTGGAGTCCCTCTGTCCCCAGGGAAAAAGGTCACCGATGAGCGGGTTCTCGGAAAACTCAAGCCCGAGGTCCGCGATCACGTGGTGGAAATCGACCTGCCCGCCGCCGATGCGCTCGATCTTCGGCAGCCCAATGGGAGCGCGCCGGAACTGTTCTTCGGCGGGGAGGCGATGACGCTGGCCCGCTATCCGAACGAAGGGTTCATGAAAATCACCGATCTGCTTCGCGACGGTACAACCGAAGTCACTATCCATGGGAGGACCGGGATTCGCGAAGGACGTTTTTACGTCGACGATCCCGAGGCGGCCGAATGGGCGGATGAGGACGATGTTTGGCTCAACGGCTACTGGTTTTGGGATTGGTCGAACCAGATCCATAAAGTGGAGCGAATCGATCCGAAGAGTCTCCTTATTGAAATTATCCCGCCGTATCATCACTACGGCTACCTCGCGGGACAGTGGTTCTACGCCTACAATCTTTTGAGCGAACTTGATCTTCCCGGGGAGTATTACATCGACCGCGCGGCGCGGAAGCTCTATTTTTATCCTCCCGAAGGGGAGGGGGAACAAGGTATGTTCCTAACCCACGCCAATGGGGCGCTGAAAGTCGCCGAGGCGTCCTATCTCGGTTTTGCCCACCTGACTGTCGACGGGGCGCTCGGCCCGGGGGGAGCGGCCTGCTCGCTTCGCGGCGATCATCTTTTGGCGTACGATCTGGAGGTCTGTCGCTCCAGCGGAAACGCGATCCTCGCGGAGGGCTCCTATGTCACCGTGATGAACTGTCATCTCCATCGCCTCGGCGCTATGGGGGTCATCGTGAACGGCGGGGATCGAAAGACCCTCACGCCGGGGAATATGGCGGTGGTCAACAACACGATTCACCATTACGGCCAGGTCTTTCGGATGTACCAATCCGCGGTGAATCTTGGCGGCGTCGGCGCCTATATCGCGCGGAACCTGATCTATGACGCTCCCCATATCGGGATTCACTTCGGGGGAAACGATCACCTCTTCGAACTGAACGAGATTCATGACGTCTGTCTGGAGTCCAATGACGCCGGAGCCGTTTACGCGGGACGCAATCCGACGATGCGCGGCAACCTCTTCCGGAACAACTATCTGCACGATATTTCGGGTCGGGAGGGGCTCGGCTGTGTTGGGGTCTATCTGGATGATATGTTCTGCAGCTGCGACATTGTCGGAAACCTCTTTGTCCGCGTGACCCGGGCGGCGATGCTCGGCGGCGGACGCGACTGCCATGTCCTCGGCAATATCTTTTACGATTGCAGCCCCGCGCTTCATATCGACGCCCGCGCGCTGGGCTGGTGCCACGACCACACCGACGGGTGGGTGAAAGAAAGCCAAGAGAAGGGGACAATGTGCGGGATCGCCTGGAATCAACCCCCCTACAGCGAGCGATATCCGGAACTGGCCGCGATTCTCGACGGCAATATCTACGCCCCCGAGGGGAATGTGGTGGCCGGCAATATTTGCTTAGGCGCTGTGGATGGGCGGGAAGGGGCGCCCGGGGATGGGCATTGGCTCGACGCGGTCGAAGAAGCGGCCCGGCCCTATATTCATTTCGGTGATAACCTTATCGGGGTCGATCCGGGATTTGTCGATCCGCAAAAGGGGGATTTCCGTCTCAAGGACGACACCGCCGCCGGCGCGGTGGGGTATGAGCCGATCCCGTTTGACCAGTTCGGTCCCCGGGCGCTGTAATGGGCTAGGTTCCCCGCCGGTTGCCGAACCACACCAGCTGCATGCGGGAGGTATAATAGAAGCCGCGCGACCGGCAGTAGGGGCGGATCCAGACCAATTTTTCGGCCATCGAGGGAGTGTCGATGGCCATCGGCATAACACACACGCGCGAACTGTCGACCGAACCGAGCGCGGTCAGGTAGCCGTCAATGTCGTCCAAGTCGTCCGGATGATCGACGACGAACTTCAGCTGATAGGGGTAATCGGCGATCAGGCGCCGGACGATCTGCTTTTGATCGCGCAGTGCCTCATGGCGGCGAATTACCTCCTCGGGAGCCCCCAGCGGGGTGGAATTGCCCCGTTTGGGACTGATCGACATGAGATTGCACTTGACCGGAGGCGCCGCGATGCCCGCGGTCTCAATGGTGATCACCCGGTTATACTCACACAGGCGGTGTGTCAGCTCGACGATCCCGGCTTGAACCATCGGTTCTCCGCCGGTGATGACCACATGCTCGGTCCCCTCGGCCAGGACGCGCGTGAGGATTTGGTCACACGACAGTTCCTCGGCGTGGTCGATTTTCCACGAGGCATAGGCGGTGTCGCAGAAACCGCAGTTCAGGGGACAGCCGCTCACCCGAATAAAGAGGGAATCCGTCCCCGTCCAAAATCCCTCTCCCTGTTTGGAGCGGAATATCTCAGCGATACGCAACAGCCCCCCCTTTCATCGCGCGTGTGAATACTCTGGGAACTATTATCAGAAAGAAACCCTCCCCACAAGCGCGACCGGCCAAGAGCCGGCCGATCTTGCTTTGGGGAGGTTTTTTGATTCACTTGTCTTTCTGACGAGGGATCAGTTCAGACGGTGATAATCGGCGTAGGCCAGACCGGCGGCGCCGATGTAACCGGCGTCCCCCCCCAGCTTGGCGAAGTCGATGCGAAGGCGTTCGGCCAGATGCTGGAAGATACGTTTCTTAACCTCTTCTTGGGTTTGCGCGAGGAAACGACGCCCCACCGGGGAATTGCTTCCCCCGAAGGTCATCGCCCCGCCGAGAAGAACACACGACGGGTCGAGCGTGTGGACCAGCGAGACGATGCCGTAGGCCAGCCAGCGGGCGGTCTCGTCGACGATCTCCAGGGCCAGTTCGTCCCCCTTTTCGGCCTCCTCAAAGACCATTTTCGGAATCGTTCTCACGTCGGTGTCGGCGTTGATCCGTGTCTTGAGGGAAGACTTGCGCTTGGTGACCATCATCTCTTTGGTCCGCTTGCCGACCCCCAGAGCCCCGGCGTACGCCTCAAAGTGTCCCTTCTGGCCGCAGTTGCACCAGCGGGCACCTTCAGAGATATCGATAAGCATGTGCGCCGCCTCTCCGCCGTGGGAGTGGATGCCGCTCCAGGGACGGCCGTTGAGAATGATGCCGCAGCCGACCCCGGTTCCGAGCGTCAGAACGATCAGGCCCGGTTCTTTTTGTCCCGCGCCGATCCAATATTCGGCGTAGGCGGCGGCACTGGCGTCGTTGGCGAAGGTCACCGGTTTGCCGGTCACCTCGGAAAGACGGGTGCAGATGGGGAAGAAGTCCCATCCCGGGAAGTTCGTGGGGCGGATATATTTGCCCGCGGGGATATCGATCGGTCCGGCGGAACCGAGCCCGATACGGACGACCTGGTCGCGGGAGATCCCGGCCTGCTCGATCGTCTCGAAGACGTGTTGCCCCATCCGCTTGACACCGTCTTCCGGGCCCCGCTCCACAAAGGTCGGGAATGTCGAGTAGGCGATCGTCTTTCCGCGGTTGTCGATCACACCGATTTTCATTCCCGTTCCGCCAAGATCAACCCCGACGAAATACGGGGGGGTACCACTTTCGTTTGCCATTGGATGAATCCTTCCTCAAGGTTAGAAAAATCTTTTGATGACGCGCGGTTCGCGCCGGCGGCTAACCGCCGCCGGCCTTACTCGACCGCAGTGGGGGAGAAGGTCTCTTCCCAGGGGAGCCCCCACGCGCCAATTTTTTCCATAAACGGATCGGGATCAAACTCCTCGATATTGAAGACCCCCTCACCGCGCCACTGGCCCCCGGTCACCAGCGCCGCGCACAGCGCGGCGGGAACTCCCGTGGTGTAGCTCACCGCCTGGGCGCCAAGCTCTTTGAACGCCTCCCGGTGGTCGCAGACATTGTAGACGTAGTACCGGCGCGGCTGCCCATCCTTTTCACCGCTGATCAGGCAGCCGATACAGGTCTTGCCGACGGTACGAGGCCCGAGCGAGGCCGGATCGGGGAGGAGTTTTTTGAGGAACTGAAGCGGGACAATCTGGTGTCCCTCGAACTCGACCGGCTCGATCCCCGTCATGCCGACATTTTTGAGGACCTGGAGGTGCGTCAGGTATGACTGACCAAAAGTCATCCAGAAACGAATGCGGCGAATCTCCGGGTAGTTCTTAACCAGCGATTCCATCTCCTCGTGGTAGAGAAGGTACATATCTTTCGGGCCGATTCCGGCGGGGAAATCGTAGACCCGCTTCATCTCCAGCGGCGCGGTCTCGATCCACCGGCCGTTCTCGTAATAACGTCCCTTGGCCGAGACCTCACGGATATTGATCTCGGGGTTGAAGTTCGTCGCGAAGGGGTACCCGTGGTCGCCGGCGTTGCAGTCGATGATATCGACGGTATCCATTCGGTCAAAGATATGCTTTTTGGCGTAGGCCGTGTAGACGCTGGTGACCCCCGGATCGAAGCCGCATCCCAACAGCGCCATCAGCCCCGCGCTGCGAAAACGATCGTGCATCGTCCACTGCGGGCCGTAGCAGAAGTGCGCCAGCTCGGGCGACTCGTAGTTGGCGGTGTCGATATAGTTGGCGCCGGCGGCCAGGCATGCCTCCATGATTGTTAAATCTTGGTAGGGGAGCGCCAGGTTGACGACCAAGTTGGGCCGGTAACGCTGAAACAGCGCGACCAGCTCCTCGACGCTGTCGGCGTCGACCCGCTCGGTCGGGATGTCGCGCGGGAAAGTCGAGTCGGCGACGATTTTCTCGCACTTTGAGACAGTGCGGCTGGCGAAGACAATGTCGTCAAAGATTTCGGGATGCTGGGCCGCTTTCAGCAGAGCGACCCGGCCGACACCGCCGGCGCCGATGAACAGGGTGCGATTCATGGTTCGCTTTACCTCCATGCCGTGAAAAGGGGATCTGACGCTATTTCCACCCGTAGGTATCGCGAACGCCGACCATCACCTCGAGAATGTCGTTCCAGGTGGCCGGGTCGGTCATGACCGAGTTGGGGAACATACAGCCATCCCAGCAGATATGGTTGAATCGGCGGGTCAGGCCGTCTTCGTCGCGAAGCCAAAAACCGGCGTATTTTACGATGTCGAGCTTCCCGTTGGGATCTTTGGCCAGGCAGTGACGCCCTGTCTTATCGTGCGAACCGCTTCCGAAGACCGTCCCGTCGTTTTGGGCGATATGCAGGTCGACCGTCCAGGGACGCAGGGCGTTGGCCATCATCTTGTAGGCGCGGTCGAAGGTTTCGGTATCGGACCAGTCGAAATCTTCGGGGAGAAGGCGGTCTTCCGGGGCGTTGGCGCCGAGAAGATAAAGAAGCGTGTGGGACATATCGGCCTGGAACCCGAGCGTCTGCGGCCGGTCGACCATCTCGAGCAGTTGGAGCATCCGCTTCCAGCTGTGCATTCCGCCCCAGCAGATTTCCCCCTCGGCGGCGAGGACCTCGTCGTACTGGGCGGCGATATCGCAGGCCTTGGAGAACGTATCGGCCAAGATTTTCTGATTCCCCTCGGGGTCTTTCGACCACTCTTCCACCGAGCAGGAGGAGTCGATGCGGACACAGCCGTTCGGGCGGACACCGAGCTTGCGAAGCTTCTGCGCCGCCTCGCAGCCGATTCGAACCTGGTTGAGGAAGTGCTGGCGCTTCTGTTCGCTCCCGATCGCCGAACCCGACCAAATGGGGGCTACCAGCGTTCCGATATCGAGCCCGTACTGATACGAAAGCTCGGCCAGACGTTCGGTCTCGGCGTCGATCTTCGACGGATCGAAATGGGGGAGGTCGAGAAACAGATCGAAACCATCGAACTTCACGCCGTCGACCTCGGCCGCGCGCGTCATATCGAGCATATCCTTCAGTCCGATACAGGGGTCGCACCCGGGAGCGCCCTTGCCGACCACACCCGGCCAGGTGGCGTTGTGAAGTTTCGGAAAATTCTTCTTTGTTTGGGCTTTGGCTTTCGTCATCGGAAGATTCCTTAAGTGGAACGCGTTAAACCTAGGTCACGCTTCGTGGTGTACCGGCAACATCAAGGGGAACAGTCCCCGCGCCGCCGAGGAATAAACCAATTTTACGGGAAAGATCGCCGGCCGTCAAACCGGAAGGGGTCACGTTCTTCCTGTGAGGCCATGATGTTCAGTTGGGGGAACCGCCGCGCCAGGCGATCGGCCAACGCGACGGTCGCGAAGTGTTCGGTCGCGAAGTGCCCGGGGGCTAAAACGGCCAGATTGGCCTGTTCGGCTTCCAGCGCGTGATGATAACGAATTTCGCCCAGCACGATGGCGTCGGCCTTCAGGCGAATGGCGTCCTCGATGAAATCGTCCGCCGCTCCGCAGGCGATGGCGACACGGGAAATCTCTTTGTCGCCCCTTCCGACATAGCAAAGCGTTTGTACCGAGAATGTTCGGCGGACTTTCTCAATGAGCTGCGAAAGGGGGAGCGGTTTGGGGAGCGTACCGATACGCCCGGAACCTAAGGGCGCGGATACCTCCGGCTTAAGCAGGTCAACGACATCCGGTTCAAGACCGCAGAGCATCGCGTCGCTGGAAAAAACGGGGAGCGGACGCATCGGGACCACGTCGGTCAGCTCCAGACGCGCGGCGATTTGGCGGTTGATCCCCCAAAGCGCCGAATCGAAACTCGTATGAGGACTGTAGAGGGCCAAGCCCTTGCCGACCAAGGCCAAAAGAAGTGCCCCGTCGGCGGTTTCGCTCGTCCACCGTTTAGCCGCCCTAAACGGAAAGGGATGGTGTGAGACGATAAGATCGGCCCCGCGGCGCGCGGCCTCGCCGACAACCTGGGGGGTTACGGTCAAAGCCGTGACCACGCCCTTGATCGGGCGGGTTCGCTCACCGATCAGAAGACCGGTATTGTCCCATTCTTCGGCCAGGGCCGGAGGGAATATCTCTGTCAGAAACTCGGCGACCGTGTCGAGTGCAATGACATCGGAACTTTTGGACATCTCGGCCTTTCCCCCCACGCGGGGCTCAGCGGGGCGGCAACGGGAAAACTAACGGGTTCCGAACCGATGCGTGGTGGTCTGGAGATAGACCTGACCGGGGCGCAGGAGTGTGGTCGGGAATTCCGGACGGTTCGGCGAGTCGGGATAATGCTGGGCCTCGACGCAGAAGGCGCAGTGCTTCTGGTATTTGTAGTCCCCCACGCCGGTGGTCCCGTCGATGAAGTTGGCCGTGTAGAGCTGGGCGCCCGGTTCGGTGGTGGAAATCGCCATCGTCCGGCCGCTGCGCGGATCGAACGCCTCGGCGCAGAGCGAAAGTTCCCCTTCTTTGGCCTTGTCGAGCACGTAGCAGTGATCGTAGCCGCCATTGAACTGCGGCTCGGTGATACCGGCGATATCACGGCCGATCGGTTTGGGCTGAGTAAAGTCCAGCGGCGTTCCCGCGGTGTTGACATATTGGCCGGTCGGGATAAGTCCCGCGTCGGCGGCCAGATAACGCGAGGCGTAAAGCGTCAGCTCGGTGGGGAGGATATCTCCTCCGAAAGCGCCGTTGAGGTTCCAGAAGGTGTGGTTCGTCAGATTGAGCACCGTCGGCTTGTCGGTGACGGCGCGGTAGCGAATGACGAGTTCGTCGGCATCGTTAAGAACGTAGTCGACCGTCAGGTCGAGTGTTCCCGGGTAACCTTCCTCCCCGTCGGGGGAGGTATAGGTCAGCCGGATACCGTTTTCGCCTTCCAGCGGCTTGACCTCGTAAATGACCTGGTCGAACCCCTTCAGCCCGCCGTGCAGCGCGTTTTCGCCGTTGTTGATCGGGACATGATACTCGACCCCGTCGATAGAAAACGTTCCTTTGGCGATCCGGTTGGCGTAGCGGCCGACCAGGGAGCCGAAGAAGGGGCGGATCTGTTCGTAGGAGGAGATATCGGGGTAGTTGCAGGAGATATTGGCGAAACGGCCGTCACGGTCGGGCGTGTTCATTTCGTGGAGAACGCCCCCGAAGTCGAGAATAACCGCGGAAAGTCCGGCGCTGTTGGTCAGCGTCCAGGCGGTGACTTTTTGACCGCTTTTCGTGGTGCCGAACGGCTTGGATGTGATGCTCATGGGGGCGTTCTCCTTTTCGATAAACACGCTTCGGGTATCACTGGATACCGAACTTATGAACGGTGGTGTGGCGATAGACATCACCGGGCCGCAGGATGGTGTTGGGGAACTCTTCGTGGTTGGGGGAATCGGGATAGTGCTGTGTCTCCAGGCAGAAGGCCGACTGCTTCTGGTACTTATAGTCGCCAACACCGGTGGAACCGTCGAGGAAGTTCCCCGAATAGAATTGGACCGCCGGTTCAGAGGTCGTGATCTCGAGTGTGCGGCCGGTATTCGGATCGCGCGCCGCGGCGCAGAGGGTTAGGCCTTCGCCTTCCTGGGCGTCCAGAATGAGGCAATGATCGTAGCCGCCGTTGAACTGCGGTTCGGTCACGTTGGCGATATCTTGGCCGATGGTCTTGGTCTGACGGAAATCAAGAGGGGTACCGGTGACATCGCCGATTTCACCGGTCGGGATCAGACCGGAATCGGTCGGAAGGAAATGGGAGGCGTTGAGTTTCAGCTCGGTACCAAGGATCGAGCCGCTGGTGGCGCCGCCGAGGTTCCAGAAGGTATGGTTCGTCAGGTTGACGGGGGTCGCCTTATCGGTGGTCGCCGTGTAGTCGATCTTCAGCTCGTTGTCGTCGTTGAGCTCGTAGTCGACCGCGACGCTCAGCGTCCCGGGGTAACCCTCCTCACCGTCGGCCGCGGTATAGGTGAGATGGAGCCCGGCGGCGTTGTCTTTGGTATACGGCTCGACGTTCCACATCACCTGGTCAAACCCTTTGAGCCCGCCGTGCAGCGCGTTTTCACCGTCGTTGACCGGGACGCTGTATTCGGTGCCGTCGATGGTGAACTTCCCTTTGGCGATTCGGTTGGCGTAACGGCCGACAAGCGAACCGAAGTAGGGACGGATCGTCTGATA
Source organism: Thermoguttaceae bacterium (assembly GCA_017434455.1). Classification (GTDB taxonomy): domain Bacteria; phylum Planctomycetota; class Planctomycetia; order Pirellulales; family Thermoguttaceae; genus RUG695. Next base: position 108,551 of record JAFRFG010000054.1, on the reverse strand, counting down.
TTCGGGGATCGTCGGGTAGTTGCAGGAGATGTTGGCGAAATTGCCGTCACGATCGGGCGTATTCATCTCGTAGAGGACACCGCCAAAGTCGAGAATGACCGCCGAAAGACCGTTTTTGTTCTTCAGCGTCCAGGCGGTGACCGGTGTCCCCTCGGAGGTAGCCCCAAAGGGACGGGAGGTAACGGCCTCGTCTGCCGAAGGGGCGTCGCCGGCGGGGTTGTCAGCGGCCGCCGCTTGCTGCGGGCAGATTTGAACCGGGACAAACTGGGGGAAGAACCGAATCTGCAGCGGGCTTCCCAGAACCGGGCGGCGGGACCAGGGAACCAGCGGCTGCGGGGGCTGCAGGTAGACGGCGGCGGGGCCGCAGGTCTCCGGGGCTTGGGCCTCCTGTCCAGGCGCGTTATTGCCGAAGAGGAAGAAAAAAACGGACCCCAAGACAGCCAGTGACAAAAACAGTGACTTCACGGATACCCTCCATATAATCGGGAGAAATTGTTTTTCAGGAAAGGGGCCTTCCGGCGCACGCGGACCCCACAGCCGTCAATTATATCCCCAACAACAGAGGGAAACAAGTTAGCTTTCCCCTAAAAATAAGAGTATCGGGAAGCGCGGCTTGAGAAAAATCGGGCTTTCTCAATCAAGATATCTGCGGGCTCGAAGCAAAGTCTTCCGGAGGAAACGAACGGTAAAAACAGACAAGACAGCCCGAGATTAACGAAAGGGCATACTCCGGGAGGGGAAAATAGGGATAAAACGGTTCTTGTTGGCTTTGTGTTTAAGGGAGGGGCCGTCTTGCCTGTTTGGCCAAAATTGGGGAAAGTAACTGGAGGGTCCCAAGTGTTGGTGTCGAAAACCAACCAATGAGTCTGTGTACTTGCCGCTGGCGGCGGTACGCCATAAAAGGCCGATATCCCTCGGCTGTCAGATCATCAGATGTGAACGGGTAGGTGATGAACCTTTACAAAAGAGTGTTGTCGCGCGGGCTGGCCGTTGCTCTTGTTTTCTTTGGCGCCGCGCTGCTGGGCCACCAGGTAATCGACGCGCGGACCGACGGTACGACAGATACGCCGACTGAATCGACCGCTGATGACAGCGTCTTGCCGGCTGCTGACGAAAGTGTCTCGCCGGCCGAGGACGAGGTGTCGGCCGACCCGTCGTCGGAAAGCACCGCCGATGACCAGGTGACGATCAACGGCGAAGACGCCACCCATACAATCGCCCCGTCTGAGAATCCGAAAGCCCCCGACGCCCGCGTCGAAATCCCGGATCTTGAGCCGGTCGAAAACTCTTCCGACGATCAGAGTACTCCGTTTACCTACGACGAAGCCAAGCAGCTGGGGGTCACCTCCGAAAAGGATGAGGACACCTATGAAGAGCCGGTCGTACGTGCCGGTTACGACAACGCGCAGGAGGCCTTGCGCGATATGTACGAGGACATTGTCAGTGGGATCAACACCCGGCGGTCCGAGTCGGTCTATCGGAAATGGCAAAAGTACGCGGCGAGCATTCTGGCGCGCACCGATCGTCTTTCCACCGGACTGGAGCTGAATAACCGATGCCGTCTGAGCTGGTACGACAAGCTCTATCGCGATCCGATCACCTCGGTCTTTTACGCCGAGGAATTTACCCGGCTGCTCTATCAGGATGTCGCTTCGGGAACCAACGGCATCATCCGCGGTTTGCGCCAGGCCCGCGCCAAGATGGATCTTTCCCCGGTGACCTTCGCCGAACCGTTCCTCTACGCGCCGCAGACCCCGCAGCAGGCCGTTCTCGGGGTAGGGGTCGCGCTTACCAAAGCCGCGGAACTCCACTCCCAGGCGCTGTCGCTTCTCAAGCCGGAGGAGATTCGGTACGTTACCAGCGAGAGTTTCTCGATCTTCTGCGCGCAGACCCACTATGGTCATACGATCTCGGCGGTCAATCAGGCGAAGAACGTGATCGATTTAATGGAGAAGGTCAACGGCGCGGCGATGTACGACGCCGCGGAGACGCTCCTGCCGCTCACCTCGCCGCGTTTCATCGAGGTGCTCAAAAAGATTGAGCCGGGTATGTTCGAGGAAGTCACCGTCAGCGGGCAAGTCTGCCAAAGGGTTTCGACCCCCGCGGGGAACATCATCATCGGCGGTCCTGAGGACAACACCTGGGATATGGACGCTATCGAAGACCTGGTCTGTCTGATCGACCTGGGCGGGAACGATACCTACAAAGAGGGTTCCTGCAGCCCGAAACGGCCGATCCTTCTGGTTCTCGACCTGGGGGAAGGGGACGATACCTTCGAAGGGACCAAAGCGGGGATCCAAGGGGGGGCGATACTCGGTGTCTCCATCCTGTATAACGAAAAAGGAAACGATTTTTACCGTGCCCGTGACATCGCTCAAGGGGGCGCGATCGGCGGGATCGGCATCTTAATCGATATGGATGGGAACGACCGCTATTTGGGGTTCAAACGGGTTCAAGGGTGCGCGATGGAAGGTTTCGGCGCGATCATCGATCGCGGCGGCGATGACCAGTATCGCGCCGCTCTGCTGGCTCAGGGACTCGGGAATCCCCGCGGATTCGGTCTCCTTTTTGATCAGTCCGGGGATGACTACTACTACGTCGGCGGTTACTACGAGGACTCCTACCCCGAACATCCGGGCTACGACGGCTGGGGACAGGGGATCGGCGCCGGGGTGCGCGGGGTCGCCTGCGGCGGTATCGGTGTTCTCCTGGAAGGGGAAGGGAACGATACCTACGAGTACGACTACTTCGGACACGGCGGCGGATATTGGATGGCGCTCGGCTTCCTGCGCGACTTCAGCGGCGATGATGTCCGTGTCGGGGCGACGCTCAAATCGTATACGAACAATGCCCGCACACAGGAGCGCTGGCAGCGTTTCAGCAACGGGTTCGGCTGCCACTATGCCTTGGGTTTTCTTTTTGACGATGCCGGAAACGACCGATACAACGGGACGATCATGGGATTGGGGATGGCCTGGGACCTGTCGGCCGGTTTCCTGGTCGATTTCTCCGGCGATGACACCTATGAGGCGACCGGCGGCCTGACTCAGGGGACCGGCGCCGAGGGGAGTCTCGGGTTCCTCTTGGACTACCGCGGCGAGGATCGGTACCTTGGCCGCGGGCAGGGGTACGCCAGCAGCGGCATCACCTATCACCAGGCGTATGACTGCGGCGGAAATTTCAGTTTCGTCGTCGATCACGGCGGGGCAGATCAATACGGCTGCGGCGCGAAGAACAACATGATGAGTCAGCGCGGGACACCGCAGGGGTTCATTATCGACCGGCCCACCGATGAGGAACTGGCCGCCGCCGGTGAAGAGGATACCGAGGAGAAACAGACCCGCCACGCGGCCCGACGTCCCATTCCGGATAACGGTACGCCGAACACGGTCGATTACTCGCTGGAGCAGACCCAGCGCTCCTTCAGCTCGGCGCGGGGCTCGCAGTCAAACGGTTGGGGGCCGACCCCTCCGTTCTGGGGGATGATGGGTGGACGCCGCTAGGACAAAAGCGCATCAGCCGTTAGCCGTATCGATAAGAACAAGCGCCAGGGGACTGTTGATCGCCTTTGGCGCTTGTTTTATTCACTTCTTTTCAAGGCACTGTTGAAATTTGTTTTTTCACCCTTTATAATGTCCTTCAGCAGTAAAAGCAAATGCCCGCGGCAGGTACCCCCTTTTTCCTTCGCGCTCAAGGGGAACGCCGTCGGGTTTGGTCTAGAATAACAGTTACGTTACCGTCTCAACAATCATCACGAGGAACCAAAGATGAAACAAACCTTTACCCGTCGTAATTTCCTTAAGACGACAGCCCTGGGCGCCGCGGCGGCCAGTACCCTTTCCGTCGCTCGTTCCGCCCATGCCGCCGACGGCGGCAAGATTCGTGTCGGTCTGATCGGCTGCGGTGGACGCGGCCGCGGCGCGGCGAAAAACGCTCTGGACGCCTGTGAGGATGTTGAGCTGGTGGCCATCGGCGATGCTTTTGCCGCCAATGCCGTCGGCGCCCTGGAAGGGTTCAAGCAGATGTACGAGGATCGTGTCTCGGTCACCGACGAGACGACCTTCAGCGGCCTGGAGTGCTACAAGGACATCATCCCCCTGTGCGATGTTGTTCTTCTTTGTGAAACCCCGGGTTTTCGCCCGATTTCGCTGCGCGCCGCTGTCGAGGCCGGCAAGCATGTCTTCTGTGAGAAGCCGGTCGCCGTCGACGCCCCCGGCATCAAGTCGGTGCTCGAGTCGGCCGAGATCGCCAAAAAGAACAATACCAACTTGGTTTCCGGTCTGTGCTGGCGTTATGACTACAACGTTCGGGACATGATGCAGCGTGTCCTCGACGGCGCCATCGGCGACATTGTCTCCTCCCGTCTGACCTATCTGACCTCCCGCCTGTGGACCCGCCCGCGCGTGGAAGGCGATACCGAAATGGCGTTCCAGGTTCGGAACTGGTACAACTTCGCTTGGCTTTCGGGTGACTTCAACGTGGAGCAGCATGTCCACACCCTCGATAAGGCCCTCTGGGCGATGGGAAATGAGCCGCCGGTTTGCGCCTACGGTCTCGGCGCTCGGATGCAGCGCGTTGAGCAGCCCGCCTACGGCGATATCTTCGACTCGATGGCGACGGTCTTCGAGTATCCCAATGGGGTGACCCACTACTCCTACTGCCGTCAGCAGAACGGCTGCTGGGGCCAGAACGAGGCGATCTTCGCCGGTACCAAGGGAACCGCGACGATCCTCGGCGAAGCGGTCATTAAGGACTACGCCGGCAACATCATCTACAAGCAGGAGAAGAAGCCGTCGGATATGTACCTGATCGAGCATCAGGAGATGTACAACGCGATCAAGAGCGGTGAGGTCATCAACAACGGTCTGTACATGGCCCGCGCGACGATGATGGGGATCATGGCCCGTGAGGTCTGCTACTCCGGCGCCCGGATGACTTGGGACGAGGCGATGGAGCTGCCCGCGATTCGCCCGACCGGTTATACCTTCGAGTCTGATCCGCCGACTCTCCCCGACGAGCAGGGCCGCTACAAGGTTCACGTCCCCGGCGAGGGGCTGGCCTATCATCAGGTCGTCCGCGGCTAGTTCGTTATAGCATGCCGGCGTGAAAACACGCTCCGGCCGCAAGCGGTTCATTCGATCCGGGGATCCTTGGGCGAGTGAACCGCTTGTTTATATTGATATGATGGGAATAATTTCCGCCAAGTTTTTTTGGGGGGGGAGTGTATGCCTTTTGAAATTCGGTCGATGACGCGCGGTGATTGGGACCGGACGGCTCATATGATCCGTCGGTCACTCAATGGCTGGTATCTAAAAAACCGCGGCTTCGAGTTGGTTGCCGGCGGGGATGAGACGATGCTCCTGTTTCCGCGCGTCTACGAGGCGCTCGATCCCGGCTGCGCGCTGCTGGCCGTGGATACCGAAACCGGTCGAATCGCGGGAAGCTGTTTTTACCATCCTCGCGAACGCCATGTGTCCCTTGGGATGATGAACGTCGATCCCGATTACTTCGGCCGTGGAGCCGGGAGCGCCATTTTGCGCGAAATCACCTGCATCGCCGATAAGCTTGCCCTGCCGCTGCGGCTGGTTTCCAGCGCGATGAACCTCGACTCATTCGCGCTCTACAATCGATACGGCTTTGTTCCCACCGGTTTTTATCAAGACACGGTGGTGGAAGTCCCGGATCGGGGTTTTCCCCTTCAGGTGCCGGACGGCATGACGGCGCGCGACGCCCGGGCCGGCGATATAGAGAAGATTGCCCGGTTGGAGGAGTCGATCTGCGGCATTCGCCGCCAGAAGGATTGGCGGTTCTTCTTCGAAAATAAAGATCGTATCTGGGGATTGAGCGTCCTGGAAAATGACCGCGGCGAACTGCGCGCCGTCTGCGCCTCGGTGCTCGATCCGGGCAGCCATATGGTCGGCCCGGCGGCGGCCCGCAGCGAGGAGGAATGCCTGGCGCTGATTCTGCGCGAACTGAACCGTTATCCCGGCAATAAGCCCGTCTGCCTGGTTCCCTCCGGCGCCCTAAAAATCAGGCAGCACCTGGCCCGGCTGGGAGCGCGGCTTTGCGAGACCCATATCGCCCAAGTTCGGGGGGAAGATTTTCCTGTCTCCGGAATAGTGATCCCCAGCTTCATGCCGGAGACCGCGTAATCAAGCGGGGTATTAGCGCTTCAGCAGCTCAGCTAAGCAGCGCCCGGTCGCCGACTGCTCGTACCGGGCGACCTGTTCCGGGGTCCCCTCGGCAACGATCTGGCCGCCGGCCTCCCCCGCGCCGGGGCCCAGGTCGACAATGTAATCAGCCGCCATCATCATCTGTGTGTTGTGTTCGATGATGACCAGGGAATGGCCGATTTCCAGCAGGTGGTTGAAACTGTTTAAAAGCTGGATGATATCGGCGAAATGAAGCCCTGTCGTCGGTTCGTCCATGAGGAACAGACAGCGTCCCTTTTTGGTGGTCTGGAGGTAGGCCGCCAATTTCAGACGCTGGGATTCCCCCCCGGAGAGTGTGTTGGCCGGCTGCCCCAGCCGAAGGTACTCCAGTCCGACGTCCTTTAAATTCTTAAGTTTCTGCTGAATTTTGCTGTTGTTTCGGAAGAAGGTGAAGGCCTCGTGAACCGTCATATTGAGGACTTCGGCGATATTGCGTCCTCGATAAAGAACGTTGAGAATCTCTTGCTGATACCGTTTCCCACCGCACTGAGGGCATTTCACGAACATATCGGCCATGAATTGCATGTCGATCGTCAGGAAACCTTCCCCCTTGCATGTATTGCAGCGGCCGCCGTCGACGTTGAAGCTGAAATAGCCCGCCCCATATCCCTTCGATTTGGCTTCGGGGGTTTCGGCGAAGACGTTCCGGATATCGTCAAAGATCTTAAGGTAAGTCGCCGGGTTGCTGCGCGGGGAGCGGCCGATCGGCAGCTGGTCGACTAAGATCACGTCGTCGATTTGATCGGCGCCGAGGATTCTGTCGTAGGGAAGCGGCGCGGGGACATTGCTGTTCCCGCGATGGCGGGCCAAGGCCCTGTAGAGAGTCTCTTCAATGAGGGTACTTTTCCCGCTTCCCGAAACCCCTGTGACGAGGCACAGAACGCCAAGAGGGAAGATCGCGTGGATGTGTTTGAGGTTATGTCCCGAAGCGCCGGTGAGCTCTAAAAATCCGTTTTCAAGAATACGGCGGTTTGGACGAGTCATCCTGCCGCGCTGGCCGCTGAGATAACTCCCCGTCAGGCTCTTGGGATCGCGGCAGATTTCCTCATAGGTCCCCTGGAAGACGATCTGACCTCCGTCTTGGCCGGCGTCCGGCCCGATTTCGACGATCCGGTCACTGGCCTTTAGGATAGTTGGCTCATGCTCCACGGCGACAACCGTATTTCCCCGGTCGCGCAGCGACAGAATCGAACGGAGGAGTTTTTGGATATCGCACGGGTGAAGGCCGATCGAAGGCTCGTCGAGGATATAGAGCATATCGACCAGCGAGGATCCCAGGACGGTTGTCAGGGAGACCCGCCTCTGTTCCCCCTCGCTGAGAGTCCGAAGCGGCCGTTGGAGCGTCAGGTAGCCGAGACCGACCTGATCGAGATAGCAGAGGCGGTTTTTGACCTGAAGAAGGATCGTTTGGCCGATCGAACGTTCATAGTCGGTCAGCTCGATATTCCCCAAAAACTCCGCCGCCTCGGTAATCGACATCTCGGCCAGTTCGCTGAGGTTCTTCCCCCCGATCGTCACCGCCAGCGCCTCGGGACGAAGCCGAGCCGAGCCGCAAAGGGGACAGGCCCGGTAGCTGCGCCAGCGGCTGAGGAAGACCCGAATATGCATCTTGTACTTTTGGCGCTGGAGACGGCTAAAAAAGCCGTTGATGCCGTCGAATTCCGTTCCGCGCTTCCCGTTGAGAAGCAGATCCATCTCCCGCTTTGTCAGCTCACCGACCGGAACGTCCGTCCTTAAGCCGATTGTTTCGGCCACGCGAAAGAGCTCCTGATACTTGTACCGGTAGGAGGGGCTGTTCCAAGGGGCGATGGCGCTGTCTTTGAGCGATTTCTTCTTGTCGGGGATGATCTTGTTCAGCTCAAAGGTCATCAGGTTTCCGAACCCCTCGCAAAGAGGGCAGGCGCCCAGGGGACTGTTGAAACTGAAGAGTTTCGGTTCCAGCCCGGGATACTCGATCCCGCAGTCTTCGCAGCGCAGTCGGCGCGAAAAACCACAGAGCGTCCATTGCTCGCCGTCGATGGTGTAGCGGATGCCGACCCGTTTTTTTTCGGAGGAGATAATGTTGTCCGCGTGGGAGGAACATTCCTCGCAAGTATGCTCGTCCTCCCGCGCGTGAGAGCTTTCGTGGATCCGCTGGAAATCACCCAACCGGAAATCGTCACTGTCGTCACTGGTCTGTCGTGGAATCGTCTCCCCCTCGAAAAAGATCCAGCAGCGTCCCTGTCCGGCGGAGAAGGCCGATTCGAGCGATTCACGAATTCGGCTCTCGGATGTCTTGCCGACGACCAGACGGTCGATCACGAAAAACAGCGGCGGGGGACCACCCGGTTTATGGGATTCTTTCCAGCGCTGAACACACCGCTCGAAATACTCATTGCTGTCCAGCCGTATGGTCACGATCCGCTTGGAGAGGGGTTCGTCATCCTCAAGCTTTTCCCCCCGGTCTGCGGCACCCGGCTCTTCGGGGACCGAGGAAGATGTCTCTTGATCGGCGGCCTGATCTTCCGTGTCGAGCGCGCTTTCTTCCTCGTCGGACGAAATCTCCTCGTCCCCGGGGATTTCCTGACGGTCGTTTGACCGGGAAACGGAAAGTACGTTCTCGTCGCTTGGGAATTCTTCCGGCGACTGGTCGGCCAAAGCCAGGAGCTGCGCCTCGGCGAACTTATCGAAGGGGATTCCCCCTTCGTCCAAATGAAAGCTCTCCCCCAGCACGATACCGCGCCGAAATCCCCGTTCACGCCACTGGTCCTGGAACTCGGCCGGGCGGCAGCCATGAAAATCTTTCGCTGTTGGGGAGAACGCCAGAATCATTCGGGTTCCGGGCTTGAGATCTTGGATCCCCCGAAGAATGGAATCAGGGGAATCTTTCAAGACCTCTCGGCCGCAGGAGTAGCAGTGGAGGCGGCCGATCTTGGAATAAAGAAGGCGGAGGTAATCGTCGATTTCAGCCGTCGTCCCGACCGTCGCTCGAGTTGGCGAAGAACCTTGACGGCTTGTGACGGCCACGGCCGGCTGAATGCCGTCGATCAGTTCGGCGTCAGGTTTTTCGAGCTTTTCGAGGAATTGGCGTGTTCCGGCCGAAAAGCTCTCGATGTACCGGCGCTGTCCCTCCGCGTAAAGGGTATCGATCGCCAGGGAGCTCTTTCCGCTTCCCGACAGTCCGCACAGGGCGGTCAATTTACCGTAAGGTATATCGAGGTCGATTGCCTTGAGATTGTTGACCGAAACCTTGCGCAGGCGAATCGCGTCGGAGCGTTTGTCTTCTACCATCGGCTTGACCTGAATACTGGTTTTTGCGTTTTGTATAACCATAACTTATGGCGGCTTAACAAAACGTCACAGTCAAGAGATAACACAGATTTTGACCGCGGTGGAGGGGGGGCTTATTTATTTTAACCGCTTTTGTACCGCGGCGGAAGGGTGAAATAATGTTAAGCGAAACGCTGTGGGCAATATAGGCAATATAAGGATAAAAAGAAAGAGAATGGGATATTGCGAATAGCTTAAAGAATTCGGGTTAGAGGGTCGATAACAAGGATAACGATTGCGCGGGCAGGCGCAAACGTGTCGGTATGGAACCGATGTCAAAAGGATTTAACAGTCAGCAGGTAAAGCGATGTTACGTTCCCAGCGTTTGTTCTTTGTGGCACTGGAACTGTTTGGATTGTTCTTGATCGCCGGGGGGCTCCTTGGCGGGGGGACTTCCGCGTTGGCGTTTGATCCGACGAAGTTAACGGTGATCGGCAAACCGATCAACATGAATTCCGGTTACTCCCGTTCTCAATCGGGTTCGTCCGACAAAGAAGAAAAGACCTCCTCCTCGGCGAGTATGCCGCGAGGGGAACGAACGTTTCGAGATTCGAAAAACGCCCCCGCCGTGAACGACAGTGGTCCGCAGCGGGACTTTTCGGACGCCTATGTCTCGAGCAGCTCGTCTTACAGCCGAGCGTCGTCCCGCCAAAACGGCGGCGAGCGGGGCAGTCGGTTCGACCGCGGCGGACTAGACGACCAGTATGTTCAGCCGTCCCCCGTGATGAACCGCCCTTTCCCCAGTGAATCGTCCTTCGTCGGCAAAAACGCGAACGGCCAGTTCTTCGACAGCCAGAGGTTCGCGGATGGTCCATCTTTGGATCGCGCGGCCGGGGGCCGGGCAGGGGGTTCCTCTCCGCTGCCGGGGAACGCTCCGCGCTTTGATCAGCCAAATATGGAGGGCCCTCAAGATATTCTGTCTGAAGCCGACGCCGCCTATCAGAACGGACGGTTCAATGACGCTGAGTCGCTCTACCAGCAGTATCTGGCCCAGAACAGCACCATCGGGGATCGATCGACCGTATCGATCGCGTACCATCGTTTGGGGCTCATCGCCCGAAAACGGCAGCAGTACGAAAAAGCGATGGATTACCTGGTCAAGGCCGTCCAAGCGTCGCCGATGCAGAATTCAGAGATCACCTTCGATTACGCTCGGATCCTCTACGACATCGGGCAATACGACCGGGCTGAAAAGCTCCTGGCCCACCTCTATCAGGACAATCCCAGCGACCAGCAGGTTAAATTTTATCTCGCTCAGTCCACCTTGCGTTTGCGGCGCTACAGCGAGGCCTATAAGCTCCTGAAAGAATCCGTCGGAAGGGAGGACGCCTGCGCTCAAATCGCCAAACAGGCCAATGAGCAGGGGGATACCGAAGTGGCGGAGGAGATGAAGCGTTATCTGCTCCAGGTGAATATGAATAAGGATCAGCAGTTCTTCCTTGGGGAAAATGCCCCGCAAACGGTGAGCGATCCGGTCTTCCCCGACCCGACCGCTGTCCCGGTCCCGGCCGCTGAGTTGGCGATGGCGGTTCCGAAAGCCGGTACGGTCGGCTCCTCTCCCAAACCCGATTCGGTGCCGACCTCCAAGATGAAAGCTGCCCAAAATCCCGGGCCGATCCCCGTCCCTGATCAGCCGGAGGGGGAGGAGGCGAGTATCTCGAAGCTGTTCCTTCCGGCTTTCACGCAGTATCTGGACGGGGAGGGGGCCAATCCTGTTTCGGAGGAGGCCTTCGGCGAAGGGACGGTTGTCAACAGTCCGATGATCTCGCAGAACGTTGTTCCGTCGGTTTCTCCCATGCCTCAAGACAGTCACGAGGAATCGTACAGCGCGGCCTATCAAAGCACGGACGCCTGGCTTGGCAATTCACACCCGGGCTTAAGCGCCGCGTCTGTTCCGGGGCCGGTTCCGGCCGCCTCGCCGATGGACAGTGCGGAGGAAGAGGACATTTGGGCCTCCTCGAAGTCTTTCGATCATCGACAAGAGACCGAATTTGTTCCGACGACCCAGAATCGTCCCTCCAGGAAGAAGAGCTCCGAGGAAAAACTCGCCGAAGCGATCGCCGCCGGCGCGACCGTCGAGTACCTTACCCCGGAACAGTACAACCACGAGATCGCCACCCGCGCCGGTACGCTTGTCAGGGAGGCGAAGGAGGAAGCGCGAGCCGCGGCGGCGAAACAAAGATCCGCCCCCTCGCCTCTGTAGATTATGCCGATTCGGTTTCGAAAAAACCGATCCGTTCCCCTTGGAGCGAATCGCGGGCGCCGTTTTTTTCGGCGCCTTTCTTTTTTCCCCGGGGGAATTAAGGGACTTTTTCCCTTCATTGATTGTGCTATACTTGTGGGGTTATCATCGGGTGCGGGGGACTTGAAAACCGCCGCTTAAGCGGTGTTGGCTTGGCAAAAAAGCGACCCAAAGAGAATTGCCTTTAAGGGAGTGACCATGATTCCGATTCTCGATACGAAACAGCTGGTTGCGTCGATCTACGAAATGACGGTTGAAAACCGGCGCTTGGCCGCCAAGGCCCGCCCGGGGCAGTTTGTCATCGTGATGATCGATGATCATGGGGAGCGCATCCCACTGACCATTGCCGACTTTGACGCCGAAAAAGGGACGGTGACGATGGTCTACATGGCGGTGGGAACCACCACCCGCAAGATGGCCGCTCTTCGCCCCGGGGATTCTCTTTTCGCGATGATCGGTCCCCTGGGGCAGCCCTCCGAGATCGAAAAATTCGGAACGGTGGTGATGGTCGCCGGTGGTGTCGGCACCGCGCCGATCTACCCGATCGCCCGCGCTCTGCGCGCCGCGGGGAACCGTGTCGTCAGTATCCAGGGCTCCCGCGGGAAAGACCTTCTCTTTTGGACCGACCGTCTCGCGTCGGTCAGTGATCAGCATATCGTGATGACCGACGACGGTTCCTTCGGCCGCAAGGGGCTGGTGACCGAACCGCTCAAAGAGCTCCTCGAAGCCGGGGGCGTCGACGCCGTCTGGACGATCGGCCCGGCGATCATGATGAAATTCTGCGCGCTGACCTGTCAGCCGTTCGGTGTTAAAACCATCGCCTCGCTCAACTCGATTATGATCGACGGGACGGGGATGTGCGGCGGGTGCCGCGTCCGGGTCGGCGATCAGACGAAGTTTACCTGTGTCGATGGACCGGAGTTCGACGCTCTGGCGGTCGACTGGGGGCTTCTCCTGTCGCGTCAAAAGACCTACTGCGAGCAGGAGAAATGCTCGCTGGATCGCTATGTCGAGCTGCAGACCGGCCGGCCGGCCCGATAGTTCCGCAAACGGCCTTTCCATCCACTGAAACATCACCAAACCTCAAGAAGATCAAGAATATGTCGAATCCCAATCGTCCCGGTCGGACCCCCATGCCAGAGCAGGACCCCAAGGTTCGGGCCCGGAATTTTCTCGAGGTTCCCCTTGGATACACCGAGGAGATGGCTCGCCGCGAGGCGTCCCGCTGCCTGAAGTGCAAAACCCCCATGTGCCGCACCGGCTGCCCCGTTGGGGTGAAGATCCCCGAGTTCCTGGCGCTGATCGCCGAAGGGGACTTCTTAGCCGCCGCCGCGAAGATCAAAGAGACTAACGCCCTTCCGGCGATCTGCGGGCGGGTCTGTCCCCAAGAGAATCAGTGTGAGGGAAAGTGCATTCTCGGCCGCAAGTCCGAGCCGGTGGCGATCGGCCGCTGTGAGCGCTTCGCCGCCGATTATGAGCGTCAGCACGCCGCCGCCGGGGAGGACGCCTCCGACAAGAGCGCTCTTCCCCAGTCCAACGGCAAGAAAGTCGCCGTGATCGGCGCGGGGCCCTCCGGTCTGACCGTCGCCGGCGACTTGGTCCGTCTCGGCTACGCAGTGACCATCTTCGAAGCGTTCCACAAGCCGGGCGGCGTCTTGAGCTACGGCATCCCCGAGTTCCGGCTCCCCAAGGCGATCGTCGAGGCCGAGATCGAAAACCTCCGGAAAATGGGGGTTCAGATCGAGTGCAATACCCTCGTCGGCAAGACCGTGACGGTTGACGAACTTCTCCAAGACGAGGGGTATTCGGCGGTCTTTATCGGCGTCGGCGCCGGTCTGCCGATGTTTCTCGGTGTTCCCGGCGAGGACCTCGGCAATATCTGCTCGGCCAACGAGTACCTGACCCGTTCAAACCTGATGAAAGCGTACCTCTTCCCCGAGTACGATACCCCGATCATCCGGGGAAAAAATGTCTGTGTCGTCGGCGGGGGAAATGTCGCCATGGACGCGGCCCGCAGCGCGATGCGCCTAGGCGCCGAGACGGTCACCATCGTCTATCGCCGCAGTGAGTCGGAGCTCCCCGCCCGTGCCGAAGAGGTTCATCACGCCAAAGAGGAGGGGGTTTGCTTCCAGCTTCTGACCAATCCGGTCGCCTTCCATGGCGACGATCAGGGGAAGGTCCGCGCGATGACCGTCCAGAAGATGGAACTCGGCGAACCCGACGCTTCGGGGCGCCGCCGTCCCATCCCGATTGCCGACTCCGAGTACGAGATCCCGACCGACCTGGTCCTCATCGCCACGGGAACCCGGGCCAATCCGGTTCTCACCGGACATACCCCTAACCTCGGTCTGACCTCGCGCGGATACATCGTTTCGCACGGCGCCGGCCGAACCAGCCGCCCCGGCGTGTGGGCCGGCGGGGATATCGTCACCGGCGCGGCCACGGTCATCCTGGCCATGGGAGCCGGCCGCGAGGCGTCGAAAGATATCCATCAGTGGCTCACCGAAGGCGGGGCGTGGGAATAACTTACGGGCAAAGGCGCATTTTGAAGTTGACAGTTACAGTCGGGAGCGTGATCGAACGTTATGCTGTTTAATTCCGTTACGTTTCCGGTCTTTCTCCTGATTGTTCTGTCTCTCTACTATTGCCTCGCCCGGCGCTGGCAGAACCTCCTGCTGCTGTTCGTCGACGACCACCATCTTTCCGGGATCGGCGCGCAATTCTACAGCCGCTATTTGGCCGGAGAGATCTTGAATCACTCTTGTTTATCCGCCTCGGCGGCGGAAGGTACGTCGCCGTCGAAGAACTGATCGATCGCCTCGAGGAATTCCTCGGGGGTGCTCGCGCCGGAAGCGGCGACTCGGAAGAGTTTGCCGCGATCACGGCCTCGAGACCATTCGGCGGCGTACTTGCGCATAAGAATCGTCCCTTTGACGGGTCCGAAACGTTGGCAGATGAGTTGGTAATGGCCGATGATCAGCTCCCGTTCTTCCCGCCGGTCGGGGGCAGGGGGAAGGGGCTCGCCGCGCAGAAGCGCCGCGGCTTGAGAGAATATCCATGGATGGCTCAGCGCCGCGCGGCCGATCATCACCCCGTCGACCGCTGTGTCGCGCAGGCGCGCCACGGCGGTTTCCGGAGCGCGGATATCACCGTTCCCGATCAGGGGGATCGCCTTGAGATAGGGGCGTATTTTACCGATCTCTTCCCAATCGGCCTGGCCCCGGTACATCTGCGCGGCGGTTCTCCCGTGCACGGTCAGCGCCTTGCCGCCGGCGGCCTCGACCGCCTGGGCGACATCGACGGCGTTGATGGTGTCGGCGGTAAGTCCCAGGCGGATTTTCGCGGTGACGGGGAGCCCCTCGGTGACCGAGGCGACCATCGCGACGATGTCTCCCACCTTTTGCGGATCGCGCAAAAGAGCCGAACCCGAGGCGCTGTTGCGAGCGATCTTAGGGGCCGGACAGCCGAAGTTTAGATCGATGACCGCGGGATGATACTCCCGGGCGATACGGCTGGCGGTCTCGGCGAGGGTCTCGGGCTGGTTGTCCCAAATCTGAACCGACAGGGGGGCCGGCTCTTCGGCGACCCCCCAGAGCCGGTCGGGGTGCGATTGGCCCGCGGCGCTGCGATGAACGAACGCGCGGGCGGAGATCATCTCGGTTGCGATCAGCCCCACCCCGCCGAAGTGGCGCAGTATCGAACGAAAGGCCCCGTTGGTGAATCCGGCCATCGGCGCGGAGAGAAACGGCGGCCGGACCGTTACCGGCCCTATTTGAAACGCTTCTTTCATCGCGGGCGGGGGCTTTGGGGGCTAAAAACGATTGGGGGATCGATCCGCGCGGTCACTTCCCAAGAATGGGACGGATCACCCGCTCGAGCGAGTCGGTCATGCGGTACATCCCCAGATCGTTCAGGTGCGAGGAATCCATCGTCGAGTCTTTGTCGATATCGTCGCCGATGAGGTTTTCGGCGGTTAGGAAGTAGATATTCTTATCGCCGGCGGCAATAAATTGATCATAGACGCCGCGAACCGCCGCTTCATTGGCCCGGTTGCTTTCGGCTTTCCACGGGATGATCCACGAATTGGAGTAGATACGGTCCGCCACCAGAAGGATCGGGGTATCGGGATGCTTGTCGCGAAGGATCTGAACGAAATGGGCGGCCCGCGCGTTGATCAGATCGGGACCCATATTGGGCGAGGCGTCGAGGACGAAGAGAACCGGATCGAGCTCGGCGAACAGCTCGGCCAATTCCGGTTCCATCTGGGCCGAACCGGAGAAACCGAGGTTCAGAACGGGGATATCCAGGCGGCGCGAGAGCATCGCGGTATAGGCATTCCCCGGACGGGAGGCGCAGCCGCCGTGGGCGATACTGGTTCCGTAGTAGAGAATCGGCCGGTCCGTCCTGGGGAGAACCGCGTGGAATTCAGCCCCTTCGGGGACACCGATCTGAAGGGCGTCCACCCCGTTGTAGAGCGGAAGGTAGAGCATGTAGTCCCGCATCACCGGGTCCATACCGCCGATCAGCTCGACATTGTCTTCCTGGCTTTTCGGCTGCGTGCAGGCGGCCCATTTCCAGGTACCACTGTCGGAATCATTTTTGTCCAGCGCGTAGAGGTCCAGGCCGCTGACGCCGGTAGCCGGCATGTGGGGAAAATCGAGCTGAGCGTTGAGCAGACGGTATTTCAGCCGGATCGCGGGGGCATTGGTTCGGAAACGGACAAGTTCCCCGGCGCTGTGTTGCGAGAGGTTCCAGACACTGCCGGTGACGACCCCCTCGGCGCGGCCGGGAAGACGGGCGAAGTAACGCGCCGTATCGTTCCACGCTTTATTTTCGACCGGCCAGTTTTGGGCGTCGTACCAGGCGATCCCATCGGCGACCGTCGGCGTGACGTCGACATCTTCGGCAAACAGCGCGGCGGCACAGGCGGCGAAAAACGCCGCGATCAGGCAGCGGCACTGGGGGAGAATCTTTTGCATGGCGAAAAAACCTTTCGTGAAAAACAGGCGCTAGAGGGAATAATGTCGGTTCGGGTTCTTTTTGGGGATAAAGGTTCGCGGGCGTGCCGCGGGGACAGTGGGCTACATTCCGAGAATGGGACGGATCGCCCGCTCGAGCGCGTCGGTCATGCGGTACATTCCCAGATCGTTCGGGTGCGAGGAATCCATCGTCGAGTCGTTGTCGATATTCTCCCCGAGGAGGTTTTCGGCGCCGAGGTAGTAGATGTTCTTATCGCCGGCGGCGATGAAGTGGTCATAAACCCGGCGCAGCGCCTCCGCGCTGGTTCGATTCCTTTCGGCTTTCGAGGGGATGATCCACGAATTGGAGTAGACGCGGTCTTCCACCAGAAGAATTGGGGTATCGGGATGTTTGTCACGAAGGATTTGGACAAAGTTGATCCCCCTTTCGTCGATCAGCTTGGCGTCCATATTCGGCAGGGCGTCGATGACAAAGAGAACCGGATCGAGCTCGGCGAACAACGCACCAAGCTCTGGTTCCATCCTGGCCGAACCGGCGAAACCGAGGTTCAGAACGGGAATATCCAGACGGCGCGAGAGCATCGCGGTGAAGGTGTTCCCCGGACGGGAGACACAGCCGCCGTTCGTGATGCTGGTCCCGTAGTAGAGAATCGGCCGCTGGGTTCTGGGGAGAACCGCGTGGAATTCGGCTCCTTCGGGAACCCCGATCTCCAGGGCGTCCACCCCGTTGTAGAGCGGAAGGTAGAGCATGTAATCCCGCATCACCGGGTCCATGCCGCCGATCAGCTCGACATTGTCTTCCTGGCTTTTCGGCTGGGTGCAGGCGGCCCATCGCCAGGTGCCGCTATCTGAATGATTTTTGTCCAGCGCGTAGAGGTCCAGGCCGCTGTAGCCGGTGGCCGGCATCAGGGGGATCGCCAGCTGAGCGCCGTACAGGCGGAACTTCACTCGGATCGCGGGGGCGTCGGTCCGGAAACGGACCAGCTCACCGGCGCTCTTCTGCGCCAGATTCCAGACACTGCCGGTAACGACCCCCTCGGCGCGGCCGGGAAGACGGGCGAAGTAACGCGCCGTGTCGTTCCACGCCTTGTTTTCGACCGGCCAGTTTTGGGCGTTGTACCAGGCGATGCCGTCGCTGATCGTCGGCGTAACGTCGATATCTTCGGCTAACAGCGGCGCGGCGGCGCAGGCGGCGAAAACCGCCGCGAGCAAACAGCAGCGTTTGAAGGGGAACTTAGACATGGCGAACAACCTTTCGTGAAAAACAGACACCGGGGGGAATCATGTCTGTTCGTGTTCTTTTTTGGGGGGGTAAAGGTTCGCGGGGAAGGGGAAGTTACAATCCGAGGATGGGGCGAATCACCTTCTCGAGCGAGTCGGTCATCCGATACATTCCCAGATCGTTCGGGTGTGAGTAATCGACCGTCGAGTCGTTGTCGATATTCTCCCCGAGGAGATTTTCGGCACTGAGGTAATAGATATTCTTATCGCCGGCGGTGATGAAGTGATCGTAAACCCGGCGCAGCGCCTCTTCATTGGTCCGGTTGGTCGCGGCCCTCGAGGGGATGAGCCACGAATCGGGGTAGATGCGGTCTTCGACCAGAAGAATCGGGGTATCGGGATGTTTGTCGCGAAGGATCTGAACGAAGTTGACACCCCGCTGGTCGATCAGCGCGGCGTCCATATTGGGCGAAGCGTCGAGGACAAAGAGAATCGGATCGAGCTCGGCGAACAGTTCGGCCAATTCCGGTTCCATCTTGGCCGCACCGCCGAAACCGAGGTTCAGAACGGGGATATCCAGGCGGCGGGAGAGCATCGCGATGAAGGTGTTCCCCGGACGGGAGGCGCAGCCGCCGTTCGTGATACTGGTCCCGTAGTAGAGGATCGGTTTCTCCGTTCTGGGGAGGACCGCATGGAACTCGGCTCCTTCGGGGACACCGATCTGAAGGGCGTCGACGCCATTATAGACCGGAAGGTAGAGCATGTAATCCCGCATCGCCGGGTCCATGCCGCCGATCAGCTCGACGTCGTCCTCCTGGTTTTTCGGCTGTGTGCAGGCGGCCCATCGCCAGGTACCGCTGTCGGAAGTACTTTTATCCAGCGCGTAAAGATCGATTCCGCTGTAGCCGGTAGCCGGCATATTGTACAGCGCCAGATTCGGGCTGAATAAACGGAACTTCAGCCGGATCGCGGGGGCGTCGGTCCGGAAGCGGACCACTTCCCCGGCGCTGTACTGCGACATATACCAGACATTGTCGGTAACAACCCCTTCGGCGCGGCCGGGAAGACGGGCGAAGTAACGCGCCGTGTCGTTCCACGCTTTGTTCTCGACCGGCCAATCTTGGGCGTCGTACCAGGCGGTACCGTCGGCCACGGTCGGCGTGAGGTCGATATCTTCGGCAAACAGCGCGGCGGCGCAGACGGCGAAAATCGCCGCGAGCAAACAGGAGTGTTTGAGGAGGAACTTCGTCATTCCAAAGGACCTTTCGTGAAAACAGATACTCAAGGAACAGTACAAACACCCAAACCGCGCGCCGGCGGGCAGTCACCCCCACCGGCGCGCGGCACGGGGAGAGGAAAGTTACAGTCCAAGAATCGGGCGAATCACCTCCTCGAGCGAGTCGGCCATGCGGTACATCCCCAAATCGTTTAAGTGCGAACCGTCCATCGTCGTGTCGTTGTCGATCTTTTCGCCGACAAGGTTATCGGCCCTGAGGTAGTAGAGATTCTTATCACCTTCGGCAATGAGCTGATCATAGACCCGGCGCAGTGCCTCGACGTTGGTTCGATCCTCCTCGGCTTTACCGGGGATGATCCACGAATGGGCGTGGATGTGATTTTCGACCAGAAGGATCGGGGTATCGGGATGCTTGTCACGAAGGATCCGAATAAAGTTGACACCCCGCTGATCGATCAGATCGGCGTACATATTAGGCGAAGCGTCGAGGACGAAGAGAACCGGATCGAGCTCGGCGAACAGTTCCCCCATTTCAGGTTCCATCCTGGCCGAACCGGAGAAACCGAGGTTCAGGACAGGGTAATCCAAGCGGCGCGAGAGCATCGCGGTGTAGAGATTTCCCGGGCGGGAGCAGCAACCGCCCTGCGCGAGACTGGTTCCGTAGTAGAGGATCGGTTTCTCCGCTCTGGGGAGAACCGCGTGAAATTCGGTTCCCTCGGGGACCCCGATTTCCAGGGCGTCCACCCCGTTGTAGAGCGGAAGGTAGAGCATGTAATCCCGCATCGCCGGGTCCATGCCGCCGATCAGCTCGACATTGTCTTCCTGGCTTTGGGGCATCGTGCAGGCGGCCCATTTCCAGGTGCCACTGTCGGAATCATTTTTGTCCAGCGCGTAGAGGTCCAATCCGCTGACGCCGGTGGCCGGCATGTGGGTCATCGCCAGCTGATCGCTGTACAGGCGGAACTTGACCCGGATCGCGGGGGCATCGGTTCGGAAACGGACCAGTTCCCCGGCGCTGTGCTGCGACAGACGCCAGACATCGTCGGGAACGACCCCCTCGGCGCGGCCGGGAAGACGGGCGAAATAACGCGCCGTGTCGTTCCACGCTTTGTTCTCGACCGGCCAGTTTTGGGCGTTGTACCAGGCGATGCCGTCGGCGACCGTCGGCGTGACATCAATATCTTCGGCAAACAACGCGGCGGCGCAGGTGGTGAGGAAGACCGCGAGCAAACAGCAGTAATTGGGGAGGACCTTGGACATAGCGAAAACCTTTTGTGAAAAACGGACGTTCAAGGGGCAGACCGCGTCCGTTTTGAACCTTTGTACAAACACTCAAACCGCGCGCCGGCGGGGCATTTAACCCCGCCGGCGCGCGGCGCGAAGAAAAAGAGGTTACTTGCCGAGGATGGGGCGAATCACCTTCTCGAGCGAGTCGGTCATGCGGAACATCCCCAGATCGTTCAGGTGCGAGGAGTCCATCGTCGAGTCGTTGTCCATATCCTCACCGATCAGGTTCTCGGCGCTGAGGTAGTAGATATTCTTATCGCCGGCGGCGATGAAGTGATCGTAGACCCTCTTCAGCGCCTCTTCGTTGGTCCGATTGGCCTCGGCTTTCCCAGGAATGATCCACGAGTTGGAGTAGACGCGGTCTTCGACCAGAAGGATCGGGGTATCGGGATGCTTGTCGCGAAGGATCTGAACAAAGTTGATTCCCCGTTCGTCGATCAGCGCGGCGTTCATATTGGGCGAAGCGTCGAGAACAAAGAGAACCGGATCAAGTTCGGCGAACAGCTCGCCCAATTCGGGTTCCATCCTGGCCGAACCGGAGAAGCCGAGATTCAGAACGGGGACATCCAGGCGGCGGGAGAGCATCGCGGTGAAGGTGTTCCCCGGGCGGGAGCAGCAGCCGCCGTGGGCGATACTGGTTCCGTAGTAGAGAATCGGCCGGTCCGTCCTGGGGAGAACCGCGTGGAACTCGGCCCCCTCGGGGACCCCGATCTCCAGGGCGTCCACCCCGTTGTAGAGCGGAAGGTAGAGCATGTAATCACGCATCACCGGGTTCATGCCACCGATCAGCTCGACGTTGTCTTCCTGGTTTTTCGGCTGGGTGCAGGCGGCCCATTTCCAGGTGCCACTATCCGAATCATTTTTGTCCAGGGCGTAGAGATCCAGGCCGCTGACGCCGGTGGCCGGCATGTGGGTCATCGCCAGATTTGCGCTGTACAGGCGGAACTTGACCCGGATCGCGGGGGCGTTGGTCCGGAAGCGGACCAATTCCCCGGCGCTGTGCTGCGACAGCCCCCAGACACTGCCGGTAACGACCCCCTCGGCGCGGCCGGGAAGACGGGCGAAGTAACGCGCCGTATCGTTCCAGCCCTTGTTTTCGACCGGCCAGTTTTGGGCGTTGTACCAGGCGATACCGTCGGCGATCGTCGGCGTGACGTCGACATCTTCGGCAAACAGCACAGCAGCGGCGCAGGCGGTGAGGATGACCGCGAGCAAACAGCAGTATTTGGGGAGAACCTTGGACATAGCGAGAAACCTTTCGTTAAAAAACCGAAGAACGGCTTTGTCAGTCGCCGTTCTTCTCACGGAGCATTTTCAGCTCGGCGGTGGTCTTCATCGCGCAGAACTTCGGCCCGCACATCGTGCAGAAATTTTCGGAGCAGGCCGGGAGCGGATCATCGGGACTCATCCCCCGAGCTTCTTTATAATACCCGATCGCTCGGTCACAGTCGAGTGCCAGATTGAATTGGCGCGGCCAATCGAAGTCGTTTCTCGCACGCGAGATGGCGTCGTCGCGATCACGCGCGCCGGGCCGATGCCGGGCGATGTCGGCGCTGTGGGCGGCGATCTTAAAGGCGATCACCCCTTCACGGACATCGTTGAGGTTCGGAAGGCCCAGGTGTTCTTTCGGGGTGACGTAGCAGAGCATCGCCGCGCCGTGCCAGGCGGCCATCGCCCCGCCGATCGCGCCGGTGATATGGTCGTATCCCGGGGCGCAGTCGGTCACCAGGGGGCCGAGAACATAGAAGGGGGCGCCGTCGCATTCCTTAATCTGGCGGGCCATGTTCGATTCGATCTGATCGAGCGGGACATGGCCGGGGCCTTCGATCATCGCCTGGTTTCCGGCCTCGTGGGCCCGGCGGCACAGTTCTCCCATGACCGAAAGCTCACCGAATTGAGCCGCGTCGGAGGCATCGGCCAAACATCCCGGACGCAGACCGTCGCCCAAACTCCAGGTGACGTCGTAACGCCCCATAATTTCGCACAGTTCCCCAAAGTGCGTGTAGAAGGGGTTTTCTTCTTTATGGGCCGCCATCCACTTGGCGATCAGGGAGCCGCCGCGGCTGACGATCCCGGTGAGGCGCGAGTCGATCAAGGGGATGTGCCGGCGCAGCA
Organism: Thermoguttaceae bacterium; assembly: GCA_017434455.1. Taxonomy (GTDB): domain Bacteria; phylum Planctomycetota; class Planctomycetia; order Pirellulales; family Thermoguttaceae; genus RUG695. The sequence continues at coordinate 85,949 of JAFRFG010000054.1, read as the reverse complement.
GCGCGGCGTGGATCGTCATGTAGTCGACTCCCTGCCGGGCCTGATGTTCCACCGCCTCGAGGAAATGCCGCGGGGTCATATCGAGGATATCATCGAGCTGCTCGCAGACCTGGTAGAGCGGAACGGTTCCGACGGGGACCCGGACATGATCGATCACGTTCTGACGAAGCCGATCGATATCCGGACCGGTGGAAAGATCCATCACCGTGTCGGCGCCGAAGCGTACGGCACAGCGGACTTTTTCCAGTTCGCGGTCGAGGTCGCCGGCCAGCGCGGAATTTCCCAAGTTGGCGTTGATTTTGCAAGTGACCGCCGAGCCGATCCCGACCGGATCAAGTCCCTTGCGCAGGTGAACCGTGTTGGCGGGGATGACCAGACGTCCCGCGGCGATTTCCGACCGGATTGTTTCGGCGGGAAGAAACTCTTTTTTCGCCACGGCTTCCATTTCGGCCGTTATATGCCCTGCCAGGGCCTCTTGATACTGCGTCATAACTCTATTATACCCAGGGGATCGTTTTTAGTGAAATCGGTAATTTTTATCGCCATGTGTCCGTCGAGAACTAAATCGAGCAGGCCGTTGAGGAAGGTCTTTCGCCAGCCGGTATCCAAGCGGGGGGTGATTCCCGCGGGGAGAACCCCCTGACGGTGAGCGAGGAACTCCCGGAAATCCATAGGCGTACCCAGGAGGCCCAAAGAGAGCTTTTGACGATGCGCGTAGTTGGACAGGATAATCGTCAGAAAATGGACAGCGACGTCGTAGTTTGGGATTTTTTTACGCACGGGGAGTTCGGGAAGCTGGCTTTCGGGAAGGGACATCCCCTGACGGATGACCGCCGGCAGCTCGTTGAGGAGTATCCCAAGATCGCTCCGTCTGGCGAGATCCCTCTGCAGCGCGATCTCCTCGGGATCGGCGGTATCACGCCGGGCCAACTCGGCCAGGATCTCATCTTTGAGGATTCGATCGACCGGGCGATCGAGAAGCTGGCCCTTCTTCTCACGCCAACGCCACAGCTCGCGGGCAACGGCCAGCTGTGAGCGGGACAACGAGTATTTTTTACCTATTTGCTTCCAGCGATTGTCGCCAAAAGATTCGCCAATTCGGTTTAGGTAAGCATCGGTCTCTTCAAGAAACCAGTCGTAGCGTTCGGCTCGCTTCATTTTTTCGGTGAGCTGAACCGCCAGATCGTTGAGGCAAATGACGTCGTTCAGCGCGTACTCTATCTGCAAAAGCGACAGCGGCCGGCGGCGCCAATCGGTGCGCGTTTCTCCCTTAGGGAGATTGATGCGCAGAAAAGTCCTGGTGATATCCTTAAAATTCAGCGGGTAACCTTCCGTGACAAAGCCGGCGGCCAACTGTACGTCGAACAGCCGTTTGGGAAAGCGGCCTATAGCCCGATGGCAGAATTCCAACTCGCTGCGGCACGAATGAGCGATGACAAGAATGCCGCTGCAAAGAAACTCCCAAAAGGGAGTCATATCACGGATGGCCAGGGGATCAATGAGAACCGAACCGGCGAAGGCGGAGGCTTGAATCAAACACAGTTCGGGGCAATAGTGCCTCTCCGAGATAAATTCCGTATCGATGGCGATCCACTCGGCGGATTGGACATTTTCCAGGTACGCGCGCAGCGCTTCGTCGGACTGAATGAACAGGTATGACGCTTGACGGGGAGCCGACGAAACGCGACCGGTCTTTTTTTGGTGGGCTTTCCTGTGATTGGGGGTCATTTCCGCCTGAATCGATTTCGTCTTATTATCAACATCCCCCCCGCGGCGCAAGGAGACTACCGCCGCGGGGGGAAACCGGAGCACGTTTTTTTACACCGTGACTTGGCGAGCCGTTTCCCACTAGAGGAAAATCAGCGTCATCACGATCAAAACCGGCAGGAGGATAACCAGACTGTACCCCATATACCCAAAGAAGCTCGGCATCTTGACGCCGGACTGTTCGGCGATCGCCTTCACCATAAAGTTGGGGCCGTTGCCGATATAGGTCATCGACCCCATCATCACGGCTCCGAGGGAGACGGCCATCAGGAGGGACAGGGGGATACGCACCCCGCATTTGTCCTTGGCCGCGGTAAGCTCAGCGTCCATCTCGGGATCGGTCTTCGCCTCTTCGGCGGCCGCGGCCGCGGCGGTCTCGAAGAAGACCACGTAGGTCGGGGCGTTATCGAGAACCGAGGAGAGGGATCCGGTCATCCAGAAGAACATCTGGTTTTCGTCCAGACCAACCTTCGCGCCGATTTCTTTGGCCCGATTGGCGATTTCGCCCCCCTTCTCGTTGAGGATCTGAAGCGGGGCCTGCATGCAGATGAAGATGCCGAAGAACAGCGCGGCCACCTCGATGATAGCCGAGTAGTTGAAGTTATTGAGCTTGCGGATCTCATACGAACCGAACGCCAGCGAGATGATGACCATCAGAAGCTGGACGATTTCGCGCAGGAACATCCACGGCTGCCAGCCGCCGATCGTCTTGGCCGGATCGAGGAGGGCGACACCGAGGATCACGCCGATCAGGCAAAACAGGTTCGGGAACAGCCCGCTGATGCGCAGCGGCTGACGCTCGGCGGCATCGGCCGCCTTGGCCTCTTTCGGCTCGCGGCGATAGAACCAGAGCGAATCCCAGAGGAAGTAGATGGCGATAACGATAACGTTGACGAAGAGCCACTCCTTCCACAAGCTCATCGTCCACAGGAACGCGACCCCCTTCAGGTAACCGAGGAACAGCGGGGGATCGCCGATCGGCAGGAGGCAGCCGCCGCAGTTGCAGACACAGAAAATGAAGAAGACAATGGTGTGAACCTTATACTTGCGCTCGCGGTTGGTGTCCAGCAGCAGCCGGATCAGGAGCATCGCCGCGCCGGTGGTGCCGACAAAGCTGGCCAGTGCCGCGCCGATGAAGAGGATGATCGAGTTGACCAGAGGAGAGGCCTTCAGGTCACCGGAAATGCGGATCCCGCCGGAGATGGTAAACAGCGCGAAGAGCAGGACGATGAACGAAATGTACTCGCCGACGATCGCGTTGATGAAAATGGCACCGGCCTTTTCGCATTGGGACGCCGCCACCGAGTGCGACGGCCAGTGGCGAGCGATCGGGGTGGGATGCATAAACGCGTAGTAACCGAGAATCAACAATCCGAGCAGCGCGGCGACCAGGAAGCGGTTTTTGTTGCTCTCCCACCAGTGTTCCGTGGCCGGAATCAGCGGGAGAATCGCGATGCACAGCAGTAGAATACAGAACGGCGCGATCGTCCACATCGCCGGAGCGGCAATCGGTTCGTGATGTTCTTCCTCGGCCGAAACCTCGGCGGCCGGCGCGTGCCCTTCGTTGGCCGCTTGGGTCCATTTCTGGGGGAGCCCCATCGCCAGGAGGATTCCGTAGATAACGAAGACGGCCAGCAGGGCGATGATCACCGGCGCCGCTTTGGGGGTGGTACTTTCCTGATGTTCCACCGCTGCAATCTGTTCGTTGGACATGGCAGTGTTGTTTTCCTTGGGGATACGTAGGGAGTGTTGATAGACTTGCCCCCATATTAGAACAAAAATCCCTGTTATTTCAAGGGTCTGTCGGTCGGCTTGGCGGCCGGGGCCGCCGGCTTTTGAGAGAAGAGGAATAACTTGCTTTAGAGGCGGTTTTCTGGTATCCTTGCTAAGTGCCGCGGGGGTTTGCTTTTTTTCAAGGACCTTTGGGGCTTTCAGCGGATCTAAAGGTGCCCGCGCGGGGAGAAAGAACGCTCCGGCCGCCTTTGGCCGGGGAATATTAAGGAATTACGGAAGGGAAGCTGCCGAAATGACACCTATCGATCCATCGACGGTCGGTCCGATTCCGGCCCCGTTTTGGTTCGTCAGCTTTTTTAAGACGCTCGGGTTTGTCCTGCATTCGATCCCGATGCATCTGTGGCTGGCCGGAATCCCGATGGCCCTGTTCTTCTTCCTTTTCGGCGGCCCGAACGCGAAAACCTGCTCGCGGAGGTTTTTCTTTCAGCTCCCGTTCTTCATGGCGTTCGGGATCAACCTGGGGATTGTCCCGCTGCTGTTCGTTCAGGTGGGGTACGCCTGGGCGTTTTATCCCGCGACCATCCTCACGGCGTGGCATTGGTTTTCGGTGATCCCGCTGACCCTTTTGGCTTACGCCTTTGTCTATCTCACCGTCTCGCTGATTAAGAAGGGGGGACGCTGGCGCCCTCTTTTAACCGGGACCATCGCCTCCCTGGCATTGGCCGCCGCCGGGTTGATCCTCACCTCGAACTGGACACTGATGGCCGATACGGCCTCGTGGCATGAGATTTGGGAGAACAGTTCGGTCGCTTCGGCCGTGACCGGCTTGGGAACCGCCTGGAACAAGACCGTCTTTATCCGTTTTTTCCAGACCGTCGCTCTCAGTCTGCTGACCCTCTCCTGCTGGGTTCTTTTTGATGCCTCCTTTTTCTACAATCGGGAGGAAGGGGACGCCGCGGGAGACGACGCCTCCTATGGCGCTGGGGCGAGAACCAGAAGCGAGACGGTGACCAAATATTACAAGCGATTGGAGGATAACCCCGATTTCAGGAATCTCCCCCAAAATAAGCGGGACGATCTTCTGAGGAAACAAAAACGGAACCAGCTCTCAAGCGACGAGAGGGAGAGATACCTCTCCTACACCGAAATGGAGGAGGTCGAGGAAGAATTCGAGGAGATGGACGACGAATCGGCCGAGACGCAGTTCCCCGTCGGCGAGAACTATCCGGAGTGGATGCGCCGATTCGCCCTGTGTCTGCAGTGGTTCGGGCTGTTTACCGCGGCCGGTCTGCTTTGGTATTACTACTACAAACTGCTCCCGCTCGACCCCGAGACGATGGCCCCGATTCTCCAGAGCGGCGCGCGCCATCTTCTCACGGCGGTTCTCGCCGCGCTGGGGGTCTTCGGTTTGGTCTCGATCTTTGCCCTGTTCGGCAAATTGCGGGGGCGCTCTCTGGCCTGCGCGCTGTTCGGTGCCGATCTGCTGGTCGTCTCGCTTTGGGCAATTGCCCGCCAGATGATCCAAAACGCGCAGCTTAAGAGTTACCTCGATGTCTCGATGATCCCCCAGCAGGTGGAATGGTCCCCCTTGATCATCTTCCTGATCGTCTTTGTTATCGGGGCGGGCGTGGTTGTCTATCTGATCAATAAAGCGGTTCAGGCCAATTCCTAAGAGGTAAGGCCCTAAAGGAGAAGACAGCAGGTATTTTTTATGGTGAGACGCCGCGATTTTCTCAAAGCCCTCGGGGTGGCCGGTTCGGCGGCCGGGTGCGGTCCGATCCGGCAGGAGAGCCGGCGTGCCGAGGATATCTCCTCGGGCCAGATCGTCCCGGGGACAATGACCTGCCGAAAGGACACCTCGGGAGAAGATAACGTCTCCCTTTTGGGTTTCGGCTGTATGCGTATCCCTTTGCGCGATGTCAGCGATCTTCGTGAGGGGGAGAAATTTGACCAGGAGAGCTTCAACGCGATGGTCGATTTCGCCTTAAGCTGCGGCGTCAATTATTTCGATACCTCCCCGCGCTACTGCGAGGGGAAATCGGAGGAGATCGTCGGAAAGGCGCTTTCGCGGCACGATCGCAAGAGCTACTATATCGCCACGAAGATGTCCAACATGGCCCCGGAGACCTTTAGCCGGGAAGAGTCACTGGCGATGTATCATCGGTCGATGGAATATCTTCAGACCGATTACTTCGACTATTACCTGGTTCACAACGTCGGCAGTCACGAAAATTTTAAACAGCGGTTCCTCGACAACGGTATCCTCGATTTTTTGGTCGCCGAGCGCCAGGCCGGGCGCATCCGCCATCTCGGCTGGTCGTTCCACGGCGAGAAAGAGTTCTTTGACTGGATGCTCGATTGCGGGACCCATTGGGACTTCACGCAGATCCAGCTCAACTACATCGATTGGCAGCACGCCTCGGGGTACAATGTCAACGCCGAGTATCTCTACGGGGAACTTGACAAGCGCGGGATCCAGGCCATTGTGATGGAGCCGCTTCGCGGCGGGGCGCTGGCCCGCGGAAACCACCAGATTCGGGCTCTGTTCAAGGCGAAATCGCCGGAAAGGAGTGTCGCTTCCTGGGCGTTTCGTTTTGCCGCCTCCCTGCCGAACGTTCTGACGGTTCTCAGCGGGATGACCTTTATGGAGCACGTGCGGGACAATATTATCACCTTTTCCCCGCTCGACCCCTTGGATGAGGAGGAAAAAGCCACCGTCCAGCGGGCGGTCGAGGCGTTTCTTGCGCTCAGTACCGAGGGGACGCCCTGTACCGGCTGCAAATACTGCATGCCGTGCCCCTACGGGCTCGATATTCCCGAGATATTCCTCCACTACAACCGCTGTTTAACCGAACAGACGCTCCCCCTCTCGCCGGAGGACGACGGTTACCGCCGAGCGCGGCGCGCGTTTTTGATCGGCTACGATCGCGCGGTTCCCCGCCTTCGCCAGGCCGATCACTGCACCGGCTGCCGGGATTGTGTTTCCAAGTGCCCCCAATGGATCGATATTCCGGGGGAGATGCTCAAAATTGACGAATACGTCGAAAAACTCCGTGCTGAGGGAGGTTTCTGACTATGAGAAAGCTTCGCGTTGCCCTGGCCGCGCTGATGTTCGCGGCGATCGTGTTCTTTTTCTGCGATTTCACCGGTATTGGGGCGGACTATCTCGGTTTTACCGTCCGGTGCCAATTCGTTCCGGCGATCATGCGCGCCTCGCTGCTGACGGTCGCGATTCTTGTTCTTTTGACCGTCCTCTTCGGCCGGATCTACTGCTCGGTGATCTGCCCGCTGGGGATCCTTCAAGATATTGTCTCTCACCTGGCCTCGCTGCGGAAGAAGCTCCGGTTTGCCTATCGCCGGGGAAAGACGCTTATTCGGGCCGTCGTCCTTTTGATCTTCATCGGTTTGATGGCCGGGGGGCTTTGCGCGTGGGGGGCGCTGATAGAGCCGTACGGGATGTTTGGCCGAATCGCGGCCAATCTCTTCGCCCCCTGTTATCGCTGGGGAAACAACCTTCTGGCCGACTGGTCGCAGAAGGCGGGCAACACCCTCTTCTACCGAGTGGAGATTCTCGCCTCGGGGGCGGCCTTGGCCGCGGTGGTCCTTGTGATTCTGGTCTTTTTGGCCTGGCGCTGGGGACGTTTTTACTGCAATACCATCTGCCCGGTGGGAACGTTCCTTGGGCTGCTGTCCCGCGGCGCGCTGGTTCGGCCGAGAATCGACAAGAGCCGGTGCAATAAGTGCGGGAAATGCGCCCGTATCTGCAAGGCCTCCTGCATCAATTCCTCGGAGCAAAAGATCGACGCCGACCGCTGTGTCGTCTGCCTGAACTGCACCACGCAGTGTCCCCAAAAGGCGATCGCCTATCGTTTCCCCTCCAAAATCGACGGCCCCCGCGAGGCATCTAAACAGGCCGCGGCGGGGGAAAAGGCAGGTGAACCGAGCAAGGGAGAGGTGTGAGAACCATTGGAGGAAGCCATGTCGACCGACCCGACCCGCCGTAACGCTTCGACCAACCGGCGCCGATTTTTGACTTTAGCCGCGCTGGGGCTGTGCTCGCCGTCGACGATCGCCGAGGAGAATAAACCCGCCGAGATCGCCGCCGACGGGGGACTGGCGCCGCTGCGGGAGCGTCTCTTCCCCAAAAGAACCATTCCGATTCTTCCCCCGGGGGGGATCAACCGCTATACTTTCGGCAGACGCTGCACCGCCTGCGCCCTGTGTGTCAGTGCCTGTCCGAACCATGTGCTCTTTCCCCAAAACGGTCCCAAAGAGCCGTTCCAGCCCGAGATGCGCTTTGAGCATGGCTACTGCCGTCCGGAGTGTGTCCGCTGCTCGGAGGTCTGTCCCTCGGGGGCGATCAAAAAGATGACCACCGCCGATAAGGCCTCCACGCAAATCGGCTACGCGGTCTACGTCCGGGACGCCTGTATCGTCGTTACCGAGGGGAAATCGTGCGGCAACTGCGCGCGGCACTGTCCGTCCTCGGCGATCGAGCTGATCCCGCTGTCGGCCGAGGAACCCGACGGTTTGAAGGTGCCGACCATCGATACCGACCGATGCATCGGCTGCGGCCGGTGCGAGTACCTCTGCCCGGCCCGTCCGGTCAGCGCCATCTACGTCGAGGGGGTCTTCACGCAGCGTACCGTCTGAAGCGATCCGGAAGTTTTTCGAACGATATGTCCACCAGCCGTTTCCCCAACCTTCCCGGCGATAACGCCGAACCGGCCCCTCCCTTAAACGGGACACAGCCGGCCCCGGCGCGCGAGGAAGAAGCGTCCGAAGCGCCCGTGCCGCCGACGGTTCCTCCCGCCGCCCCGACGGCCGACGCCGGTACTGGCGGTCCTTCGGCCGAGCCGGCCGTGCCCCCGGCCGAGTCACCGGGCAAGCCCCCGATTGCCTCGACGGTGACCCTTGACAGCGAGCGGTTCGCGGCGGCCGGGGCAAATGACGAAGGCGACTTTTCCGTCCGATCCTCCGAACCGCAGGAGGACGACAAGACGATCATCTCCAGTACCGCCCCTTACCAGGTTGGTCCCGCCGCGGGGGCGGTTCCTCCCGCCGCGTCTGCGAATCTCGACGCTCCTCCCTATCCCGCTTGGATAAACGCCAAAGGCCCCATTGAGCCGGGGACGAAACTGGGCCACTTTGTCATCAGACAGTACATCGGCGGCGGCGGGATGGGACGCGTTTTCGAGGCGGTCGACGAGACATTGGATCGGCGCGTCGCGATCAAGCTCCTTCCTCTGCAGCGGGCTAAAGATTCCAACGCCAACGCCCGTTTCCTCAACGAGGCGCGATCCGCCGCGCGTCTGAACCACGAGAATATCGCTCAGGTCTATTACTTTGGCGAAGAGAATAATATTTCGTTCATCGCCTTTGAGTTTGTCGAGGGGATAAACGTCCGCCAATGGGTGAATGAACATGGGCCGATGCCGGTTCAAAAGGCGATCCGATACATGATACAGATCGCCGACGCGTTGGCTCACGCCGCCACTCACGGCGTGATTCATCGTGACGTCAAACCGTCGAACATCATCCTCACCGAAAACGAGACCGCCAAGCTGATCGATATGGGGCTGGCGCGGCTGTTCATGGACGAAGACCAGGCCAGCGACGAGCTGACCGCCAGCGGCGTGACCCTGGGAACATTCGATTATATTTCCCCGGAGCAGGCCAAAGATCCCCGCAAATCCGATTCCCGGAGCGATATCTATTCTCTGGGATGCACCCTCTTCTTTATGCTGGCCGGACGCCCGCCGTTTCCCGAGGGGACCCCGGTTCAGAAACTCCTGATGCATCAGGGGGATAAGCGTCCGGATCTCCACCAGCTGATCCCGAGAATTCCCAACGAGGTTTCAAATCTCGTGCAGAAAATGATGGAGATTGAACCGGAAAAGCGGTATCAATCTCCGCAGGAACTCTGCGCCGAGCTGGCGCGAATCGCTCCGCTGGTCGGTCTGGCCCCCTCGAAAACCAAGAAAGGGGCCTGGGTTGCCGCCCCGATTCCCGTTCGGAAGAAATCGATCGATTTGGCCTTCCACCTTCCCTGGATAACGACGGTTCTCCTCCTGCTGGCCGGGGCGGCGGGGTATCGTTTTTGGTCGATCAGCCGAGAGAACAACATTCCTCTCCCCCGCCTGGAGCCCCAGACGATCACGACGGCTCCCGTCCAGATGCCCGAGACGGCCTCACCGCCGGCCGAAGTCACGCCGGAGCCCTCCTCGAGTTTGATGATGCGGGTTCTCGGTTCGACCGTTCGGGAAACCGAATCGAACGCCTTTCTTTCCGGCGAGTTTTCCCTGCGCGGGACCTTGGACGGCCGGGGGGAGTCGTCCAGGCAGCGTTCCGGGCTGGGGGTCATACCGTTGGCGCTTACCCAGGCGCTGAGCGATTCGACTCTTTTGAACGAGCCGCCGGAGGTTGTCGAGGCCTTGAGGTACTCCATCTCCCCGTCGGGGGCTTCGCTGGCGGGTTCCTGGTCGCTGGCAGCCAGTTTGGCGGCCCGCGCCGATGTTCCGATTCTTCCCGGCGAGGAAAAGAACTACCCCGTTCTGTCGGTGGATCGTGCCGGGGAGACCCCCGGATCGTATGCCACCTTGTCCGAAGCGCTGGCTCGCGGTCTGGAGCGCAAAGACGAAAACCCCCTCGAGGGGATCGTGATCGAACTGGCTTACGAGGGGACGATGGAGGTCGGGACACTTGATTTGCCCGCCTGCAAATTAAGTTTGGTCGCCCGAGACGGTTTTCGGCCGGTTCTCGCCTTTGTTCCCCAAGAGAACGACAGCACGATGTTTCGCCTGGAGCAGTCCGATCTGACGCTTTCCGGGGTGGCCATCGACTTTTCCGCGCCGACGCGTTCTTCCAAGCGTTGGTCGCTCTTTGAGCTCAACGGCAATTCCTCTCTGGCGGTAAAGGGAACGGTTCTGACGATCCAGAACGATTCCTCCTCACCGGCTCCCCCGAAAGACGCCCCGCCGGCGATCGCCTTCGTTCGCGCGCTCTCCCCCGATGGGGAAGATAGTTCCCTCGGTTACGAAGCGGGCGGTTCGGCGGTCCCCTACGGCGAAACGTCGGGGGAGGACGCCGACAGTGCCGGAAAACGACCGTTCCGTGTGGAGATGGACCGTGTTCTGGTTCGAGGCGAGGCGGCGTTTTGTTCGTTCGAGGCGGCGCAAGACTGCCATATCGCCCTTTCTCTTTCGGGATTTTGCCTGACGGCCCCCCTGATTTCCGTCACGGGGCAGGGGGTCGTTTCGGCGTCACTCGACCGTATAACGGGGTTCTGTCACGATTCCCTCTTTCGGACGGTCGTCGGTCCCGCGCTGCCTGACCAGGGGACCCAGGCACCCGGTCCGCGGCCGGAAAGTCATCTGAGCTTGTCGGTGACACATTCTCTGCTTCGCATGCGGAACACGCCGCTGGCCGAGTGTCTTTGCTCCGGCGATCCGTTCGCTGTCGGAGTACCGCGCTGGCATCTCTCCGAGTCAATCATCTGCGGGGGAACGTCGCTTCTTCGCGTCGCCGACCTTGGCGCGGCCCGAATCAATGGCGACGCCGCTTCCGCCGAGGCCGCCGAAGAGACGCCCGGCGGTGCCGAGAACAGCTCCGCCGCGGCGCAGGAGGATACCGACCAGAACGCCGAGTCCGTCCCCGAGCAAACCGCTCGGACGTTCCCCGGCAGCGAGGAACTCTTCCGGCCGATCGAGGAGGACGACGCGGCGCTTCGGCGGCTTGAGGAGATTCCTCCCCACCGAATGTCCCTGACCGATATGTATGATACTATGTTCCGACCGATCTATGATCATCTCCGTTCTCCTCAAGAGCGTGAAATATTGGAGAGTATCGAGACCGGCGTCTACACCTTTGAGCGGCCGGCCGAGCCGTCGCCGAAAGAGGGCCGCTGAAAAAGGCGCTTTTGTTTGAAGTGTGATCGCCGTGACAACACAGAAAACCAACCGTACCGTTATCCCGAAAATCTTAGCGCCCGCCGGAGGGCGCGAGGCGTTCGACGCGGCCCTGCGCGCCGGGGCGGATGAGATCTATATGGGGCTGGTCGGTTACGGGGCGCGGCAAAGCGCCGCGAATTTTACCCCCGACGAGTTCTGCCGGGCACTCGACGACGCCCACGCCGGTGGTGTCGCCGTCCACCTGACCTTCAACACGGTGATGTCCGCCGAGGAGATCGAACGCGCGGCGCCGGATATCGCCAGGTTAGACGCCTCGGGACTCGACGCGGTGATCGTCCAAGATCTGGGCGCCGCCGATTTCCTCCGCGAAAATTTTCCTCATCTCCCCCTGCACGCCTCCACGCAAATGGCGCTGGCCAACAGCGCCGATGTTCTTTGGGCGGAGCAATTTGGAATGACGCGCGCGGTGCTCCCGCGTGAATTGACCATAGAAGAACTGGCCGAGATTCGATCGGCCGCGGCCATCGAGCTGGAGGTGTTCATCTCCGGCGCCCTGTGCCAGGGGTGTTCCGGCCGCTGCTATCTGTCCAGTTTCATCGGCGGCCGAAGCGGAAATCGCGGAATGTGCGCTCAGCCGTGCCGCCAGAGCTATCGGACACAGCCGGCTTCTCGGCGCGATCCGGACGGGCCCTACCTTCTGTCGCTGTGCGACCAGCTGATGGGGCCCGACGAAATCGGGCGGCTCGCCCGGCTGGGGATCGACGCCCTGAAGATCGAAGGGCGGATGAAATCTCCCCCCTACGTCTTTGAGGCGGTTCGGTATTACCGCAGGATTCTCGACACAATTGCCGGGGTTTCCGACGAACTGGCCGGCAAGCTCTATGTCCTCAAGGGGAAGGAACCTCTCCCGCCCGGAGAGACGGTTCTTCCGTCGATCTTCAATCGGGGGTACGGGAAAGGATTCTTCTACGATTCCGACCCCGATATTCTCCACCCGGAGTTTGCCTCCTCCCTGGGGAAGAAAATCGCCAAGGTCAGCGGCGGGGCGCTGCTGCTGGCCGCCCCGGTTCGCTGCGGCGACGGGGTCGTTTACCTCGACGCCCTCCATAAGCGCCTCGGCGGGGGGAACGTCTCGAAGATCGAACGTCTCCCGACCCGTCCCGGCGGCCGGCCGCTTCTGGTCGACAGCGCTTCGGAGGGCGACCGCGTCCGGCTCGACGGCCCGCCCCCCGCCGGCGCGGTGGAACTGTATCGTTCGTTTGACCACGACGCGGTTCGTCTTTGCGAGCACGCGCTGGAGAATACCCGCAGGCATCGCCCCATCACGATCCGTGTGACGGCGAAGGTGGGGAGCCCCCTTCGCCTGGAATTGGCGGCCGGCGGAGTCACGGCCGCGGCGCTTTCCGAGCAGCCGCTGGCCAGGTCGCTGAAGCGAACAACCTCGGCCGAAGAGGTTCGGCTCGCCTTGGATCGATTTGGACAGACAATCTTCGTTCCCGCGGCGTGGGAACTGGATATCGACGACGATGTCTTTCTCCCCAAGTCGGTTCTCAACAAGGTTCGTCAGCGGGCCGCCGACGATCTGCTCGGCGCCTGCCGCCTGGCGGCTCACCGGCCGGCCCGCGTTCCCGGCCCGTTTACAAGACCGACGACCGAAACAGAAACAGAGCTTTCCCTCCCGCCGGTGCGCGCGGCGGCCGTTCGAACGGCGCATCAGGCCGAGGCGGCCTATCGCGCGGGAATCCGCCTGATCTACCCCCTGGCCCGCCCGGTTCTGTTTCAAAGCGACTATCGATCGAGCCAGCCGCTTTCGCCTTCGGATCGGTTTACCCTGCCCGGCGCCGATGAATCGATCCCCTTCCTCCTGCTGGCCGGGACGCTGGCCGAGGCGCTTTGGTGTCAGGAGCATGGCCTCGATTTTGCCGCCGACTGGTTTTTCAACGTCACGAACCTCCGAAGCGCCCGGGTGCTTTTGGACCGGTTCTCACACTTAAAGACGCTCTACCTCTCCCCGGAGCTTTCGGCTTCGGCGGTGCGGGAGCTCGCCGACGCGATCGCGCCGATCCTATCGCGGCGCGGCGGCCGGGTGGGACTGTCGGTCTACGGCGCCCTGGCCGGAATGACGACCCGCGTGACCCTCTTTCCGGAAGAGACCCTGACGCTGATCGATCGGGAGGAAAGGCGTTTTACCGTGGTGAAGAACCGCCGCTGGTTCACCGATCGGGCCGCCGGGCATCTTTCGGGAAGCACCCTCTACTACGGCTGCCACAACGATATTCGACCGGCCCGGCGGATCGGGGCGCTTACCGAGCTGAGATACGATTTCACTACGCAGTCCCCCGAGGAAATCACGCGAATCCTCGCCGATCCCCCCGAAAGTGAGGATTCCTACGGTTTCATCCATCCTATTTTTTAAAACGCCGTCGGTCCCCCCGCGAAGTATTTAGGAACAAAGAACAGTATCATGCGTTATTTCAACCGCGACGCCCTGGAAGTCAAACCGCTTGCCGAGCGCAAAAATAAGCTCTCTGTCGCCAACAATGTTCGGCCGAACAGCCCTTCGGCCCCTCTTTCCGAACAGGCGCTGTGCGATATCCAAAGCATCGTCTCCCGCCTACTCTCCGCCCGGCAAGCGGGTGCCTCCCGAATGCTCGTCTTCGGCGCTCACTCGATCAAAAACGGCCTGGCCGATCTTTTGATCCGTTTGATGGAGAAGGGGGATGTCACCCACCTGGCCACCAACGGCGCGGGGATCATTCACGATTGGGAATTCGCCTTCCAGGGGCAGACCGGGGAGAACGTCGAGCACTACACCGCCGAGGGACAGTTCGGCATTTGGGAAGAGACGGGGAAATTTCTCAATCTGGCTTTGATTATCGGCGCCTACCGCGGTTTGGGCTACGGCCAGTCGGTCGGGACGATGGTTCAGGAAGGGGGATTGACGATCCCCGGCGAGGGCGAGCTGTTCGAGACGATACGCCGGACGGCCGACGAAGGGGCGGACGCCGCCTCGGCCGATCGGGCCGCGGCCGCCGCCGACCTTCTTGAGACAAAACGGCATTTTCGTCTCGACGAGGGTTTTATCCCGATTCCGCATCGGTTCCCGGAGCACAGCGTGGCCGCGGCCGCCGTGCGGCTCGGTGTCCCTTTTACCTGTCACCCGATGATCGGGCACGATATTATCTACACCCACCCGATGAACAAACCCGCGGCGATCGGCCGAACGGCCGAACGGGATTTCCTCTGTTTCGCCGATTCGGTCTCGCGGCTGGAGCACGGCATCTACCTTTCCGTCGGCTCGGCGGTGATGTCGCCGATGATCTTTGAGAAATCCCTTTCGATGTCGCGCAACCTCGCCCGTCAGCGCGGGGAGTCGATCACCGATTTTGATATCCACGTCGTCGACTTGGCCGCTTCCACCTGGGATTGGACCACCCAGGGAGAACCCCCTCAGGACAACCCGGCGTACTATCTGCGGTTCTGCAAGACGTTCAGCCGGATGGGAGGGAAGATGACCTACACCAGCGCCGACAACCGCTCCTGGCTTTTGGAGATCCTCAGGCGGCTGGACCAGACGCGATCTTCTTGATATTCGACCCGCGCCGCGATACAATGGACGATGGGGGCGGCGGACCATAAGAAAAACGACAGCAACAAACTTTTTGAGGGAGACACAAGCGATGAAGAAGACGATGATCTGTGCCGCGCTGACGGTGCTGTTCGCCTGCGGCGCGGCGATGGCCGGCGACTGGCTCTACATTGGCGGGTACGGCAGCGAGCCGAACGAAGCGATGAAAGAGCTGGGGATTTCCCGGCTGGAGGGGATCTATGTGGGGCAGTACGACCAGGCCGCCGGAAAGATGGATACCCCGCGCCTGGCCGCCGAGATCGGCTCCCCGAACTTCTTCGCTCTTTCGCCCGATCGCAGTGTCCTCTACACCTGCTGCGACGGGGAAGACGACCTGGCGGCCTTCAAGATCAACGCCGCCACGGGGGACTTGACGCTGATCAACCGCACGTCGAACGGCGGGGTCGGTTGTACCCATATCGATGTCTCCCCGGACGGAAAGTGGCTCGCCTCGGCCAATTACACCGGCGGCGATTTCGCAATCAATCGTCTGGCCGAGGATGGAAGCATCGGTGAGATCACCGCGAACATCGCCTTTGGCGGGACCGGCCCCGAGGTGGACCGCCAGACCAAACCGTATGGCCATTCCTGCTACTTTGTTCCTTGCAGTGACGGTGTCCTTCGCCTGATGCTCGTCGATCTCGGGACCGACCGCGTCTTCATCACCCGGGTCGATTCCGAAACCGGGCAGGTGAGCGACGATCCGGATATTCCGGTTCTTTACGTCCCCGCCGGTGGGGGTTCCCGCCACCTGGCCTGGCGTCAGATGGACGACGGCACGCTCGATGTGTTCGTGAACAATGAGCTCAATTCCACCGTCTCGTTCTTCACGCTCCAGTTCGGGAAGGGCTCCGACGGCCTGACCTATTGGGGGACCTGGCTCACCGTTCCCGAGGAGTTTCGCGGAAAGGTCCATTGGCGTCAGGACAAGGTCGACGCCGACCCGCAGCTGACGCTGATGAATTCCACCGCCGAGACCGCCTGGCGCGCGAATCCCGATGGCAGCACGACCGTTTACGTCTCCAACCGCGGTCACAATTCCATCGCCGTGTTTAAGATCGTCGAGCGCGACGGGGTTCGGGCTTTGGCCCCCATGCAATACGTTCCGACCCAAGGGAACGCCCCCCGCTATTTCTGCTTCGATCGGGATATGTCGCACATGATCGTCGCCAATAAGCGGACCGGTACTATGCTGACCTTCGATGTCGCGGACGACGGGACCTTAACCGCGACCGGCAACGGCATCGTGAAGCTCGGCTGGCCCTGCGCGATGGCCTTGATCGAGAAACCGTAATCGAAACTATATCGGCGCAGCAGCTTATGTCTTGGCAAGAGATCGAGGGCCACGACAAGATCGCGGAGAATTTCGCCCGCGCCTTTGCCCGAGGCCGGCTGGAGGGGAGTTACCTCTTTCTCGGTCCGGAGGGGATCGGGAAGAAAAAGTTCGCCTTCGCTCTGGCCAAGACGCTGCTGTGCCAAAACTTAAAAGTCCCTTCCGCTGGGGAAGCGTTTACCCTCGAGCAATTTGTCCCCTGCTGCCGGTGCGGCAGCTGCCGGCGTTTCGGCGCCGCCGGCCAAAAGGCGCTTCCCGCCGGAGGCAAAAAGAAAAAGGCATCCTCGGCCGAGACCGTGTCCGATACCGCCGAAAACCCTGCCCACCCCGATTTCTTCTTCGTCTGCCGGCCCCCCGACCGTTCGACGATCCCGATGGAGTTGCTCGTCGGCGCCAAAGAAGAGCGGATGCGTTCGGGGCTGTGCTATGATCTTTCCCGAACCCCCTTCTTCAACGGGCGCCTGGTGGCGGTGGTCGACGACGCCGACTTTTTCTCGCAGGAGGGAGCCAACGCGCTGCTGAAGACCCTCGAGGAACCTCCCGCCAACACCCTGATGATCCTTATCGGGACCAGCGCGGCCCGCCAGCTGCCGACCATCCGATCGCGATGCCGAATGGTTCGCTTTTCCCTCGACGAGGAAGCGCTGGGAAAGGTTCTCTCGCGCCAGGGAATCGCCCTTTCGGCCGACGATCTCAAGAGCGTTCTGGTCGCCGGCGGCTCGGTGAATCTGGCCCGGCAGATCCAGGGGGAGGGGTTGTCCGCGCAGCGCGGTAAACTTCAGGAATCCCTCAAGTCGTGGCTTTTCTCTTCCGGGGGGAACGCCTCCGAAGCGGTCGATCTGGCGGCGGAAGTCTTGGCCGATGTGGAGAAAGCGGGGAAAGAGCCCGTCGAACGGCGTGCCCGGCTGCGTCTTCTTCTGACCTGGGCTTTGGAATTCCTGCGGGATCAAGTCCGAAAGTATCACCGGTGTGAAGGCACCGATATCAGCGGCGCCGTGCGCCTGCTGGAGGACGCCTGCGACCGAACGCTGCAGGCACTCGAACAGATTGACCGCAACGCCCTTTTGCCGCAAATTATCGAATCGTGGGCCTTCGATATCGACCGCTCGATTCACCGGTAACTTAAGGGCGGGTACTTATTTTAAAAAAGCGGGTTCTTATTTTTTTGTCGCCAAAATCGCCCAGAAGGGGTGCTGGCGGTCGCGGCGGGTCCGCGCGTCCTCGATCTGGACTCGGACATCCGGCAGAACGATCCCGCTGGTCGGGGTGATCCGTTTTCCGTTGAACATCACCTCGATCGGCTGGTTGAAATCGACATACTCCGGCGACAACCCGATTCGGGCGGTGGCGGATTTCGATTTGACGCGGATCACGTTCGTTTGGGTCTTGAAAAATTGTGTTTCGGCCGCGTAGAAGTTGTGGGAGATCGGCCCGACCCAATCGAAGGGGAGAATCATCATCTTGCTGGGGAACACGAGCTGTTCGACGTTCCAGAACGCGTTGTCCCACGGGCGCATCGACCAGACGGTTCGTTCTGTGTTCGGGGCGACGTTTCGGCGGTGCAGCTGCATCCACTGAAAGATCCGGATAATTTCGTCCGAGAACGGTTCGTTCCCTCTCCCCTTGAAGAGGACAAACGTCATATCGAACGGGAAGGCGCGGGACATCCCCTCGTCGAGGAGCGTCTTGCTGCGCGCGAGTTTTCCGCCGTCGAGTTCCCCGCCGACGCCGTAGATCGGGACGAATTCGGCGTTCTTTCGAAGATAGTGGGGGTATTTGACCGCCTCCCCGCAGATCGGGATAATCCCCGCCCACAGGTCGGGATGGGCGATTCCCAGGTCCCAGGTACCTGTCCCTCCCGCGGAATGTCCGGACAGAAAAATACGGTCGGTATCGATCGAAAAGCGCTGAAGCGCGTCGCGCAGCGAGTAGAGGACCGCGGCGCTCTGCTTGGGGGAGTAGTCCCACACACGTTCATCGCCGCTGGCCCACTCGGGGGCCAGCACGATATAGCCGAAACGGCCTGCCTGCCCGAGCCGGGCGTGAGAGTCGTCGTTTTTGCGCATCCCCGCCCACCAGTCGAGCTGCTGGGCGGGCGTGGTGTTTTCGCCGTGGAGCGTCACCACCAGCGGGTATTTTCTGTTCGGGTCGTATTCCGGGGGGAGCTGGACGAGATAGTGAATCGTCCGTCCGCTTTCGAAGGAGCCGGTCTCCAGCGCGTACTCTCCCGGGGTCTCTTTGCTTCCGGCCTTCGTGGGGAGGGGAGGTTTCATCAGTTGGAGGATTCTGGCGACCCGCTCGGGGGTCGAGGCCTCTTCGGTTTGGAGCGACTCCCAAATCTCCTGGCGTCCCGCGTCGGTCTGATCGAGCAGGTAGCGGCGGATCAGTTTGCGAACCCGGTACATCGACACGGCGATCTCCAGGCGCGTGTCGGTTCCGATATTTCCGCCGATCCACCCCGAAAGGGCCAGCGCCAGGCGCGACTCACTGTTGAGGGAAGGGTCGTTTCTGGACAGATCGTATTCCGAGAAACGCTCCAGCGTATTCGGATTGAGCTCTTTGGCGATCTCCTCGACGATCGGACGGGCCTGTTCTTTGAGTTCCTCGTTCTCGAGGGACTCGAGAAGTTCTTTCAGCTGCGAGACGACATCCGCGCAGCGCTGGTCCTCCGCCTGGCAGTCCTGGGCCATCCTTTTGATTGTCTGGGTCTTTTCGAAGGCGACCCCCTGTTCGTCGAAGGCGGTCAAAAGAGCGCGGACATTGCGGTGCTGACCGGCCAAACGCCGCATTTCCAGTTCGGAGATGAGCCGATCGGCCGCCAGCTGACGGATCATTCTCAGTCCCACGGCCAGGCGGTCGCTGTTTTCTTTATCATCGCGGAAATCATTGATGATTTCCTCCATCTCCTCGGCCGCTTCGTCGAACAGCTCCGCCTGAACGTAGAACTGATAGATCCTCAGCCGGTCGTCGAGCGACTGGGGGTTGATTCCCCGCTTGATCAGCCGCGTTAGGGTCTCGCGCCGGAAGTTGTGGGGGGATATCCGCATATCGATCCCCTCGGAGATTCCCTCGGCGTGGATCGCCCGCGGGGAGATCTCGGTGATCCCCTGGACGACGGGGATCCCTCCCAGTTCGACGATTCGCCGGCCGAACTCGTCGAAGTCGACCGCCGAGGCGCGGAACGAGCCGATCGACGCCAGCGGCTGGTGCGCGTGCCCGGTCGGCTGATGGAATTTGAATACCTCCAGCGAGGCGCCGATGTCGTCGGGCTGAATATCGAGGACGAACGTCTTGCCGACGTAGGTTTGGCGAAGGGTGTCGTCGATCACCACGATTCGCTCGTGAGGAACCTCGTCTCGGCCGCGCTTGGCGTTCGGGTCGAACGCGACCGACTCGATCTGGGCCACCGCCCCCGAGAGAACACGGCCGTCTTTTAAGGTCACTAAAGAAGATGCGGACCAAAGCCGGGGGAGGGCAAAAAGTCCCAAGGCGGCAAATAACAGCAGACCGGTCAGCGCGTGTCTCGGCATATCCTACCCCGTCGATGAACCGTTTTTCGGCGTGTCGTCACAGCGAAAACGGCGAGTGCTTTAAAATGGTGAAGTCGGGTTGATTGGCGGAACCGGTGAGGGTATAATAAACCAATCCAAGCCGAAAGGCCATTTTTACGCCATTATATAGAGTAATAATCGTATTCTACAAGATGTCTTTCTCCGACTATATCCGCCGTTTCTTGGCCGGTTTTCTTTGCGCGGCAGTGATTTTGCCGATTCTGGCGGTTCTTCTTTCTGTTTTTGGCGCGGTGCTCGGTTCGCTGGGGGACTTGGGCGGGGAACGTTTCCTGCGTATCGCCTCTTTGGTGGTGACGGCCCTGTGGGGGACCGACTTAGCCGCGATCGTTCTTCTGCTGGCGGTCGATCATCTCAGGAACCTCCAGCGGTAGGCGGAAGAGACCTTAAAAAACGGGTTTTCTTCCCGCTTGCCCCGCGGCCGAGGTGTTGGCAGGAAAACTGCCAGAATGACACGCCGACGGGGTTTTATCTTCCCGCGAAAACAGATATTTGCCTTAAAACCGGTAAAAACTTTGCTGTTTTTGCTGATTTCACCTTCTTTGGTCTGTTAGTTGCTTAAAACCCCGGATACTTAAAGGCCGCGTTCCGCCTTTCGGCGCGGGGCGCAAAACCAGCAAAAACGTATCGTTAGCCAATCGACAACGATACAACAGACCTACGAACAACCCAAAAGGAACGTGTGATGAGTAAAGCGAAATCGGATTCTTGCAAGTGTGGAATGAAGCTTCAGCCGCTGGGTGACCGCGTGGTGATTCGCCGTGATGAGTCCGAAGAGAAGACCTCCGGCGGTATCTATCTTCCGGATTCCGCCAAAGACAAGCCCGCCCGCGGAACGATCGTTTCGATCGGCGACGGCCGTCTTCTCGATGACGGTTCCCGCAGTACTTTCACCGTGAAAGAGGGTGACCGTGTTCTGTTCCTCTCCTACGCCGGGGAGGAGTTCAAGTTCGGTGACGACCAGCTGCTTCTGATGCGCGAAAGCGACATCCTGGCGGTCATCAAGTAACTTGAGGGGAAGCGTGCCCACCAGAGGCCCTCGTTCCGCCCCAAAGCGGGTGTGAGGGGCTCGCTGGGGCGGCGGAAGTGAAAAGATCCACATAAAGAAAGATAGCAGCAGGAGAATTAACTATGGCCAAAATGATGGCTTTTGATCAGGAAGCCCGCGACGCGCTGCGCCGGGGTGTTTCGAAACTCGCCAAAGCGGTGAAGGTGACCCTTGGTCCTAAGGGGCGCAACGTCATTATCCAGAAGAGCTTCGGGCTTCCTCTGGTGACCAAAGACGGCGTCACGGTCGCCAAAGAGGTCGATCTGGAAGACACTTACGAGAATATGGGCGCCCGTATGGTTCGCGAGGTCGCCTCGAAGACGAGCGACCTGGTGGGCGACGGCACGACGACCGCCACGATTCTGGCCGAGTCGATCTTCAACGAGGGGATGAAGGCGGTGGTCGCCGGTATCAATCCGCTGCGGATGAAGAGCGGTATGGATAAGGCCGTCAACGACATCACCGCCGCCATCAAGAAGATGGCCGTCCCGGTCAAGGACAGCAAGACCGAGATCGCCCAGGTCGGCGCCATTTCGGCCAATAACGACCACGAGATCGGCAATCTGCTGGCCGACGCGATGGAAAAGGTCGGCAAAGACGGCGTCATCACCGTCGATGAGGGGAAGACCCTCAAGACCGAAGTGGAGTGGGTGGAGGGGATGCAGTTCGACCGCGGCTACCTGTCTCCGTACTTCGTGACCGATCCGCAGAAGATGGAGTGCGTTCTGGAGAACCCCTACATCCTGCTCTATGAGAAGAAGCTCTCGAACATCAAAGACCTGATCCCGATTCTGGAGGCGGTCGTCAACGCCGGCCGTCCGCTGCTGATCGTCGCCGAAGACGTTGACGGCGAGGCGCTGGCCACGCTGGTGATCAACCGTCTGCGCGGGACGATGAAGATCTGCGCCGTCAAGGCGCCCGGTTACGGCGACCGCCGCAAGGCGATGCTGGAGGATCTCGGTATCCTCTCCGGCGGCGAGGTTCTCTTCGAGTCGCTCGGCCGCCAGCTCGAGTCGCTGACCCTGGCCGACCTGGGGACCGCCAAATCGATCGTCGTGACCAAAGAGAACACCACGATCGTCGAAGGGGGCGGGAAGACCGAGGAGATCAAGGCCCGTATCGCTCAGCTGCGCCGCGAGATCGAGGCGACGACCAGCGACTATGACCGCGAGAAGATGGAAGAGCGTCTGGCGAAGCTCTCCGGCGGGGTCGCCAAGATCAGCGTCGGCGCCGCGACCGAGGCCGAAGTCAAAGAGAAGAAGGCCCGTGTTGAGGACGCCCTTCACGCCACCCGCGCCGCGGTCGAAGAGGGGATCCTCCCCGGCGGCGGCATCGCCCTTCTGCGCGCTTCCAACGCGCTCAACAGCGAGGGGTTGGATACCGACGAGAAGGTCGGCTACGACATCATCCGCCGCGCCTGCCGCGCTCCGCTGACCCAGATCGCCAACAACGCCGGCAAAGACGGCGGCATCGTCGCCGAGAAGGTCAGCGAAGGGAAGGGGAACTTCGGTTACAACGCCCTGACCGACACCTACGAAGACCTGGTCAAGGCCGGCGTGGTTGATCCGGCCAAGGTCACCCGCACCGCGATCCAGAACGCCGCGTCGGTCGCCTCGCTGCTGCTGACCAGCGACGCGATTGTCGCCGATATTCCGAAGGAAGAGAAGGCCGCGCCCGCCCCGATGCCGGAGTATTGATCCTTCCGCGGTGAAACGCGTTTGTCTGAAACCCAAAAAAGCGTCCCGGTGCCTTTCGCGCCGGGGCGCTTTTTTTATCCACGCGGGGAAACGCTTCCTTTCGCTTTTTTCTGACCGCCCCGGCCTTGTGAAGAAAAGCCGCCTTGTACTTAACCGCCCTCTTCTGATATAATGACCGCTTAAATCTATCCGAAACTTCGTTTGGTTTACCAATCTAACGAGAGAAAATACGATGAAAACAGTAAAAATTGCTGCCGCCTGCGTGGCGATGATTCTCTGTGTTTCGATGAACGCGTCGGCTCAGATGCAGTCCGCTCCGCCGAAAATCGCCGTCGAAAAGGTGACCTCGCGCCGTCCCGAAATCAAGCGGAAATACAACGGTCTGTTCGACCCGATCCAAACCCTGACCGCCCTGGCCCGCGTTTCGGGAACCTTGGAGAAGATCAACTTCAAAGAGGGGGATATGGTCCGCAAGGGGGATGTCCTCTTCGAGATCGAGAATGTCCGTTACAAGGCGAACGTTCAGGCCGCGCAATCCTCGATCGAGGTGATCCAGGCGAAGGTCCGTTACGCGAGCAATACCTACGAACGAAACAAGAAACTTTTGGCCACCAAGTCGGTCTCCGAAGACGATGTCGATAACTCCCTCAGTACTCTGGAGGGGCTTCAGGCCGAGCTTCTCGGCGCCGAGGCGAAACTGATTCTCGCGCAGGACGATCTGGCTTACACGCGCATCGAGTCGATGCTCACCGGCCGTGTGGGGCGTGTCAATTACACCGAGGGAAACTATATCACCCAGCAGAGCGGCCCGCTGTGCAAAGTCGTTCAGATCGACCCGATCTACGTCCGCTTCTCGATGAGTGAACACGATTTCGCGACCTATTACGGCAACTTGGAAGAGTTGAAAAAACGCGCGAATATTTCCCTTCAGCTGGCCAACGGCGAGTTCTATGACGGGAAGGGTGAAATTTCTTTTATCGACAACGAGATTAAGACCAAAACCGACTCGATTTACGTTTGGGCTACCTACTCCAATCCCGATGGCATTCTCAACCCCGGCGGTCTTTGTACCGTTCATCTTTCCAGTGTCGAGGGGGAGGAATTCCCCTCGGTGAAGGTCTCGGCGGTGATGTTCGACGCCGATGGCCATTTTGTCTATGTCATTGAGGACGGCCAGTTCGATACCGTCAACGAGCGCGGCGAGGTCGAGGGAAAGCACCCCGGGAAAACGGCTGTTCGCCGGTCGGTGTCCATCGGCCCCGGCGACGGCGTCTATCAGTCGATCCGTTCCGGTTTGAAGGAGGGGGAGATCGTGGTCGTCGGCGGAAGCAATAAGATCATTCCCGGCGGCGAGATCATCCCCGTGGAGAAGAACGCCAGTACCGAGGAACCGGCCCCGGTCCCCCCGGCGGCCGATCAGCCCCCGGCAGTCGTCCCCGACAATGACCAGGCCCCCGCGGCAAACCAGGCCTCGGCCGATGTTCAGACTCCCGAGGCGGGCGGCGCCGCGGCGGCTCTCCCGGCGCCCGCGCCCGCTTTAACGCCGATGCCCCAAGCGCAGGAGGGGACGTTGATTCCGGAATCTCCCGACAACAACAAGTAGCAAGGGGGGAGTCTCCGCGCTTTCCAATCGTGTCGGGGCGCTGTTTCACGCCGGGGTGACTCAAAGGGGCTTTTCTTCCGGGAACGAGGTTTCTCTTCCATTCCCCCTTTGGCCGAAAAACGCAATTAACCAAAGAGCTGGAGAAAGATAATCCATGATTTCGCAGCTGTTTATCAACCGTCCCAAGCTGGCGATCGTTATTTCGCTCGTTCTTATGCTTGCCGGAGCGATCGCGATTCCGAACCTCCCTGTCGCCGAGTATCCCGAGATCTCTCCGCCGCAGGTGACGGTCTCCACCGTCTACACCGGGGCGAGCGCCGAGGTGATCGCCGATACGGTCGCCGCCCCGATCGAAGCGGAAATCAACGGCTTGGAGCACCTTCTCTATTATTCCTCGAACAGTACGAACAGCGGTACCTACCAGCTCTCGATCGTCTTCGAGTATGGCACGAACTCCGACATGGCGCAGGTCAACGTCCAAAACGCCGTGAAGCGCGCCGAGCCGGTTCTTCCGACGGAAGTGACCACTATTGGTATTCAGGTTCAGAAACGTTCGAACGATATTCTCGGCATGGTCGCCTTTTTGGCCGACCCCGATAAGGTCGATATTCTGGACCTGAGCAACTACGTGAAGACCAACATCAAGGACGAGATCTCTCGTGTCCCCGGCATCAGTACGGCGCAGGTCTTTACCTCGAACGACTACTCGATGCGTATCTGGCTCGATCCGATGCGTCTGTCGGCGATGGGGATGTCTGTCCAAGAGGTGATGGCCGCTATCCGGGGGCAGAATATCCAGGCGGCGGCCGGTTCGGTCGGTATGGAGGGGAGCAGCGACTTCCTGGAACTGAAGATCAACGTCAAGGGGCGTCTGAAGACCCCCGAAGAGTTCGAGAACATCGTCGTGCGGTCCGACGGACAGGGGAATGTCGTTAAAATCTCCGATATCGCCCGTGTCGAGCTCGGCTCGGAGTATTACAACGGGGCCGGCTACATCAACGGCCAGCGCTGTGTTCCGGTCGCTGTCTTCCGTTACGACGAGGCGAACGCGCTGGAGACGATGAACGGTTTAAAGTCGCGGCTGGAGGAGCTCTCCAAGCGTTTCCCCGAGGGTTACTCTTATGTCATCGGTTATGACCCGACCGAGTTCATCAAGATCTCGATCAAAGAGATTGTCCGCACGATCATCGAGGCGCTCATCCTGGTGATCGCGATCACCTATCTCTTCCTCCAGGATTGGCGCGCGACGCTGATTCCGTCGATCGCCATTCCGGTGTCGCTGATCGGAACCTTCCCGTTCCTCTGGGCGTTTGGGTTCAGCATCAATATTCTGACCATGTTCGGCCTGATCTTGGTCATCGGCTCCCTGGTCGACGACGCAATCGTGGTGGTCGAGAACGTCATGACGCATATTGAGGAGGGGATGACGCCGCGGGAGGCGACCGTCCTCGGGATGAAGCAGATCACCGGCGCGGTGATCGCCACCACACTGGTGACCTTGGCCATTTATGTCCCGGTCTGTTTCTACGGCGGTATGGTCGGCCAGATCTACCTGCAGTTCGGCGCGACGATGTGTATCGCGCTGGTGATTTCGACGGTGAACGCCCTGACGCTCTCCCCGGCGTTGTGCGCGATGATCCTTCGCCCGGCCCGCAAAAAGAAGCGTCTGCTTTTTGTCCCGTTTAACGCCGGCCTTAACGCGACCCGAAAACTTTATGTCTCCATGGCAGGGGTTTTGGTCCGCCGTTCCCTGCTGACGGTCATTCTTTTCGCGCTGGTCTTTCTGGCGGACGGGTTTCTCTTCAAGACGATGCCTACCTCGTTCCTCCCCGACGAAGACAAAGGGGCGATTATGTGCAGTATCGAGCTTCCTCCGGGAGCGGCTCTGGCACGCACGTCCGAGGTGATGGATACATTTGAAAAGAAGATGCTCGCCATTCCCGGCGTCGAGACGGTCCTGCGTGTCTCCGGTTACAGCTTTGTCGCCGGCCAGGGAGAAAACCTCGGTCTCGGCGTGGTGAAGCTTTCGACCTGGGATAAGCGAAAGACCCCCGAGCTTCAGATCGGCGCTATCCTGCAGAAGGCGCAGGAGGCATGCAACGATATCCCCGAGGCGAAGGTGATGTGTTTCGCTCCTCCGGCGATCCCCGGGCTCGGCATGGCGAGTATCTCGGGGGTTATCTGCGCCAACGGTGAGGTCTCCCCCCCGGAGCTCTCGGCCGAGGCGAAGCAATTCACCGGGAAGATCCAGACCGACAAGGCGATCTTTCCCGAGACCTACTACGCGTTCTCCAGCTACAACGCCGAGAACCAGCAGCTCGAGCTGGAGATTGACCGTGACCGCGCCGAGATGCTCAACGTCCCGGTCAGCCGCATCTTTACCGGCCTTCAGAGCAAACTTGCCTCGTACTACGTCAACGACTTCAACCTTCTGGGTTACACCTTTAAGGTGAAGATTCAATCGCAG
The DNA here is from genome assembly GCA_017434455.1 of Thermoguttaceae bacterium. GTDB lineage: Bacteria > Planctomycetota > Planctomycetia > Pirellulales > Thermoguttaceae > RUG695. The sequence goes on along the minus strand of JAFRFG010000054.1, from coordinate 59,193 downwards.
GAAGATGACCGCGGCTCGATCGACGATATCACGAACATCTACTTTCCCAACAACGACGGCGAAATGGTCCCGTTCAGCGCCTTGGCGAAGGTCACCTATACCGTCGGTCCCCGCATTATCCAGCGATTCAACCAGCTCATCAGCGCCGACTTCACCGTTCAGTGCGCCCCGGGAACGAGTACCGGAGACTTCATGAAGCGCATGGAGCAGATCGAGCTTCCGCGTTCGATGCACATCGAGTGGAAGGATATGAGTTACCAAGAGCGGAAGAACCAGGGGAAGATCGGTATTTTGTTGGGGGCGGCGCTGATTTTCGCCTACCTCTTCCTGGTGGCCCAATACGAAAGCTGGACGATTCCGATTTCGGTCGTTCTTTCGGTGGCCGTCGCGATGCTGGGAGCCATGGCGGGGCTGCTCCTGTTCACGATGTTCGGCGAGACCCTTTCGATGTTCAAATGGATGGGCGTGTCCTCCGTCCTCGATCAGTTCAAGATAGTGATCGGAATGACCATGATGAAAACACCGCTGTCGATCTACTCGCAGCTGGGGTTGATCATGCTTATCGGTTTGGCGGCCAAGAACGCGATCCTGATGGTCGAGTTCTCGAAGGTTGAGCGGGAATCGGGCAAGAGCGTCAACGACGCGGCCCTTTCCGGCGCCGGCCAGCGTTACCGCGCCGTGTTGATGACGGCCCTTTCGTTCATCTTTGGTGTCCTCCCGCTGGTACTGGCCACCGGCGCCGGCGCCGGCAGCCGCGTGGCGATCGGCCGAACGACGTTCTGCGGGATGTGCTTGGCCACAACCGTCGGTATCCTCTTTGTTCCGGCGCTCTACGCGGTGATTCAGAAGAACCGTGAGTTCTGGGCCGGCCTGTTCGCGAAGCGGGAGAAAAAGCGGATCGAAGAGGACTCTTAAAAGACGGGCGCACGGATGTCGGTATTCCTCTGTGACGCCGATTCCTGCCGGGGCGAGACGCTGCTGACGGTTCTTCGCCGCCTCGGCTTTTTTATCGACAGCGGCTGCGCGGCCTGCGGCCGCTGCGGCCGCTGCCGCGTTTCGGTCGCGCCGCTTTGCGCCCCCGACCGGTTCGAGTCGGTCTTGGCCTGCGCCGCGGTCATCGATCGTGATCTGATCGTCCGCGTCCCCGATCCGCCGCGCGCCGACGCGGGCGAGGACGAGTTTCGTGTCGCCGTCGAGCGGTGCGCCTCTCCCCGCGGCGGCGGACGATTTGCCGCGGCGGTCGATCTTGGGACCACAACTTTAGCCGCCGCGCTGATCGATATCGATACCGGAAAGGTCCTCGCCCACGCCGGCTGCCGCAACCCGCAGCGCCGATTCGGCGCCGATCTTCTTTCTCGTCTCCAGATGGCAGGCACCCCACAGGGGTTGTCTCTTCTGCGCCGAACGCTGCTCGACGCCGTCGGCGCGCTTCTGGCCGGCTTAGCGGCCCAGCTTCCCCCAAAGGGGGCGATGGAACGTGTGGCGGCGGCGGGGAACAGCGTGATGTCCCTGATCTTTCACGGCCTGGATCCCTCGCCGATGGGGCATCTCCCCTTTGAACCGCCGGTGTATGAGTTTCCGCCGCTTACCGCCGGTGATCTGGCATGGCCGCTGCCGCAAAAGACCCCTGTAGTGACGCTTCCGCTTCTTTCCCGATTCGTCGGCGGAGATCTCACCGCGGGGCTGCTCCTTTTGCGCCAAAAAGGAGCACTCGATTTCTCCGGGCCGGTTCTTCTCATAGATCTGGGAACCAACGGCGAGATTATTCTCGCTCACAACGGTCGTTTCTTAGCCGCTTCCACCGCCGCCGGCCCGGTCTTTGAGGGGGGACATATCCGCTGCGGTTCCATGGCGGTCTCCGGCGCCGTCGATCGGGTCGACTTCACCGCGCGGCCTCCCTTTCACACGATCGGGGATTGCCCTCCTATCGGGCTTTGCGGCTCGGGAGTATTCGATATTGTCGCGGAACTGCTGCGCGTCGGGGTTCTGCTGCCCAGCGGCCGTTTTGTCTCCCCGAGCGCCGATCTTCCTCTTCCGCGCTTGGCACGTCTGGAGACGCTCCACGGCCAAAGAGCGTTTTTCCTGGGCGATTCCTCCGCGGGGCAGGGGGATATTGTCGTGACCCAGGGAGATATCCGCCAGTTCCAGCTGGCCGTCGGCGCGATGAAAGCTGGTGTGGAGATTCTCCTTCAGCGCGCGGGGATCCAGGTCGGTGATCTGGCCGGCCTTTATGTGGCCGGCGCCCTGGGGGCCCATTTGAGCTGCGCCTCGGCCCGCCGCGTCGGGCTGTTTCCCGAGGCGCTGGCCGATGAGCGTCTGAACTATTTGGGCAATTCTTCTTTGGAAGGGGCGGCGCTGGCGGCCCGCTTCCCCGAGCTGGGAAAGACTGCCTCCGAACTGCGCCGGGCCACCGAAACGGTCGACCTGGCCGGTGATCCCGATTTTGAGGCGCGGTTCGTCCGTTCGATGCGCTTTTAGGAATTGACCCTCTCTACACTTGTTGGTTTTACGACCGGGGTTATAATGCCGCCTAGAGTTTTTTCTTACTTGAAAGGGTTGCTCTATGACCGATCCGTCCGAGGGGAAACGTCCGCTTCACTTTATCCAGCAGATCATAGCCGACGATAACGCCAGCGGAAAATTTCAGCAGAAGGTTCACACCCGCTTTCCCCCCGAGCCGAACGGTTATCTCCACATAGGGCACGCGAAGTCGATCTGCCTCAACTACGCGATGGCCCAAGAGAACAACGGGCTCTTCAATCTTCGTTTTGACGACACCAACCCGGCCAAAGAAGAGACCGAGTACGTCGAGTCCATCAAAAAAGATGTCGCCTGGCTGGGGGCCAAGTGGGACGACCGTCTCTTTTTCGCCTCGAGTTATTTCCAGCAGATGTACCAGTGGGCGCTTCAGCTGATCCGTCAGGGAGACGCCTATGTCTGCGATATGTCGCAGGAAGAGGTCCGCGCCGCCCGCGGCACCCCGACCGAACCGGGGACCGAGTCCCCCTGGCGCAACCGGTCGGTGGAGGAGAACCTCGATCTGTTCGAGCGGATGAAGAACGGTGAATTCCCCGACGGCTCCAAGACTCTTCGGGCGAAGATCGATATGGCCTCGCCGAACTTTAACATGCGCGACCCGGTCATGTACCGGATCCTCCACGCCGAGCACCATCGCACCGGCACCCAATGGTGCATCTACCCGATGTACGACTGGGCCCACGGCCTGGAAGACTCCATCGAGGGGATCACCCACTCCATCTGCACGCTGGAGTTCGAGCATCATCGTCCGCTCTACGACTGGTTCCTCGACCGACTCGGTATCTATCATCCCCAGCAGATCGAGTTTGCCCGTTTGAATCTCACCTACACGGTGATGAGCAAGCGCAAACTGCTGGAGCTGGTCAAAGGCAATTATGTCTCCGGCTGGGATGATCCCCGCATGCCGACGATCTGCGGCTACCGCCGCCGCGGTTATACCCCGCAGTCGATCCGAAACTTCTGCAAGACGATCGGCGTGGCGAAATTCAACAGCACCATCGATATGACGGTCCTCGAAAATTCGATCCGCGAAGACCTCAACAAGACGGCTCAGCGCCGTATGGCGGTGCTTCGCCCGATCAAGCTGATCATCGACAACTACCCGGAAGGGCAGGTCGAGCAGCTTACCGCGGTGAACAATCCCGAGGACGAGGCCGACGGCACGCGGCAGGTTCCGTTTGCCCGCGAGCTTTGGATCGAGCGGGAGGACTTCATGGAAGACGCCCCCAAGAAGTATTTCCGTCTGACCCCGGGGCAGGAAGTTCGTCTGCGCTGGGCGTATCTGGTGACCTGTACCGGCTGCGTCAAGGACGCCTCCGGTGAAGTGATCGAGGTTCACGGGACGTACGACCCCGCCACCCGCGGCGGCGACGCTCCCGATGGGCGCAAGGTTCGCGGGACCATCCATTGGGTCGCCGCCCCGACGGCGGTCGACGCCGAGGTCCGGCTCTACGACCGGCTCTTCTCGGTTGAGAACCCGGACGACGCCGCCAATCCTCTCGACTACAAAGAGTACCTCAATCCCGATTCTTTGGAGGTTCTCCGCGGCGCGAAGCTCGAACCGGTTTTGGGGCGGGAAGCGACCGCCGGTGAGGTCCGGTATCAGTTCGAGAGAATCGGCTATTTCTACCCCGACCAGTGCTCCACCCCCGAGAACCCCGTTTTTAACCGGGTGGTATCGCTGCGCGACACCTGGGCGAAACTGGCCGCCAAGTCGTAAATCCCGGTGGTTTGCGCCGTTTTTTCATTGGACGAAAAACATCAACCCCCATTCAAGAAAAACGAACGATGAAAACCAACGAAATTCGCGAAAAGTATCTTTCCTTTTTCGAGACGAAGGGATGCGTCAGACGGCCGAGCGATGTGCTGGTGCCGCGTTGGGATCCTTCGGTTCTTTTCACCCCGGCCGGGATGAACCAATTCAAAGACCACTTCCTCGGCCGCTGCAAACTCGAGTTCACCCGCGCGACGACCTGTCAGAAGTGCCTTCGCACCGGCGACATCGACAACGTCGGCCGGACGGCGTACCACCACACCTTCTTCGAAATGCTGGGGAACTTTAGTTTCGGCGATTACTTCAAGCGTGAGGCGATCCACTGGGCGTGGGAGTTCCTGACCGAGAAACAGTGGCTGGGGCTCGATCCCGCCTCGCTGTCGGCGACCGTCTTCCTCGACGACCAGGAGGCCGCCGATATTTGGACCAACGAGATCGGCCTGCCGAAAGACCGTCTCCAGTTCCTCGATGAGGACGAGAACTTCTGGCCGGCCAGCGCTCCGAGCCAGGGGCCCGACGGTGTCTGCGGTCCGTGCAGCGAGATCTACTATCACACCCCGCTCGGCGAGGTCGAAATCTGGAACTTGGTCTTCACCCAGTTCAACCGCGTCGGCGATCCGCCCAACAACCTGGAACCCCTCCCGAGCAAAAACATCGATACCGGCATGGGGCTGGAGCGTACGGCCGCGGCGCTTCAGGGAGTCACGACGAACTTCCATATCGATATCCTCAAGCCGCTGGTTCTGGCGGCCGCCGAGGTCTGCGGCCGGAAGTACGACGAGAACGACCTGACCAACGAGGACGGCCGCCGTCTGCGCCGTATCGCCGACCACATTCGCGCCTGTACCTTCGCCATTCACGAGAACGTCTACCCGGGGAACAAAGAAGAGAAATACGTCATTCGCCGGCTTCTGCGCCGCGCGGTTCTCGACGGGGTTCAGATGGGGATGGACAAGCCGTTCCTGGCCCATCTGGTTCCGGTGGTCGCCGATTTGATGAAGACGCCGTATCCGGAACTGTCCGAAACGATCCCGCGTGTTCAAGAGATCATTACCGGTGAGGAGACCCACTTCCTCGGCACCATCGACGCCGGCCTGGGACGCATCGAGAATGTCTTCCGGTCGACCAAGGCCAATGGCGGGAAGGTTATCTCCGGCGCCGACGCCTTCGAGATGTACCAGACCTACGGTTTCCCGCCGGAGTTGTTCGAGACGATGGCCGCGGAAGAGAATTTCGGCTTCGACTGGGACGGCTTCAAGAAAGAGATGGCCCGCCACGGCGAGATCTCCGGAACCGGCGAGAAGAACCTTCTGTTCAAGGACGATCCGCTCGACGCGGTCAAAAAGGCGAATAACCCGCCGGAATTCCTCGGCTACGAGACGCTCCGCGTCGACGACGCCCGGGTTCTGGCGATTCTGCGCGGCGGCGAGCTGGTCGATTCGGCCGACGGCGCAGCCGACGAAGTCACCATCCTGCTCGACAAGACCCCGTTCTACGCCGAGAAGGGGGGACAGGTCGGTGATATCGGGACGCTCTGCTGCGACAAGTTCCGGTTCGCCGTATCGGCCGCGCGGTACGACGGTGAATATATCGTCCACTGCGGCAAGCTCACCGAAGGCGCCGTCAAAACCGGCGACATTGTCCGCGCCGAGGTCGACGCCGAGCGCCGCGCCGGAACCAGCCGCGCCCACTCGGCCACGCACCTTCTTCACGCGGCGCTGCGCAAGCATCTCGGCGGCCACGCCGAGCAGCAGGGATCGAAGGTCGACTGCGATATCCTTCGGTTCGACTTCACGCACAACAAGGCGATCGATCACGAGACGCTCACGGCGATCGAGCGGGACGTCAACGCGATGATCCTCGCCGATCACCCGGTCGTGACCCACGTTCTGCCGATTGACAAGGCGCGTGAACTCGGCGCGATGATGCTCTTCGGCGAGAAGTACCCCGATCTGGTCCGCGTGGTCGTGATGGGGGAATCCAAGGAACTGTGCGGCGGAACCCACCTGAAGAACACCGGCAAGGTCGGGATGTGCAAGATCATCGCCGAGGAGTCGGTGTCGGCCGGAACGCGGCGTATCACCGCCTTGACGGGGATGGCCGCGGTCGATCGGGTCCAGCAGCTCGATTCGCTGGTCGGTCAGCTGGCCGGGACCTTGAAGGTTTCGCTGGCCGATATTCCCGCGCGGGTCAATACGCTGATCGAAAACGGCAAGAAGCTGCGCAAGCAGCTTGAGACCGCCGCCCGCAAAGAGGGGCTTTCGGTCGATTCCCTCATCGAGGGCGCCAAGCGGGTCGGCGGCGTGAACGTCATCACCGCCGCGCTGGAGAATCAGGACCCGGGCATCCTTCGCGAGGCGATCGATAAGATTCGATCGAAGGCGTCCCCCTGCGCCGTGGTCTTGGCCAGCAAGACCGACGAAGGGAAAGTGATCCTTCTGGCCGCGCTGTCGAAAGACCTCGTGGCGAAGAAGCTCTCCTCGGTCGACTGGATCAAAGCGATCTCCAAGCCGATCCAAGGGGGAGGCGGCGGCCGTCCCGATATGGCGCAGGCCGGCGGGAAGAACCCCGCGGGGATCGGCGAGACGCTCAAGGCCGCGGCCGCGTGGATCGAAGAAAAACTCAGTTAGTTTGTTACGTTAGTAACAATAGTTCGTCAATCAATCACCAGTACGCATCCAACAAACAGTTAAGAAGGAGGAACGATGGATTACAGAAGAATCATTCCGTGTCTCGATGTGAAGGATGGACGCCTCGTGAAGGGGGTCAACTTCGTCAATCTCAAGGAGATTGGCGATCCCGCCGAAAACGCCAAGGCCTACTGCGACGCTGGTGCCGATGAGCTGGCGTTTCTCGATATCACCGCGACGGTCGAGGGACGCAAGACATTGATCGAAGCGGTCAAGCGGACGGTCGCCGCGATCTCGGTTCCGCTTACCGTCGGTGGAGGAATCCGCACGGTCGATGACATCCAAGAGATGCTCGATGTCGGCGTCTCCCGTCTTTCGATCAACACCGCCGCGGTTCGCCGCCCGGAGCTGATCGAGGAAGCCGCGAAGCGGTTCGGTTCCGACCGGATCACCGTCGCCATTGATACTCGTCAGTCGGCGACTCTTCCCAGCGGCTTCGAGGTGATGATCAACGGCGGTACCGAGGGGGCCGGGATCGACGCGGTCGAGTGGGCCAAGCGCTGCGAGTCGCTCGGCGCCGGCGCCATTCTCCCGACGAGTATGGATGCCGACGGGATGCAGACCGGCTACGATCTGCCGATGACCCGGGCCATCGCCGACGCGGTGAAGCTCCCGGTGATCGCTTCCGGCGGGGCCGGTTCTTTGGAAGACCTCTACGCGGGGGTCGTCGAGGGACACGCGGACGCCCTTCTGGTCGCTTCGATCGCGCACTTCGGGACGTTCACGATCCGCCAGATGAAGGAATTCCTCAAAGAGAAGGGGATTCCTGTGCGTCTGTAATTTCTCCTTAACTTAAAGGAGGGTAAACCTTCCCCCCGCTCAAGCGCGCGGGGGGAAGGTTTACTGTTTTGTCGCTTCTTTTTTTCCAGCGGGGCTTATGACGACACACACGCACCGTGACCGGCGATTGCGAAGCGCGTTTCTGTGTGCGCTGTCGGCGGTGTTGTTTTTTGTCCCCGCGTTCGGACGGCTCTGGGCCGAGGTTCCCGTCGACGAACATCTCTTGGTGGTTCTCAGTGATATTCATCAGGGGCGGGACTTTCTCCCCTTCGGGTTTCAGTACTACTACGACTACTCGATGAAGAATATGCTCCGCCGGGGCTTGGCCTTCGCGGGGAAAAACTTCTCCGGCAAGGAACAGCGGCTGCGCTGGATCTGTGAGCAGATCGCCTCGATGAATCCGCATCCGGCGAAGGTTTTGATTCTCGGCGACATCGCCTTTCAGATCGGTTCGGTCGACAACTACCGGATGGCCAAAAAATCGCTCGATATTCTCACCGCCGCGGGGATCCCCTGGCAGGCGACGATGGGGAATCATGACGACCGGCTGACCTTCTTAGAGGTCTTTCCCGAACAGCGTCTCGATCCCGAGCCGGTCCCCAACCGGATGGTTCGCATCGTCGAGATGCCCGAATACGATATTTTGGTGCTCGATTCTCACCAGCCGCTGGAAGAGCCGATCGATCAGGACAATCCCGGGGACGGCTATCTCAACCGCGCCTCCCTTGCCTGGCTCAAAGGGCAGGTCGAGGATCACGACCGGCGGAATCGTCCCTACTGTGTCGCCTCGCACCATCCGTTGTTTTTCTACGATATAGGACTTCGGAACATTCTCCTCGATTCCCCGATGTTCACCGAGTATTGGCACGGGCATATCCACCGCTGGCGGACCGATGTTTCGAGTGACGGCTTTCGTTCGGTCTCCTTTCCCGCGACTTCGTACCCAGGCGGGATTCAGGAACCGCTCGGTTTTGTCCTGGTCCGCGCCGACGAAACCGGACGAAAGCTCAACCTAACCCTGATCACCTCATCGGAAATTCCCCGCCCCTCGGAGGAAAAACCTGACGAGGAATCGGAAGGGGAAGATCTGTTCGAGGAAGAGTAACCGAGTTATTCTTTTGAGATAACCATTTGATTATAAAGAGCCCATCGTGGAGGAAACGCCATGATTGTCATCACCGGGTGCCGCGGTCAGCTGGGAACGGAACTGTCTGGTCTGCTTGCCGATCGATCCGTTGGGGTCGATCTTCCCGAAGTCGACATCACCGATTTTGCCGCGCTGAAAAAATGGTTCGGGACGCTCGATTCGGTCGAGGCGATCGTCAACTGCGCCGCCTATACGGCGGTCGACCGCGCCGAAGACGAACCCGAGGCGGCCGAGAAGGTGAATCACCTCGGTCCGGAGAATCTCGCCCGGCTGGGGGTGCCGATGATTCATATCTCGACCGACTACGTCTTTGACGGGCGCGGCTGTTCTCCCTATCCCGAGAGCGCGGCGACCAACCCGGTGTCGGTCTACGGCCGCACCAAACTCGCCGGGGAGCAGTCGGTTCTTTCTTTGGCCGATACGGCGGTGGTGATTCGAACGGCCTGGCTCTATTCCCCCTTCGGGAAGAATTTTGTCCGCACCATTACCCGTCTTGGGAAGGAGCGCCCGCAACTGCGTGTCGTCTGCGACCAGGTGGGAACGCCGACCAGCGCGCGCGATTTGGCCGGGGCGATCGCCGCGATTCTCCCCCGGCTCAAACCGGGGATGAAAGGTATCTATCACTACACCAACGAGGGGGTCTGCTCGTGGTACGACTTCGCGCTGGAGATTCTTCGTCTGCAAAACATTTCCTGTCCGGTCGTCCCCTGTTCCAGCGAGGAGTATAAAACAGCCGCCAAACGTCCCTTTTATTCCGTCCTCGATAAGAGTAAAATCAAACGAGAGTTTGGGCTGACGATTCCCCATTGGGGACAGTCGCTGGCGCAATCTCTCTTGGATGAGCAGTGGCGGCGATAAAAAGCGGGAGTTATCGACAATTGGACGTTATTAAAACCGATCTGGACGGTGTGGTCATTCTGGTGCCGCGTGTCTTCGCGGACAATCGCGGCAGTTTTTACGAGAGCTTTTCGCGCCGGGCGCTGAAACAGTGCGGAATCGAGATGGAGGTGCTCCAGGTGAACCATTCCATCTCGCTCAAGAAGGGGACCGTTCGCGGGCTCCATTTCCAGCAGATCCCGATGGCGCAGACGAAGCTGGTTCGGGTCCTTCGCGGTTCGATCGCCGACTTTGTCGTCGATTTGCGCAAGAGTTCCCCCAATTATCTCCAATCGGTCCGAATCGATCTTCGCGCCGACAACCCGCGGCTGGTCTATATCCCCAAGGGGTTCGCCCACGGGATGGCGGCGATGGAGGATAATACCGAGGTGGAATACATCGTTGATGAATTCTACTCCCCCGAGTGCGACCGTTCGATCCGCTACGACGACCCGCAAATCGGGATCGAGTGGCCGGTCGACCGTCCCATTCTCTCGGATAAAGATCAGCGGGCCCCGCTGCTGCGTGATTCCGATTGCAATTTCATTTGATTCGCTCCGCGCCGTGGCGCGGACGTGTCGGCCGAAACGCCGGCACAAAAGATCGGCCCAAAAGGCCTTATACCGGGAAGGGGACTTCTTATGAGTGAGACCACCGACGGCGCGCGGCGTTCCCCCGGCGCGTACCCCCGCGTTACGGTTCTTCTGGCCGCCTATAACGAAGAGAAGTACGTTCAGCAGGCGATCGAACCACTTTTGGCTCAACAGTACCAGGGGGAACTGGAGATTATCCTTTCCGACGACCGTTCCCCCGATCATACCTTTGAAGTGATGCGCCGTGTTGCCTCCGAGTACCGGGGGCCCCACACCGTTGTTTTGAATCAAAATCCGACGAACCTCGGTATTCTCGGCCATTTCGATTATGTGGCTCGGAAGCTGGTGCACGGGGACATCATCGTCTTTCACGGTGGGGACGATATCGCGCGTCCCGGCTACATTCAGACGGTGGCCGACGCCTTCCTCGAGCACCCCGAATGCGTCTACGCGTCGTTTGCCTTCACCCCGATCAACGAAGTGGGCGAGGTGATCGGTCCCTCCTCCGCCGGCCTCGGCACGGGGATTCAGCGATTCACCCGGAGCGACTATTTCGCCGGGCGTTTCGGGTGGTCCGGCGGCCCGGCCTCGGCCTTCCGGCGTGAGGTGATCAGCCGGTTTGCTTCCCCGGCGCCGAACCGAGGCGCCTATCAAGAGTCGCTGATCTTATATCGCTCCCTCTGTTTGGGGGAGGTCTGTTTTTTTAAAAAGGATGTTATTTTTTACAGAAGACATAATCGTTCGGTCTCCGTTTCATTCAAACCGCAAAACCGGCCCGAACTGATGGAGGGGGTCTATCGACAGGCTCACACCGATGTGGATCGGGCCCTGGAGGAGCATCTCTTAAGCGAGGAAGAAGCCGCGCTTTTCCATCGCTCGGTCGATCGGGAGGACCATTTCAATCGGCTTCGCCGCTTGTATGAGAGCCGCGGTTTCCTCGGAAAACAGGGCGTATTGCTGCGGACGCTTTTTTCCTCACAGATCAACCTTCGTCAGAAGCTTTCATTTATCTGGAACCGAATTCCCGGCCTGGCCGCCGTTCGCTCGGCAGTCAGGCGGGCCGTTCGCTCGGCGGTCAGTCGGGCCATGCATGGCCGGAAGTGACGTACCTGGCGGTACCATCAGACAAATGGATTTGTGAAAAAGCCCTATGGAAGTTAATCGCGCGGAATACAAAAAATCGTTCGCGACGACCGTTATTATATTGATTCTTCTCGGCGGTTTAATCTATCTTTACAACGCCAAACAGACCGAAATGACGGAAGTTCCCAAGCCGGCCGCGTCGGGTCAGGGAGACTTCCCCGACCTGGAAACCGTCACGGTCGATCATTTTGTCGACGGCGATACCGTCACGGTTCACGGCGCGTCGGGGAACTGGACGATCCGGTTCATCGGCTGCGATACCCCCGAGACGATCAAACCGAACGCGCCCGTTCAGCCGTACGGTCCCGAGGCCTCGCAGCATACGAAACAGCGGATTCTCGATTTTGGAGGAATTGTTACTCTGGCGGCCGACGGCGACCGGTTCGACCGATTCGGCCGCCGGCTGGCGATGGTCTACCTCGGCCAGGGGGATATCCGTGATCTGGTTCTGCTCAACGAGGAGCTGATCTATTTGGGACTGGCCGAGTATGAACCGCAGTACAACTATTCTCGGGAGAAAAAGGAGCGTTTCCGCGCGGCCCAGGAAGATGCCCGGCAGAACCGGCGCGGAATCTGGTCGGCCCCGTAAAAAGGGGAGGGCGGGATTTTAACCGCCCAGAACGTTGATGTAGAGCTGACCGTTGGGAGAAAGAAGGAAGATGGCGTAGCCGGCTCCCCCGACCCGGCCGATCGAGACCATCGGCGGGCTCTGTGTCTTGGAGGAATCGGGCGGGAAGGGGTCTTCAAACTCCAGCAACAGATCGCCGTCGAGTTTGAAATTTCGAATCCGAGCGTTCTTTCCCGTCTCGACCGTCATGATCGTCTGATTGGGGAGGACCGTCAGGTAATAGGGATTGTTCCCCGGGGCGAAGCCGCCGGGCCGGTCGGAACTTTTATTCCAGGAATGTTCCCTGTCCCACGCGCCGGTTTCGGCGTCGAACAGTTCGACCCGGGACCGGACCGAGTTGGCCGCCACAAGGACGCTGGGGTTCCGGACGCAGTCGATACAGAAGGTCGGCGCCTCGCCCAGGTCGAAGCCGGGGAACCCGTCGTCCCCCCCCTTGCCGCCGATATCTTGAATCTTATTGCCGAGCATATCGTACTTGACGATGATATTGTTCGGCTTATCGGCCGCGAAAACGGCGTTGGAACTTGAGGCGATCGAGGTGACGGTCGAGTTGTCCTGAAGTTCGGCGAAGAGCACGCCGCTGCCGTCTGTTTGGTTTGGGTTGACCGTTTCGATTCTGTTCCCCAGACCGACGAGGAGCATCCCCTGGAGCACCTTCTCCTCCTCCCGGACGAAATGTATCGCGGTGACGGGGGTTTCAAAATCGCGTTTCCACACAAGCCGAATCGTGACGGCGGACTCTTGGGGGGATTGCAGCGCGAAGCAGCTGATGGACGATCCCTCGCAGACGAAGAGGGTATCGTCCCTTCCGGCGGCCATCGCCGTGGGAGCTTTCAGCTCGGGGAGAGAGATAAAAAACTGGTTTCGCGATCCGGAACCGGTGACGCCGGTTGGGAGAGCGGGCGTGTTGAGCGGTCCGAAGTCACAGCAGGTGATAACGATATAACCGCCGACGGTGGCGAGGATCGCCGTCAGCGCCAGGACGATGAACGTGGACTTAAGGGAGGGATGTCCCTGGCGGTTGTCGCGAACGCGCTGCCCGCCGGGATTCCCCTTGGGTTTCGATGGACGTTTCTTCGGTTTAGGCATATTTTGAGTGGATGCTTCGTTTTTTTCTTCATCAAGGGTACCTTTTCGGTCCCCTTCATATCTGTGGCATCTATTTTATCATATTGCCCGGGTTTTATCAACGTTTCCCGCGAAATCCCTCCGCGCGTTATCGAAGGAAAAAGAACCTTGGAAACGCGGCCGGTTTGTGTTAAAATAGCGGTTTTGAACCCCTTCCCCAGACATTTATAAGTTCTCGCGATGCAGTTTGACCTCCATAAACCGTTTGAGCCGTCCGGCGATCAGCCGCGGGCGATCGAGAAGCTGATCGAAGGGATCGCCTCCGGTGCCCGAGATCAAACCCTTTTGGGGGTGACCGGTTCGGGCAAGACCTTTACGATGGCGAACGTCATTGCCCACTTCAATCGGCCGACACTGGTGATGTCGCACAATAAGACGCTGGCGGCGCAGCTGTACAGCGAGTTTCGGGAGTTTTTTCCCAACAACGCCGTTTCGTACTTCGTCAGCTACTACGACTACTATCAGCCCGAGGCGTATATTCCCCAGCGGGATATTTACATCGAGAAAGACTCCTCGGTCAACGACGAGATCGACCGTCTTCGTCTGGCGGCGACCAGCTCGCTGATCAGCCGCCGCGACGTGATCGTGGTGGCGACCGTCAGCGCCCTGTACGGGCTCGGTTCTCCCGAGGATTACCGCTCCTTGATGCTTCCTTTGACGGTCGGCCAGACGCTCGACCGCGACAAGATGCTCGAGCGTCTGGTTGAAATCCAGTACAACCGAAACGACACCGCCTTTGACCGCGGGGAATTCCGTGTTCGCGGGGACTGCGTCGAGATACATCCCTCCTATGAGGAATTCGCCATCCGGGTTGAGTTTTGGGGGGACGAAATCGAGAATCTCTCGATGATCAACCCCCTCACCGGTCAGACGATCCAGCGTTTGGGGGACTGCTGCGTCTACCCGGCCAAGCACTTTGTTCTTCCCCAAGAGCGAATCGACAGGGCCATCGGCCGGATCAAGAGGGAGCTGGATGAGCGGATCGACTATTTCCGCCAGAAGGGACAGCTCCTGGAGGCCCAGAGAATTTCGGCTCGAACGCGGTACGATATCGAGCTCATTCAAGAGATCGGCTACTGCCCGGGGATCGAGAACTACAGCGCCGCCCTGGCCGACCGCGCGCCGGGGACCCCGCCCGACACCCTCTTTAGTTTCTTCCCCGACGACTTTCTGATGTTCGTCGACGAGTCGCACGTGACGTTGCCGCAGATTCACGCGATGTTCAACGGCGACGCGGCCCGAAAGAAAAACCTGATCGACCATGGTTTTCGGCTCCCCAGCGCGCTGGACAACCGCCCCCTGAAGTTTCACGAGTGGGAAGAGCGCGTCAATCAGGTGGTCTACGTTTCGGCGACCCCAGGGCCGTACGAGCTTGAGAAATCGAAAGAACACGTCGTCGAGCAGGTGATTCGGCCGACCGGGCTGCTCGATCCCGAGGTGGAGGTTATTTCCGCCTCGATTCAGATTCCCCACCTGTTAGAGCAGATCAGGGAGCGCGCCGCCAAGAAGGAGCGTGTCCTGGTCACGGCGCTGACCAAGCGCCTGGCCGAGGATGTCTCGTCGTATTTCTCGAAGCAGGGGGTCAACTGCCGCTGGCTTCATTCCGAGCTGGACGCTTTCGAGCGGGTCGAGCTGCTGCGCGACCTGCGCGAGGGGAATTTTGACGTGTTGGTCGGCGTCAACCTGCTGCGCGAGGGGCTCGACCTCCCCGAGGTCTCGCTGGTCGCCATCTTAGACGCCGACAAAGAGGGATTCCTCCGCAGTGAGACCTCATTGATTCAGACGATCGGCCGTTCGGCGCGCAATATCAGCGCCAAGGTGATTCTCTACGCCGACAAAGTCACCGATTCGATGCGCAAGGCGATCGACGAGACCCTTCGCCGCCGCGAGCTTCAAAACGCCTACAACAAAGAGCATGGGATCACGCCGGAGACGATTCGCAAGAACATCTCCAAGGGGATCGAGAGCGAGCTAGAGGCGCACCAGCGGGCCAACGCCGCCGTCGGCCGCCAGGGGGACGAGGCCGTGATCACCGCCGAGTATATCAACGAGCTGGAGAAGGAGATGCTCGAGGCCGCGTCGAACCTCGAGTTCGAGCGCGCCGCGGCGATCCGCGACCGGATCGAGCAGCTGCGCGAGTTCATCGGAAAGAAACGCTCGGAAGTCACGACGCGGCGGGTCAGCAAAAAGGAACGCTTCGGCCGCGGAAAAAGGGGCAAGGGGAACAAAAACAGCGCCGCCGGCCCCGGCCCGACCCGGATCCCGAAGCCCGAACGGTAGCGGATACCCTTCCTGTGGGGCTCGCGCCGGTGGCTACTGTTCCGCCGAGTACTCTTCTTCCTCGCTTCCCCCCTCGGCGATCCAGCGTTTTTTGGCTTTTCGGAAGAAGAACATGCTAAAGGGGAACGACAGGACGTAGAGAACCGTCAGAGCACTCAGGATCCACCACGGAGCGCAAAGAAGCGCGGCGATGAGCGCCAGCAGAATGATCCGCGCGTAGGGGAATATCTTCGCCGGGACGCGGGCGTATTTCATACTGACGGTGGGGATGCGGCTGACCATCATCATGCCCGAGAAGATCAGGCAGAAGGCGACCACCCCCGTTTGGCGGAAACAGCTGTCGTACTGAGGCAGCGCCAGGGAGGCGATCAGGGGAAACAGCGCCAGGAACGCGCCGGCCGGGGCGGGGACGCCGACGAAGAAATGCTTCCAGTATCCTGGGGTCTTGTTCTCTTCCATCACGTTGAACCGTGCCAGCCGCATCGCGCAGCACATCGTCATAAACAGGACCATTCCCCAGCCGATGCCGACCGCGTCGAGTTTTGAAACCACCGGACTGTGGATCGAAAGCCCGACCCCCCAGCCGGAGCTGATGGCGCTGGTCTGATCGGTGATATTCTTCATCACGTCGAGCTTCAGCATCGGGTCGAGCGTCCACTGGTACATTAAAAAGCTGGGAGCGACCCCGAAACTGACGAAGTCCGAGAGGGTATCGAGTTCCATGCCGAACCTGGAGGAGACGCCGAGCAGACGGGCGACTTTGCCGTCGAGGAAGTCGAAGACCCCCGCCAGCATAATGCAGAGGACCGCCTGCCGCCATTCGCCCCAATAGGCCATATTGATCGACGAAACGCCGAACGCCAGGGCCAGCATCGTCACGCTGTTGGGAAAGAGGCGTTTGAATTTCGTGTTATCGCGCATGGGAGAAATCTCCTTCGACTGCGCCGCTGTCAGCCGTCCCGGCTGAATCGGCTTTCCCTTGCGGGACGCGGGCAATGAGGGTCTCGCCGGCGATGGTCGTTTGGCCGAGGAGAACCGACGGCTGTATCCCGGGCGGCAGGTAGACGTCGAGCCGGGAGCCGAACCGGATCAGCCCGAAGACCTCGCCGGCGGCAAGCCGCTGGCCGAGCGTCAGGGGGGTATAGATCCGCCGAGCCACCAGGCCGGCGATCTGAACGACCCCGATGCGGACCGAATCGGGCCGCTGGAGGCAAATCTCCTGCCGTTCGTTCTCGTCGCTGTCTTTGTCGGCGGCGCTGACGAATTTGCCATGGTGGTACGTCAGGGCCCGAACCATTCCGGCACAGGGGGCGCGGTTGACGTGGACGCTGAAGACACTCATAAAGACGCTGACGCGGATCCGCTCTTCTTCCCCCAGATCGAGGGTCTTGGGGGGGACCATCTTCACGATCGAGCAGACCAGCCCGTCGGCCGGCGAGAAGATCCCGTCGGGATCGTCGGGGGTCACCCGGTCGGGATTGCGGAAGAAGTAGAAGGAAAAGAGGGTCAGCGGGATACCGACGATCGCCGCCGCGGCGCAGGCGTGCGCTCCCCAGGGGGCGGGGATAAAGAACGCGCACAGCATCGCGGCGGTCAAAAACAGGAGAAAGACGGCGAAAACAATCTTCCATCCCTGCGGGTGAATGGATGGGAGAATGTAACGCTTCCAAGAGATGGGGAAGACCCCTTCGGTTGAGTCGTGGACAGCCATCGATTATTTGCTTTCGTCGGTCCTTAAAAAACCGCGCCGGCCCCGCGCGGGGAAGAAAGCCGGTTTGAATCGGCGCTTTTGGGCGTTTTCTTGTCTTTTCGAGGGGGAAATCCCCCTCACTCCATTATAAAAGTGGTATGTCCGATAGTCAAGGAGCTGACAGTTTCGCGAAGGGGAGGGGGAGAAGGCGGAAAAGGCAAGAAAAATGAAGCCCCCGGCGTTCGCGCCGAGGGCTTCAAGTCGGAGAGTTACTGTGGGGAGCCGCCGTACCTCGCGGCCCGGATTCCCCGGCCGGTCACAGACTGTCCACCAGGCTGTGGAGGATCATCTGGATCAGGCCTCCGTGCGGGCGCGGCTCGGGAGGAGGAGCCGGACGATAGGCCGGGGGAGGGGCCGGATGATGGTGATGGTGATGGTGATGGTGCGCCGGGGGGGCCTGCCCGCGCATAATCGGGGCCGGCGCGGGGGCCGGGTGGTGCGGCCGCGCGTCCGGGGCGCGCATCGCAGGCGCCGGAGCGCCGGCGTGCTGTGGGGCGGCCGGCTGCCGGAAGGTGGTTCCGCCCCCATGGCCATGGCGGCCGGGGCCTTGGGCAAAGGCGGGGATTCCTCCGAAGAGCATCAGGGTGAAAGCGGCGAGAATCACGGCGATAGTATTGATGTTCTTCTTCATGGTCGAGTCTCCTTTTATCTAGTTTGTGGTTTGGGTCGGAGCTTCGTTCCTGTCGCGCCGGGGAATCGCTTTCCCCCGGGCACTAATTACAACGCTTGTTTCTCTGATTTGTCTCTTGGAAAAATCCTAATTTTTGGATTTTTCTTCAGGTTGTAAATTGGGAGATGTGAGAAAGACAGGAAAGAGTTAAAAGCGAATGAAACAGCCGCTTGGTCCGACCGAGGGTACTTTCCGAAAAGAAGGTCCTTTTGCCGCTTTTAAAGCGAAAAAAAGGCGTGAAGCACCGTCTATACTGGCACTTCACGCCATGGAGCAAATGGGAATCGAACCCACGACCTCCACATTGCGAACGTGGCGCTCTCCCAACTGAGCTATTGCCCCTCGAACAGGCGTCATTGTATCGGGTGCGCTGCTTCTGTCAAGGGCCCTTGAGGCGCGGGGATACCCTGTTCGGGCTCTTTCTGCTGGGGGGTGGTTTTGTTACAATGCTCTTGTGTTTCGTCCCCTGCCGAGGGGAATTTCAACGCTGTTTCCGCCGAAAGTTGAATGATGCCGTATACCTGTCAAAACGCGATCGATCTGTGGCGCCGGGGAGTTCGGGCGGTCGAGCCGAAGGAGGCCGTCGGGCGATCTCTTTACTGCCGCGCTTCCGGCGGCTGGTCGTTCGAGGTCCTCTTTCGTCAAAACGACGGCCGGACGGCGGCCGAGATTCTTCCCCCCGGGGCCAAGGTGATCGTTATCGGTTTCGGAAAGGCCTCCGGCGCGATGGCCGACGCCTGCGAGGAGATCTTCGCCCCGCTGATATCTTCGGGGCGTCTGACCGGCTGGGTCAATCTTCCCGCCGATCAGCTCTCTGACGGCCGGGTGATCCACCGCCACGCCGGGCGCCCCGCCGGGGTCAACGAACCGAGGCCCGAAGGGGTGGAGGGGACCCGGAAGATCGTTGAGCTGATCGGTCAGGCCGCGCCGGACGATTTGGTGATCGCCTTAGTTTCCGGGGGCGGTTCGGCGCTTTTGCCCCTTCCGATTCCGGAGATTACCCTGGAACAAAAGACGGCGGTCACCCGCTTTCTCTCCGGCGCCGGGGCGAACATTATCGAGCTGAACACGGTTCGGGGGACCCTCTCCGAGGTCAAGGCCGGCGGGCTTCTTCGCCTGGCCGAGGGAAAACGGTTCTATTCTCTGATCCTCTCCGATGTGCTCGGAAGCCCCCTGTCGATCATCGCCGGCGGCGCGACCGTCCCCGCCGACGGGACGCCGGCGGAAAACGCCCGCCGGGCTCTGGCGATCCTCGAGCGCTTCGGCGCGGACCGCTGCGCCGAACTTATCCCCATCGTCGAGCTTTTGCGGCGCCGAAGCGCCGAGCCCGACCCGCCGGCCGCCGCGGTGTCGGCAAAGAGCACCCCCCCGATCATTCTGGCCGACAACCCCCTGGCGGCAGCCGCCGCCGGCGGCGCGGCGAGTAAGCTGGGGCTGTCGGTCTTGACCGAATCGGCCGACGCCCCGGAGGGGACCGCCGAGTCGGTCGGCCTGGACCTGCTGAGGCGCTTTCGCCGTCAGGTGCGTGAAAGCGGGGGGCCCTGCGCCCTGATCTCCGGCGGGGAGCCGGTGGTGGAGCTTGTCCCGCAACAGCGGCGCGGCCGCGGAGGCCGCAATACCCAGCTGGTCCTCGCCGCGCTGATCGAGGTGCTGCGCCGCCCGGCGCCGGAGGACCGGCACTTGGTCTTTCTTTCGGGGGGGACCGACGGCGAGGACGGCCCGACCGACGCGGCGGGGGCGTATTTCGACCCCGAGATCGTCGAGCGTGTGCGGCGAATGGCCGATTCCGGCGAGATTTCCCCCGAGGACTACCTGGCCCGCAACGACGCCTACAGCTTCTTTGAACGCTGCGGGGGGCTCTTGAAATCGGGCCCGACCGGGACGAACGTCTGCGACCTGAGGGTCCTTTTGTCCGAGTGACACGGCGGCGAAAAGGGTGTTTTTCCCTCCTTCCTCCCCCTAGACAGTTCCAAGGGGGGATATATACTTTTCGTAACCTTGGTAAAGGAGACAGGCCTCTGTAGCTCAGTTGGTAGAGCAACGGACTCTTAATCCGTGGGTCCTCGGTTCGAGTCCGAGCGGGGGTACTAAGCGTCTGGGTACTGTTTTTATGTACCCAGACGCTTTTTTTATCTCAAATTTGTAAGATAATCGAATCTACGCGGTCTGGGCTATGCCCCTTTTTCTCACGGCTCTTGTGTTTTTTTAGCCGGGGATCTGACCTCATCCGGCCACCGATATGTTTTGACCGGGATCCCTGGTCCGCGGGACTGCTATGGACGCAACGAGTCTGGGTATGCCTTAGTTGAATGTACAACCTCCGCTGATGCGTCGTAAAAGAAGCAATGATACCGCGTATGTATGCGACCGCTGTTAGAGATACCATCTAGGATAATAAAAAGTCCAGGAGCATATGTCGTGTTATGTCGATTCTTTGTACTCAACGCCTAACGGCGATTATAGGATAAACAGGTCGGTCAAGAACTTTTTCGGGCCAAGGCCTTTCTGGTGCTCAACGCCTAACGGCGATTATAGGATAAATAGATCCCCGCCTGTTGTACAACCGGCGCGACGTACTTGTGCTCAACGCCTAATGGCGATTATAGGATAAACAGGGCAATATCCTCGGCCTCGCCTTCGATCGAGAATCCGTGCTCAACGCCTAACGGCGATTATAGATAAACAGGGCTCGCTCGACACCCGCACCGTCGAGTGTAAATAGTGCTCAACGCCTAATGGCGATTATAGGATAAACAGGGTTCGGATGAAAAACGCCGCGGCGCGGTAGCGAAGGTGCTCAACGCCTAACGGCGATTGTAGGATGAACAGGAAGTCCTTGTGAATAATCGGCAAGGGCATCTGAGCGTGCTCAACGCCTAACGGCGATTATAGGATAAACAGGCAATATCCTCGGCCTTGCCTTCTACGCTAAATCCGTGCTCAACGCCTGGCGGCGATTATAGGATAAACAGGAAGTTCCCCGCGGGCTCGGGGCCGACGGCGTTCTTGTGCTCAACGCCTAATGACGATTATAGGATAAACAGACTACTCTTCGTGGATATCGAAAAACTTGGTGATGAAGTGGATGTTTTAATTATTGGGAATATGATATCAATTCTATTCAGTATTTCATACAATACACCTAATCCTATCGAACAGAGTAATCAAGCTGGCTCTTCCGACGTTTTATGGTGAAGAGTCAGACTTGGATAATGGGCCAGCGCATAGAGTGCCATAACTCGGATAGACCTATCATGTGCTAGCTTTCATGCAAAACCCATTAAGATAATGGGTTTGTCACATTCTTTTTTTGCGATCAAATTGTCAAGGTTCAGACTCATTAAGCAGAAGATCTGGAATTATCTGCCTAATGATACCATCCGTTTAAGAGTGAATTCTCGGCATCTTTGTCAACAAAGGTGGGAGAAGGCCACCAGGGATTAATGAGCCGGTGACGTATCGGGTTTTTTCCGCACCGACGTGATCGACCCAAACCGGCCATGTATACAGGCCGTTTGGGTCTTCCAGGAGGATGACAGCCTCTTTGTTCTCTTCAGAAGACAGATTCTCATGCGGTTGATAAAGCGATACCTCGTCAACCAGGTGTGTGCTTTCTCCCAGCGATAAGCCGCCAAAGCGATCAATTTTATGCCGTTCATTCGGTGAAAGCGCTGTCTGGACACGTTCTTCCAAAGTCGTCTGCCTCGAATGTTCTTCGTCGGAACTATCGAACCAAATGATCAACCGTATCCCCGTCAGTAATTGTTGATAGTCGGGCCGTATATTATCGCCGGAGCCAAGCGGCATTTTTCGGGTTTTGACACGCCAAACGGTTCGCAAGACGACGCTTCGTTCCGGCTGGGATAAGAGAACTGGGGAAATTCTGACCCCTTTATGCCGTTCTCGGTCTGGTTCTCCAACAAGCGAGAGGAGAAAGCCGTAACAGGTTGAAGGGGGAGGAATTAGGTCCGTTTCGAGATATTCCCGGGCCATTCCCTTTCGGAAACAGGCGATAGGGACGGAAACATGGATTCCCAACATAATCCATTTCCTTATTTCAGAGTGGTGTGGATTCGAGCGGATGCGGCTTTAACGGCGGCACGAACGCCCAAAATGCCGACACCGGTTTCCTTCAGTTGGATGGCCAACTTGGAGTTGAGGTCAGAAAGACCGACTAATATTTCATCCGGAAGGATATCTTTTGTCTGAATCTTTTGAACCAGTAAATCGGCGACGACCGATTTTCCTCCGTCGTTCGTATCGAAACAGTACAGGATCCGAGGAGCCGGGTCGTCTGTGATCCTGAGGACAATCGCTTCCGGAGAAAAGTCGTAAAGGAAACGGCTGTGATTCCCCGCGACACAGCGCAGCGACGCGATCGCTTCCAGCGCTTTTGCCGCGCGGGATTTATCAGCCAAACGTTCGGGAGTCATCGCGAAACCGAATTGATAGCGTGTCGCGTGAAGTTCCGCGCCGTAAGGGACCGGATTCTGTCCTTTTTTGGCGGCAGAAGGGGTAGCTCCCGGTGAAGCCGCGTTAAACGAAACATCTCCGTTCCAAGGAGTGAGGGAAACGGCGCGGGTGATCTCCAGAACGGCTCGGCGAAAAGTAACTGAGCCAGCTGTTCCTTCCGATTTTCCCGCATCGGCACGCATAAAGCCGAGCAGGTCATCGTCAATATACTTCGATTCATTATCATTTCCCCAATTGGTGAAATTGGGGTCACGCCAGGAGTTGGCACGTTTAAAATCATCCCAGTAACGGTTCGTATCTTCGTCTTCGGCGAACTGTCGACGGAGGGCGAACCTGATGGCCTCGGCGCTGACGGTGGTGTGAACACTGGATTTCCAAAGCAGTTTCTGCAAAGTAGTCGTATTGCCATCGGTTTCCCCGCGGTTATTGGATGCGGTCCCAAACGGTGTCACGATGTTGGCGAAAACGTGTAAACTCATATTTTCTCCTTGAATCAGAATATTGATCTTGATGGTTAATTCTCATCAGATGACGTTGCATCTTCCTCTGGCGATTCCGAACTCCTTCCCTTGTAACTGGCCAATCCGATCAAGGCCAAGTCGCGTGCGGCGAGCCAATCACATTGGAGCAATCGTAAGATCTGTTCCCAATGTTCTTTCAGTTCGGATCCGGTTTTTGCGCGGCTGAAGAGGTCACAGAGGGAGTAACGGAACTGTTCCTGTGTTTTAGATCCAGCAAACGCGATTCGCCAACGGTCATATTCTTTTTCCATCCGGTTTTTAGCCGATCCGGGAACACTCTCACTGCTGATTTGTCCATATCGACAGCGTAATGCCTGGTGAACGGCGATGACCAGGGATCGAGCCCCTTCCATTTTCCAATCAAGTTGTTCGTCTGTGACCATTTTATTTAATCTCTTTCTTTCAAACAGAATTCTAGAAACGGTATCATTGCCCTTCATCAGCTTAGTGAAGCCCGCGAACCAACATCTACCGCGGACAATGTTGTCAGCGATAAAGGGGCGGATAATTCCATTAAGCCATTGAAATTTGTTTTCTTCAACAGCATCAGAATTTTTAGCGTTTTCAATCTTTCTCAGATATGGAGGGAAATATTTCAAGGCAGCAGCGTAAAACTCAGAATCGATTATAGAAGTTATCGAAAGTATATCTGAGCGCGTCTTCTGTTGCTTAGACCACGATTTTCTTTGGAACCTAATGGCATCACAACCCGGAAGTGAATATACTTCCATCGATTCTGAACCCATACACCTGAGGTTATGCTGTAATACAGCGTCGCCAATACCACCAATATTCGTGTCTTTGATACCTGATGGTGTCAATTCACGTCGTAACCTGGCGAACGTTATGAGATCATCAATATAAGGGATAATCAAGACACCTGTCTCGTAATTAATAGGGAGAGCTAACGTACCAACGATGGCAAAGACTAAGGGAAAGACAAGTTCAAGGGACTGATAAATTGTAGTTGGACCCTTAAAGGCGTAATGACGAACAACCGCTCCAGGATTCAACATCGCGCTTACCTTATAACTCTTTGGAATTAGTCTTCCTGTTTTCTTATCAACCCAATCTATCCAGGCTGACTGATGAGTAGCATATGATATGCAAGTACTGAACTTATAACTAACCATATGTTGATCATATTCGTAGGAACCCACAACTTCAGGTCCTAATTCCCTTGATTTACCATTCTGAAGAAACGTCAACATTATTCCTTCCTGCAGCCGAGCACGCACTTCAGGAGGAGGTAGCGTATTACCGTATTGGCCAGGAAGAAAGATCATTTCATCACGGATCTGAAAGGCGTATTTGAACAGCCATTCCATAAAATCGCCGGCCCATTCCGGTTTCCCGAATCTGAGTGAGAGCTCTATCGGTGAAATTGACCAATCATACTCATCGTGCCATAGAGGATCTGAGGTTGTACAGGGGGCTTCCCCATTATTCCGGCATATAGTGAGCCGAGCCAGCGTTGCCGCCAAGCCACCGAGGCCTGCCCGGTGCATTGCCGTCATACCGGGAGCGTTTAGCTTTAAAGTCAGGTGATCCGGTGAAGTTTTTTCGCTATTCAGACTTCTTGCCATTATTTCCCTCCATCCTGTCAACATCCGACAAGGTATGACTGCTGGTCGGCAAAAATAGGCCACAGCCCATTTTTCGGCGGCCGCCGATTCCATTTTCTTGGACCGAAACAGAATCTTTCTCCGATAAATTCGTTAAAAACACCTCAAACCCGACAATCGGCTGATCGTGCACCGCCAGCGTTCGACGTTTTCCGATCACAATTTCGGTTTCCGGCGCGATTTGCAGAAGATTTAATTGTCGGCGCACCGCCTCGCGAAACTCCGTTTCCTGAGGAAACCCCTTAATTGTTACCAAACGGCTTCGCAGTGACGAGGCGGAGGTCAACGGGTGGACAGTCGGGACACCTACCTGTAAATAGTTTCGTCCCAAGCCGAGTCGTTTTCCCGCCAAAGGAAGTATCTCGGCTATCCGGTCGGCGTCGATCCGGACAGATAATCTGCTGACTTCTGTAATGAACATCTGACGATTACCCGTCTGGACCCCGCAAATGGGGAGTATCCCAAGGTCTTCCTTCTCATGCCATTCGGGCAAAATACGGGAAATTGCGGAAAAGACGGCGTAGCCGTGATCCGCGGGAATAGTGGTCCCGCGCGGGGAGAGCGTAAAACAAACGTCGAGTTTCATTTTCTTCTTGTTAGCAGCATAAATAAAATATAATGACTATCAATACCGGCCATCCTAGAATATACCTCTGTCGACAGATTTTTCAAGAGAAAGGCCAATTATTCCTGAATTATCTCCATTTTTTCCCCCGATTCTCCTTTCTTCACAGTCTGTGGGGGCAAAGTTATTTCAAGAGCATCCTCTCAATGGGGGTTCAGTGGTTGATCGTCATGGTTTAGCCCTTGGATGGTGTAGTTGGCCTTGATGCCGCCGGCCCCGCGTCAGCCCATTCTCCCCCAAGAAGGGGGCTGTAATGAATGTCCTGGCCCTCCTCGGCAATGATTAATCCGTTTATTGTCGATTCCTCTCGTTTTTGTCGGATTTTTTCTTTTGGCCACCCTTTTGGCGGCCAACCCATCGGTATGATCTTTTTAAGATAAACGGCTTTTCCCTCGCTCTTTACCGCCGTTAAGTCCGTTCTTAAGAGGACATCGACACCAGATTGCGCTTCCCGTAAATTACTGTGAGTCATCCACGGGCCGGCACTTAGCCACGGGGGCAATCCGGTTGACAATCCAGTTTTGTCCGAAATGGGTTTGATTTTTCTCCAGATGTCCGAAAGGTTCGTTTGCGAGACAGCGCCGCTTCCGATCTGCTCAAGCCAGGTTTGGGAATCCTCCCACCAATTGTTCTCATCATAAGGAGCTAACGAGGGGTTCCCATTCTTATCGACCGGTTCATAAACCAGAAATGGTTTTACCGAATCTCTTACCGCCCGCCGATTGAGCCGTCCAAGACGCTGAATCAGTGATGGAACCGGAGCAATTGCGGTAATAAGAAAACTGGCGGATATATCAAGACTCATCTCCGCGACCTGAGTTGTCACGCAAATGACCGGCTGATCCCGCTTAAAGGCCTCGATGCAAGAGCGATGGCGCTGAACTCGATCCTCATATTTAAAGTGGGAATGATAAACTAGGAGAGGGGAATCTTTTGTTCGCAGACAACACGCGGGGTCCCGTTTTTCGATCTCTCGGGCCGTATCAATAGCGTTTTGGACCGTATTACAGATCCAAAGCACTTTTTCTCCTCGATGATACCGGTCGAGTGCCAACTCTACCCGATCCCCGTCGTGGCAGAAACGCTGATACCGTTTAATATTCTCCCACTTTTTCGGACCTTCGATTTGCGTAAGTGTTTCTTGGCGCTGATTCTCGACCACATCCTGTATCGCGCGAAGACGATGCTCCGGAAGACTAGCGGTCATCAGCAGAATCGGCGTATTACGGACTAATTGCAGGAATCGGAGCAGATACCCGAATAGGGTATCATCATAAGAATGAATCTCGTCGAAGACAAAGAGCGCCTGCGTTAGTGCCGGCCACGCCAAATGTCCCGAATAGTTATTGGCCAAAAAACCAAGTACTGTATCCACGGTGCAGCTGACGATTCCCGCCCCCCAGAGACTTAACGACTTAATCACCATCTGTCGGTCGGAGGCCTCTTCTTTGGGCAGATTTTGCTTTTTCCTCAGATTTAAATCGACGATAGCGCGTGAATGGACAAGATTCCCCCATATCCGTTCCTCTTCATCGGTCAAGTATTCAAAATAACCTTCGGTGGCGGTCCCAGTGGTCGGATAGCAGAAAAAAAGGCGATTTCCCCTTGGGTTGCAATGTTTTTCCCCCCATCTATAGGCGGCTAAGGTCTTTCCGCTGCCACACCCGGCGGTCACCAGCGTAATGAAACTCGTGGAATTCGCTGTTTCGCGCTGAAATTCACCTCTTTGGCGGTTGATTTCAGGATCACCAGGATGATTCGAGGCGTGAGTCAGCTGTTTTTCTTTAAGTTCTACAATCTGCCGATATTGATGGGGTTGGGGGATATTCCCCAAATCATCTTTGACCCAAGCTTCAATAACCTTCTTCGCCTGTTTTTCTTCCGAGATTGTCTCGAATGCCGCAATTGCCGAGGCACAGGCATCCGCCGCCATTAAGATGGACCGAGCCGCCGCCATAAAGGCCTGTTCCGATAAGTCGGTCTCCGCCCATTCGTCCTCCGGTATTTCCCCCTTTTGATAGTCGAGCTTTTTGATCTCTTTGTTGATAATAGTGCCGTTCTTTCTCAAGATGTTTGATACTTCACTTAGATCGGCTTGCTGGGTATTGCTATTATCAAATAATATGGGGGCGGGGGATGATTTTACTTCCGTCACGATCCAATCGAGTATCTCCTGAAATTCGGCTGTGTTTGCCAATAACTCCATTCCAGAACATTCATGAGTTAAACTCCCCCGATCCTTTCGATGGTGTCCTGTGATGGTCCAGACAAGATAGGTAAAATCGGTAGTATCTCCTGTTTCATGGCGTACCCAATCTCCTAACGGTGAGAGAAAAAGAAGAAAATAGAGGACCGCTTCATGCCGGACAGACTGCCCCATTGTCTGTTTTCCGTCTAATCTGGCCAAAAAATGCGTGTTTGCCTTTCCCAGATCGTGCAGTAGAGCCGCCCAGATGACGATTCGCCGGAAACGTTTCCATTGTTCGGGGTCGATCCCGATAAATTTCAGCGAATCGGCGCCGAGTTGATCCAAAATCGCCTTAGACGCGTAATAGGTGCATCGAGTATGGAAAAAAAGCGATGCCTTATATCCCTTACCCTCAAAATCACCCGGCGATTTTGCGTATAACTGCATAATAATTCTTCCTTGACTCTATTCCCCTTTAGCTTTTACACAACTTATTAAGTCTTCGCCTCGATCCTGTAATGGCGGTGTCCCAGAATAATAAGGATATCAAAACTCAAACTAACATACAGGTGTAGAATGGATTAATTTAGGCATCTCAGCGGATTTTTCCCCATACGGACGGATATCTCCCGTGTTTCCGCGAACTCCATTAGTTTAGCGGAAAGAATATTCGTTTGTCAATGGTCTGTTATCATATTCCCGAAATTATTCGATTTCTCGCTCAACTCCTGGAGATTCAGATAACCAGACCCCGATGAATACCGCTAGAACCTCGCTCTTTGATCGATTATTCGGCTCCGAGTATGTCTTGGTGACTATCATAACGGCACATTGCCCGAAAACCGCCTTCTTTCTTTATTTTCCGCGATTAACTGTGTCATTCCGAAATACTCGAATGTCATGAAGCGGCAATTAGGGCGGGACGCTGCCGAGATGGCGATTCTTTTAAGCAAATAATTTGTTTTATCAGCAAAGCGCGGGATCATTCGCCGCCGGGGATCCTCCCTCGCCTATAGACGCCGATACCCCGCCTCCTCTATAATGGACGGCGGCGCGGATCGAAAAATCGCCCTGTCGGGAGGCCGTCTTGCGGATGATCCGCTTCCCGTTTGAGAAGATACCCGGCCCGCTCCCCGAAGGTATCGGGAGAGCCGGTTTTTTATGACGAAAGGGTCCTATGAACCACCCCCAAAAAATGAGCCGCTTTCTCGCTTCGGTACTGCTGGGACTAGCGGCTTTGCTTGCGGTTTTTCGCCCAGAGATATTCGCCGCCAATTCGATTGCCGTGGAGCCGTACACGTCGGCCGCCAGCGGGGCCGAATTGGCCTTCGCGCGGGGGTGGGAAGATTTCCTGCTCGGCCGCGGCGAGGCGTCGGGGCGGTATTCGGCGGATCTTCCGTTCTCCTTTGTCTGCGGCGAGCGCTCCAGCCGCCAGTGGGTTCGACTGGATACGGCCCAAATTACCTCCGACGAGCCGGCCGCGGACGGTTCCCGCCGTCATCTGCTGAGCTGGACAGATCCGGAAACGTCGCTGGTCTGCGAGATGGAGCTGTTTAGCTTCGCCGATTTTCCGGCTTTGGAATGGACCGTTCGTCTGCGCAACGACGGTTCGGCCGATACGCCGCCGATCCACGACTTCTTCGGGCTGGATACCGTCTGGAACGGCGACGGGTCGATGCCGATTCTGCACCGTTCGGTCGGTTCCCCGGGGCATGAGGACGATTTCACCTTCCTGCACGAGATCATGCACGCCTCGATGTGGAACAAGGCGCGGACCATCTCGATGAATCCCGACAGCAATATCGCCGAGGCGAATCTCCGCAGCTACCTCCTTCCGAGCGATACCCGTTCCAGCGCGCACTGGCTCCCCTTCTTCAACTATCAGACCGGCAGCGACGGGCTGATCGTCGCGCTGGGCTGGTCCGGTTCGTGGCGGGCCGACTTCCGCCACAACGGCGACGGCAATTCGTCCGTTCAGGGCGGGCTGGGGAAATTCGATTCGGTCCTTCATCCGGGCGAGACGGTTCGCGCCCCGCTGGTGATGGTCCTCTACTGGACCGGCGAGATGATGCACGGGCAGAATATGTTCCGCCGCATGGTGCTGGACCGCTATTCTCCTCGAATCGACGGAAAGATCGTCGTCCCGCCGATCTCCGGCCTGGTCTGGGGAGGCGTCCCGTCGAAGGAGCATCTGGAGATTATCGAGAAGCTCAAAGAGTTCGAAATTCCGCTGGACGTCTACTGGTTTGACGCCGGATGGTACGGAACCGGGGTCATCCCGTCGTACTCGGTCTTCGAGGGGGACTGGGGCCCGATGGCGGGGGACTGGCGGCCGAACCCCAACTGGCACAACGGGACGCTCAAACCGGTGGCCGACGCGGCCCACGCCGCCGGGATGAAACTCCTGCTTTGGGTCGAGCCGTGCCGGGCGATCGGGGGCCGTCCCGTCACGAAGGAGCACCCGGAGTACTTCCTTCCGAAGTACCCCGGCCCGGTCCCGGACTATCAGACGGTCATGCTCGATTTGGCCCGAGAGGACGCCTGGCAGTGGGCGTTTGATACGGTTTCGGGGCTGATCAGCGACTATGGGCTCGATTGGTACGAGGAGGATTTCAATCTCAATCCGGGGGACTATCTCGGCCCGCTCGATACCCCGGACCGGGTCGGAATGGCCGATCAGAAGTTCGTGACCGCCCACATGGCGCTGTGGGACGCCCTGCGGGAGAAATACCCGTCCCTGGCGATTCTCAACTGCGCCTCGGGAGGGCGAAAAATCGACCTGGAGACGATCCGCCGCGGCCAGCCGCTTTGGCGCAGCGATTACAACTGTTTTCCCGAGGCGACGGCCGAATCGACGCAGGATCAAAGTTTCGGGATCCAGTACTGGCTTCCGATCCAAGGGAGCATGATTCGCGGCTGGATGATTTTCGATCAGTACGAGGCCCGCTCGAGCTTGACGCCCGGCATGGAAAACGCGCTGGTCGCCAAGACCGACGAGCAGTGGCGGCAGATCCGGGACAATGTCGCGCAGGCCCAGCGGTGCAAGAAGTACTTCTTCGGCGACTATTACCCGCTGACCAACCGCCCGAAAGACCAAGAGGGGTGGATGGCGTATCATCTGTATTTGCCGGAGGAAAAAGAGGGGATGCTTCTGGCCCTGCGGCGGGAGAAAAGCCCGGTTCAGGCGATGACCTTCGACTTGGCGACGATCGATCCCGACGCGGACTGGATCTTTACCGACGACGATTCCGGGGAAAGCCGGACCGTCTCCGGAAAGTCACTTCGAACCGACGGCTTCCGCGTCGAGATTCCGAATCCCCGCGGTTCCCGGCTGCTTTTCTACAAGCGGGCCGAATGAAAAGAACCTTTTGCGCGCGAAAAAAGCGCGGCGGCAAAGGGACAAAACATCATCGGCTCTTCAGCCGAGAAAATGCTTTATTTGTACTTTGGAGGCATTGATGAAGAAAACGTTTTTGGCCATCTTTGTTCTTTCGGCCGTTCTCTCGGCGGCGCCCCTGTGGGGGCTCACCCCCAATCAGGAGGAGATGGACGCCAAACAGCGGTTCGCGGCGGCGAAATTCCAGCCGGCCGCCGACCAGCAGCCGCCGCTGCCCCGGATCACGGTGATTCAAAACAACGACCCGGTTTTGCTCAACTATGAGGGAAAGCCGCTGAAGATCGGTGAGACCGAACTTGCCCGCGGGCTCTACTGCCACGCCGTGAGCCATCTGCAGATCGAACTGGATCGGCCGGCGGTCCGATTTCAGGCGAAAATCGGGGTCAATACCGACGTCTCCACCCATCACGGCGCCGGGAGCGTTGTTTTCATCGTCTCCGACGGCGACAAGGAACTGTTCCGATCGGAGGTGATGCGCGGAACCCAGCCGGCCGTTTCGGTCGACCTTCCGCTGGAGAAGCTCACGCGTGTGTCGCTGATGATCACCGACGCGGGGGACGGAATTTCGTGCGACCACGCCGACTGGGGGGAGGCCTCGGTCACGCTCGACGACGGCCGGACGCTGTGGCTCGACGAGATCCCGCTGATGCAGAACGGGGAAACGGATACCTATTCGCCCGATTTCCCCTTTTCGTTCGTCTACGGCGGCAAGCCAAGCCGCGCCTTTTTGAAATCGTGGAACCGAACCGACACGGTCGAAACCAAGGGAGAGATCACCCATCGGACGATACTCTTTTCCGAGCCGAACGGCCCTCTTCAGGTCCGCTGCGAAGTAAAGGAATATCTCGATTTTCCCGCGGTCGAATGGGAGCTGTTCTTTAAGAACACCGGCAGCGGGGACACCCCGATTATCGAATCGATTCTCCCGCTCGATACGCATTTCCGGCGTCCCGACTTCACGCCGAAGCCGACCGGCTGGTGGGAGGCCGATTTCGGGGTGAACAAGTACTACAATCGTCAGCACGAATTCCTCCTTCACCACGTTACCGGTTCGTTGGTACGGATCGACGACTGGATGCCGCTGGAAACGCCGCTTCCGGCCGGGGCCTCCTGCCGGCTGACGACCGCCGGCGGACGTCCGGTGAATCTCGACGCGCCGTATTTCAATATTCAGGCCGGAAACGAGGGGTGGATCGCCGTGCTCGGCTGGCCGGGGCAGTGGAGCGCCGAGTTCAGCCGGGTCGGGGGAAACGGTCTGCGTGTCGCCGCCGGTCAGGAGCTGACGCACTTTAAGCTTCTCCCCGGCGAGGAAGTTCGCTCGCCGATCGCCGTGGTGATGCCCTATTTCCGGCAGTCGTGGCTGGAAGGGCAGAATATCTGGCGCTCCTGGATGATTCGGCACAATATCCCCCGCCGCGCCGACGGGTCGTTCGTCGATCATCACTTAGCGGCGTGCAGTTCGCACTGGTTCGAGGAGATGACCCAGGCGACCGCCCAGACGCAGATGTTCTTCATCGACCGGTACCTCGAGGAGGGGATGAAACTCGATTACTGGTGGATGGACGCCGGATGGTATCCCTGCGACGACTTCTGGGTCAATACCGGGACATGGCGCCCCGATCCGAAGCGTTTCCCGAACGGTCTGCGGGAGGTTTCCGACCACGGTCACGGCAAGGGGGTCAAAACGATTGTCTGGTTCGAGCCGGAACGTGTCTCCGCGAAGGGGGAATGGTTCACGCAATATCCCGACTGGCTGCTTCTTCCCAACGAGGGACCGTTCATGAATATGGGGATTCCCGAGGCGCGCGAGATGGTGACCGACACCATCGACCGGCTGATCAAAAACGAGGGGATCGACCTGTATCGTCAGGATTACAATTTTGACCCGCTCGATGCCTGGCGCCGGAACGACGCGGAAGACCGGCAGGGGATCACCGAAATCAAGTACGTCACCGGCTATCTGGCGTACTGGGACGCTCTTTTGCAGCGCAATCCGATGCTGAGAATCGACTGCTGCGCCGGCGGGGGGAAGCGGGACGAGCTGGAAGCGATGCGCCGGGCCGTTCCGGAGATCCGCAGCGACTATATTCTCGAACCGGTCGGGAATCAGAATCACATCCTGGGCATTTCCCTGTGGATACCGTACCACGGGTCGGGCATCCGGGCGATGGACGATTACGGAATCCGCTCGATCCTCTCCCCGTACCTGAACCTCTGCTACGACATGCGGGACAGATCCATCGACTACAGCGGCGTGCGGAGAAATCTCGACATTTGGGAAAAGTACTTAGTTCCGATGTACGGGAAGGATTTCTATCCCCTCGCCGGTCTGACCGATCGTGATTCGGTCGCGGCCGGCCCATCCGATGTCGATACGATCTGGTGCGGCTGGCAGTACGACGATCCGGAAAACGGCACCGGCGTGATTCAGATGTTCCGCCGCGACCGTTCCCGTCAGACTGAGGGGCTCTATCCGCTCTTCGGTCTGGACCGCGGCGCCGTGTATGAGTTCACCGATGTCGATACCGGCCAGACGTGGGAGTACTCCGGTCAGACACTGCGGGACGAGGGGCTCCCGATCCGGATCGAGAACGCCCCCCAGGCGGTGATTTTGGCGTATAAGAAAAAGTAACGTGGAAAGTTTATAGAAAGGGAAAAAACAATGAAGTTCAGCCATATCGCATTTGGGGCCGCGGCCGCCGTCCTCCTCGCAGTCGGGTTTGTTCGAGCGGAAGTTCGGATTTCTCACGCGTTTACCGATCACGCCGTTTTGCAGCGGCACATGCCGGTTCCCGTTTGGGGCTGGGCCGATCCCGGTGAAAAAGTGACGGTTTCCTTCGCCGGCCAGAGCGTGAGCACCGAGGCCGACGAGTCGGGAAAATGGTCTGTCCGGCTCTCCCCGTTGGAAGCGTCAGATGAGGGACGTGAGCTGACCGCCCAGGGAGCGAATACGGTGACCCTGCGTGACATTTTAGTCGGGGAAGTCTGGGTCTGTTCCGGGCAGTCGAACATGGAATGGACGATGCAGATGGGGGATATGGACCCCAACGCCCCGCCGAAATACGCGGGGACCGAAGAGGAACGGACCGGCAAATACCCGCTGATTCGGTACAATCAAAACAATTACACGCTCTCGAAAACGGCTTACGACGACGTTCTCTCCAATACCGGATGGGTCGTCTGCTGTGACGCAGGGCAGGGGAACTGCACGGCGGTCGGGTTCCATTTCGCGGTTCGGCTCCAGAAAGAACTTGACGTCCCGATTGGGCTGATCAGCGCCTCGTGGGGGGGAAGTTTCATCGAAAGCTGGATGCCCGATGAGGCGTGGTCCCTCTGTCCGGAGATCACCGCGTTCGGCGAACAAAGGATCGCCGAGCGCACCGAGGCGGCCGAGTGTGAGTATCTCCACCCGGGCGGCATGTTCTACGCGAAAATCGCCCCGTGGATTCCTTACGCCATTCGCGGGACGATCTGGTATCAGGGCTGCGCGAACTCGCGCGATGACGATATTTATTACTACAAGCAAAAAGCTCTGATCGAGTCGTGGCGCGCCCGCTGGAACGAGGGAGATTTCCCGTTCTACTGGGTTCAGCTGTCGGCGTGGGCGAATCCCAGCGACGACCCGAATTTCGTTGGGGGAGATATCACCGACTGCTGGTACGCCGAGACGTATAAAACCCCGGAGACCGACCTGGGGGCGAAGCACGGATTCGTTTGGATCCGGAACGCGCAGACCCGCTGTTTGGATCTGCCCAATACCGGCCAGGCCGTTTCGATCGATGTGGGAGCGGCGCACGATATTCACCCGCGCAATAAATTCACGGTGGGGAACCGGCTGGCGGTTTTGGCCTTGGCGAACGAGTACGGCAAAGATATCCCGTGCCGCTCGCCGCAAATGAAAACCGTCGAGTTCGACGGCCCTCGGGCCATTGTCCGGTTCGACCATTGCGCCGAGGGTCTGACGGCGGGCAAACAGACCGATCGGCTCTTTGAGGCGGCCCCGGGCGAACCGCTGCGCCGCTTCGCCCTGGCGGGAGAAGATCATATCTATCATTTCGCCGACGCGGTCATCACCGGTCCCGACACGGTCGAGATCACCTCCGAGGAAGTGCCTCATCCGGTGGCGGTCCGTTACGCGTGGCAGATGAATCCGGAAGGGTGCAACCTCTACAATTCCGCGGGGCTTCCCGCCGTCCCGTTCCGGACGGATGACTGGGATCCGGCCGAATGACAAAAGAGGCGGCAAGAGTATTTTCGCCGCCTTTTCAATAAAAGAAAAACGCGCCGAGCCATTTTCCATGGTTCGGCGCGTTTGTTTTTGGCGTTCGCGATTTGGATGTCAGTTGCCGCAGCGGGTGACCTTAAAGCCCAGGGCGTTGGCGGCGGCGGCCTTGACCGCCAGCACGCGGTTGGCCTCTTTCGCCGAGCGGGCGTAGCAGACCTGAATGTGGTTCGCCCGATGGCGCCCCATAAACTGGTCGCGCGAGACCCCGTGCAGCACCAAGTTGGCGATCGGCCAGTTCGGCGCGCAGAGCCCCAGACGGCGT
Source organism: Thermoguttaceae bacterium (assembly GCA_017434455.1). Taxonomy (GTDB): domain Bacteria; phylum Planctomycetota; class Planctomycetia; order Pirellulales; family Thermoguttaceae; genus RUG695. The sequence goes on along the minus strand of JAFRFG010000054.1, from coordinate 23,820 downwards.
TCGACCTCTTTTTGAGGCAGGTCGACGGCGCTCGCCCGGCCGATATCCATGCCGAGTTTCCCGTTCTCGACGAACGTCCGCGACCAGACCAATTCGCCCGGTTTGTACACACCGGCCAGCGTTCCCCCGCCGAAGGGGAAGTACATAGGAGTCTGGCGCCAGCTGTGAGCCCCTTTCCATCCCTTTTTGAAGTGGGCCGGCGGGGCCGCGCCGGAGATCTGCATCACCCAAACGAAATCTTTGACCGTTCCGCTTTGGTCGAAATCGCCCCAGCGCACGTCGTGCAGGGTCGTTTCCAGCGGCTGCCCGCAGGCGGCGAGGGTCCGGTTATCGAGCAGGGCATCCAGCGCGGCGCACTCGTCGACCTCGTTGAAGTGCAGAATCGGCTTCCCGGCCCAGAGGGTCCGCTTGCCGTCGGCCGATTTGACCGGCGGGCGGTCGGCGTTATTGAGAATCCCCTCGACCAGGTCGCTGGCCGGCAGCAGGTCTTTGAGGCCCTGCTGGTATTGAATTCCGATCATGCCCGCGCCGAACCGGTCGGCCATGCGGGCCGCGGCGATGTACATCTTGCACTGAAGCAGCACCTGGTTTTTCGTCAGGTCGGTCTTTTCGTTTTTCCCGAAGTGGAACGTCACCCCCTTCTTCACGAGCCAGTCGAAGACCGCCTTCGCCTCGGCGTCGGAAATTTGCATTGTTTCGTAATAGAGGGCCGACTGGTTGAGCCGTTCTTTAAAGACGCCGATCGGGAAGAGCAGCTCGTCCGGGACGATCGCGCTGTACATCCCCATGCAGCCCTCGTCGAAGACGCCGAGAATGACCTTCTTTTCCCGAATCTCGGCGGCGATCTTTTCCCCCAGCGCCCTGTCGGCGGCGGAGATTTTCATCGACTCGAACGGACGCAGATGGCTGGTGTCCTGCTTAATGATCTTTCCGTCCTTGAGCCATTTCTCCAGCCGGGAGAGAAACCACTGGTCGGTGAAATCGACCGACCAGAGGGTCGAGAACTTCTTTCCCGCCTTGGTCAGGCAGGCGTTGAGGTTCAGCATGCCGACCAGCCCCGGCCAGGTGCCGGACCAGTTGGCGACGTTGAGGATCGGCCCCCGATGGGTGAGAAGCCCGGGGTAGACGTGATGAGAGTACTGCCAGACCGACTCGGCCACGATCACCGGGGCGTCCGAGTCCATCTTCGAGAAGACGTCGAGCCCTTCTTTCTGCGACCCGATAAAACCGTGCCCCTCATCCTTTTTGAACGGATGGGCCCGAACGATTTTACAGCCGAGATTCTTGACCGCCTGTTTCAGCGCCTCTTCCATCTTCGACTGTTCTTCCCAGCACAGCTGGTTCGCCGGAAGACGCAAATCGCCGCTGGCCACGAGGTAAACCTCGCCGGGATTGAGTTTCTTCGCCATAGTCACTCCTTTTCGGTTTTGAGAAACGTTTGATTGTCTGAATATTGCGCGGTTCATTCGAGTGTCGAGAGATCAATTCCGACTTCGGCCAATTTTCGGCGAACCGATTCGAACACCTCGCCGCCGAGCGGATAAAGCGGGGGCGCGAGGCGATTTTGGATAATCCCCAGGATCGACATGGCCGCCTTCATCGACTTGAGGAAGCCGCCGCCGGCCTTGTAAACGGCCCTCAGGTCACCAATGCGCTTGGTGAGTTGTTCCATAGCGGCAGCGTCGCCGGCGGCGCCGGCCTCGACCACGCGGACAAAGAGGCGGGGAAGCAGATGCGCCCCGCCGCAGACGCCCCCGTGCGCCCCGATTTTCATCGCTTCGGGAAGCAGCTCTTCCGGGCCGATGAGCAGCGAGAGCCGTTTTTGCGGGAGCATCAGCTCGGCCGCTTTTTGAAAGTAACTCATATCGTGCGAGCTGTCTTTCAGGCCGACGTAGCGATCGATTTCGAACGCGCGGCGGAGGGTATCGATTTCGTACCACGTCTTGCAGTGGGACGGCATATTATAAAGGAGCGTCGGAAGCGGCAGACGCCGCGCGAGCTGTTCGAGATACCGCAGAAGGTCGTCTTGAGTGACCGGGTGATAGCAGGGAGGCGCCACCACCAGGGCCGAGGCGCCGTTTTCCGCGGCGAAATCGGCCATCTGAATCGATTCATCAAACGAGGTATCGGTAATGCCGACGAGGATCGGAAGGCGCCCGCCGGTGATTCTGTTTGTTTCCCGAATGAGGGATCGACGCAGGTCGTGGCTTAAGCTGGGGCCTTCCCCGGTGGTGCCGAGAATGAACAGACCATGGACCCCCCCGGTGATGAGACGCTCCAGGACTTTCTCTAACCCGGCGGCGTCAAGTCCCCCGTTTTCGTCTAACGGCGTGAGAACAGGAGGAATAATCCCGCTGAATAATACTTCCGCCATGACCGTCCCGCTCCTTGTTGAATTGTTTGAATCGCCCGGACGTACCCCAGAAAAACAGACCGCGAAACTATGCCAAAAACACGGCCGTCAAAGGACGCCGTTTCTTTTGCGCGAGAAACAAACCGCCGATCCAGCCGCTCTCTTGCCCCACCCCCTCGAACGATTTTAAGTTTAGCACACGGCCGTTTCGCTTGTCAATGATTTTTTGATTAGCTTCCGTCGGTTTTCCCCGTTTTTTCCTTCGCCGCTCTTCGGCCCGAAAGCGGCGCCGCGCGCCGTTGCTGGCTAGACATCGCCGCCCCGTTGCCTGTATAATTTCGTCTATAGCACGGAAGGGGTGTCTTCCGATCCAAACGTTTCCCCCCACAGCGACACACTAACTTAAGAGAAAGACCTTTCATGACGCGATTTGATCGATTCCTGATCCTCTTCCTGGGACTTCTGCTTTTCCTCGGCGCGCGGTGCTTCGCCGATAAAATCCGCCTGGCCGACGACGGGGCGACCGACTACATCATCACCCTGCCGGAGGAGGCCAGCGCTGTCCAAAAGACGGCGGCTTCGGAGCTGGCAGCGTTTTTGAACCAGATCACCGGCGCGGAATTCCCGGTTCTCACCGAAAGCGCCGAGACGATATCGCCCGACGTCAAGCAGCTGGCGATCGGCCCGTCGAAAACGACCGACCTGTTGTTAAAAGCCGCGGGGGAAGAAGGGGAGCGGATCGACTACGCCTACGACGCGGTGCGAATCGCCCGCAGCGGCGACTCGATAGTTCTTTCGGGGCACAGTGTCCGCGGCATGCTCTACGCGGTTTACACGTTTTTGGAAAACGACCTCGGCTGCCGCTGGTGGACGGCGACCGAATCGACGATTCCGAGCGACCGCGCCCCCGAGATCGAAGTCACGCCGGTCGATTACGCGCCGAAGATCCGCTACCGCGAGTCGTTCTACACCGGATACAACTCCGCGGACTGCGGTCTGTTCTCGGCGAAGATGAAGTGCAACGGGAGCGCCAACAAGGTCCCCGACGAGTATGGCGGCCACCTTCAGTTTCTCTTTTTCGTCCACTCCTTCTATGAACTGATTCCGCCGGGGAAGTATTTTATGGACCACCAGGACTGGTTCCCCGAGATCGACGGGGTCCGTAAGATCGGCCGCTACGACTGGGACGGCGGCCCCGGATCGTTTGACGAACTGGCGAAAAATCTTCCCCCCGAGCAGCTTCAGGAAAGAGAGACACAGCTGTGTCTGACCAACGAGGGGCTTTTCCAGGAGATGCTCAAAAACGTCCTCGACGCGATCGCGAAGAACCCCAAGACCGAGGTGATTTCGGTCAGCCAGAACGACTCTTTGGGCTTCTGCACCTGTGAAAAATGCCGGGCCATCGACGAGGAGGAGGGGACGCACGCCGGAACGCTGCTGCGGTTCGTCAACCGGATCGCCGAAGAGGTCGAGAAAGTCTACCCCGATGTTTACGTCGAAACCCTGGCGTATCGATACACGCGCAAGCCGCCGCTTCACACCCACGCCCGGCACAACGTGATTGTCCGTCTTTGCTCGATCGAATGTTCGTTCATCGAACCGCTGGCGACCGGAGAGCAAAACCAGCCGTTCGCCGAGGATCTGCGCGGATGGTACGAGAAGGCGCCGAATATATTTATCTGGGACTATGTCACTAACTTCACAAATTACCTTCTCCCGTTCCCGAACTATCGTGTTATCAAGGACAACATTAACTTCTTCGTCGACCATAACACCATCGGGATGCTCGAGCAGGGGAACTACAATCTTCCGACGGGGGATTTCGTCCAGATGATCAGCTGGGTGATCGCGAAACTGCTCTGGGACCCGTCGCAGGATCAGCGCTCCCTGATGGAGGAATTTATCGCCGGTTATTACGCCCCGCAGCTGGTTCCGGTCTATATGGAATATTTCGACACGCTCTCGGACGCCTGCGAGAAGTCGGGGGTCCACTTGGGGATCTACCGTACCAACGTTATCGACTGGCTCGATTACGATTCCCTCGCGAAGGCGACGCGGCTGCAGGACCGGGCGCTGGAGATCGCCGATACCCTCACCGCCGAGAATCCCGAAAAATACGCTTCTCTCCGCGAGAAGGTTCTGCGCGAGCGGATCCCGCTGGATTTAGTCTGGGCGATCAACCCGGTCTATTACCGGAAGGCGGCGAAGATCCAGGGGAAGGAATACGTCGGGCCGAGCGATCCGCTTCAGGCGGCCGAGGATATGTTCGCCCGGTACGAGAAATACGGTCTGCTCAAATACCGAGAGAACGGCGGCGAAAAGGAGTACAATCGTTATAAAGGGGAACTTCTGGCCAAGTGCCGGGTCACCGAGCCGAGTCCGATTCCGGACTGCCTGAAAGATGTTCCGCCCACCCATCTTATGGAAATCGCCGACGACGAGTTTGATTTCTACCGGCCGGGGGAACGCGTCTTCATCGAGGACGATCCGGCGGCCTCCAACGGAATCGCCGCCCGGATGCCGGGCAATTATAAAGAGTGGGCCCTTTCGGTGACGCAGTGGGATCCGTTCGCGCTGATGAAGGAGGTGAAAGGTTCCGCGCCGAGGGTTCGCCTTTACCTCAGCGCTCGGGCCGACGCCGAGGCCGACGACGGGCCGGGACTGACGGTGAGCGTTTTCGACAAGGAAGAAGGGAAAAGCTTGTTCGAGCGGACGGTATCTTTAGAGGAAATCAAGGGAACCGACTACAAACTGCTCGATCTGGGTTCCTTCCAGCCGTCGGACCACTGCTATTTCCGGACACGTCCGACGAACCGTGAGGATGTCTCCAACGTTTGGGTGGATCGTCTGTTCTTCGTTTGGGAGTGATCTCCCCGGCGGCGGCCCTTCTTACCCCCATTAACTCAAAAGAAAGACTATCATGACGCGATTTGATCGATTTCTAACCCTCTGTCTGGGACTGCTGTTTTTCGTTGGCGCCGAATGTTTCGCCGAGACCATCCATCTGGCCGACGACGGGGCGACCGACTATATCATCACCATGCCGGAAGAGGCCAGCGCTGTTCAACAGACGGCGGCCTCAGAGCTGGCGCGGTTTTTGAATGAGATCACGGGGGCGGAATTCCCGGTTCTCACCGAGAGCGCCGAGACGATGTCGCCCGACGTCAAGCAGCTGGCGATCGGCCCGTCGAAAACGACCGACCTGTTGTTAAAAGCCGCGGGGGAAGAAGGGGAGCGGGACGATTACGCGTACGACGCGGTGCGAATCGCCCGCAGCGGCGACTCGATAGTTCTTTCGGGGCACCGCGTCCGCGGCATGCTCTACGCGGTTTACACGTTCTTGGAAAACGACCTCGGCTGCCGCTGGTGGACGGCGGCCGAATCGACGATTCCGCGCGATGAATCTCCCGAGATCGAAGTCACCCCGGTCGATTACGCGCCGAAAGTTCACTTTCGGGAATCGTTCTATACCGGGTACAACGGGCCGGATAACGGTACGTTCGCGGTGAAAATGAAGTGCAACGGAAGCGCCAATGTGATCCCCAAAGAGTTTGGCGGAAATTTGCATTTCCTCTATTTTGTGCACTCCTTTTATCCGCTGATTCCGCCGGGGAAGTATTTTCTGGATCACCCCGACTGGTTCCCCGAGATCGACGGCGTCCGGAAGGTTGGCCGCTACGGCTGGGGGGGCGGTGCCGAGTCGTTTGAAGAAATGTCGAAGAAGCTTTCTCCCGAACAGATTTATGACGGCGGGACGCAGCTGTGCCTGACCAACGAGGGGCTGTTCCAGGAGATGCTCAAAAACGTCCTGGACGCGATCGCGAGGAATCCCGGGACCGAAATCATTTCGGTGAGTCAGAACGACTGGCACGGCTACTGCACCTGCGAAAAATGCCGGGCCATCGACGAGGAAGAGGGCTCACACGCCGGGACGCTGCTGCGGTTCGTCAACCGGATCGCCGAAGAGGTCGAGAAAGTCTACCCCGATGTTTACGTCGAAACTTTGGCGTATCAGTACACACGAAAACCGCCGCTTCACACGCGCGCCCGGCACAACGTGATTGTTCGGCTGTGCTCGATCGAGTGCTCGTTCGCCGAGCCGCTGGCGACCGGCGAGAAGAACAAATCGTTCGCCGAGGATATCCGCGGATGGTGCGAGAAGGCGCCGAACCTGTTCATCTGGGACTACGTCACCAACTTTACCAATTACCTTCTCCCGTTCCCGAACTACCGCGTCTTGAAGGACAACATCAATTTCTTCATCGACCACAACACCATCGGGATGTTTGAGCAGGGGAACTACCATCTTCCGACGGGGGATTTCGTCCAGCTGATCAGCTGGGTGATCGCGAAACTGCTGTGGGACCCGTCGCAGGATCAGCGCTCCCTGATGGAGGAATTCATCGCCGGGTATTACGCCCCGCAGCTGGTTCCGGTCTATATGGAGTATTTCGACACGCTTTCGGACGCCTGCGAAAAATCGGGGATTCACCTGGGTATCTTCCGCAGCAACGTCACCGACTGGCTCGATTACGATTCCCTCGCGAAGGCGACGCGGCTGCAGGACCGGGCGCTTCAGATCGCCGATACCCTCGCCGCCGAGAACCCCGAAAAATACGCCTCTCTTCGCGAGAAGGTTTTGCGCGAGCGGATCCCGCTCGATTTGGTCTGGGCGATCAATCCGGTCTCTTACCGGAGGGAGGCGGCTATTCTGGGGAAGGAATATGTCGGCCCGAGCGATCCGCTTCAGGCAGCCGAGGATATGTTTGCCCGTTATGAGAAATGCGGTCTGCTCAATTACCGAGAAGGGGGTGATGAAAAGGAGTACAATCGTTACAAAGAGGAGATTTACGCCAAATGCCGAGTCGATGAGCCGGGCCCGATCCCCGATTGCCTGAAAGATGTTCCGGCCGATCATCTCGTGGAAATCGCGGATCACGAGTTTGATCTTTACCATCCGGGGGAATTGAGCTTCGTCGAGGACGATCCGGCCGCTTCCAACGGGGTGGCCGTTCGGATGCCGGGCAGTCACCGGGAGTGGGCTTTGGCGGTCTCCAGCTGGGATCCGTTCGCCCTGATGAAGGAGGCGAAAGGTTCCGCGCCGAAGGTTCATCTGTATCTCAGCGCGCGGGCCGACGCCGAGGCCGATGAGGGAGCGGGCATGTCTCTTGGTGTGTACGATACCGAGGAGAAAAAGAATCTGTTCGAGCGTTCCATCCCGCTGGCGCAGATCAAGGGAGCCGATTATAAACTCCTCGACCTGGGGACCTTTGAACCGAGCGACCACTGCTATTTCTGGGCGTGTCCGCCGCAGCGGGAGGACGTCTCCAATATCTGGGTGGACCGTCTGTTCTTTGTCTGGGAATAATTCTCACACCGAGCGAAAACCGAACCGTTCACCGTCAAAGAATGGAAAAGGAAGTTTTTTATGAAGCGTTGTCTTTTGGTTGTTTTGCTGCTCCTTTCCGCCGGCCGGTTTTTTGCCGAGGAACAGGCGATTGTGATCGGTGACCAGCGGGAGCTGTTCGTCGACGATTACTTGATCGCCGACAGCCAGAACGCGGAGATCCTGCTCCACCAGCCGCGCCGCGAGGAGCTGACCTTTATCTTCGACAAGCCGTGGGAGGGGGACAGTCAGGGGTACTTTACCGTGATGGAAGACGAGGGCCTGTACCGGATGTACTACCGCGCCGGTGGTCAGTTTCCCCCGGCGCCGGGGGTGTTCGCCTACGCCCAAAGCGCCGACGGAATCCATTGGGAGCGGGTGAATCTGGGGATCTGCGAGTTTAACGGCTCTACCGAGAATAATATTATCATGACCCAAGTCGGCGACGGGGGCGCGTGCCACGATTTCAACCCCTTTATCGACAAGCGCCCCGGTGTGGAGCCGGACGCGAAATACAAGGCGGTCGGATGTTCTTACTTTCCGAATGATCCGCGGCGCAGCGGCCTGTACGCGTGGAAATCCGCCGACGCGATCCACTGGACCTTGATTCAAGACACGCCGGTCAAGCAGGACGCGCCGTTCGACACGCAGAATGTGGCGTTCTGGTCGGAAAAAGAACAGTGCTACGTTCTCTTCTATCGCCATTTTCGCAACGATCTGCTCGACCCCAACGTCGGTGTGCGAATCGTGATGAAGGCCGTTTCCGACGACTTGATCCATTGGGAGAACCGCGGCGAGATTCAGTTCCCGGAAGGGGAGGGGTCGCGTAAAGACGCGCAGCTCTACACGAATCAGATTCTGCCGTACTATCGTGCCCCGCATCTGTACCTCGGTTTTCCGGCCCGGTACGTCGATCACGGGCTGACCGAATCGACGAAATATCTCCCGGAATGGGAAGAGCGCCAGAGGCGGATGGGGTTTGACCTGCGGGAAGGAACGGCCGTGACCGATTCGGCCTTCATCAGCAGCCGGGACGGGATTCACTTCCGGCAGGGGAACGACGCTTTTATTCCGCCGGGACTTCGGACGAGCCATAACTGGGCTTACGGCGATAATTACATGGCTTTGAATATGCTCGAAACCGATTCGCTGGAAGACGACTCGGGACGGGAACTGTCGTTTTTCGCGAACGAGTCGTACGCGACCCTGGGTGATTCCCGGCTGCGGCGCTACTCGCTGCGGATCGACGGTTTTTCGTCGCTGCACGCGAAATCGAAGAGCGCGACGGTGACGACGAAGCCGCTTCGATTTACGGGCAAGGAACTGTCGCTCAACTTCTCGACCTCCGCGGCGGGGACGATTCTCATCGAACTTCTGCGGGCCGACGCAACGGTGATTCCGGGCTTTTCGGCGGAAGAATCGGACCTCCTCTACGGCGACTCGCTCGACCGCCGGGCGACGTGGCGCGGCAGCGCCGACCTGTCGGCCGTCGGGGACGAACCGATTCGGATTCGGTTCATTATGTCCGAGGCGGATATTTACTCGCTGCGGTTCGTCCCGTGATTTTCCATTAACCCGATAAACGGGGAAGAAATTGAATATAAAATATTTGGCACAAACAAATAAAGGAGAGGTGATATGAAGATGTTTCCCATAGCGGCCGCCGCGCTTGTGCTGGCGGGATGGTCGTTTCTCGCCGCCTCGGCCGATGAGCCATCCGGCGCCCCCGAACTGACCGAGGGGGTTGATTATGTCTGCGTCACGCGTGACGGCGGCGCGGGGGCGTACGAGGCGTTCCCCGACGTCGTCCGGCTCAAGGACGGGCGGCTGTTCTGTGTATTTTACGACGGTTACGGCCATGTGGCCTTTCCGAACGCGGCGATCTTCAAAACCGGCGGCCGGGTTTCCGGCTGTTATTCCAGCGATGAGGGAAAAACCTGGTCGCAGCCGTTTGTCGTTTTCGATTCCCCCTTCGACGACCGCGACCCGTCGGTGACGGTGCTAGACGACGGAACGGTTCTGTGCAACTTCTTCCTGCTCGACAAGCCGGTCGATCCGAGCAAATGGTATCGGAAACTCGGCACGTGGTATATCCGCTCGAATGACAACGGCCAGACCTGGTCGGAGCCGACGCCGATCTCGGACCGATTCTGGTGCTCCGCGCCGATTCGGGTTCTTAACGGCGGCCGCTGGATCGTCGGCCTCTACAGCGAGGAACCCGATTGGGAAGCGGCGGTGGCGATTTCCGACGACGCCGGCTCGACCTGGCGTCCGGTCGTGATACCGTCCGGCGAGATGCTCGTCGACGCCGAGACCGACGTCATCCAGCGGCCGGACGGGTCGCTCTTGGCGCTGATGCGGCACCGCGAAGGGGTCGGCCAGCTCCCGATGGCGCGCTCGGTCTCGACCGATAACGGGGATTCCTGGAGCACGGCCGAGAGCACCGGCTTTTCCGGCCACTGCCCCTATCTGTACGAGACACCGAATCACTTTTATGTTCTGGGAACCCGAACCGGCCCGAATCCGATTCCCGGCGAGGGCGTGATCCCGTGGTCGACCACGCTGCGCGTCAGTGCCGATTGCGGCGAAACCTGGTCGGCGCCCGTCACGGTCGATTCCCATCTGGGCGCCTACCCCTCGATGGTCACGCTGGGCGACGGCTCGACCCTCTTTGTCTACTACGAGGAAGGGGATGGCTCGAACATCCGCGCCCGCAAATTCCGCGTGAAGGACGACGGCCAAATCGAGTGGATTCCCTTCCAATAAACGGCTGTCTGATCGTTTTCTCGAATGGGGGTGTCCTATAACACGAAAGCCCTTTAGCATGAAAGGCGGAACCATGCCCTTTGTTTCCTCAAAAATGACTTTTGCCGCCGCGGCGCTCCTTGCCGGGACTGTCTTTTTCGGCGCGCGTCTGCGCGGCGCCGAGATTGTCTCGCGGACCACTCTGTCCGAGGCGCCTCCCTGGTACAACGCCGTCTACGTCGAAAAGACCGGAACCGTCATGCGCGGAGGACCTCACCTTTCGGAGCTTTCGACCGATAACGGCAAGACCTGGCAGCGCTCCCCGATGACCCCCGATTACTTAGAGGGGCTCCCCTACGGCTTTCGGCGCGAGACGCCGATGGCCGCCTGCGACCCGGACAGCGGCCGGTTTGTCGGGGTGCTCAACGCGCTCGACACCGAGGGGCTCGACCCGTCGATCGTCGAGCCGGAGGAGGGGCAGGAGCTTTATTACCTTCGCTTCCGGGTATCGCTCGACGGCGGCAAAACGTGGGCCTATGACGAGCCGATGACCGGGGGGGACGGGTACACGAAGGGGCGTCCGTTCGACGATATGATCATCGGGCGCAACTCGTTCTATCTCGGCGACAAGGGGTCGATTCCGTTTTTCACCAAGGGAGGGAAACTCCTGATCCCCGCCCAGATGACGGTCCTTTCCGACGACCCGAACGGAAAATGGTACCGCCCGCACAATATCCTCTCGTGGACCGACGCGATCTTTCTGATCGGAACGTGGAACGCCGAAAAGGAAAAATACGATTGGGAACGCTCGCAGCGGATCGGTATCGACCTGGCTCGCTCCACGCGGGGGATGATCGAGCCGACCCTCTACGAAGCGCCGAACGGCCGGCTTTTGGCGGTCATGCGCGGGAGCAACGGCGGGGGAGGGGACCCCAACTGCGAGATCCCCAGCTACCGCTGGTATTCCATCTCTGAGGACGGCGGATACCACTGGTCCGACCCGCAGCCCTGGACCTATGACACGGGGGAGAAATTTTTCTCCCCGTCGTCGATGTCGGTTCTCTTCCGCCACTCCAGCGGCCGCGGTTTCTGGATCGGGAATATATCTGACTCGAACTGCCGGGGGAACGACCCCCGCCACCCGCTGATGTTCGGCGAGGTCGATCCCGAGACGCTTCAGCTCAAGAAAGACTCGATCATCACCATCGACAAGATCGAGGAAGCCGACAAAGACCGCCTCCCCCTGGCCTGCTGTCACAGCGGCGTCTACGAGGACCGCCAGACCGGCGAACTGGTGATCACCTACATCCGAGGGTACAGCGGATACAAAATTAAAGAGTACGTCACCGTTCGGATCGACGTGAACAAATAGCGGAACGTTTCACGCCGCACTTTATCGAAGAAAGGCACCGCCCCAAGCGGTGCCTTTCTCTTTGGGGGAGGGCGGATTGAAGGAACAAAGGCGGCGCGGGACGATACTCGGCGCGGGATCGTTTCCCGAGGCGTGTTCCATCAAGACGGGTATCTATTTAACGGCCTTTTTGCAGCTGGCGATATTAAGTCGATAGGCCAGCATCCGGTAAAGGGGCTTAAGGTTGACGCGTCTTAACTTGCGGCTTCCGCTGCCCAGCACATAGCCATAATTATCATCGATGGGGCCAATAACTTTTTTCGTCCACTTAACCTCACGGCGGTGCTTAAAATCACTAGCGCCTTTGTCGTAATAGTAGTCGCTCTTAACAACCCCGAATCCCAAAACCTTTGTTTTCCCCTGCCGCGCGATAATGATATCGCCTTTGCGAATGTTCCGAGCCAGATCTTTCAGCGGGGAGGCGAATTCCCACAGATGGCGCTCGTGCCGAAGACTAAGCTTTGAATCGATGGTCTTGTCAGACAATTTGGCGAGGTTGCCGAGCAGGGGCTCATCAAGCGCTATGACGCCGTCAAGAAGGTTTTCTTCCCAACGATCGGCCCGATAGGAATACATTTTCGGAGAGCGGTTGATGATAAATTTTTTCGCGCGGGAACCGTAGTAAAAACCCTGCAGGTCATCGAACAAAGATTTGATGGTTCTATGATCGTCATAATCGAAAATCTCGCGGGGTTTTACGGAAACCCCGGAAGATTTAATGGCGGTATTCATCGCGTCGAAGAGTTTTTCCACGGTCTGTTTAGAAAGGACGTGCCCGCCGCTTTCCCGATCGTTCGTTCCGTTTCTCTTCCCGATAACGATCTGCCAGCAGATGGATCTCAGCGCGTTCACCAGCTGTTCTTTGTCTGTTATTCCCGTGATATAGTCGGATATCAAGTCGAGACACCCATCGACCTGAAAAGGAGTGATGGGGGACTGCAGCCCCCAATACTTGCCGGCTTCCAGGCGGTTTTTGATTTGAGCGAAGCAAATGGTATTCACATAAGGGATCATTGCGGCAATCTCTTGATGAATGGTTTTGTGTTATGGAACAATCGCGCGAAAGTGTATCCGCGCGGCTGATGAATGTTTTCTCAACGTGCCCTTATACTGTAGTACCACATTCTATAACGAAAGTCAAGAATCAGCAAAGGCCCGTATCTAAATATTTAGTGATTATCTTACTTCAGCCGACTTGCAAAGGGGAGGGGGCCAAAATGCGTGATTTCCAGTTATCGCTCTGGTGCTGCGTTTCGGAAGACGGCTGATACCATCGATCCGACCCGCAGCCCCGGACCTAAGACACGGGAGAGAAGTTCTTCTCTCCTCGTCAATGTCGGTTCTCTTTCGCCACCTCCGGCGGCCGCGGCTTCCGGATCGGGAATATCTCGGTCTCGAACGGTTTTCTCGGGAAACTTCACGAATCCCCGGCTTGAAACCCCAATAATTCATTCAGCATGGTTTTGTTATTCTCGATATTTTCGAGATCAAAGAAGCGAAAGCCGATTTTTTTACCCTTGTCCGGTCCGTCGCTCCACGAATAATCTATTTTCGTACCACCCTCTGTATTTCTCGTCTTTGGGTAAAGCAAATGGACCTGGTCGACCTTAAACCGATTCAGATAGGCGTACATCTGATACATATCGGCCTGATCGGGCGAAGGCGGATCCGAGAGCAGTTTCCATTTCGTGTCCAGAATGAGCTTCGGCTTACCGTTCTTTTTTATCACGATATCCGGCCGAAGCTGAAACATCCTCCTGGGATAATCAAACAGCCAACGTGATTTATCCTGTACTGAGACAGTATACTCGCTCGGCAGCAGCGTTCGGACCTTCTTTGCCACGTACGACTCAAAAACCCTCTCCATAGGGAAAAGGAAGGCGAAGTTGATGTTCTTCCCGGAAAAGGTCGTATAGGTTAATTTCTTTAAAAACAGCCGGCACCAGTCCATCACATTCTTATATTCGACGGCAGTTCGCTGACAAGATACCTTCGCTAGGTCGGAATCGTAATTGGCCGACTCCTCAATATCGGCGAGCATCGCTCGGATGATATTGAGATCCTTCAGATTAGCGGAATTATGAGATAACCGGAGCAATAACATCACGGTGGATTTAATCAACCGGTTTTCAGGCCGGTTGATGCTGAATTCATCGTACTCGACAAAAAAGCGTTCTTTATGCACCGCGTTTCGCTTGATATGCTCCGGGAAAATCAGTTTCCCCTTGAAAATACGCTCGTTATCGCGGTGGAGCAAATAATCCGATTTTAACCCGCGTTTGATCAGCAGGAGCAATTCGTCGATAAAAACCCGAAAGAAGATTTCCAGCATCGGCATTTTTTCCGTATCCAAGCTGGATCGGGCTGCCTTAGCGCGGGGGATCTCCGTTGTGGCCTGAAGCATCCTCATAAAGACTTTTCGGGTCTTCGGTCGGGCCTCTTTGGTGTCAGATTCACTAATTTTGGGAAGGATCTCGATCTGGCATCCGGATTTTAAGGAGATGACCCCGACATAGTTGATCGCCTGCAGGGCCTTTTTTCCCCTCTTGGTGGAGGTGAACTTCATTATTTCACGGGTCTCTTCCCCTTTTTTCTCCTCTAGCTCTTGATTTCGAGACGCTATGAAGTCACTCAGTTGGTCGAAACTCGCCTTATCCAGCGCGACATCACCTTCGCCCACCTCAGACGGATCCTCCTTACAGAAGATCTTCTGATATTCAATGACTTCAACAGGTTTTTTCACCGAAATGCCACTTCTTTTCTGGGGGAGGGGAGGATAAACAGGAACCATAACCGCCGAACGGAAAGATTTTTTCTATTCGGCGGTTTCGCCGTATTGCTTATTGTTCGTTTGGATCCGGCTCGCTCTGGGAATCGGCAGATTCTGTATTCCCTTCAGTGCTGCCTTCTTCCGTATTGGGGTAAATCTCAATATACGACTGCGGGTGATCGAATGCCCCTTCGTTGATGGTGTAAATGCTTTTCCCGTCGAGGTCAATGTCCCCAGCGTTCGGAAACAGATCTTTTACCTTCGGCGTCTCTTTGGTGATGAATTGATGTTGCTTGTCCTCTTTTCCTGTATCCCCGAGAACCAGACGGATCTTCTCATAGTCATCAAAGAAATATTCCTGAAGCAGCGGAATAATCTTGTCTTTGAATATCTTACCCAGGTTCTTTATTGTGTTGTTCTGTTTCAGCGGCAAAAGGTAGGCGTGACCGATCTGGTGTTCCCTGTCCATGAGATACTCGATCCGTTTGTTGATCGTTTCGAGCATTTTCTTAATATTGATACGGTCCACAATACAGCCCTCGAGAGTGCTCGTGTCCGGCATCATTTCGCGGAAGGAGAATCTGCGGCGCAGGGCGGTGTCGATCTGCGTGATGGAACGATCCGCGGTGTTCATCGTGCCGATAATGTAGAGATTGCTGGGAACTACGAATTTTTCTTCTTTCGACTGAAGCAATGGGGCTCTTGTTTCCTCGCTTTCCCCCTCTCGCCTGGACTCCTCGATCAGGGTGATCAGCTCACCGAATATCTTGGAGATATTGCCGCGATTGATTTCGTCGATAATGAAGACGTAATTCTTTGGTGCAGGGGCGGCAGCGTTCTGCGGCTCGGCTTCGGTTTCATGTTCCCCGTGATCAGCGAGAGTGTCGGCAGAATCATCTTGAGGGACAGTCGGCGATTCCTGAATTTTGGTTTCGTTGACCGGTTGTTTGGATGGATTATCTTTCCCGTGGATATGATCACAGAAGGATTTAAACACCCCCGGCACGATCTCGTATTTGACGTCCTTGCTTTGTTCGGACTTGTCTGAATTCGCTAGTACTGGCCGAAGACCCTCGATAAATTCCTCGTAGCCATACGACTGATGGAACGTCACGAACTCAATCCGTTTTTCCTTAACGTACTGCTCGAACGCCTTGCGTAAATCCTCGCGTTTACGCGCAAGAACATTCTCTAATGATTGATTTTTGATGATCGCGACAGCGTAATTCACCAAGTGATATGTCTTTCCCGTTCCTGGAGGGCCGCAGAGGATCAGATTTTTATCGAAATTGTTGATGTTGTCGTTCATAATGTCATCTTCGTTATCAGAGGTCGATGAATTGATTTGAGAGTGATCAATATTCCATTGATTAAGGGCATCTTTGCATTCTGGAATATCTAACACTTCTGTTATCAAACGGTAAATGGATCGATAATCAATCGTGATCAAATGGGCACCATTGAAATCGAAATAACCTCCTCTGTTATCGTCGATATATTTATTCAAGTCAGCGAACTTATCGGGACTAACAAACCTCCAATTGACTTTACGCCGACGACTAGATTCTGGATCATTCTCGTTGTTTTGGTTGTATGGGTTACACTTATCGTCCGCAACAACTCCATATCCGATGAAGTTTTTTGATTTCCTGCCTACTATTATGATATCACCCTTATGAATGTCATTAGACTTATCATAAACATTAAACTCGCTTTCCCTTTCATCGCGTTCCCAATCATTTGTTTTATAGTAATAGATTCTTGGAAAACGATCGATTTTAAAACTGTTATATTTATTCTCCCTACGACTTGTACACAAGTCATTTAACAAGTCATTAACACTAACATGATCATCAAATTCATCAATGTCTTTTGTCCGAATCCTATAACCAAGTGAATCAATTTTGTTTCTGATTGCATCGATAAGCGAATCTGTCTGATCTACTGTGAGGAAATATTTAGGATTCTTATCCCAACTCGCATAACCAAATACAACAGAAAGCATCTGCCAGTAGACAGACTTTAATGCTGACACGATTTGTTCTTCTGTTGATAATTCATTGATAAACTTGAGTATCGAATTTATGTTCTTTGAAATCACTCCAGGAAGAAGTTGTACCCTATCTTGTAGTTGGATTGACGTTCCCCATTTCCTGCCATTCTTTAAACAAGAAAGGATGTGACTGAGAACATTATCGCTGTTTGTATTGTTCGACATATGATAGCTCCCCTTGTACACGGTTTGTTTTGTTGGATTCCCGTGCGAAACCAGAACCACGGCGCGCAAGGTTCCCGGCATGCCGTTTAACTCGTGGTTTCACTCGTTAACATTTTAGGGAAGATCCAAACAGAATTCAATACCCTTTAGAAAAATTTTCCGTCAGCCGCACCGTAGGGCTTATTTCTCCTAATTTGTTACGCGGACCGCCCACGCCAGCCCCAAAAAAATCCCCGAAACCGTCCGCCGGGCCGGTTCGGGGATTTCATTGATCTGGGCTTCCCTCCCATTACTCAATCACAATCATCGTATACGCCTTAAGTCCTTCTTTCGGGAGAACGGCTTTGACGAGGTTGTCCTCGGTTTGCGAGAACGCCAGGTCGATCTGGCCTTCGTAGTCGGGGGAGATGGCGTAGATCCGGCTTGCCTTTCGGTCAAAGGGGATCTCGAAGGGCATGTCCTTCTCCATCGGGGGGAACGGAACCTCGGGGAGGGTCGCGGCGTCGACCGTCTGGCCGACCGCCGGATTGACCCCGGTGGCGTTGAGCAAGTGGATGATCAGCTTCCCTTCCTTGCGGTAGAGGGTGGTATAGACCTGGCGCGGGGCGTCGATCTTCCAGTATCGGGCCTCGCCGATGATGGTGTCGAGCAGCTCGTGGAAGACCGCGGCGGTGTTGGTGTCATAGCGGAACGGGTTTTGATGCGCGTTGCGCGGGCCCAGCGGCGGGGCGTGGAACATCGAGCCGAGCATCGTCGGGGTATAGAAGATCGTCCCCTTGCCGTAGTCGGCCCGGTAGAGGAGTTTCGGGCGCGATCCGTCCGCCAGCGTCACGTAAGCGGCGGTCGCCTCCTTGGCTTCCATCCCCTCCCCGGAAATCGGGCAGCTGTCCGGCAGTCCCGCGAGGTTATCGCACTTCGTGCCGTCGCTGCAGAACAGCTCGGTTGTGTCGACCCGCCGCGGCTCGGGAGAGAAGCCGAACGGTTCGGCGAATCCCCACTGGTTGCGCGGATTCCCCCACCGGTCGAACAGCGCGGTGGCGCCGGTGACGCACAGCCGCCCGCCGCCGCGCACGTACTGTTTCAGCAGCTCGATCGTCTCGTCCGAGACCGACTCCAGCGTCCCGGTAAAGATCACCGGGTACTTAGAGAGCTTTTCGGCCGTCATCGAGCCGCCGCCGATCACCTGGCACGGAACCCGCGCCTCCTGAAGGGTCTGGACCAATCCGATCAGCTCCACCTCCATCGTCGAAAGAACGTTCCGGTCCCGGGCCGAGGGGAGGAAGAGCACCCCGGTCGTAACCAGCGGCTGGCCCCCGCCCAGACCTTGGGTCCGGCCGATAAAGGGGTAGAAGTCGGTTCCCCCCTCGGGGCAGACCATTTCGGGGCAGGGGGTCGCCTGATGGTGCATGTGGTGCATCGCCCAGCAGAGGTAGACCGCCTCCCAGGTGCTGTGGTAGCTCCAGCTGAAGCTGGGGAGCCCGTAATCGGCCAAAAACACATTCTTAAAATTGATCAGCGCCAAAACGCAGCGAACGCTCATAAAGACGTTGCGCGTCATGATCTCGGTTCCGATATAGTCGCAGCCGCGCACCTTTTCGGTCAGGTCCAATCCGGTGATCTCCGGCGCCCAGGGACTGCACAGGTCGCTGCTGTACGTCATAAGGGTGATGTTCGGGTTGATCTTATTGAGCTCCCGGCGCAGGTTCACCTCCCAGTCGCCGATCTTCTTTTTGCGCCATTCGATCCAGGCGCGCCAAAGCTCGGAGTCTTTATTTTTGATTCGGGGGTCACATTCATTCAGCGGGATGTCCCAGCCGGTCTCCTCTTTGAAACTGGCGCGGCAGTGCGAGCAGGTGCAGTGGTAGTCGGGGAAATAGATCTCGTCGGTCATCAGGCCGTCCAGGCCGGCGCGCACCAGCGCGCGCAGATACTCGTAATAGGTCTCGTTGAACTTGGGGTTCATAATGCAGAACATAAAGTTCGGCAGCTGGGTTCCCATCTGCCGCGAGACCTGATCGAGCCGCGAGAGCATCACCCGGTGACCGGTCTCCTCGTTCCACAGGAGGGTCGCGTCGTGATGATCGACGACCTTGATCCCCCGCTGGTGCGCCGCCTCGCTGTAGCGGTGCAGAACATCGACCGTTCGCTGCAGATTGGCCGGATAGGTGTGCCGGGAGTGAAGCCCGCTGTTGAGCACCGCCGTGACGTGCTGGCTTTGCAGCTCGTCCATAAACCGGTTTAAGACGGTCGGCTCGTCGTACTCGAAGACCGCGCTGGAGTTGCCGCACATCTTGCGCAGCATCGCGTCGAAGCGCCACATCAGCGCCGGGTTATCGGCGGCGGGCAGACACGTCTGGCGGACAAACGGCTTTAAGGGGCCGGATTGCTCCTGGCCGGCCTTCGGCATCGGGTAACGGTCGATCACGGTCTTGTAGACCGGCGGCTCGGCCGTATTGGCGTTATTGTAGATCACCGACGGCTCGAAACCGTCGCTGACCCAGAAATTCCTCCGGAAGGTGAAATCTTCCGCCAGGGTCGCGAACATCTGGACCCCGAGGGTGGAGATCAAAAAATCGCCGCGGAAATCAAGCACCGCCTCCCCCTCGTCGAGCCAGACCGGGAACGAGATATCGGCAGCTTCCGCCTGGCAGAGTGAAAAATCGCTCAGCACTTCCTGTCCGTTGCAGTCGATCGAGAAGTGATTCTTTTCCCCGGTATCGTTGCCGACCCCGACGGTCAGGCAGTAGAGCCCCGGCCGAAATCCGCGCAGGATGAGCGACTGATCGGTCCCCGCCACCGCGCTGTAATAGGCCCCCGGCGACTGATTGCCGACGACCCGCAGCGTCTCGGCGCTTCGCCATCCGCGCTGGTTCTCGTCGGTGAAGACGGTCCGGTCGAGCGAGGTGTATTGACCTCCGTGGGTTTCGGCGCCGAACGAGTAGAACGCCTCGGGCGGGAAGTCGGACCGATAGCTGTAAGTCCGCCGGGAGTGCCGCTTGTCGTAGTCGCCGAATGTCCCCGCCGTAATGACGAGCTTCAGGGCCGACATGCCGCCGAACGAGGTAAAATCGACCCCGCTGGATAAAAGGAGCTTATCGCCCCGGCGCTCGACCTCCCACTGCGAGCGGACCGCCCCGTTGTCGCAGTCGGCCGCCTCGTCGTCGTACGGTCCGCGCGGGTTAAAGTCGAACAGAAGCTCCCGGCCGCGCGCGTCCTTCATTGTGAAGAAACGCCAGCCGGCGCGAAGATTCTCGATCGAGGTATGAAACAGCCCGTCCGGCAGATCGGCGGTGAAATCCCCTCCCTTTTCCGCCCACTCGTAAGGGTTCCCGGTCAGGCCGAGGAAGCTCCCCCCCTCGACCAGAGAATAGGGGATCTCGAGCGTCAGATGCCGGGAACAGATTTCCGGATAGGCGTAGGTCTGGGTCGAAAAAGTGATCTCGACACTCTTGTTATCGGGCGGCAGGGCGATTTCCTCCCGATAGCGGGTGGCGTCCTCTTCGCTGTACCGGTTCCAGACGCGGGTTCCGTCGGAAAGGGTCCGCGCTTCGGTCTTGGGGTTGATCCCGTTGGGGATATCGTCGAACATAAGCCGCAGATCCCCCAGCGGCTCGTCCCCGAAGTAAAGCGTCCACTCCCCGGCGTTTTCTTTTATGTCGAACAGCGGTTCCCCGCCGAAGAGGGAAGAGAAGCCGAAGATCAGCAGCCAGGCGAAGCCGGCATAAAAAAGCGGCCGGGCCGAAGCGCGGGCGGGGGAACCGTTTTCGGTTGTTGTCATCATGTCTGTCACTGTTGAAAAACTTCCAAACTCATCGGGAAAAAAATACTTTGCCGCCGCGCTTTCAGCGCTCGGTCAGATCGGCGAGAACCTCGTCGATCGCCTTTTTGAGCGACTGTTCGATTTCCGGCTTCACCACGCAGTCTCTCGGGTTCGATTCGTAGCTTCCGTCCCCGTACGCGTCGGCGGTCGGAATATACTCGGTAACGCAGTTGCCGTAGGCGGCCGACCCCAAAAAGAGAGTCGGAATGAGTGACTGGGCGTAGAGCTGATACTCGACGCAGACCTCGCACAGCTCGAACGACAGAAGGTGCACTTCCGGCCCGAACGAAAGGCGGGTGAGGTTCGACGTGCGCCACAGATCGACCGTCCCGCGGACATACTCCCGATTCCCGACATTGGCGGCGGCCATCTGCAGCCGCTGTTCATCGAACGGGACATCGAACGACGCCCGGACGATTTCGATCTTCCCCATTTCCCGCTCGATCAGGGCTCCGAGGTTGGCGATGATATATTTTCCCAGACGGCTTCCAAGCAAGGCGATCCCCTCGTCGTCCTCGATCACGTTGTATTTCCCCAGGGTAACGTTCCCGCCGCAGCCGGTGAAATAGACCTGCTCCATCCCGGGAAAGCGCGCCTCGGCCATCCGCAGCGCGTACCCCGGGACGTCGGGCGAAACACAGTCGCGAAGCGACTCGGTTTGCGGGTGCGTCGCGTAGAAGTGGATCGCCAGGAACTTTTCCCCGGCGGTGTCCTCAAAGACGACCGAGCGCAAAAGTGGGTCGATCACCCCGACCGGCAGCTGGTGCATCAGCGGGTTCGTGCACTCGCTCCAGCGCACGTCGACGAACCTGCCGTCTTTGTCGAGAACACGGCGGCAGGAGGCCAGCCCCCAGACGCGTTGCTCGGCGGTATAGAGTTTGGCGATCGGCCGCCACGGGCCGGCGCATTTTTCGGCGATCAGCGCGGTCAGCTCGGCGATGGTCTTGTCGCAGTACTCCTGATCGGAGACTTTCCGCCAGTCGTCGCCCGGGCCGGGATTGAATTCCGGGGCGATCCACATACTCTCGTGCGTGTGGATCGAGTGAAGAAAGACGTTCAGCGGCTGCGTCCCGGCCGCCTCGGCGATTTTTTCGCGCCAGGCCAGATAGGTTTCGCCGCAGATGAACAGGTAGTCGCACGCCGCCCAGACGACGCGCTTTTCCCCGTCGTCGAAGACGGCGCCGCGGATATAGATCGAATTTTTCTTTTCCCGGTGGATCGAGTACGCCATCGTCGCCCCGATATCGGGAGTGACATCGAGCTTGAACGTCACGCACGAAAGGACCGCCCCCCCGTCGGCCGGCCGCCGGTCGGCCGCCTCGTCGGCGGAGACCACCGCTCCCCCGGAAAGAGAGACCGCCGTCAGCGCGCCGGTGCGCAAAAAATCACGCCTGGACCAATTCGACATAGCTTTTTTATTCCTTTGCTGTAAGTGCTTCGCGGAAAGGTTATTCTTTAGGAATGCCCTGCGCTTTTTACCGTTCGGTCAGATCGGCGAGGACCTCGGCGATCGCCTTTTTGAGTGACTGCTCGATTTCCGGTTTCACCATACAGCAGCCCGGACTCGACTCGAAGCTGCCGTCGCCGTACGCCTCGGCGATCGGGATATACTGCATCGTGCAGTTGCCGTAGGCGGCCGTCCCCAAAAAGAGGGTCGGAATGAGCGACTGGGCGTAGAGCTGATACTCGATACAGACCTCGCTGAAATCGATCGACAAAAGATGCACTTCCGGCCCGAACGAAACGCGGGAGAGCTCCGACTGGCGCCACAGATCGATTGTCTTTAAGACATACTGCCGATTTCCCCGATTGTCGGGCATTTCTTTGATCAGCTCCTCGTTGATCGGGACGTCGAAGGTCGCGTGAACGACTTCGATCTTCCCCATTTCCCGCTCGATCAGGGCGCCGAGGTTGGCGATGATATACTTCCCCAGACGGCTTCCGAGGAAGGCGATCCCCTCGTCGTCCTCGATCACATTGTATTTCCCCAGAGTAACATTCCCGCCGCAGCCGTTGAAGTAGACCTGATCCATCCCGGGAAATTGCGCTTCGGCCATCCGCAGCGCGTAGCCCGGAACATCGGGCGAGACCGAGTCACGAAGCGATTCCGTCTGCGGGTGCGTCGCGTAGAAGTGCATCGCCAGGAACTTCTCCCCGGCGTTGTCCTCAAAGACGACCGAGCGCAAAAGCGGGTCGATCACCCCGACCGGCAGCTGGTGCATCTTCGGGTTGGAGCACTCGCTCCAGCGGATATCGACCAGCTTGCCGTCTTCATCGAGGACCCGGCGGCAGGCGCCCAGCCCCCAGACGCGCTGCTCGGCCGTGTAGAGCTTGGCGATCGGCCGCCACGGGCCGGCGCATTTTTCGGCGATCAGCGCGGTCAGCTCGGCGATCGTCTTGTCGCAGTACTCCTGATCGGTGACCTTTCTCCAGTCTTCGCCCGGGCCGGGATTGTACTCCGGCGCGACCCACATGCTCTCGTGCGTGTGGATCGAGTGGAGGAAGACGTTCAGCGGCTGCGTCCCGGCCGCCTCGGCGATTTTTTCGCGCCAGGCGATATAGGTCTCGCCGCAGATGAACAGGTAATCGCACGCCGCCCAGACGACGCGCTTCTCCCCGTCGTCGAAGACGGCGCCGCGGATATAGATCGAGTTCTTCCTCTCCCGATGGGTCGAGTACGCCATCGTCGTCCCGATTTCGGGGGTGACATCGAGCTTGAACGTCACGCACGAAAGGACCGCTCCCCCGTCGGTCGGCTGTTCACCGGCCGCTTGTTCCTGCGCCGTGACCGCGCCCCCCGAAAGAGTGACCGCCGCCAGCGCGCCTGTGCGCAGAAAATCCCGCCTGGACCAATTCGACATAATTTCTTTTCCCCTTTGCTGTAATGCTTCGCGGAAGGATTGATTTTAGTGAAAGATACTACCGGTCAATCGTAATGTATCGAACGGCGCAATTCAAGAGGCGCGCACGGCAGTTGGCGATACCTCTGTCGAGGGGGAGCGGCTGGTTTACGGTCACTGGTTTTTGGGGGCGGCTGCCCCCCGGCCCCCGCTTGCCCCCCCTCCCCCCAGAGGGGGGCGATTACCACTGGGCTTGACGGGGAAGCGATGTTAGTTG
>JAFRFG010000053.1 GCA_017434455.1 Thermoguttaceae bacterium | reverse complement strand
GTATAGTTACTACAAGATGAAGCGGGACGTCCTTGACCGCTGGCTGGCCGACGGCGGAGTAGTCCCGGGCCCCTCCTTCGGGCCGGGGTGCCTGCGGCAATATATCGACGACTATCTCCACCGAGAGCCGACGGCCGTCCTCACGAAAAAAACCGGGGCCGACAACATCGAGCGCAACGTCGCTTTGAACCGGGACGACGTCCAGGGAGAATCGACCGTCTATCCGCACGCGTTTTCGAACAGCGAGTGGGCGTACGCGGCGAAGTACGCGGCGAAAAACGTGATCGACGGGAAAAAACCGTCCGGCACCGAAGAGATCCCCTGCTGGTCGCCGAATATCCGCGCCGACGCCACCTTAGAAATCGATTTCGGTCACGAGGTCGCGCTCGATACCATCGCCATCTGCCTGGCCGCCGACGGGGAGCATACGGCGTTCTTTGAGTCGGCGCTTTGCACTTTCTCCGACGGGACGACCGAAACGCTGACCTTCCAACCAAGCGCCGAAGAACAGCGATTTACTTTCCAGAAGCGAACGACGAGTTTTGTTCGGCTCAGCGACTTCACGCGCCCCGGCGCGCCGGATCGCTGCGGGATCGCCGAAGTTGAATGTTTCGGCGTTTCCGTTTCCGAAGGGGAGTGACCGTTTTTCTAAGTCTTACCCATGACAACAAAGAGGAACGAACTATGAAAAGCCACTTTTGGATCACCGCGGCTATCCTGGCCGCGGGGCTTTTGGCCCCTCTTGCCCGGGCCGATGAGAATATCGCGCTGGGGAAGAAATACACCCTCACCCCGGCGCCCAACGGTGAGGACTGCCTCGACGATGAAGACACCATTCAGCTGACCGATGGGGAGACGACGCAAGAGTATTTCTGGGTTCAGAGAGGATGTGTCGGCTGGTACGGAAGACCTTGGGTCGATATAACGATCGATCTGGAGAAAGAGGAACCGATCTGTTCGGCCGCCTTCACGGCCGCCGCCGGCACGGCGGGGGTCGATTGGCCTTTGAGCGCCTCTTTTTTCGTCAGCTGCGACGGCGAGGAATGGTATTTCATCGGCGACCTGATGATGCTCGATCTGGAGCAAAACGGCGCGCGGGACGCCTCGCAGTACAACAAGCGCACGATTTCCGCCTCCGGCCTGGCATGCAAGGGACGCTTCGCGAAAATCATCCTTCATTCCAACGGATATATCTTTACCGATGAAATCCAAATCGGCCGGGGCGACGCCTCGCTGCTGCAGCGGCCCAATCCCGGCTTGCCGCGGCAAGACCCCCAAGCCGACGCGCAGCGTGACGATTATCTGAATTTCGTCCGGGCTCGGTACATCATCGACGCGGGAAACGCCGCCGATAAGATTTTGGAAATGAGCCAAACGGCCGGCTCTCCCCAAAAGGAGGAACTTGCCGCGCTGGCCGAAGAGGTCCGCGCGGTTCGCGCCGACGAGAACTTCCTTTCGGGGCTTTCGATCGACACGTTCCGAACGGTCTTCCCCTTCGACGCGGTTCACGCGGGGATCTTCGCGGCCGTGGCGAAGGCGCGGCGGCTCGCAGATCCGGGGATCGCGCCGCTGATCGTCGATCGAATTTTGCCCTATGACGCGCCCGACATCGTAACCGGTGCCGAACCGATGCCGCATCGGGAGCTGTTTATGGCTTCCGGCGAAATCAAGCCGCTCGTCTATCAGATCCTCAACACGACCACCGAACCGCTGAGCGTTTCCGTCCGGTTCGGCGGCAAAGCGGCGGGGCTGTTTCAAGAGGTCTTTTCGGTGAGCTGGACCGATACCACCCAGTTGGTTCCCCTGGCGACCGCCCTGGTTCCGATGCAAAGCGACGGCGGATCGTACGAAATGACCGTCTATCCGGGGATCCCCTCGCAAGTTTGGATCGATGTCAGCGCAAAAAAAGCCGAGGCGGGAGAGTATAATGGTTCGATCCATTTCGCCGCGGGGACGAACACCGTCGACAAGTCGCTCCTCGTGCGGGTTTCGACGGTGAGGTTACCGGAGGAACAGACATTGGTTCTCGGCGGCTGGGACGATTCCGATTTCGGCGGTCACGGTCCGGTGACACCAAGTATCCGTGACAAATTCGTCTCGCTGATTAAGAAATACGGCGTGAACGGACCGTGGGCCACGCCGGGGCTGGTTTTTCAAGGAATCGAAACCGATTTCTCCGATCCGGATCATCTCAAGGTGATCTTCGATACCGAGGAAGCCGAAAATTGGCTGAAGCTTTGGCCGGACGCAAAAGAGTACTATATCTTTTTGGCGGCGAGGAACTCTTTCTGCGACTGGGCTTACGACACGCCGCAGTTCAGGCAGCTCGTCGCCGACTGGGCGAAAAAGTGGGGCCAATGGTTCGAGTCGAAAGGGATTTCCCTGGATCGCGTCTCGATGCTGGTTCACGACGAACCGGGGATCGACCCGAATCAGGACTGCCGCCCGATCATCGCGTGGAGCGAGGCGATTCACGCCGGGGAAGCGCTTTTCCGCATTTGGGAGGACCCGGTCTATATGCCTGTCGCCGCGACACCGAAACAGCTGCTGGAGGTTTGCGACACCGTCTGTCCCAAACGGACGGACTGGCCTCTGGACCGTGCCGGTTTCGAACAGATATACCGGCCGCTGATCGCCGCGGGAAAGCGTCTGGACTTCTATTCCTGCTCCGGTCCGGTTTCGCTGCTCGACCCGTATGCCTACCACCGTCTTCAGGCGTGGCATCTGTTTCGTGAGGGAGGAAAGGGATCGTTCTTCTGGTCCTTCCACGACGGAACCGGGACGCCCTGGAACACGTATCGGGAGACGAGAAACGGTTACGCCCCTGTGTTCATCGAGCCGGATAATCCCGAGATGATTCCGGCCAAACAGATCGCGGCCATGCGCGAGAGCGTCTATGATTTTGAGATTCTGACGATGTTCAGGAATCGTCTGGAGGAAGCAAAATCAAAGGGGAAAGATGTCGAGGCCGAGGAACAATGGCTGAGGGACAAAATCGATTCGGTCATCTGGGAAGAATCTCTCGGAAACTCCTTCCTGTGGCCGAAAGCTAAAGACCGAACCGGTGCCGACCGGGTTCGGGAAGAAATCCTTCGCCGATTAGAAGCGATGATGTAGGTAAAACATTGTTGGAAGCAACACTCTATCACAAGGAGAACGAACGATGAAAAACTGTTTGTGGCCCGCACTGGCCGTCCTGACCCTGGGGCTTTTGGCACAGATTGCCGGGGCCGGCGAGAATATCGCGCTGGGGAAGAAGTACACCCTCTCCCCGGCTCCCGATTACCGGTACTGCACCGACGCCGAGGACACGATCCAGCTGACCGACGGGGTCACGACTAATGACTATTTCTGGACCCAGAAGGGATGTGTCGGCTGGGACAAAGGCCCGTGGATCGACGTGACGATCGATCTGGAAAAAGAGGAACCGATCTGTTCGGCCGCCTTCACGACCGCCGCCGGCGCGGCGGGGGTCGCCTGGCCTTTGAGCGTTTCTTTTTATGTCAGCAGCGACGGGAAACAGTGGTATGCCGTCGGCGATGTGATGATGCTCGATCTGGAGCAAAACGGCGCGCGGGACGCCACCCAGTACAATAAGCGAAAAATTTCCGCCTCCGGCCTGGCGTGCAAGGGACGCTACGCGAAGTTCCTCTTCCATTCCAACGGGTATGTCTTTACGGATGAAATCGAAATCGGCCGGGGCGACGCCTCGCTGCTGGATCAACCGAATCCCGGTCAGCCGTACGACAACCCCCAAACCTGGGTGGAACGGGAGGATTATCTCAATCTCGTCCGTTCCCGGTACATTACCGACGCGGGGAACGCCGCCGATTTGATTATGGAAAAAAGCCGGGCGGCCGAATCCCCCCAAAAGGAGGAACTCGCCGCGCTGGCCGAGGAGGTTCGCGCGGTTCGGGCCGACGAAAACTTCCTGTCGAACCTTTCGGTCGACGCGTTCAAAACGATTTTCCCCTTCGACGCGGTTCACGCGGGGATTTTCGCGGCCATGGCGAAGGCGCGGCGCATCGCCGAGCCCCAGACCGCGCCATTGGTCGTCGATCGGATTTTGCCGTACGAAGCGCCCAATATTTTAGTCGGCGCGGAACCGATTTCGCAGCGGGAGCTGTACATGGCCTCCGGGGAGATCAAGCCGCTCGTCTACCAGATCCTCAACACGACCGACGAGCCGCTGGCCGTTTCCCTGTCGTTCGACGGCGGCGCGAAAGCGCTCTTCCAAGAGGTCTTTTCGGTGAGCTGGACCGATACGCCCCAGCTGGTCCCCGAGGCGACCGCCCTAGTTCCGCTGGCAAGCGGCAGTGACGGTTCGTACGAGGTGACCGTTTATCCGGGGCTCCCCGCGCAGATTTGGATCGACGTCTGCGCCAAGGGGGCCGAGGCGGGGGAATATGATGGCTCGATTCACTTTGCCGCCGCGGCCGGCACCGCCGACCAATCGCTCCTGGTACGTGTGTCGAAGGTCACCCTCCCGGAGGAACAGACCTTGATTCTCGGCGGCTGGGATTATTCCGACTTCGGCGGTCACGGCCCGGTGACCAAGAGCATCCGCGACGTGTTCATCGCGATAATGAAGAAATACGGCGTGAACGGGCCGTGGGGCTCCCCGGGGCTGCTCTTCAGCGGGGTGGAAGTCGATTCTTCCGACCCGGACCACCTCAAGGCCGTCCTCAATACCGACGAGGCCGAAAGCTGGGTGGCGCTGTGGTCCGACGCGAAAGAGTACTACGTCTTTTTGTCGGTGCAGCCCTCCTTCCACGGATACGCCTGGGACACGCCGCAATTCGCGCAGCTCGTCGCCGATTGGGCGAAAAAATGGGGCGCGTGGTTCCAGTCGAAGGGGATTTCCCCCGACCGGGTCTCGTTCCTGGTTCACGACGAGCCGGGGATCGACCCGAATCAGGACTGCCGCCCGATCATCGCGTGGAGCGAGGCGATTCACGCCGGGGAAGAGGGGTTCCGAATTTGGGAAGACCCGATCTACAACCCCGTCACCAACACGCCGAAAGAGCTGCTGGAGGCCTGCGATACCCTCTGCCCGAACCGTCCGATGTGGATCGGGCAGAAAGAGGGGTTCGAAGAAACCTTCCGTCCGTTTATCGCCGCGGGGAAGCGTCTGGATCTGTACTCCTGCTCCGGTCCGGTTCTGCTGCTCGACCCGTATTCGTACCACCGCCTGCAGGCGTGGCACCTCTTCCGCGAGGGAGGCAAGGCCTCGTTCTTCTGGGCCTTCTTCGACGGGACGTCGACGCCGTGGAACGCCTACAAAGAAACGAAGCGAACCGGTTTCGCCCCAATGTTCATCGAGCCGGACAATCCCGAGATCATCGCGGCCAAGCAGATCGCGGCCATGCGCGAGAGCGTCTTCGATTTCGAGATCCTGACGATGTATAAGAATCGTCTGGAAGAGGCCAAAGCGAACGGGAAAGACGTCGAAGCCGAACAGCAGTGGCTGATGGACCGGATCGATTCGCTCATCTGGGAAGAATCGGTCCGCAATGCCGACTGGCCGAAACCGAAAGACCGAACCGGCGCCGACCGGCTCCGGGAAGAGATCCTTCGTCGGCTGGAAGCGATGATGTAATACAAAAAAACCGCGGTGTTAAGACGCGGTTTTTTCTCTTGCTAAAAAGGGGGGCTGCGGCCCCCCTTTTTTTACGGAATCACCACCCCCGGATCGGCGTAAGTTTCCTCGTCATTGTCGAAGGCGTCGAACGGACCGGGGCGATAGACCGTCGGGGCGGTCTTCAGCCGCGGCTTGACCGAGAGCCAGTCGGACCCCTGAAACACCGGATCGTCGTCGGCCCGCACATCGTCGCTCCCCATATAGGGGCAGATCGTATCGACCCAGACGATCATCCGCAGCAGTTCCGTCTCGCTGAGCTGCACGCCGTAATGCTCCGGCTGACAATACTTATTGATCAGGCGGCTGGCGTACGAGAGCTTCTCCATCGGTTTGGGGGTCGTATACCCCTCCGGGTCGGTCGTGTTAAACGCCTCGACCAAAATGGTATCGGCGATTCCGAACCCCGGCGGCGGGTCTTTCAGCTCCGGCTCGGTCGGGGCGTTCCACGGGGTGAGACTCCCCGGACGATAGATCTTCTGCTCTTTGGCCCACATCGGGTTCCCGATGATGGTGACATACGGTTCCTTGAAGTGGAGGAAACCGGGGCGCAGGGTGGTATCGAAGATCTCCTTTGCCTCGCCGTCGCCGGAGTGGCACGAGCCGCAGTGCTTATCGAGCACCGGCTGGACATACCGCTCGAAACTGACCGAGCGGTCGTCCCAAGGCGGCGGGGTAATCGTCGACGGCTCGCGGAGGACGGCGATCGAGCGCTTCTGCGGCGCCGGAGAGGTAATCTGCGAGGCGTGGCACCCCACGCACCCGCGCTGTTCCCCCGGCATCACCCCGGTAAAGGAGCGCATCGTCTGAAGACACCGATGGTTCTCGTCGAGCAGCTGGAAATGAAGCGCCACGCCGGAGGGGGCGTAGAACGAGACCGAACCGTCCTCCTCGATCGGAACCGTCCCCAAGATACGCTTGACCCCTTCGGACTGAACCATCGAAACCGCCGGCCCGGTCGAGATATAGGGACGATGGTCCCAGAGGGTGTAGGTCTTCGGCTCGATGTTCAAAATGCGGAGATATTTCGCCTTGCCGAAGAGCTCCAGCGGGGCGTCGTCATAGACGTTGTTGCTGTAGATAATCCCCGGGGCCGCCTTGCCGTACTCCTCCTTTTTCGGCCACTGGACCCGGTCGACGATCACCGGCGGCTTGGTCCGCGGACGAACCGGCTGGGCGTAGAGGATATTATGCTCCCCTTCGGCGACCAGTTCCCGATTGCCGTCGGTATCCATCAAAAGCAAAACATACTTGCCGCCGAAGCCCCCCCGCTGCGCGGAGACGAGGAAGTCTTTTTCCGTCAGCGGATAGGGGGAATCGTACGCCGAATAGGCGCTCGTCCCCTCGTAATGGGCCGATTCGATCGGATCGACCGGGCCGTTTCCGGTCTCCGGCCACGGGATCTCGCCGGTGACCTTCGTCAGCCCGTCGGGGAAGTTCATCCCCTTGGTCGGGTCGATCAGCGCCACGCTGCCGGAGAACCAGTTGTGGTGCGCGCTTCCGGTGATGATCAGGCGATTGGAGTCGGGGACCGCCCGGACATCTTTCGGCAGGTCCGGCCAGACCGACTGATTCCCCCAGAGCGTCTGTGTCTGGGTCCCGTCGGGGTTCATTGTCCACAGCGAAACACAGCGCCACAGGGGTTTATCGGTATATTCCCAGCGGGAGTAGACGATTCGCCCGTCGGGCAATAGCGACGGGAGATAGTCGGGCTCGTTGTTGCGGGAGATCAAATACAGATCGCTCGAATCGAGTTTCATTCTCGCCAAAACGTAGGCGTTCGTCGGGGGCATGCAGCGGACATAGGTATAACCGCGGGTCGTGGTAAAGACGCAGTGCTCCCCGTCGGGCAGATAGAACGGATCGAGGTCGTCGAACCGCCCCCCCGTCAGCTGACGGACATTTTCGCCGTCGATATCGATCTCGTAAATATGGAACGATTTCTCGTTGTGCGGCTTGAACGAAACCAAGACCTTATCGGCGTCGAACGACAGGTCCGGCCGCCAGAACGTCCCGGTCAGCGGCTCTTTGGGAAGGAGCATCTTCTGATGGCCGTCCGGCGAAAGCCCGGTCATCGTCATCAGCCGGCCGCCGGTCGTCCCCATATAGCCGAGCCGGTGACGGGTCTCGTGCCAATTTTCGCCCCCCTGCGGATAGGGGACGTCGATATAGAGAATCGTATCGAAGTCGATCGCCGGATTTTTAAAGAGAATCGACCGCTTGACGTGACGCACCTTAAAGTAGAGCTCCTCGTCGCTGCCGGCGACCTTTTTCGCCTCTTCCGAGAGGGTTTCGATTTGGTGTCGCTGCTCGGTCAGGTCGGCCCCCGCGTCCTCGATTCTGTCGGCCAGTTCCGAAGCGCGGCGCAGTTCGTTGAGGATCGTCCACTTCGACGGATTCCCGCCGCACTGGGCGAGCCAGTCGCTGCGCAGCAGCTGCTCGGCCTCTTCCGGGGTTCGGTCGACCACCTTGGGGGTATACGGCTTTTGGTACGGCGCCACCGCCTCGGAAACATAGGGACGTTCCGGGGCCCAGGCGCGCAGGGTCGCCATAATCTCCTGCCATTGGGCCGGATCGGCGTCGCCGGTTTGGATCTTTTCGACGATCGACTTTTTCAGTTCCGCGAACCGCGCCCATTTTTCCTGTTCCCTCTTGGGAAGGTGAAGCCGCTGATCTTCGGTGAGCGGTTCAAATTCCGAGGCCCGTTCCAGCAGGGTCTTGACCAGCGAGGGGTAATCGGGCGCCTTGACGGCCAGAATCTCCTCTTCGCTCAGCGGCCGGTCGTAAATCGCCAGGTCGTCAATCAGACCGTCGAAAAATTCCCCATCCCCTTTGGACGAGGCGATAAAGCACGGGGCCTCCCCGCCGTAGATCAGCTGTCCGGGGACCCGGACTTCGTTGAGGAGCAATCCGTCGAAATAGACCCGCATCGTCGTGGTTCGGCCGTCGTCGGCGGTTCGAACGGTTCCGACGACATAGTGCCACTGGTTGAGAACCCCCTCTTCCGGCAGCAGCCCGTCACATTCGGTGTAGGTCCCGCCGATGTTCGCCCCGATCGATAAGATGGTCCCCCCTCCCTGAAAGGAGAACAAAAGCCGGTTGGAATCATCCTCTTTGCGGAAAATTTCGTTAAAGCTGGTAAACTGGCGCGGAAAGACCCACGCGGCATAGGAAATCTGCGGCCAGCCGTTCGGCACCGTATCGGTGGGGAGCTGGAGAATCGTGTCGCGGCAGTCGAGCGCCTTACCGTGGACCCCCTCGGCGAGGTTGGCGTTCTCGGTTCTTGTCCAGTTCCCGTCCAGGGTATCGAAAGACCAGCGCAGTACCGGGTCTTTCCCCTCCTCGGCCCAAAGACCCGCGCAGGCGATCAGCGCCGCGCACCCAAGCCAAAGAAATGATCGTCGTCTCATGCTGTTATCCTCGATTTACCGTTTCGTCAAACGTAGTTCATTTTCAAAAAACCGTTGCGCGCGAACGTCTCGGCCACCGGACGGACCCAGTGGCAGTCGTTCTCAAGCGGTTCGACCGGGTGCTGGGTATCCCCGACTTCGATGACATGGCGCATGGTGAAAAGCCCCGGCGGCATCACGGCGAAATTCGTCGCCCAGTAATTCTCGAAGAAGAGAGAATAAAAACGGGCCGTCCGCGGCTGGAAGAGCGTCTGCGCCCCGGCGCGGGTGATCGAATCGAACATCGCCAGCGGCGCGCCGGTCAGGGTCAAAGCGATCTGCCCCTGATCCGAGACAAACGTCACCCCCTGCCCCACGGTGCGGAAATTCGCGCAGGTATTCGGCAGAAGGTCGGTCCCGATTTCGGCCCTCTTCCCGAGCGAATCGTAGTAGATCTTCGGCTGATCCATCACGAACGGCAGGGCCATATAAAACGCCTGCGCCTCGATCATCTCGGGGAACCATATCGACGTGGTGATCTCGATGCGCGGTACGGCGTCGTAGAGCATCCAGGTCTGCTCGATGAACCGGCACGGCTCGACGGCCATCTCCATCCGGCAAAGGTCCCCGTAGAAATTCGGGAGCCGTTCCCCTTTGGTCACCTCGGCGGCGGTTCTTTCGAAGTCGGATTCTTCGAATCTCTGCGCCATCAGCTCATCGCCGACCGACTGGGGGTTGAGCGCTTTTTCCCGAATGATCGCCCCGGGGCGCCACGGGCCGTCCGACTCGAACAGCGGCCGCCCGGATATTTTGTTTCGGACATTGATCAAAGCGCCGGAATCGTCAAAGATCGGCTCAAACCAGCGCGATTCGGTCAGCGCCGGCTCTTGTTCCTCGCCGGAAGCGGTCAGGCGGAAACGGCGGCTTTGACCGGGAGCGAGCTGCGGCACAAAGAATCGATAGACCGCGTCGTTGTTGTACCAGCCCCGGACCGGGCGGGTCGGATCGGTCTGTTCGGGAACCACATCGAACGGGAAGACCTCGCCGGTCTTCAGATCGACCGCCCGATCGGCGTCGAACCGAAGCCCCTTTTTCGCGATCTCGGCCCAGCCGCTGCGCGTTTTCTCTCCCGGATTGAGCACCTCGATCGTATCGGTCGCCGAGATTCGGCGGTAATCCCCGCTGCCGGCCAACAGATCCCGCTGAATGTTGCGGGACAGCTCCGAGGCCTCATAGAACGGAACCATTTTTTCATGCAGGCAGCCCCGGGTCCGCTCGCAGTAAGGAAGCGCGATACTGTCGAACGCCCCCCAGGTATGTTCCTCGGCCTGGATCATCTGGTCGTAGAGCCGGTCGGCCTGCTTCGCCACGAAGGGGGGCTCCTCGGCGAGGGTCTTTCGGAACCGGTCGATATCCTCGCTCCGGCGCTGAGTCTCTTGAAGAAGCGCGATCTCCACCGGGGTCGAGGCGATCCCGCTGCCCCACCAGTCTCCCCACTCCCCGCAGAGGGATGGGATCGTGTCGTCCCGGTCCGGCATGGTCGGGTAATCGGGGAACGTCGCGCGCAGATACCGCTCGGGGGTCGAGAAAACCAGTTTCGGCGTCATCCCCGAGTCGTTCCAGCGGCGTATGAACTCGCTCAGCTGCCGGCACGGATGGTCGTTGTCCATCGTCCGGTGGTTCGTCATCGTGATGAGCACCTTCCCCCGATAGCCGACGCCGTCGAACTGGTCGCTGCGATCCTCGAAAATCGCCCGCAGCCGGGCGAATTCCTCGTCCGAGGTCCCGAAGATATCATCCTCTTCCGGCCAGTGATACCAGATCTTGTCCCGGGCGGGGACCGGGCCGCGGCGCCACTCCGAATCGTGGAAGTAGTTGTACGCCGCGCAGTAATGCAGCCCGTTATAGACCATCAGCGACCGCTCGCCGGTCCCGTTCCAGCGGAAGAAACTCAGCCGATCGACCGGGGTGCGGCTTCCGTTGACCGCCATAAACAGCGAACGAATCCCCCGGTCATAGAGGGAATCGACCATCCCCCAGCCGAGCCCGTTGATATCGCTTTGAAGCGCCGCCTTCGGCTGATACTTTTTGTAAATGGGAGCGAGCCGGTCAAGTTCCCTTTCCCACTCGTGCCGCCCGGCCAGACAGGTGATATTGCACGGCATCGCGGTGACGTTGATCTGACCGGACTCGACAAACCGATCGAAATCGGCCAATTCCTGCTTCGTGGCCGAGGAGAAAAACCTCTCCAGCGGCCAGAGGGTCTCGATCGTCCAGTGGAAGCGCGCGTCTTCAGGGTAATCGGCGGTCTGCCGGCAGTAGTCGATCGCCAGGCGAATATTTTCCTCATGGATCCGCCACGCCGTGGAGGGAAGATCGGTATAGCCGAAATCGGTATGGGACAGATTCATGATATGAATCTCTTCCGGCAGGACCATATTCTCCCGGGAAGGCGCCTCTTCCGAACCGTGTAAAGACGCGCCCTCCCCGGCCAAGGCGAACGAGCCCAAAAAAGCGCACCATTTCATCCATTCGCGGCGGTTCATTCTTTCCCCTTTTCGCTTTTCCTTGACGTTTATCCTCTATTCAACTTTCCCGCGGCGGAACCGCGGAAGTTGAGTTTTCACGCGGTATAAAGCCATTATACCGGATACGGGGGGAGCGTGTCTATAAATCAAGGGGGAAAACCGCTTGGGGCCGCGCCACAAGTGGCACCGCTTCGTTTGCAAACAGCATCCCTTTCTGATAAGATGAAAACAGTCCGCGAAAGCGCCTCAGGGACGATTCGGCCCGCGGCAGGACGGACAGGTAAAAGGCAATTACACACTCAAAACAATGAGGGACGATCAATGCCGGAAAAAATCACGCGCCGCCGTTTTCATCAAGCCGGAACCACGCTCGCCTTCGGGCTGGCCGCGCTGCAGACACAGACCTCCGGAGCCCGAATCTTAGGGGCGAACGACCGGATTCGGACCGCCTTCATCGGGACCGCCAATCGGGGCCGGCAGCTGATCGGCGCGTTCTCGAAATCGCCCGATATGGAACTGGCGGCCCTGTGCGACGTCGACTCGGCGGTTTTGGAACAGGCGTGGGAAAACGCGGGGCAAAAGCCGATCAAAGAGCACGATTTCCGGGATATCCTCGCCCGGGACGATATCGACGCGGTGGTCCTGGCCACCCCAGATCACTGGCACGCCTGGCAGACGGTCGCCGCCTGCCGCGCCGGCAAAGACGTCTACGTCGAAAAGCCCCTTTCGACGACGGTCAAAGAGGGGCGGGCGATGGTCGAGGCGGCGCGCAAATACGACCGCATCGTCCAGGTCGGAACGCACCGCCGCAGCGGGGCGATCTTTCGGAAGATGGCGGAGCTTGGGGTCGATCAAAAGGTCGGCAAAACGACCGTCGCCCGATGCTGGCACAAGGGGAATATGTTCCCCAACGGCATCGGCCGCGCCAAGCCGACGACCCCTCCGGAAAACCTCGACTGGGATCTGTGGCTCGGCCCGCAGTCGCGCGACTATCAAGAGAATATCGCCCCGTACAAATTCCGCTGGTGGAATCAGTTCTCCTCGCAGATCGCCAATAACGGGGTTCACTTTATCGACCTGATCCGGTGGTACTGGAACGAAACCGCCCCGGCGAGCGTCTGCGCCATGGGAGGGGTCTTCGCGGTCGACGACGACCGGACGATCCCCGATACGATGAGCGTCTGCTACCAATTCGCTTCCGGGCGGCTTCTGCTCTTCGATCAGTTCGAGGCCAACGGCAACCCGATGATGGCGACCGACGAGAAGTATCAGGAGCTCGGCTATTTTGAAATGCGGGGAACACAGGGGACCTGCTACTTTTACGATCACCGCTGTCTGATCAAGCCCGAGAAACCGGGCCAGTTCCAGGAAAAAGGCCCCCGCGCCCCGGAGGAGGAGATTCGCTCCGGAGACCTGCCGAACGGGAACCTCGATATCACCGCCCAGCACGCGCAGAATTTCTTCGACTGCATCCGCACCCGCCAAAAGCCGAACGCCGACGTCGAGGAGGGGCATCGCAGCACCACCATGTCGCTGATCGCCAATATCTCCCTGGCCGTCGAGCGCCGTCTGGAATGGGACGCCCAAAAGGAAGAATTCATCGGCGACGAGGAGGCGAACCGGTATCTGTCGTACGAGTACCGCGAGCCGTGGAAATTGGAAGTCTGAAAAGATATTCTGACACACCCATGCCGTCTTCCCGGTCCCCTTCCCTCATCGCGGCAAGGGGACCGGCGCCGTCTATAAAGAACCTGTCATTTGTCTGTACACAGCACCTGGGATTTTAGCGCGGGAGAAAAAGATGTTTCATAAAATATTTTGCGCGGTTTTATTCGTTTCCCTCGCCTCGACGCTCTTCGCCGGAGAGCGGGTGATCTACGTCTCCCCGCGGGGGAACGACGCGTTTTCCGGAAACCTCGCCGAGGTCAGCGCCGACGGCACCGACGGACCGCTGAAGACGCCCCAAGCGGCTCTGGAGAAAGTCAAACAGATCCGCGCCTCCGGCGAGCCGAAGGAACGTCTCGTCTCTCTGGTCGTCGAACTGGCCGACGGGCTGTACGAACTGGACGAAACCTTGGCGATCACCCCCGAGATGGGGGGAACGCCCGACTCCCCGACGATCCTGCGCGCCGCCCCGGGCGCCCGTCCGGTCCTCTCCGGCGGGCGGACCCTCAGCGGGTTCACGGTCGGGGACGACGGCCGCTGGCGCCTGACGCTGGAGGAGGTCAAAAACGGCGACTGGTATTTTATGCAGCTGTTCGTCAACAATCAGCGCCGCTATCGTCCCCGCTGGCCGAAGGATCACGATTTCGCCATCACCGAGCGGATCGAATCCCCCTTTGAGATTCCGGGGTACGAAATCGTCGGAAAGCGCCGAGGAGACAAGAAGTTCCGCTTTAAAGACGACGAGATTAAATCGACCCTGCGCAACCTCACCGATGTCGAGGTGAAGGTCTATCATCACTGGATATTAAGCCGCCAGAGGATTGAGTCGGTCGACGATACCGAGAAGATCGTGACCGTCATGGGGGCCTCCCCCAACTGCCTCCCCGAGTTCAGCTGGGGGCATTACACCGCCGGAAACCGCTATTACCTCGAAAACGTCTACGAGGCCTTATCCGACCCGGGGGAATTTTACCTCGACCGCTCCACCGGCGAGCTGACCTATATCCCGAAAGAGGGGGAAACACCGGAAAACGTCACCGTCACCGCGCCCAAACTCGAATACCTGATGACGATCACCGGCCGGAAAGACCGGTTGGTCGAAAACCTCCGGTTCGAGGGGCTTACCTTCGCCTTCTCTAACTGGACCACGCCATGGTACGGCAACTCTTCCCCGCAGGCGGAAACGGGGATCGACGGGGCGATTCCGATAGCCGGGGCCAGGTACCTTTCCTTCACCGACTGCGCGTTTCGGAACATCGGGCAGTACGCGCTGATCTTCGGGACGGCGTGCAAAGACGCGCTTGTTCAGCGCTGCGCGATGAAAGATATCGGCGCGGGGGGGATCCGAATCGGGGGGGACCTCTACCGCAACGGCTGGCCGTACGAGAACCTTCTCGACTCCTCGCTCATGGAGCTGCCGAAAACCGAACAGGTCGCCGAGCGGGTGACGGTCGAGGATTCCCTGTTCGAATACCTCGGGCGGCTTCATCCGGCGGCGGTCGGCATCTGGATCGGCCACGCGGCGCACAATACCGTCCAGCGCTGTGAAGTGTACGATATTTACTATTCCGCCGTCTCCGTCGGCTGGGTGTGGGGCTACTCCGAATCGATGGCGAACCACAACATCGTCCGGAACAACCACCTGCATAAAATCGGGCAGAAACTCCTCTCCGACATGGGGGCGGTCTATACCCTCGGCGTCTCGCCGGGGACCAAGGTCACCGAAAACCTGATCCACGACGTGGATAGTTTTTCCTACGGCGGCTGGGGACTTTATACCGACGAGGGTTCCTCCGGGGTCGAGATGTCGCACAATATTGTCTATAACACGAAGACCGGTTCGTACCATCACCATTACGGCAAGGAGAATCGGATCGCGTACAACATCTTCTATCAGTCCCGCGAAGCTCAGCTGCAGCGCTCCCGGGTGGAGGAACACGATTCGTTTTCGTTCGACCATAACGTCGTCTTCTGGGTGAACGACTCGCCCCTTTTCAATGGGCACTGGGACGACGAGCACTTTAAGATGGACGAGAATATCTACTGGAACCCGAATCACCCGGATATCACCTTCGCCGGGAAGAGCTTCGCCGCCTGGCAGGCGGAAAACCGACGGGATCTTCATTCGCAAATCATCGACCCGGGGTTCAAAGACCCGGAGAATCACGACTTCTCGTTCCCCGACGACTCCCCGGCCGCTCTTCTGGGGCTAAAGTTCCCCCAGCACTTCGGGCCGACACAGCGTCCGACGCTGCTCGATGATATCCCCGCTCCGGATCTGGGGTTTGTCCTGCCACAGTAGACAAGCGCTTTGACCGTCGGGCAATCAAGAACGACACTTTCCTGAAAGATCATTCATGACCAAACAGATCATCACCGTTGGGTTCTTCCTCGCCTTCGCCGCGCTCGCCTTCGGGGCGGACGCGGTTCGGGTCCAGCCGGGTAAAATGCTCCAGGCCGGGTACGACGAAACCACCTGCTGGTTCCAGGCCCGCGCGGCGGCCTCCCCGACGGGCGAAGCGGTTCTGGCGACCCAAAAGTACCTGCTCAACTCCAACGACGTCTATTACGACATCCATTCCTCGTACAGCGCCGACGACGGAAAGACCTGGTCGGAACTGGTGCCGCAGGACGGGTTCGGCCGGATTCGGTACAAACCGGGGACCGACGAGGCGATGGAGGCGGTCTGCTGCGACGAGGTGCCGGCCTATCACGCCCCAAGCGGAGAGTTTTTAATGACCGGCTGCGTGGCGTTCTACCAAGACAGTCAAAACGCGACCGACGAGCGTTTTGCGCTGTGCGACGATCTTCCCGACGATGCCGCCGAGACCGATACCTGGTACTCTGTATTTGACCGGGAGACAAAAACCTGGTCGCCGCCTGAAATCCTGACCGTCCCCAAGCACAGCGCCGCGGTTTGCGGCCGGGCCGGATGCACGCAGCGGCTCGATCTGCCCGACGGAACGATTCTGCTGCCCGTCTACGTCCCAAACCCGAACGGCTGTTATCACGCGGTGGTTCTGCGCTGCGGCTTTGACGGAAAACACCTGCGCTATTTGGAAGAGGGAAAGCCGCTTACGCTCGATAAGGCCCGCGGTTATTCCGAGCCGTCTATAACGCTGTACCAGGGCCGCTATTACCTGACCCTGCGCAGCGACGACATGGGGTATATCACGGCAAGCGATGACGGACTGAATTTCGATCCCCCGATCCCCTGGCGCTGGCAAAGCGAAGGGGACGGCGGCGCGCCCGGGGAACTCCTCGGCAGTTACAACACCCAGCAGCACTGGCTGCGGCTCGGGGAGAAGCTTTACTTGGTCTACACCCGCCGCGGGGCGGATAACGATCATATCTTCCGACACCGAGCCCCCCTTTTTATCGCGCAGTTTGACCCCCAAACGATGACGCTTATTCGCGAAACGGAGCAAGTCGCCGTCCCGGAGCAGGGTGTCGCCCTGGGGAATTTCGGGACCACGGAGGTCTCCGACCGCGAGGGGTGGGTGGTGGTTTCCGAGCGGATGCCGTCGAAGATCAAGGAAGAGAACGATTACAAGAAGGCGCTGGCCCGCGGCGCGTCCGGCGCGATTTGGATTTCCCGTATTTTCGCGCCGTAAAGCGCAATAAAATCTGAAAAACGCGTCCTTCGGGGAAAGAGTCATGAAAACTTGGAAGTTACTCGGATATCTCACGGCGGTTCTGTTCACTGCGGCGGCCGCCGTCGCGCAGGAACCGGTCAAAATCGGGACCGATCGGGAGCTGTTCCTCGACAACTACGTCATCGACCGGATGGAGAACGTCTCGCGGCAAATCGGGACCGCCGTCGACTGCGGAAAGGTGCTCGACCTAAACGAGTTCCCCTGGGAGGGATGTTTCTGCAACTATGTCACCGTCCTGTTCGACGAGGGGAAATACCGCCTCTACTACCGGGGATACGGGGGCTCCCCGGAGGGAGGACCGGAAAATCCCTGCTGGGGCTGTTACGCCGAGTCGGACAACGGCATCGACTGGATCAAACCGCAGCTGGGGATCGTCTCCTTCCCCGGCCGTGAAGAGACACAGAACAACATCATCCTCACCGAAGAGAAGAACAACCCCAATGTCCCCGGGACCAATAAGCGCTACGTCTCGGACAATTTCGCCCCGTTCCTCGACACGCGGCCCGGCGTTCCCGCTTCCGAGCGGTACAAGGGGGCCGGCGGCAATTACGCCCTGTGGTTCCTTTGCAGCGAGGACGGCATCCACTGGCGGCACTGCGCCGAAGATCAGCCGCTGACCGCCGAAAACCACCTCTTCGACTCGCAAAACGTCACCTTCTGGTCGGCGGCCGAGAAGAAATATCTTCTTTATATGCGAAGCGGCGATGACTTCGGCCGAACGGTGGCCCGCGCCGAGAGCGACGATTTCATCCACTGGAGCCAGCCGAAACAGATGGAGTACAAAACCCCGGAGGGGGAACCGGCCCGCAGGTTCCAATATTACATCTCCCAAACGACCCCCTACTTCCGCGCCCCGCAGATCTCGATCGCCACACCGGCCCGCTTTATGCAGGGCCGCCGGGCGATTTCCCAAGAAGAGGCGGCGCAGCTTGATATCGTGGATAACTCCCAGATCGAGTATTGGACCCGGGACTGCGCCGACGTCGGTCTTCTGTCCACCCGCGGGGGATACACCTACATTCAGCCGTTCGACGAGGCGCTGATCCGTCCCGGCTTCGGGGCCCATAACTGGATCTCTCGGACCAACTACCCCGCCGCGGGAATCGTTCCGACCGGGCCGAACGAAATGTCGATCTACCTTCTTTGCGACTACGCGCAAAAGACGGTTCATTTGCGCCGCTACGCCTTCCGAACCGATGGGCTTGCCTCGATCCGCGCCGACGCGATGGGGGGACGGCTGATCACCAAGCCGCTGGTGATGGAGGGAAGCCGCCTGGAGATGAACTATTCCACCAGCGCGGCCGGCCATGTCAGTGTCGAGATTCAGGACGCCGAGGGGAACCCGATCCCCGGTTTTTCCCTGGCCGACTGCGGCGAGATCATCGGAAACGAAATCGACGGGGTCGTCCGTTGGGGGGAGAATACCGATATTTCCCCGCTTCGCGGGAAGACCGTCCGATTGGTCTTCGATCTGGCCGACGCCGATATCTATTCGTTCCGGCCCGCCCCGTAAAAAGGGCTATTCTCTATCTTAAAAGAAACCGGCGGCTCGCTTCGGGCACCAGTGCCCGGCGCGAGCCGCCGGTTTTTTTCACCGGGAAAGCCGCAAAAACTACGGAATCACGAGG
Source organism: Thermoguttaceae bacterium (assembly GCA_017434455.1). Taxonomy (GTDB): domain Bacteria; phylum Planctomycetota; class Planctomycetia; order Pirellulales; family Thermoguttaceae; genus RUG695. The sequence goes on along the minus strand of JAFRFG010000053.1, from coordinate 31,152 downwards.
CACTCGTCGGTATAAAGCGGCGTCCGCACCCTCACAGGAAGGTTTTCGGTACCGCCGGCCTTATACTCGATCGTGTAGGTCCCCGGCCGCAGCGTGATATCGGGCGTATCGGCCAGAACCTCCGGCTCGCTCAGCGGCAGGCCGTAGCGGGTCTGTTTTTGCCCCGGAAGGGCGAACCCGTACTGGCCGCCGGTCAGTTCCATATCGAGCGTCACGGTTTGCGAAACATCCTCTCCCGTGACGGTCATCGACGGACGCGAAACGACCGCTCCCTCTTCGGTCGTCCCCTCCATAAACTGGACCTGGAAGCCGATCCGGCACGGCCGGTCGACCGTCAGCGTCCAGGTCGAAGAGCCCTCCTCGGCGTTCGGTTCCTGCCAAAGGGGATAGATCACCCGCCGGAACTGCTGTTTTCCGTCGGCGGTGGTCTCCAGATGGAAATCCCGGCGGTTCGCCAACAGGGCATTGCGCTGCTCTTCGCTCTTGTAACCGGCCATCACCGGATCGATCTGGAACAGCGGCCGCCACTCGGGGGGGATCTTCCCGGAGAGGCGCAGCTCCTCGTAGACGCGGATCATATCGAGGATCTCGCCGATAAACGGATGTTTCATCGCCGCGGCGACCGACGCCTGGAACGACATCGAGGAGTCGTACCCGATCGTCGCCCCCAGGACGTACTCGTACATATCCGGCGTGGCGCTGCGGTCGTACCCATAGTACCAGCCGATATCCAGCGGCATGTGGTCGTTGGCCATCGAGAGGAACGCCCCGCTGCGCTCTTCCAGGTACGCCTTGAGATCGTCGTGACCGTCCGCCGAGGCGCTGCGCAGCAGCTGATGCCACGAGCAGGGGGAACAGCTGCTCCCCTGATAGAGGATGTTCTTATCGTTCACCGCGTCGTAGAAGGCGCGGTGCAGCCGGGCGTTGTAATACCAGTGGTCGCCGCCGTCGCCCGGGCGCTGGAGCAGTTCCGAACCGTCGAAGTAGATCATATCCAACGGCAGTTCGTTCGCCACGCGGGCGAAGTTCGCCGCGATCTGTTCCGGGAAATCGGTATCCAGGTCGTACATGTGGTACCCGTACGCGCGAATAAAGTGCGTCACCGGCGTTCCCGCCTTGTGCTCGGCGATCGTTGTGCCGTACAGCCCCCGAATACACCCGCTTAAGCCGTCCGGCCCGGTTTTGTCGTATTGAATCAGCTCATCGTCGATCCGAACGACCTGGCCGGACCCCATATACGAATCCTGCCCGGTCGGAAATTCCTCCGCGTCCCCCTCAAGGGCGATGGCAGTCGCTTCCTTATCGAGGTCGGCGGCCAGGGTATCGCTGTGGCCGGTGACAAACCGCTTGTCCGGAACCGGCGACAGATACGGATCCGACGTATCGATCGAGGCGGCGAGGAAATGGAGCCCGAAGCGGATCCCCTCGCCGCGGAATTTCTCGATCGTCTCTTTAAGCGTCGCCAGGCCCCCCGGGAAATTCTCCTCGTTCACCTCGTAATGTCCGGTCGATTTGCACCACGAGTTCTGGAGGAGAAGTATCTGCTTAAAGCCCCCCCGCTTGGCGAACGCCAGGGCCGCGTCGTACTCGTTGACGTTAAAGTAGGTGAGGAAGAAGTACGACTGATGCACATACGGCGAGGCGTCGCGCCACGCGCCCCCCGGCCTCGGCGAGGGAAGACCCGCCGCGTGCTGCATCCGCTCGACGGTATCGGCCCAATGCTGCGGATCGGTCGCGATCAGCGCGAACTGCGTCGGAACCAGCTTGTGCCGGGCGAAGGTGACCGCCTGCATCCGGTCGCCGACCCAATAGGAGGAGTGATCCGGCTCGAAATCCTCCAGGACGACCGTCTTTTCCGACTCCCCTTCCCCAAAGACCGCCTCGACCTGATCGATCAGGCAGCGGACCGATTTGCCCGCCGGCAGGCCGTTGTAGTAAAAGTAAAGGTACCGCACATCGTCGTAAGTCAGGTCGTTAAGCGCCGGCGTTGTCAATGTCACGGTCTTCCAGCCGGTGAAATCGGCCGGAATGTAGTCGTCCCGATGGCCGCTTTTCCCGCCGAGCTGGATTTTCAGCTGTTCCCCGTTCCCGTCCGACCAAACCCGGGCCCGAATCGCCCGGCACCCGGTCAGATCGAGCGGCGCCGGGAACGATTTTCCGTGAACCGACCAGCCGATACCGTCGTCCCGCTTCGATTCGGCGCAAAATTCGGCGCACCGCCGCCCCAGGCCGCCGCCGTCGCTTTCGGCCGACCGGCAATCCAGCGGCCGGAACGTGTGGGAGCACTGTTTGTTATTCCCCTTCACCGCCCCGGCGCTGCGGACCGGGCAGAGGTTCACCGCCGCGGTCATCAGCGCGACGGTGAAACCGTCGGGCAGCACCATCTGATTGATCTGTCCGGCGTACGAGGCCTCCTCCGGAATCGGGAGCTGAAAACAGACCATCTTCTCCATCGGCGAGGCGAAATCGGCCGAAACGACCTTAAAGAGGACGAATCCCGACTCCGCTGCCGTCTGGAAACAAACGGTCGAACCGTCGGTGAAAACAACATCGAAGCTCTCCTCCGATTTCTTCACGACGCTGCGGGGGCCAAGGGTATGGCCCTCTTCGCTCTTCAGCCCGAACGCCTCGATGGCGTCGGCCGCGGCGCTGCCGTCGCCGCGCAAAAGCCGGGCCGTCCCGTCGGTATCAATCGAAAGGGACGCGCTTCCCAAAGAAAACGAAATCGCCTCTTGCGCCGCTTCGGCGCTCAGCGCCCCCAAGAGCAAAATCAGCGCGATCCCCACAGACGCTAAACGACGTTTATTCATGGTTCCTCATCCTCGCAAAGTGTGAGCAGGTCAAAAACATCCCCCTGACAGTGCCTATTATTGGATATCGCTGATCAAAACGCAACAGCCCGAATCGGGAAGAAAACCGGGGCAAAACCTTGACGGCGGCCGTCGTTTCTGAAATACTCAAGTTTATACACAAATAAAAAGCCGCGGCGCGCCCGCGCCCCATCTCCCCGAAGGAGCCAGCTAAAGTCATGACAAGGTTTTTTCCCACCCTTTTGACACTGTTTTTCGCGTTTCTCCTCCCGCTGTCCGCTCAGGAGTACCTTCCCGAAAACATCCCCGACTGGGCCAAGGCCCAAATCGCCGAGGCGCTTGCCCGTTTCGAGCAGTGGAAGGGGGACGACGAGGTGATCGTCTTCCCCATCGTGACCGACATTCACGACGGCGATCCGGCGATTTACGACCCCATCGACTGGGGCGCGGCGAAAATGCACACCCTCTTCGCGCAGTACGCCGCCGGCCAGTTTCGGGCCGACTTTTTGGCGGACCTCGGCGATATCGGGCTCGATTCCAAACAGGACGAAAGAGGGGCCCGTCTGCGCATCGCCGTCAGCCGGCGGCTCTACAAAAACTGCCCGGTTCCGGTTCTCTTCGCGCTGGGGAATCACGACCACAACAACAGCACCTTTTATGTCACCAGTCAGCTCTTCGGCGAGCAGTTCAACGGCTGGCAGAAAGAAAAGGGAGTGAACCTCATCACCGGCCCGAATCAGGATTACGGCTATTACGACCTTCCCGAGAAAAAATGCCGGGTCTTTTTCCTCAACACCAGCGACGAGGGGTACTACGGCTACTCGACCGATCAGCTGCAGTTTCTCGCCGACAACCTCCGTCTGCCGGAAGGGTTCAGCGCCCTGGTGGTCGAGCATTTCTGCGTTTACGCGCCGATCGGCTACTGGAAGAGCTACGCCGATACCCGGGCGAAACGCGATGAGCTGATGATCAAAATCCTCGAGGATTTCGTCGCCGGCGCCAAGGGGACCGAAGAGGACGTCGCCTGGGATTTCACCGAAAACAAGGGGACGGCCTTTATCGGGCTTTTCTGCGGCGACAGTCATTTCGACAATCAGGCCTGTATCAACGGCGTACACTACATCATCTCGCAGGGGTACGGCACCGTCAATCCGAAAGAACTTCCCGACGGGGCGATCATCCGCCCCTTTAACCGGGACGAAACGATGCTCATCGACGTGGTGGCGGTCAAACCGCGAACGCGCCAGATTCACCTGTTCCGCATCGGCAGCGGAGGGGCCGACGCGGATCGGGAATTTAGTTATTAAACCCAATTCTCCCGGCCGCCGGGAAAGGTTTCGCCAAACACGGCTTTCGCGGCGGTTTTGTTTGTTCACCCATAAAACGCGGCAAAAAATATAGTGCCGCCCTAGGAGAAAAGCTATGAGTAAAACCTATCTGTTGTGGGGCTGGCTGTTTTGTCTGCTCGGTCTTCTTGTCCCTCAGACCTTCGCCGAAGAGCCGGTCTTTAAGGTCGGGGCCGCGATGGCCGACATCACTCCCCCCCTGGGGTTCCAGCTGTGCGGCTATTACTCGGAACGTCCCGCTTCGGCGATTCACGATCCCCTCCACGCGAAGGTTCTCGCCTTCCGCGAGGGGGACAAGGCCGCGATCTTGATCATCTGCGATCTGATCTCCATCCCCCAAAAGCTGTCGGATCCCGTCCGTGACGGGATCGCGGCGAAGATCCCGGTCAAGCGGGAACATATCGCCATGACGGGGACGCATACGCACACCGGCCCGGAATTCAATTCCAAGACCGCCGAGTATGAGAAGACGATCATCGAAGCGATCATCGCCGCGGCGGTTTCGGCGTACGAATCGGCCCGGGAAGCGACGATGGAATCGGGCTGCGCGGAAATCACCGACCTGTCGTTCAACCGCCGGTTCTTCATGAAGGAAGGCCCGGTCCAATTCAATCCCGGGTTCAACAATCCGAACATGATCCGCCCGGCGGGGGGGATCGACCCGCAGTGTTTGATCGTTCTGTTCAAAGACGCCCGGACCGGCAAGCCGTTCGCCTCGCTGAGTAACTTCGCGCTGCATCTCGACACCACCGGCGGAACGGAGTATTCGGCCGACTATCCCTTCTACGTGTCGGAAGTCTTAAAGCAAAAGTTCGGCGACGATTTTATCTCCGTCTTCGGAACGGGGACCTGCGGCGATATCAACCACCTGGACTTCGCCGGAAAGACCCCGGTCAAGAAGGCCCCGGAAATCGGGACGATCCTCGGGGAGCGGATCGCCGCGCGAATCGACGAGGGGCTGGAAGCCGAAACCCCCTCGTTCGACGCGGTGACCCAGACGATCGAGATCCCCCGCCAGCAGTTCACCGAGGAGGAGATCGCCGACGCCAAGGCGAACGCCGATATCGTCCTGAACCCCGAATTGGCGAAAGAACGAGGAAGGGGTTTCCTCGATCAGGCGCGGATCGGGAAGATTCTGAATATCTATCAGTGGCCGGATCAGATCGTGATGGATATCGAAGGTTTCCGGCTGTCGGACAAACTGGCGATCGTGACGATGCCCGGAGAGATCTTCGTCGATTTGGGACAGGCGATTAAAAAGGGTTCTCCCTTCGCCCGCACCCTGGTCATCGAACTGGCGAACCAGGGGATCGTCTACGTCCCGACCAAAAAGGCGTTCGAGGAGGGGAGCTACGAGACGATCAACAGCCGCGTCGCCCCCGGCGGCGGCGAGATGATGGTCGACCACGCCCTGGAAATCCTTGGCGAGCTGGCCAAGTAACCAAAGCGGTCAACGGCCATTGAACAAACCACACGGGGAAAAAGCGCCACGCGGGCGCGGTGATTCGGACAGACGAAAAAGAGGTTCACACAGCATGAGTAAAAACAGATTGTTCGTTTTCACCCTTTTTCTGGCGTTCGGAATCGCCGGCTTCGCCGCGGCACAGCAGTCCCATCTCAACCGTCCGGTTTTCCCGTCGATCGACGAGGTGATCGACTGTTTTTCCCGAGGGGAGATGGACGGAAGCGAAACGGCCGAGATTCTCTTCTGGAACGATAAGACCGACGAGGAATCGATCCGGACGGTCTTCGACGACCTGGCCTCGCAGGGGGTCAAAGAGACCTTCTTCTATCCGACATTCGGGCTTGCCTCGGAATACCTCTCGGAGGAGTTCTTCCACGAGTTCGAAACGGCGCTGGCCGAGGCCAAACGCCGGGGGATGAAGCTTTGGCTCTACGACGAGTACTCCTGGCCGTCCGGGTTCGCCGGAGGCAAACTGATCGAGGCCGTTCCGACCGGGGCGGCCAGCACCCTGGCGTTTTCCGATTATGCCGTCGATTCCGACACCACCCTGCCGGAAAACGCCGTCGCCGTCTACCGCCGGGCGTCCGATCGCTGGGAAAACATCACCCAACAGGTGAAAGACAAGAGCGTCGCCGAGCCGAACGCCCTGCTTGTGGTCCGCAACCGCGCCGGGCGCGAGGACCGCCTCGCCGGCGGGGTCTACTGCGACATGATGCAAAAGGGGGTGACCGAAAAGTTTATCGAGTTAACCCACGAGGGCTATTTCAAACATTCCGGCGGGGAGTTCGGCAAGACGATCCCGGGGATCTTTACCGACGAGATGACCCTGTGCCGCGCCGGTCCGTTTCCGTGGACCGACGACCTGCCGGAGTGGTTCGAGAAAAAGTTCGGCTATTCGATCCTTGAGGTTCTCCCCCTGCTCAATGACGTAACCGACACGGTTCTTCCCGACGGTCGGCATGTCGCCTCCCCCGAGGTTCGGCATCACTACTTATCGACCCTGATCGACCTGTCGGTCGATCGCTGGGCCAAGCCGATTTTTCAATTCTGCGAGGATCACGACATCGCCGCGACCGGGCATTACGGCGAACACGAATGGTCGTGGATGATCCATCTGGTCGACGCCGGGTCGCTGTACATGTGGCAGCAGCAGCCGGCCATTGACCTGATTTTTAATCAGTGGAGCGACGCGCAGAACGGCCAGGCGGGGAATGTCCGAATGGTTCGGGAGCTCGGTTCGGTCGCCTCGCAGACGAATCGGCGCCGCACGTCGGCCGAGACCAGCGGCGCGGCCGGCTGGGCGATTCTGCCGTCCGACATCAAGCGGCTCACCGACTGGCTCTTTGTCCTCGGCGTGACGCACCCGATGGAGATGGGTCCGCAGTTCTCCGTCCGGGGACGGAAGAAATTCGACGAGGGCCCTTCCCTCTTCTACCACATGCCCTATTGGTCCGATTATCACCTTCTTTTGGACTACAACCGGCGCGTCACCTTTTTGCTGTCGCAGGGACGCCGGGAAGTCGACACCCTGATTCTTCAGCCGACGACGACCCTGTGGAAGAACTTGCACCAAAGGAATGTGTACCAAGGAATCGGCACCTCGTTCTGCGGACTGCTCCAACAGTGCGAGGCGGCTCAAATCGAGTACGAGATCGGAAACGAGAACATTATGGCGCAGCTCGGCTCGGCCGAGGAAGCAGGAATTCTCTCCATCGGTCCGGCCCGGTACCGCCGGGTCGTTCTGCCGGAGACGTTCGAGAATATCGAGCAATCGACGCTCGATCTTCTGGCCCGGTTCGTCGAAAACGGCGGAGCGGTTATTCTCCTTGGCCCGGTTCCGACTTCCGTCAGCGGTACCCCCGTGGCCGACAGCGGCGCGCAGCAGCGGTTCTCACGGCTGTTTGACCCAAACAACATCCGTCCCCTGCCCAACGACCTGACCTTCCCGATTTCCCTCCCCACCGGGGTCTACACGGCAAGCCGCGAAGAGTTTCTCTCGACCCCGTGGAACGGCTCGACCCAGTTCCTCAGCGCCGAGGGTGACACCGAGGGGGATTTCTCGATTCCCTATCTGTACCACCAGCGCAAGTCGACCAAAGACGGTGAGATCCTCTTCTTCGTCAATTCCAACCGGGACGCGGAGCGGTCGCTGCGATGCCGGGTCTTCCCCGATTCGGCCGAGCAGTGCTGGTCAGAGGTTCTGCGGTGCGATCCGCTCACCGGCGAGGTCTCCCCCTACCCGATCACGCCGGTGACCGCCGGCGGCTGCTCGGGGGTCGAAATTTCGGCGACAATCCCGCCGATCGGCTCGCTGGCCCTTGTCTTTAAAGCGGGGGCCCTACCGGCTGCCGAGCGCAAACCGCCCGTTTTCATCGAAAAGACGATTGCCCCCGACGCCGCCCCGAGTATCGAGCGGTTGGACGATAACGTGATGGTCCTCGACTACGGCACCTTGGTGCTTGACGGCCGGGTCGCGGCGGAAAATCAATACCACCGCGCGCTCGATCTGGCGATGTGGGATCACTTCGGGTATAAGTTTAACCCCTGGTACCATGTTCCGCAGCGCAAGCGTGACCTGATCGACCGGAAGTTTGAACCGGGGAAAGGTTACCAGACCCGCTGGAAGTTCACGATCGACGAGTCGTATTTCGCCTCCAAAACCGACAAGCCCTTCTACGCGGTGGTGGAGGAACCTGATCTGGTGACAATCACCTGCAACGGCCAGACGGTCACGCCCTCGGACGATTGGTGGTTCGACCGAAGCGCCAAAAAGGTCGATATTCACTCGGCGATCCAAGCGGGGGAGAATGAAATCACCCTCACACTGGAGACGATGAATATCTTCTGCGAGATTGTCCCGATCTATCTGCTGGGCGATTTTGACGTCGCCTCTATGCCCGAAGGGTTTAAAATCACCGCCCCCGCGCCGAAAGTCTGGTCCGACGACCCCGAATCGCTCTACTGGACGAACCTCGGGATGCCGTTTTACGGCCAGAGGGCCGCCTATCGGGAAACGTTCACCGTCGAGAAAAACAACGCGTGCCGCTACTTCGCCCAGCTGCCGCGGCTAGGTTACCTCGGATACGAGCCGGGGGTCGACTGGAACGCGGCGACCGCCCACGTTCTGGTCAACGGCCGGGAAGCCGGGGTGATCTACTGCCAGCCGTGCCGGGTCGAGGTAACCGACCTGCTGCAAAGCGGCGCCAACACCGTCGAGGTCGTCCTCACCGCCACCCCCCGAAACTGGTGCGGCCCCCACTTTAGGGGGAAGTACTACATCGAGCGGGGCTACTACGACGATTTCGACCCCTCCCCCGACCGCCAGCCGCCGGGGAACCAGTACGACCTGATCCCTTACGGCCTGACAAAGCCGTTCACCCTGATCGAACAGCGGGAAGAATAAGCGTCGCTGCCGTCCCCGCAAAAACAAACACCCCCCGATTCCCAAGAACCGGGGGGTGTGTTTTCTCTTGCGCCCAAGCGCCGTTTATCCTCACGAACGCGCGCCGATCTGCTCCTCGGCGTGGTCGGCGATCCACTGGCGGGCGGTGTCGACCGCCTCCAGGCCGATGTCGCAAAGGGGAGTGCAGTGGAAGATCATCCCCTCGATCTGCCCCTCTTTGAACAGGCCCAGGGCGACATCGAGCTGATGCCGCATCAGCTCCGGCGTGACCGGTTTGGCGTTGCCGAAATCCCACATATAGATCCCAAGCAGGGTCGGCTTGGTCGGCATAATCTCCCGATAGCGGCGGAAGTTTCTCTCCAGGGCCGTCAGATCGGTCGCGTGCCAGGTCCACAGCGAGACGACATCGCAGATTTCCAAATGCTCCCGAATCAGGTCGTTGATCTGATAGGCGTACAGAACCGCCGCCAGGTCGGGCCGGCGGGGGAGCGCGGCCAGTTCGGCCTTGAGCGCCTTTAGCTCGGCGATCGTAAGGTGGGCGTCCGGTTCCGTGCGGCCGGGGGCCAACTTCGGTTCCCCTTTGAAGAAATCGTCCAGGAATAAGGTCGTGAGATTCGGCATGCGGTCCAGCAGCGAGATGGCCCACTGTTTTTTAAGCGGATACGGCTCCCCCGCCCCGTCGATCACGCTCCAGGCGACCCGGCGGGTATCGTAAAACTGCTTGATGAACTGGTCGAACGGGGGGTTCTTCCCGTCGCGCGTATCGTTTTCCGGCGCCGGCAGCGACTGCCAGCGGGTCACGCAGACGTTCGGGATCCCCATCGAGCGGATCGCGTCGGCCATATCGATCCCGTGCCCTTTCGGGATATTCGCCACGCCGTCGGTGGAGTGGCGGCCGTGCCCCCACATCCACAGCCGGTCCCGCAGGTTCGACTCATAAGGAATCGACTCGGCGATCGATTCCCCCGCCGGGGCCCGGCCGGGCATCGCCAGCGGGGCGCAGCAGGCCGAAAAGGCCATCGCCCGCAAAAAAGTACGACGGGTCCATTGATTCTGACCGGGGAACCTCCGACTCATATTATCTCTTCCTTCCTGACTGGCTGGGGGTATAAAACCGCGTGTGTGAACTTGAAGCGGTAAAAACCAATATAGCCGCGCGATTTTCGCTTGTCAACAAACGCTCCTTTCCGACCGGCCTTGGGCTCTATCGAACGGCCTTGGTTTTTGATAAAATCATTCATGGTGAGCCGAATGAACGCTCTCCCAACTCCTGATTCCCCAACACGGCAAGAGGTTTTCCCCATGCGAAATACCCGACGGTTTGGCGCCTTGGCGTTTGTTTTTCTGTTCAGTGTGACCGCCCTGCTCGCCTTTACGGCCGGTGCTTCGGCCCAGCAGTGGAAGTCCGGCGACGGCGACGGGGGCGCCCTTTGGCCGGCGCGCGTTTCGATCACCGTCGAGAACCCCTCGGACAGTACGCTCGAGACCTTCGTGCCGGTGGCGGTCGATACCCTTCCGATCGCCGGCCAAAAGGTCGATTCCCTCCGCCTGTTCGACCCCAAGGGGGGGGAGCTGATCTTCGAACTGACCGGCGCCGACGGCGAGTCGGTCCACCGCGGGACGGTTCCTCAGAAAGGGGCTCTCACGATTCCGGTGAAGATCGAACCGAAAAGCTCCGGGGTCTATACCCTCTGCTTCGGGAACGAAAAAAGTTTCCCCCTCGCCGACTGGCTCACGGTGAGAACCGAGATCGTCAACGGCGGTTTTGAGTCGGTCAAGAACGAAACGCCCGTCGGCTGGCGGTTCGACGCCGGGGACGCCCAGCATCACGCCGGCCTGGATACCGACGCCCGATCGGGAAAATACTCGGTCAAGACCACGGTCGCCGAGGGGGCCAAGCCGACTTGGATCGCCGCGCGCCAAGGGGGGCTGTCCGTCACGCCGGGGCAGCGCTGGCGGCTGAGCGGTTTTGTGAAGGGGCGGAACATCAAGGGGTATTCCGGCTGGTACACGCATGTCGGCAACAGCAAAAACTCGATGGTCGGCGGCACGCTGCCGAGAACCGAGAAGAGCGATTTCGACTGGACCGAGATTTCCCAGGAATTCACGATCCCCGAGGACTGCGACACCCTGGAATTCGGGACGGTTCTCTACGGAACGGGAACCGCCTGGTACGACGACCTAACGCTCCAGCGGCTGGACGACCAAGAAAAACCGCTGTACACCGTCACGGTCGGGGAAACGGAATCGATCCCGTACCAGACCTTCGCGCCGGAAGGGTTTGATCCGGCCGGGCCGGAGACCTTCGACATTTCCCGGTACGGTTTCAACAAAGCAAGCCGCTGGGCGGTGGTGCGCCGAATCAACGAAGGGGACGCCGCCGAGACGATGATGTTCCTTTCCGCGGCCGAACTGGCCCGCCGAATCGGTTACGACAGCGGCCGGAGTTTTTCGATCCTCACCCCGGCCGGGGAAGTCCTCCGGCCCGAGGAGTGGAACAGTCTGATCTTCTTCCCCGCCGCGCTGCCGGCGCGGTCGGTTTCGTATTTCCTGGCGGTGGAAGAAAGCCAATCGCCGAAGGGGTTCTCGGCCGCCGCCGACACGGGCTCCTCCAGCGCCGCGCTGCCCGGCACGATGCAGCAGACCGACACCGCGTCGAACAGCGAAGGCGGTGCCGAGCCGGACGATGAAACCCTCGCGGGGGACCTCTCCTACCCCGCCTTCTTCGAGGAGCGAAACCTCGTCGCCAACGGTGTTTTCGCCGGGGACGGCCCGTTCCCGGACGGATGGAAATCGGGAAAACGCGACGGATACACCTGCCAACGCTGGACCGAAGGAGATAAATCGGGGGTCGAAATTTCGGCCGACGAGGAAGCGGCCCGGCATTGGGTCGGCCTGCGGCAGAGTGTTCCGGTTCAGGGGGGCTCGACCTATTTCGTCGCCGTTAAAGTCAAAACCCTGGAGGGGAAACCGTATCAAATGTACTATCACCAGCACACCGCCGGCGGTTCCCTTTCCAGCGGCGGAATGTGCGGGACCAAGCACGCCCCCGGCGGGGCCGGCTGGAAGATTCTCTATCAGACGATCTCCACCGCGCCGGACACCGCGCAAATCGAACTTCACCTGACGCTCGGATCGGCGGGGCGCTACCGGATCACCGATTTGGTCTTCCTCCCCATGGCCGATACGGGAAAGGTTATCACCCTCGGCGGGGGAACAAACGGCGTGTTCCAAGTCCCCTCGGTGGTAAAGGTCTTCCCCGAAACGGTCTTCTCTGCTGACCGAGAGCCGATTTCACCGCAAAACCCCGCCGTGGTTTGCGCCGCCCGCAACGAGGACGAAACCCTCCAGCTCGCCTTCCGGGAAGAGCAAGACGGCCTGTGGCGAATCGACGTTCAGCCGCCGGTTTGCGAATCGAACCAAACCCTTCCCCGCCCCGAGGCGGGGGCGGTCGGTTACGTGCCGGTCAATTACCCGACAAGCTACTATCACCTGCCGTATGACAAGAGCTGTCTGCGGCAGATTCCGACGGCCTCTCCCAGCAGCGACGGCTGGGCCGGGCTGTGGCCCGACCCGGTCATCCCGATCGCGCTGGACGGGGCCGAAGCCCCCTCGGCGTTCGATCCGGCCGGCGAGTACGATAACGATTCGCACCGGCTCGCGGCGGCGGGGAAATCGGGGCTTCTGGAACTGACCGCCGGCCGGGCCCGCTCCCTGTGGCTGACGATTCACGTTCCGGCCGACGCCGCCCCCGGACTTTACACCGGACAGGTGCTGCTCACCTCCCTCGACGGCCGGACCAAGCGGGTCTATCCCTACCGGGTCCGGGTCTTCTCCACGTCGCTGCCCGATCAGCCGGCCAGCGGCGCGACGTACGATTTAAGATCTGACGACGCGTTCCTCCGCGAGGGCGAAACGGCGAAAGATGTCCGCAAGCGGCTGATCGAGTTTATGGCCAAGCGAAAAATCTCCCCCGATACGATTCCGGTGGCCCCGCCGCTGAAGTACGATCCGCAGACCGGGCAGACCTCGTGCGACTGGACCGAATTCGACGAAACGGCCGAGTGGTATTTCGACCAACTGCACGTGCGCTGGTCGTACGCCGGCTGGTTTTATGAGTTTGGCTGGGGACTTCCGCCGAAGTCGATCGAGGGGGTCAACCCGTATCCGGGGGAATACCCGTATCCCGACGCCGACCGGGCCGTTTTGAACGACGACTACAAGAAGGTCTATCAATCGCGGCTGGCGTGTTTCTGGAACCACATGAAAGAAAAGGGGTGGCAGGACAGGTTTGTGCTTTACCTCTCCGACGAGCCGTTCTACTCCAATCCCGATATCATCAAGCAGATGAAGGCCATTTGCGACATGATCCACGAAGTCGACCCGGCCATCCCGATCTACGTCAGCTCGTGGCGCCATATCCCGGAGTGGGACGGCTCGATCGACGTGTGGGGAATCGGGCACTACGGAATCGTCCCCCCCGAACAGCTCGAAAAATCGAAGCGGCGGGGCGATTCCTACTGGTGGACGACCGACGGCCAAATGTGTCTCGATACCCCCTACTCGGCGATCGAGCGAATGCTCCCGTGGTGGTGCTGGCGCTGGGGGGCCGACGCGTATGAGTTCTGGGGCGCGACCTGGTACACCTACAACCCGTTCGATTTCGGCTGGCACCGGTATATCTTCCAGTCCGACACCCCGACGAATAAATATTTCGTCCGGTACCCCGACGGCGACGGCTACATTATCTATCCCGGTTCGCTGATTGGGCTCGACGAGATCATCACCTCGGTGCGCTGCGACGCGGCCCGCGACGGCCAGGAGGACGCGCTTCTTTTGGCCGCGCTCGACGCGGCGATTCAAAAGCAAAGCGATTCGGGCCAATCGAGCGAGGCGCTCGAAAAGGCGAAGTCGCTGCGGGAGAAGGCCGCCTCGCTGGTCCCCATCCCGGCCCGCGACGGAAAGGTCTCGACCGAGGTCCTCCCGAATCCGGAAATTCTCGACCTGCTCAAAGAACAGATCGGCGAGGTTTTGGAAGAACTGGAATAACGCGTTTTTCCTCACGGCTTTCAAACAAGGGAAGAATACACGATCTATGAAGGTCAGCAGTTTGTTTCTTTCGCTGGCATCTCTCTTCGGCGCGGCGCTGTTTAGCGCCGCGGCCGAGGAGTGGACGCCGGTTTCGGTCTGGACCGACGACAAGTGCCACAGCGCCGACTACGCGCCACAGAAAATGATCGACGGGGATCCCGAGACCTACGCCTGTTTCCTCGACAGCACGCGCGACGGTCTTCGTCCCGACACGGCTCCCGGCAACGCCGAGCTGCCGATCACCTGCCGCTTCACCCTCGATTTGGGCGAAACGCGCACGACCGCCGGAATGCGGCTGACCGCCCGGAATTTTCGCGGCTGCCTCAACGTCAAGAACGTGACCGTTTTGGCGGCGGACGACCCGCGCGGGGAAACCGGCCTTCGTCCCCTGGCGCAGAACGTCGCCCTTCCGCCGATGAACTACGGGAACTCGTCGTTCGTCACCTGGCCGCCGGCCGAGGCGCGCTATCTGGCGGTGGAGGTCAACGACGCCTACACGATCCGGCATTACCGCGTGCTGAAGCGGTACGTCGGGACGCACTACAACGTCCAGATCGCCGAGATTGGTATTTTTTCCGAACTTCCCGAGGAGAACACCCTCCCCAATCCCCCCGACACGGCGTTTCCTCAAGAGCGCCTCTTTGGCGACTGGCTCGATCAAGACCTCGGCGCCGAGAAAGCCGACCTCTTCACCTCCTCCGACGGCTCACTGAAAGAAGCCGCGCTGATCGATAAAGTCATGGAAGAGATCGACGGGTACGGCCCCGACGGGGACGCGCTGGCGAAAATCACCGAGGAAAAACAGGCGCTTCTGGCCGAAAATATCCCGGGGAGCGACCCCCGCTGGAAAGAGCTGTATAAAAGCGCCTGCTCCCTGCGCCGCGTCCTTCGCCTGGCTCCCCTGACCGACTCGACCCGCCAGGTGATCTATGTCAAGCATCACGTCCTCGGCTCGACCGAGGGGCTGACCGGGCACGCGCACCTGTCGGACGAACAGTATTACGACCAGACGCCCGAAATGCGCCCCGGCTCGCAGCTGTGCCGCTTAACGGTTCAGCCCGACGGCAGCGTGACCAACGAGGTCCTCGTCGATCAGCCCGACGGGGTGATCCGCGACCCGGCGCTGTCGTTCGACGGCAAGACGCTCGTCTTTTCGATGCGTTCTTCCTTCGAAACCGACGACTACCACCTCTGGGGAATGTCGCTCGATACCGGGGAGCTCAAACAGCTGACCGATAATCTGACGGTCGATGGGATCAAGTACACCTGCGCCGACGTGGAGCCGTGTTTCTCCCCGGACGGGGGGATTATCTTTACCTCGACCCGCCACACGCAGATCAACGACTGCTGGCCGGTCGCCAATTTAAACTTGTACCGCTGCGACGCCGACGGGAAGAACATCCAGCGGCTTTCGTTCGATGAACTCGACGCCAACTACCCGCAGGCGCTCGACGACGGGCGGATCCTCTTCACCCGATGGGAATACAACGACCGCAACGCGTTTTTCCTCCATCCGCTGATGACGATGAACCCCGACGGCACCATGCAGACCGAGTACTGCGGGAACAACTCGATGTTCCCGTCGTCGTATATCCAGGCGCGGGGGGTGCCGGGCTGCTCGAAGGTGATCGCCATCATCAGCGGCCATCACACCTACAACAAGGGGAAACTGGCGCTGGTCGACCGCGCGCTCGGGACACAGAACGGGGAGGGTATCGAGTTCGTCGCCGGGGCCTCCCCCGACGGCACCCCGGGCCGGGCCCGCTCAACGATCAAGACCGAGGGGTTCCTCGACTGGAATATCGACTTCTTCGGCCAGGACGGGCCACAGTGGCAGTATCCGTTCGCGCTCGATGAGGAAAATTACCTCACGTCGTTTTCCCCGAGCGGCTGGCCCCGGGAACCGGATTGGCCGTACTTCTTCGGGCCGTTCTGGCCGCCGTTCGGCCTTTACTTCATGACCGCCGAGGGCCAGCGGGAACTGTTGGCGTTCGACCCGGCGATCTCCTCCTGCCAGGCGGTCCCGGTGATGGGGCGCCCCGTTCCCCCGAATAAACCCAGCGGCGCCCGGCCGCGGAAAAACTTCGGGACCTTCATCGTGCAGGATATTTACCTCGGCCCCGGGCTGGAGGGGGTCCCGCGCGGAACGGTCAAGCGGCTGCGGGTCGTCGCGCTGGAATACCGCGCCGCGAAGATGGGAAAGGGTTCCAACGGAGGCGAGGTCGCGTCGGGGCTGAATCAAACGCCGATCTCGTTCAACAACGGCTCGTGGGACGTGAAGCACGTCTTGGGCGAGGTCGATATCGAGGAAGACGGCTCGGTCTTTTTCGAGGTCCCCGCGCGAACGCCGGTCTACTTCCAGCTCCTCGACGAAAAGGGGTATATGGTTCAGACGATGCGCAGCTGGGCGACCCTGCAGGGGGGCGAGCAGTTCGCCTGCCTCGGCTGTCACGAGGATAAAAACCAAACCGGCGCGATGGAGCAGAATCACGCCGCCCCGATCGCGCTGACCAAGCCGGCGCAGAAACTGCGCCCCATCGGCCGGAAGCGCCATCGGCTGCTGGAACGCCTCGAGAAGGAAAACGCGCTGGACTCGGCCGAGAACTACTTCGGGGTCAATATGCCGGTAATGACCGCCGACGCCGACGCGCCGTGCGACGGGTTCAGTTACCGGCAGGAGATTCAGCCGATCCTGGATCGGCACTGCGTCGTCTGCCACGCGGGAAAACAAGACGATCCCGACCCGAATCATCGCTCCTCGCTGGTCCTCACCGGCGACTATCAGCCGGTCGAGACCCAGCGGGTCTCCCCCGACGATGACCCGAAGCGGTGTTACTCGCGGTCGTATCTGGCCCTGACGAACAACGGCCACAGCGTGGATAACCCCCTGATGCAGTGGATCGAGCCGCGCAGCCGCTCGGAAATGCTCCCGCCCTATCATACCGGTTCGTCGAAAAGCCCGATTATGGCGTATTTCCAGCCGGATCACTACGGGGTACAAGTCTCGGACGCGGAAAAACGGACCTTCGCCTGCTGGATCGACCTGGCGGTCCCCTTCTGCGGGACCTATACCGACGCGAACCGCTGGACGCCGGCCGAAAAAGAGGAATACCTCTTCTACCTGGCCAAGCGCCGCGCCTTCGCCGATTCTGAGCGGGCCGAGTTAAAGAAACGGGATACCAGCAAGTAACCGAAGCAATCATTTCCAAGAAGGATAACCAATAATGAAAAAAACCACTTTGTTCTGCGTCCTTTTCACCCTGTGCGCGGCGCTCTTTTCCACAGCCGCCCTAAGCGCGCAGGAGCGCCCGGTTCCCGACAAGACCCCCGATCCGGCCCGGACCGAGAACTTCCGCTCGAAGCGCTACGGCGTTTTCTTCCACTATCTTTGCGGGCTTCAGAACAACGCTAATCACCCCAACAGCTGCGGGAAACAGACCTCTTGGGACGAGTGCGTCAGCGATTTCGACGTCGAGCGCTTCGCCGATCAGGTGGCCGACACCGGCGCGGGGTATGTCTTCTTTACGATGATGCAGCAGGGCGAGACTCTGTGCGCCCCGAACAGTACCTTCGATAAGCTGACCGGCTACCGGCCGGGTGAGGCGTGCTCGAAGCGGGATTTAATCGCTGAAATCGCCGAGGCGCTTTCCCAGCGGGGGATCGACCTGTACCTGTACTGGACCGGCGACGGACCGAAGCTCGATAAGCGCTCGGCCGAGGCGCTGAAAATCTCGTTCCCGGTGACGACCGAGTTCATCCGATATTGGTCCGACGTCGCGGCCGAGTACGGGCGGCGGTACGGCAATAAGGTCAAGGGCTGGTGGACCGACGGCTGTTACACCTGGTTCGGCCATACCGAGGAGACGATCGGCATTTTGGCCGAAGGGCTGATGGCGGGCAATCCCGACCGGATCCTCGCCTTCAACCCGGGGATCGACCCCAAGGTGATGGCGTACTCGATTCACGACGACTTCACCGCCGGGGAACAGAACAGTTTTTCCTGTCTGCCGGAAGAGGGCCGTTTTCTCGGGGGGGCGCAGTGGCATACGCTCAGCTACCTGGGCGAGCAGTGGGCCGCCCCGGGGGTGAGATACACCGCCGAGGAACTGGCCCAGTATATCTGGGAGGTCAGTCGACGCGGCGGCGTGGTCACCATCGATATGGTGCTGCGGCGCGACGGTTCCCTCGACGAGGCCCAGCGCGAGGTGTTAAAACCGATTCGCGCCCGCCTGGGGGAACTCGACGCGGCGGCCGAGGCAACGAGCGAAAATTAACCCCGCGGCCCTTTCGCGCGGCGATGCCGCGAGCAGAATATTGATCATCCAAGGAGTACGACAACGATGAAAAAAGCCCCCCTCTTCGCTTTGATTGCGGCGCTGTGCGCGGCGCTCATCCCGACGGCGGCCACAAGTGCCCAGGAGCGCGCGGTCCCCGACAAGACCCCCGACCCGGCCCGGACCGAGAACTTCCGCTCGAAGCGGTACGGTGTGTTCTTCCATTACCTCAACGGGGTCCAGAACAGCGCCGAGTCGCTCAACAGTGACGGCAAAGAAACATCTTGGGACGAATGTGTCGATGAGTTCGACGTCGAGCGCTTCGCCGACGCGGCGGCCGAAACCGGCGCGGGGTACGTCTTTTTCACGATGATGCAGCAAAGCCAGCATCTGTGCGCCCCGAACGACACGTTCGATAAGCTGACCGGCTACGCCCCCGGCGAGGCGTGCTCGAAGCGGGATTTGATCGCCGAAATCGCCGACGCGCTTGCCGCGCGGGGAATCGATCTTTACCTCTACTGGACCGGCGACGGCCCCTCGCGCGACCCGAAGGCCGCCGCCGCGCTGAAGGCGGCCTTCCCGGTGACGGCCGAATATATGCACAACTGGGCCAATGTCGCGGCCGAGTACGGGCGGCGCTACGGCGATAAGGTCAAGGGCTGGTGGATCGACGGCAGTTATTCCTGGATCGGCCATAATGACGAGACGCTCGGCATTTTGGCCGAGGGGCTTCGCGCCGGCAACCCGGATCGGATCCTCGCCTTTAACCCCGGGGTCGACCCCAGGGTAATGGCCTACTCGATTCACGACGACTTCACCGCCGGGGAGCAGGAAAAATTTGTCTCCGTCCCGGAAAACGGCCGCTTTTTAGGGGGGGCGCAGTGGCATATCCTCACCTTTTTAGGCAACTGGTGGGGCGCCCCGGGGGTGAAGCTGACCAAAAAGGAACTGGCCCAGTATGTCTGGACGGTCAATCGGCTCGGCGGGGTGGTGACGATCGACATGATGCTCTACCGCGACGGCTCGCTGGAGCGCTCGCAGCTGGAGGTAATGAAGCCGCTGCGCGGCCGCCTGGCCGAACTCGACGCAGCGGCGGAAACCCCCTCGCCCGACGGAAATTTGGTATCGGGGGGCATCCCCTTTTTGCGGAGCAACGACCTGTTAAGAACCCTCCCCCCCTCCTGCTTCGAGCTGCACGAGGCGCGGCTGGGAATCGACGGCGATCTGTCAACCTCCGCGGTCGGGGCGGAAAACTGGGCGTGGACCTACCTGGTTTACTTAAAGAAGCGCGCCGAGGCGAAAACCCTCACCGTCCATTTCTCCCCCGGGGGCTGGGCGACGGAATTTGAGATCTTCATCAAGCCGGTCGACGCCGACTGGCAGTCGGTCGGGCGTTTCGACAATCCCGAGGGGAATACTCTTTTCACGGTCGACTTCGCCCCGCAGACGCTCGACGCGGTCCGGGTCACCGCCTATAAGCCCGACGGCCCCGATCAGCCGGGAACCCAGATGGCGATCGCCGAACTGGAAGTTTATTAACCTCAAGCAACCGCGGCAAACGATGAAAAGAGCTCTCCTGTCCCCCATAGTTTCGGCCCTCCTGGTTTCGGCGCTGTGCGCGATCCTCTCGGCAAACGCCATCGCGCAAAGCCGCCCGATTCCCGACAAGACACCCGACCCCGCGCGGACCGAGAACTTCCGCTCGAAGCGCTACGGCGTTTTGTTCCACTATCTTCCCGGGCTTCAGAACCGCGCCGAGGCACTCAACAGCTGCGGGAAAGAAACCTCGTGGGACCAGTGCGTCAGCGAGTTCGACGTCGAGCGCTTCGCCGATGAAGTCGCGCAGACAGGCGCGGGGTATATCTTCTTCACCGTGATGCAGCAAAACCAGTATATGTGCGCCCCGAACAGCGCGTTCGATCGGCTGACCGGCTACAAACCCGGGGAGGCGTGCTCCCGCCGCGATTTAATCGCCGAAATCGCCGACGCGCTGGAAAAGCGCGGGATCGATCTTTACCTCTACTGGACCGGCGACGGCCCGCAGCAGGACCCGAAGGCGTCGGCGGGCCTTAAGGCGTCGTACCCGGTGACGGCGGAATTTATGCGGAATTGGGCCGAGGTCACGGCCGAGTACGGACGGCGCTACGGCGAGAAGGTGAAGGGCTGGTGGGTCGACGGAAGCTTCCCGTTCCTCCACACCGAGGAGACGCTCGGCATCTTGACCGAGGGCCTTCTGGCGGGGAACCCGAACCGAATCATCGCGTTCAACCCCGGCGTCGACCCCGAGGTGATGGCCTACTCGATTCACGACGACTTCACCGCCGGGGAGCAGGAAAACTTCACCTCGGTCCCCGAAAGCGGCTCCTTTATCGGGGGGGCGCAGTGGCACGTCCTCACCTACCTGGGTACCTGGTGGGCCTCCCCGGGGGTGAAGCTGACCAAAAAAGAATTGGCTCAATATATCTGGACGGTGAACCGGCTCGGCGGCGTGGTGACGCTCGATATGATGCTCTTCCGCGACGGCTCGCTCGACCGCTCGCAGCTGGAGGCGGTCAAAGAACTGCGCGCCCGCCTGGCCGAGCAAGACGCCGAAGCGGCCAAAGCGGCCGAATCGGCCCCGGAAAGCGACAACCTTCTGGCGGGGGGAATCCCCTGGAGCAACGAGTTCGTCGAGCCGGTCCCTCCCCCGCGGTTTGAACTGCAGCTCGGCCCCCCCCGCTTCGACCCGCAATTGGGCATCGACGGCGACCTGTCGACCGCCTCGGTCGGGAACACCTGGGCGTGGGGGTACTTTGTCTTCCTCAAGCAGCGCCGGCGGGCGGAAAAAATCACCGTCCACTTTGCCCCGGACGGCTGGGCGAGCGATTTCGAGATCCTCATCAAGCCGGCCGACGCCGACTGGCAATCGCTCGGGCGTTTCGACAACCCCGAGGGGGAAACCGAGTTCACCGTCGAGTTCCCCGTGGAGGAGATCGACGCGGTGCGGGTCGCCGGTTACAAGCCCGACGGCCCCGATCAGCCGGGCGACCGCATGGCGATCGCCGAGCTGGAGGTTTATTGACCCCAGCCAATGCGGCGGCCCGGCGGGGCGGCGGTTCTAAGAACGGTTTCGCGCCGTCCCTTCCCGCGGGGGGGATTATTCCGCCCAAAACACTCGGCCGTCCCTGCGCTTCGGCGGCTTCGGCAAATCGCCGTCGGCGTATCCGACGGCGCAGTGTCCGATCCCTTCCCACTGTCCCTCAATGCCGAGGTCTTTGAGCAGCCGCTGGTATTCGGGCATTTCGAATTCTTCCTTGGCCCGGTGAATCCAAATGCTCCCCAGTCCGAGCGAATGGGCGGCCAGCATCATATTGCCCATCACCAGACTGCCGTCATAAACGCGGTTCGCCGAATTCTTATCGGCAAGGACAATCAGAATCACCGGCGCTCCGTAAAACGGATCGAAGCCCTCTTCCCATCCGCCGATGCGGCAGTTCACCGCCGAGAGCTTATCGCGCAGCCGGCGGTTGGTCACCGCGACGGTGATCGTCGCCTGTCTTCCCATGGCGCTGGCGGCATACAGTCCGGCCTCGATGATCTGATCAATGTCCTCTCTGGCGGGCATATCCGGCTTGAACTTGCGGATGCTTCGGCGCTGCCGCATCGCCCTGATAATGTCGTTCATCTTTTATTCCTCCTCACGGTCAATAACGCCCCATCTTGAAAATTACCGGTCCGGCCGCCTCGGCGGTATTACCCCCGGGCAGCGGCGGCAGCGGGCCCTATCGCTCGGCCCCCTTGGGCGGCTGGCTGCACAGGTTGATGATCGCCTCCTGCGCGCGGGCGTTGGCCGCCTCGTCGGGAAGGAGGAAGTACCGATGCCGCCCGGCCGGATCGGGGGTAAAGCGGGTGGTTCCGTCCTCCTCGACGGTGACCGTTCCCGGCTGGCTCATCGTGAAATACCGATCCGGACGGACCCCCTGCATCACCGAGGTGATATCGAACGTCGCCCAGTCGCTCAGTTTACCGGTTAATTTCACCGAAAGGGCCTTAAACGCAATCGGCAGGGGGTGCCAGGGGCGGTAGTTGTAATCGTCGGTGACCGATTCGCTCGGGAGGCGAACCGCCGCGCCGATCTCGTACCCCGAGACCTGAATCGGGGTCGGCCACCGATCGAACAGCTTTTGCGCCGAGGGAACGTCGGTGACGACATTGTACTCTTTGTGCGTATAGTCCCCGGCGAAAATGCCGGCCATCGCCTGAAGAACCTTCACCTTTTTCGCCGCCAGCTCCATGCCGCTCAGCGGCGAGATATCGTCGGCGGGGGAATCGAGCAGCCGCGCCAGGTTCGTCGAAAAGCCGACCTGAACAATGGTGACCGAGCTGTCCTCGGCCTGCGCCAGCACCCGGCGCAGAAGCGTCACCGCGTTTTCGACAGGGGCCGCCTGGAAGGTAAACCCGTTTTCCTCCGCGGCCCGGAGCGTTTCGTCCATATAATAGCCGCCGTCGTCCGCGACGCCGTTTTCGACCAGCCCGACGGGAATCGACGCGTGGCCGTACCACGCGTTGATCATCTGGACGAGTTTGGCCGCCAACGGGTTCGACCGGGTCACCGTCACCGCCAGCAGATCGCACTCCCGGCGATCCATCAGGGTATGGAGCATCGCCAGGGCGAAGGCGTCGTCGACGTCGCTTCCGATGTCGGTATCGAAAATCACCGGGACAGGTTTTCCCGATTCGGCCCGGACGGCATAAGAGCCGAAAAAGATCACGAAAGCCGCCAGTAAGCCGATCAGCGTCTTATACATTTTATTTTCCTTTTCGCTGACTTTAATCGTGTGTTTGACTTAAGGTATTGTCTCTGTGTTTCGCTTAGAACCGAACCGTGAAGGTTTCGCCGTCCTGCGGGTTCTCCAAGCGGCTGTGGAAGGTGAAAACATCTTCCGTCTCGCCCAATTGAAGGGTGACATACCCCAGCGGGCGCTCCTGTTCGGGGTACTTGTTGTGCGGGATATACGCCGTACTGGGGAGCCCGACGCGGGAGACCGAATCGTCGGTTTTACAGTGCCAGTGATGATTATGGCCGAAAATATACCCCGCCGCGTTGGGGTGTTTCTTGAGAACATCGGCGACACCGGTCTGTTTGATCGGGTGATGCGCCCCAACGTAAACCCGTTTGCCGGATGGCTCCAGCGACGCGAGTTTTTCGTCAAGCCACGTCAGCTGCGCCGGATCGGGCGTTGTCGAAACGTTCCCCACCTCCAGCGAGTCGAGCAGAATAAAGACGGCCCGGTCGGTTTCGGCGACGACGACCAGCTTGTCGGGGAACTCCTCCACCCCCCGTTTTTCGGGAAAGACCTCCCAGAAAGCGTCCCGGCGGTCGTGGTTGCCGAAGGCCGCCGCCCAGGGGATCCCCGCCTCGTCCAAGCGGGCAAAAATCGGCTTGCTCATCTGGTAATCGGCCGGTTTTCCGCAGCTGTACGCGATATCGCCGTAGTGCAGCACCAACGCGGGACGGGGATTCATCGCGAGGATTTTGTCGACCGTCTGATCGAATCTCTCCTCGTTCCGCGCCGCGTGGGCCGGTTTATTCGGATTCGTCCCGACGTGAGTATCCGAAATCAGCACCACCAGATTCGGGTCGACCGGGATATCGTCGGCGAAAAGCGGGGCCAGGCCCCCCAACAACAGCGCCACTGCAAGCGCGAGCCGCTCAAAACGCATAGCTTTTCCTTTTTCGTTAGATGTTGTGATTTAAGTATTTCCAAGCGCCGAAAGCCGCGCGTCTACCGCTCGGCCCCCAGGGGCGGCTGGCTGCAAAGATCGATAATCGCCTCCTCGGCGCGGGCTTTTGATACCTCGTCCGGAAGGAGGAAATACTGATGCCGCCCGGCCGGATCCGGGGTAAAGCGGGTGGTCCCGTCCTCCTCGACGGTGACGGTTCCCGGCTGGCTCATCGTGAAATACCGATCCGGCCGAACCGCCTGCATCACCGAGGTGACGTCGAACGTCGCCCAGTCGCGCATCTGTCCGAACGCCCGGGTCATGAGCGACTCAAAGGCGGTCTTGAGGGGATGCCAGGGGCAGTAGTTGTAATCGTCGGTGACCGATTTGAACGGGAGCACCACCGCCATGCCGATTTCAAACCCCGAGACCTGAATCGGGGTCGGCCACCGCTCGAACAGCTTCCGCGCCGAGGGGAGGTCGCTGACGATATTCGCCTCTTTGTGGGTGTAATCCCCGCCGAAAATGCCGGCCACCGCCTGAACAACCTTCACCTTTTTCGCCGCCAGTTCCATGCCGCTCATCGGCGAGATATCGTCGGCGGGCCAGTCGAGCAGCCGCGCCAGATTCGTCGAGCAGCCGACCTGAACGATGGTGACCGAGCCGTCTTCGGCCGCGGCCAATACCCGGCGCAGCAGCGTCACCGCGTTTTCTATCCGGCCGGTCGGGTACGAAAACCCGTTCTCCTCCGCGGCCCGGAGGGTATCGTTCAAATACCACCCGTCTCCGGTCAAAGGCCCGTTGTCGACCAGCCCGACCGGAATCGACGGGTGGCCGTACCAGGCGTTGAACATCTGGACGAGTTTCGCCGACTTCGGGTTCGACCGGGTCACCGTCACCGCCAGCAGATCGCACTCCCGGCGGTCGACCAGCGCGTGGAGCATCGCCAGGGCGAAGGCGTCGTCGACGTCGCTTCCGATGTCGGTGTCGAAAATCACCGGGACGGGTTTTCCCGATTCGGCCCGGGCGGCGAAAGCGCCGCAAAAGATTCCCAGTATCGCCAGTAAACCGATCAGCGCGCCGCGCATTGTTTGCCCTCTTGTATGTTCATTCGGTTTGTGTTTATTCGGATAGTGTTCACTGGGATGATGATGGGCGCGGATGTTTTTCCGAATCGCCCCCCCCGCGCGGGAAAGGCGCCGATCAATCGATCTTCTTCAGCGGCTCCGGGGTCCTGTCCCGGTAAGGTTTCAGCTTCTTGAGCAAAACCGGGTAGAGTTCCTCGGCCGTCACCGCGTGGCCCGCGGTGCCGGGGTGCATCTTCCCGCCGAACAGCAGCGCCGAGATCGCCTCTTCCCCCTGTTCGGAGGCGATCTGATCCCACCGTGCGAAAATATCGACCAGCGGCGTTTCGGTCCCTTCGGCGACGCGGCGAATCACCTCGTTGTATCGGCGCAGCGAAACATTGGTGAACGAAAGCGGGTCGTCGGGATCGTACGGCGCTTTCCCGTAAAGGGCCAGCGTATCGTCGCCCCAGCGCAGCTGGGTGGTCGTCATGAGAATCACCGGGATCGACTTCGCTTGGAACCGCTCGATCATCCACCTGAGATTCTGCGCGAACTCCTCTTCCGAGACCCGCGGCCGTGTCGCCGGGGGATCAGCCCAAACGTCGATCGCCGAATCGTTGATGCCGAACTGAAGAATGACCAGGTTGGGATTGACCCCGGCGGTCAGCCGGTCGAAATGCTCCTTCGCCGTTCGGGTGGTATAGCCCGAGACCGCGGCATTGACAAAATCGACCGCGTACCCCTCTTCCTCGAACCGTTTGCGCAGCCGCTCCTCGTAGGTGACGACCCCTCGGCGAAGAGCCGAGGAGGAATCGCCGAGAATCAAGACCCACTTGTGATTCGGCGAGCGGAGCGTTTTTTCCCGCGCGGCGGCCCCGTCGAGCAGATCCCGCTCGGCGACCGCCATGCGCAGCCCCCCCTGCATCGTCGTGATCCAGAGCTCTCCGGGGGCGACTTCGCACAGGTAAGGATAGGAAACCAGGTAATGATACCACGGCTGCGTCCCGTCGTTCGGATGGGCGGCGATGACCAGCGGCTCGGACCAATGCCGCGCGTCGTCGGAAAACGCCGCCGACAGCTCGTCGCGAGACAGGTAATAGGGCTCCCCTTCCGGGTGGTTGTAGGCCGTGGAACTGCGTTCCCGGGTCCACAGAAGAATATACTTGCCGTCGCGAAGCCGCGCCATCGTCCCGCAGCAGAAATTATTCTCGATCCCGCTGGGGGCGATGGGGGACCAGGTTTCGCCGCGGTCGGTCGAGACCGATTCATAAAAGACGCCGCGGGTCGTGCGGATCAGCAGATAGAGGGACGAATCGGGACGTTCGATGATGGTTCCCTCCATCGCGCCGTTATGGTCCCCCTGATCGTCGAGTGTCATCTCCGGGCCCGCTTTCCAGCTGTGCCCATCGTCGTCGGAATAGTAGACGATCGTCGTATTGCTCCAATTTTCGAGCGACTGGCCGACGAGGAAGATTCGGCCGCTGGAGTGCTGAATCATCGATCGGATGGCCCCGCACCAGCGCCTTTGAATCTGCCGCGGCGGCGACCACGTTTTGCCGGAATCGGTGCTGCGGATCACATAGGTCGGCAGGACCCATTGGTCGATGTCGCTCGATCCCCACACCTGGCCGGCGGCGCGCTGGTTCTCGTCTAAGAAAGCGCACAGGATCGTCCCGGAAGCGGTCCGGAGAATGGCCCGTTCCTCCCGGTCGGTCATATTCTCCGGCAGAACGATCCGCGATTCCCACGTTTTGCCCCCATCCTCGGAACGATGAATCGCGCGATTCTCCAGGCAGAGGATCGCTCCGTCGTCGGTGAGGACAAACGGCCCCTGCAGGTCGGTCGGCATCTTTTCCGCCGTCGGATAGATTTCCAGATGATCGGCCCGAAGGGCCGACACAAGGGTCAGCCATCCCAGGAGGAAAAAAACAACTGTTCGAGCGGACATCACGACCCCCTTTTCAAAGATTCCCTGCCCTTTCGCGCGGCCGCGCGGCCTTACTTAAACCGAACCGTGAAGGTCTCTCCGTCCTGCGGGTCGCCCGGCTGGCTGTGGAGCGTAAAAACATCCTCAGTCTCGCCCAGGCGAAGGGTCGCGTACCCGGGCAGCTGAGTATCTCCGGGGAACGTGTACCCCGTGCTGGAAAGCCCGATACAGGGGATTCCATCGATCGGCCGACACAGCCAGTGATGCGCGTGACCGAAAATATACCCCGCCGCGTTGGGGTGCTTTTTGAGGGTTTCGGCGACGCCAAACTCTTCGATCAGATGATGCGCCCCCACATAGACACGTTTTCCGGTCGGCTCCAGCGACGCGAGTTTTTCATCGAGCCACTTCAGCTGCGCCGGATCGGGGCTGGTCGAAACGTTCCCCACCTCCAGGGAGTCGAGCAGAATAAAAAAGGCCCGGTCGGTCTCGGTGACCGTCACGAGTCTTTCGGGAAACTCCTCTACCCCCCGTTTCTCGGGGAAGACCGACCAGAAAACCTCCCGCAGGTCATGGTTTCCGAAGGTCGTCACCCAGGGGATCCCGGCCTCGTCCAATCGGGAGAGAATCGGTTTAACCATCTCGTAGTCGATCTTGTTCCCGTCGTTGTACGAAATATCGCCGTAGTTCAGCACCAGCGCGGGGCGCGGATTCATCGCCAAAATCTTGTCGATCACGCGCTGGAGTTTCACCTCGGGGACCGCCGCGTAGTCGGGCTTATTCGGATTCGCCCCGACGTGGACATCCGAGATGATCACCACTAAATTTGGGTCGACGGGGACCTCGTCGGCGAAAACCGAGACCCATCCCCCCAACAACAGCGCCAAGGCGAGCGTTCGCAGCGGCATTACAGCTCCTTTTCGATTCAATGTTTGAGATACTAAGGGGAAGTATAGTTCCTAAATTTTATTTCCGTCCGCTGTTACTCCTGCGCCTGATCGACGAACCGGAAGCGGGCGAACCGGGCGGCGGTGAATTCCGACTCCTGCCGGTAGAGCGGATTCCCCCCGAGGGAAATCATGCGCGAGGCGGTCCCTTCCCCGCTGCCGTTAATGTGCCCGATCAGCTGATCGTCGAGGTACAGCAAGTACTGCTGATGATCCTGCGTGACGCTTAAATGATACCAGCGGCCCAGCTCGAGTTTCGGGCCGTCGATCTGCCCGCCGTGTGACGACTCGATCTTGCCGAAGATCTGATCTTCCCGCATAAAGACGCGCAGCGGATCGTCCCATCCCCGGCACCACGCGCTGACGATTTCACCGATGCGGGAACTGTCCGGGAAGGCGTCCAGACAAAAATCGACGCTCAGGGTGAACTCCTCGGGGAACTCTTCCAGCTGGTAGGTAATAATCCCCGATTCCCCGTCGAGCCGCACCGCGCCGCCGGAACCCTCCGGGCCGTCACACGGCTGGGCCCCCACGACCTCGGCGACCTTGCCGGAGGAAGGATTCACTTCCCCGGCCAGGTCGTCGGCGACCAGCAGCGGATTGGAAACCGCCCCGGGCGGCAGCGACGGGTCGATCTTAAACGAGCGGGTTTCTTGACAGCGGCGGCTTCCCTGTTCGTTGCTCGCCGTGACGCCCCAATAATAGACCCGATCGGGGGTCAGCCGGGCCTCGTCCTCTTCGGAAAGTATCAGCCGCCGGGCGTCGGAGGTCGTCACGCTGACGACCGGCCGCGCCAGATCGGGGGTCTCGGCGATCGTGACGGTATAGGTGTACTGCTGCGGGTGAGCCATCGTCCGCCAGGCGAACCGGATGCCCGACGCGGGAACAGACTGGCCCTTCTTCGGGGAGACGCAGGCCGGAACGGGGGGCAGAATATCCCGCGCCGGAATCCACGAGACGTAGACCGTCCCCAAGACGCCGGCCGTGGCGAAATCGGTCAAAACCAGCGGCTTTTCCGCCGGAATCGTCACCCGCAGCATCGGCGTGTACGCCCCGAACAGTTCGGCGCGCTCGTCCTTCGGCGGAAATTCGACCGACGCCTTTTCGAGCAGATCGGGGGTCACCGCCGGGATCGCGTCGTTTTCGAACTCGTTGTACCGCTGATCGTACGCCAGGAGGATCGGACCGCGGTAGATCGACATCGTA
This sequence comes from Thermoguttaceae bacterium, assembly GCA_017434455.1. Taxonomy (GTDB): domain Bacteria; phylum Planctomycetota; class Planctomycetia; order Pirellulales; family Thermoguttaceae; genus RUG695. The sequence goes on along the minus strand of JAFRFG010000053.1, from coordinate 1,913 downwards.
TCGGCGAACGCCAGATCCCCCGACTCGTAGCGCAGCGGCATCGGGAAGGAAAGCCGGATCGCGCCGGTGGAGCCGGGATTGTAACTCAGCCGCCAGTAAGTCCCCGGCGTTAGGGTTTCGTCGCCGGCGGCCGTCCGGACGGTCCCCCCCTCGGCCCAGCGCGGGACGCGCACCAGAACGGTAAACGGCTTCGTCTGCTTGGTCTGGATATTGATCTCGATTTCCCCGTCCAGCGGGTAGCTGGTCTTCTGCGTGACCGTCACCGGCTCGCCGCCGAGGGTGGTCGTCATCGTTCCCGGCCCATAGTAGTTGATCACCAGCGACTCTTTTCCGTCCGTGTCGGTCCCCTTCATCAGTCCCCACTCGGAAACCAGCGCCAACCCCCGCGGCGCGTTGACGCTGCAGCAGTTGAGCTCCGGCTGTCCCGGGCGGCTTTGGAAGACGATCGAATGGAACGACGCTTCCCGCCGGCCGTTCATCGGGGTATGGTAGGTCGACCAGCTCCCCGAGGGGTTCTGATACGCCATCACCGTGTTGTAGGTCGCCGCCTCCAGCGCGTCGGCCGCCTCGGGGGAGCCGGTCATGCGGAGGGTTTCGGTCGTCATCGCCATCCAGGCGACCGTGCAGCAGGTCTCGATCGGACCGGTTCCGAACGGGTGGCCGATCGTCTCCTCGTCGGTGCTGAACGACCCGTTGTTGTGAACCTCCAGCGTCAGGGCGCTGCGCCACAGATTCAGGTAGGCGGTTTTGTACGATTCTTCCCCGGTGATCCGGTACAGTTCCGGCAATCCCAAAAGGCAGTGAATCGATTCCCACCGCGGGCGGGGGGTCTGGTAGAACTCGACTCCCGCCAGGCCGCTGCGGTAATAGTCGCCGGTATCCTCCCAATCCTGAAGAATCTCGTTGGCCATGCGGAAATACCTCGGGTTGCCGGTCATTCGGTACAGCTGGCAGAACGAGGTGATAATCGACAGATTCATTTCGTGCGAGCCGACGTCCTTCATCCGGTGCCCGGTATCGAGGAAGGTGCCGCAGATAAAATCGGCCGCCTTAATACAGGTTTCAAAAGCCCGCTCGTCCCCGGTGCGCTCGTACCACATCAAAAGCGCGGTGATGGCGTGATAGTGCCCCCAAAGGTCCCAGCAGACCATCAGCCGCTTATCCTTCGGGAACGGCCCCAAATACCCCTCCGGCGACTGAGAGGCCATCAGTTCCTCGACCAAAACGCGAACCGTTTCTTCCAGTTCCGGCCGATCCGACAGACGAAGCACGGCGATGGAGTTGGTCAGGAATTTCCCGATGAACTCCCCGACCCAAGGAACATAGTACGCGTTGGTTTCCGGCTTGCGGTCCCGCAGGGAAAAGATCGAAAGAAGAATCGGGTTCGCCTTGGGGGCGCGCAGCACCCACTCGGAAATATTATTGTCGATCCGCTCCCCGACCGGCCCGCCGAGCCGCATTTCGACATTCGGGTCGGACGCGAAAACAAAAGCCCCCTTCTCGTCGATCGGTTTGAAGGCGGCCGGTTCGGCCTCGTCCCCGCGGGCCAAAGAGGTGATAAGCAAGACGCCGCAAAGAGCGATCAGCCGGGAACAGCAGTTGTGATTGATTGACATAAAATACCCTCGGAAAGCGACTCAGGAAAACGGTGGATCTGAATACCAGCGCGCGAAAACGCCTTTCGCGCTTGACGGCGCCAAAGTCGATTTTATCAGAAACCGGATCGGGATGTCAAGCAAACGGCCCCCCTTCGGCCCGCGCGGCCGAAAGAGGAAAAATCGGGGGGAGGAAAAAACAGCCGCGGTTATTGTTCTTCCGGTTCTCGAACGGGAATCTTGAACTTTTCGGCGTACTTCCAGGCAGTCGACCCGCGGTCGGCGATAAGGGTTAGTTTAGGGCAGCCCTTAAACGCC
>JAFRFG010000052.1 GCA_017434455.1 Thermoguttaceae bacterium | reverse complement strand
CTTGCGGAAGTCCGCCCGGTTGGTCGGGCCGTACATCACGGCCTCGCCGTTTTCGTAAACGCTGCGGCGGTTAAACGCGATCACGGCGTTCCCCAGACCGTAGGTGAACTGGCCGCGGACGCGCCCTTCCCACGCCCGCTTGATCGCCGGGGCGATACGGTCGGCCAGAAACTGCGCCGCCTCGTCCTCCATTAAGATCTCGCTTCGATCGACCCCCTTGGGGAGGGCATACCCCCCGACGCCCGTGGCGATCGAGGTGTGGGTATGGGTCGCGGCCATGAGGAGATTATTTTCGGCGTCGAATTCCGGGAGGATCTCGGCCAGCTTCGCGATGATCGCCGCGCGGGTATTGAGGCGAATGGAGCACAGATCGATCGAAACGAGAACGATCTGGCCGAGCGGCTGCTCCCCGTCGCGCGCCTCCAGGGCGATCACGTTGGCGGTGATCGGCGTGGCGGCCTCGCGGGCGATGCGGGTACAGAACTGTCCCTGCAAAAGAACCGGACGGTCGGGGGTGATGTCGGCCGAGGCGGCGCCGACGTACAGTTCCGCGCTGTGGGCAGCGGCCGCGGCGCAAAGAACACAGGCAAGTGTCAGGATCCAGCGTTTCAGCATTGTTTTTTCCTTTTGAGTGGTTATGGGGTGAACGGAGGTTTCAAAATCGTTTATATCTTTGTGACTAAGCACTACTCGTCAAACAGGGCGTTGACCGCCTCGATCGTCTTCTCGGCGTAGAGCTGGCCCCCCTCGGCGCCGATCGAGTTGCTCTGGGGAATCGCGCCGTAGCCGCCCCCTTGGACGGCGTATTGGCTCGGGACATACCCCTCTCCCCCTTCGGCGATCTGCGAGGCGAGCTGGATGATGATCGTCTGGGTCGCCTTCGCGCGCGCCTTGATCTGGACGCCGAAATCGGTGTAGAGCTCAAACGGATTGGAGCAAATCGCCAGATCGCCCAAGCGCAGCACGTGAACCCCGACCGGGAAGGTCGGGTTCTCGACTCCCTGCTGCGCCTCCCAGCGATCAACCACCCCCTTCGTCCAGTAGTACCGCACGTAAAGATCTTTCGAGCCGTTGCTCGGATCGGCGTCGAGCTTCACCTTGAGCTGCTCGGCCTCTTCGCGGAACTGATCGCACAGATCCTTGGGAACCTTCTGCTGGGGAAGATCCGCGACGAAATAGCTGTGGGAGAAGGGGATATCGCCGCTTTTTTCCGGTTCGACCACCGGATAGACCTCGTCGACCGCCGCGACAATCTTGCGGGCGATCTCGTGAAGGTTATCTTCCCCGCGCAGACGCGTCATTCGGTCGATCGCCGAGCGGCGGTAGCGCGCGTGCGGGGAAAGATCCCCCGCCGCGCCGCAGAAGCCGGCAATCACGACATCGGCGCCGTACTTGGCCTTTAATGCCTCGCGAACCGGGTGCCAGTAATCGGCGTTGATTTCGTTGTTCCCCTCTACCTCTTGTGACGGGCAGCTCGGATTGACGATCATCGACAGAAGCTTCCCTTCGGTATCCCAGAAGAAGCAGCAGCCGACGTCGTGGTCTTCCATCCCCTCGATCTTGCGAAAGTCCGCCCGTTCGGTCGGGCCGTACATCACCGCGCTGCCATCCTCGTAGACGCTGCGGCGGTTAAACGCGATCACGGCATTGCCCAGACCGTAGGTAAACTGGGCGCGGACCCGCCCGTCCCACGCCTGTTTGATCGCCGGGGCGATTTTTTCCCCCAGGAACCGCGCCGCCTCGTCCTCCATCAGCACCCCGCTTCGGTCGACGCCGGGAGGAAGGGTATAGTCGTTGGAGGTCGCCAGGGAGGTATGGGTATGGGTCGCGGCGATGATCAATTTTTGGGCCGAGTCAAATTCCGGGAAGATCTTGGCCAGCTCGCCGTAGATCGCGTCACGCGTGTTGGGGCGAACCGTACAGATATCGATCGAGACGAGGATGGCGCAGTCGAGCGGTTTTTCCCCCTCGCGCGCCTCCAGGGCGATCACATTGGCGGTGATCGGCGTGGCGGCGCTTGTGGCGATTCGGGTATGGAACTGCCCCTGAAGGAGAACCGGGCGGTCGGGAGTAATGTCGACCGAGGCGGCCCCGACGTACAGATCACCGGCCAAACAAAAGCTTGCCGCAAGGAGGAGGACGCTCAAGACAAAAACACCCAGCGCGAGGCGACGCGCCAAGAGCCGGCGGAGGACAGATCGTTTCATGGGGATGAAAGCCCTTCGGTGAGTGTGGAAATGTGGGAAAATGACGGCGGGATGACGCTTAAAACCCCAGCTTTCAAGTCTATCCGCGCCCCTGCCGAAATTCAAGACCGCGGCCGCGCCGGGGACGGAAAACCCCTCTGTTAAACGAAAAGTTTCTCTAATCCGAATTCTTTCTCAAATAGTCACTACCCCACACTAAAAAAGGGGCAATTCGTTAGGGCAACAGGAACGGGAATTGCCGATAAACGGCAAAAATACGTCCCCACCAGGGGAGGGGTGCGCCCCTAGTCTGCCGCCGGACAGAGCAGGAAGCCGTCAAAGTTTCGCTGTTTTCCCCATATTATCAGTATGCGGACGGGACCACAAAATGACTATCGGTGTTAAAATGGGGAAAGCCAAGACACGAGCTTTCCGTATTTTACCTGCCCTATAGACCCACCAGCCGTGAGCTAAGTGATGAGTCAGGAACAACCTGTGAGCCAAAATGTGATGGAGCAGACGAAGCAGCGCATTCGTATGCTCGTGTTCGAGATCACACAGTTCGCCAAGTCGGATATCCCGCCGGAAGAGTTCCACGCCGAGCTTTTGCCCCGTATGATCCAAGCGGTCTCGGCCGAAGCGGGCGCCATCTGGACGAAGAACGACGGCGGTCAGCTGGAGCTCGGCTACCAGATCAACATTGTCAAAACCGGATTGCCCCAGAGCGAGGAGGCCAATCGTGAGCACAGCCGCCTCCTCTACAAGATCCTCCGCGGCGAGGAGGTCGTCGGGTCTTTCCTCCCTAACTCGGGGGGTGAGGGGGAAGACGCCGCGGGGAACCCGACTCCCTTCCCGATCATCTTCGGTCTGATCCGGACCGAGCTGGAGGTGATCGGGATCATCGAGCTGTTCCAGCGGGCCGAGACCGCCCCGTCGGCGATGACCGGTTTCGTCCGATTCATGGGCCAGATGGTCAGTCAGGCCGACAGCTTCTATAAAGACCGCCAGCTGCGCAACTTCAACGACCGGCAGTCGCTCTGGACGCAGCTGGAAGACTTTACCCGGAATATCCACAAGACGCTCGACCTCAAAGAGACCGAATACACCGTCGCCAACGAAAGCCGGCGGCTCATCCAGTGCGACCGTGTCTCGCTGGCGATCAAGCGGGGGAGCAAATGCCGCGTCGAGGCGGTCAGCGGCCAAGATATCGTCGATAAGCGCTCCAACGCGGTGGTTCTTCTCGGCAAGCTCGCCACGGCGGTCGTCAAAGCGAACGAGGCGATCTATTACACCGGCGATACCACCAACTTCGCTCCCCAGGTCGAAAGCGCGATCGAGGAGTACGTTGACGAGTCCCATACCAAGATGATCTCGGTCTTCCCGCTGACCCGCAAAAATATCAACGAGGGGGACAGCGAGCAGACCGAGGAGAACAAACTCCTCCCCGAACCGCCGTTCGGGGCAATCATCATCGAGCAGATCGAGGACAGCCGCCTCCCCGACCGGATGAAAAAGCGAATCGAGATCGTCGTCGACCACGCCTGCACGGCGGTCGGCAACGCGCTGGATCACCACAACGTTTTCCTGATGCCGCTGTGGTCCGCCATCGGAAAGTCCAAGGTCCTCACCACGGCGCGGATGCTCCCGAAGACAATCTCGGTCACGCTCGGTATCTTGGGGGTGATCGCGGCGTTGATCTTTGTGCCGTGGAATTTCAATATGCACTGCAAGGGGACGCTCGAACCGGAGAGCCGCCGGAATATCTTCGCCCGCGAGGAGGGGAAGGTCGACCAGGTTTTGGTTCATCACGGCGACACCGTCTACGGCCCGAACGACCCGAATAACCCCAACGGTCCGGAAGCGACCCTTCTGGTACGGCTGACGAACAACCAGCTGGAGGCCGACTACCAAAAGGTTCAGGGAGATCTGGGGGAGGTCGCCAAGCAGATCGCGGCCACCAGCGAGGTCGCTTTCAGCAAGGAACGCAACGACGAGCGGGTCCAGGGGGCCGGTGAGCTGGAACAGCTGGCCGTCCGAAAAAGGTCGCTCGAGATTCAGCGCGATATCCTCCAGGAACGTCTCAAGGAGCTCGAGATCCGCGCCCCGATCTCGGGGACGGTGATGACGTTCGACTTGGACAACAAACTCCAGAGCCGTCCGGTTCAGCCGGGGCAGATCCTCATGGAGATCGCCGAACCGACCGGCCGGCAGATTCTGGAGCTCGATATGCCCGAAAAGAAGATGGGGCATATCGACGACTATATGAGAAAAATCCGGGAGAAAGACCCCGAGGCCCCCCTGAAGGTGAACTTCGTGATGACGGTCGACTCGACCCGAACCTTCACCGGAACGGTGATCGAAGAGCACGATCGCGCCGAAAACCGGGGGGAAGACGGAACCACGGTCCAGCTGAAGGCAAGCATCGACGATCCCGATTCGCTCCCGCAGTCCAAGCGGGCCGGCGCCTCGGTCGCCGCCAAGGTCTACTGCGGCAAACGCGCGCTTGGGTACGTCCTCTTCAACGAGGCGGTCGCCTACCTCGAGAAGACCGTGTTCTTCTGGTTCAAGTGAGAAACCATAGTGGAGGAATGACGCTATGATCAAGCATTCGATAACCATCGCTTCGGCCGCCGCGCTTCTTGCCGCGCTGGCTTGGGGAATCACCGCCCGCGCCGAGGACCAGGCACAGCCGGCGGAGACTATTGAGGCCGAGCAGACGGCCGCGCCCGACGAACCGGCCACCGCCGAACCGGCGGCCGCGCCGGAACCGCAGATCGCTCCCGAATCGGCCGTCGAAGAGGCGCTCGCCGAAGAAGAGGCCGCCGCCATAGATGAGCCGGCCGCCGAAAAGGCGCTCGCCGAAGAGGAGGCCTCCGCCGCTATAGACGAACCGGCCGCCGAAAAGGCGCTCGCCGAAGAAGAGGCCTCCGCCGCTATAGACGAACCGGCCGCCGAAAAGGCGCTCGCCGAGGAAGAGGCCGCCGCCGCTGTAGACGAACCGGCCGCCGAAGAGGCGCTCGTCGAAGAAGAAGCCACCGCCGCCGCGCAAGAGCCGGGCGACGCCCTGGCCGCCGACGAAGAGGTGAACTTCGACGACATTCCCTTCTTCAACCCCGAAGGGACCGGTACCCCCGAAGAAACCGCCACCCCCGAGCAGGCCGCCGCCGAGCCGTCTGCGACCGAAGCCGCGGTTTCCCCGGCGGCGAGTACCCCCGCCCACCGCGCTATCGAGAAGAGTGTCGGTTCCTGGCGCGATGAGTCGGCCCTGATCAACTCGATTCTCGCCAAGAAGGCACTCTTAGCCGCCGGCGGCGGACCGTCGACCACCGTCTCGGCGGCCAAACCGAACGACGCGCTGGCCTTGTCGCAGTCGTCCGACAGTTCCCTGGGGGCGCTCGACCGCGACCGGATGCTCACCAGCGATCCGTCGGCCCTGTTTGATCTGCGGAGCGATCCTCAAACCGCGCCCAACGCCGCGCCGCAGATGCGGGCCCCCCAAATCCCGCCGCAGCAAAATCTGGGGCTGGAGGGACTCGACGCCGAGCCGGCCGGCCCGATGCCGGAGCTCCCCCAAGACAAACTGGCGGCCGGCGATATCGTCGCCTGCGACGCGCTGACGGTTCTGCCGATCGGTGAGGGATACGACGCCACGGTCAGCGCCAATACCCAGGGGAAACTCATCGAACTGGGGATCGAGCAAAAGGACGCCGAGGGGAATCCGGTCCTCGACGCCAATGGCCACCCGACCGTCACGCCGCTTCGCCGCGGGATGATGGTCCGCGCCGGCGATGTCCTCGGCAAGCAGTTTAACCAAGAGTTCATCGCTCGAAAGGAAGCGGCGCAGCGTCAGCTGATCGTCGCCGAGAAAGAGGCGGGCAAGACGCTGGAGATCGAAGTCGCCGAACTGGCCGCTTTGGTCGCCAAGTCGGAACTGGACCGCGTCCGTCAGGCCAACCGCGACATGCCGGGGGCGATCGCCGAAGAGGACGAGGTCAAGCGGGTCTACGAGTACAATCGCGCCTACAAGTCGTGGGAGAAGGCCAAATACGACCTCGGCATCAAGGCCGATGAGGTCGAGGTCCGCAAGGCCGAGATTTTGATCGCCGACGCCCAGCTGGAAGAGCGCAAGCTCATCTCCCCGATCGAGGGACAGATCGACGACATCTACCAAAACGAGGGGCAGTGGCTGCGCGAGGGGGACAAGGTCTTCCGCGTGATCCGTCTGGACAAGATCCAGGTCGAGGCCCGTTTCGACGCGTCGAAGACATCGCCCGACGCCGTCCAGGGGAAGAAGGCGACGATCTACGCCTCCCGCCCGGGAGAGCAGACCTGCCAGTTCGAGGGGGTCGTCACCTACGCCCGTCCGATCATTCAGCATACCCGTTTCGCGGCGTTCATCGAAGCCGACAACGGCAAGACCGAAAACGGCAGCTGGTACCTGATCCCCGGGATGCACGTTCAGGTGGTCGTCCACCCGTAAGGAACATTTCCGCCGCCGCTTTGGAATTAAACATCGCAAGGGAATAAAGCTCGCATGGTAACGCTTTCCGACAGTCTGGTATCGAGTTCCGCGCGCGTACTGAGCTTCTACGCGCGGACCGACCTGACGGCCAAGAAGGAGCAATACCTCGGCCGTACCTACTGGATTGTGAAAGATCCGCTCGGACTGAAATATTACCGTTTTCAGTCCGAAGAGTACTTTATTCTCAATCAGCTCGACGGCACTCGAAGTTTGGACGACATCAAGGACAACTTCGAGAAGGAATTCCCGCCGCAGAAGATCACGCTGGAGGAGCTTCAGAACTTCATCGGGCAGCTGCACCAAAGCAGTTTGATCGTCGCCGGCGTCCCCAACCAGGGACACGAGCTGCTGAAGCGGCGCAACAAGCGCCGCCGGCAAGAGGTCATCGCCGCGATGTCGAACATCCTGTGCATCCGATTCAAGGGGATCGACCCGAACCGGATCTTGGACACGCTGCTCCCCTATGTCCGCTGGATGTTCCATCCCGTCTCGATCTTCTTTGCCCTGATATTGATGATGTCGGCCCTTTCGCTGGTATTGATCGAGTTCGATACCTTCCGATCGAAACTGCCGGAATTTCGTCAGTTCTTCGGGCTCAAAAATATGATCTTCCTGAGTCTGACGCTCGGCGTCACCAAAGTGATCCACGAGTTCGGACACGGGCTGACCTGTAAATATTTCGGCGGGGAGTGCCACGAAATGGGGGTCATGATCTTGGTCCTCACCCCCTGTCTGTACTGCAACGTCTCCGACTCCTGGATGCTCCCGAACAAGTGGCATCGCGCGGCGATCGGTCTGGCGGGGGTCTTTGTCGAGTGTACGCTCGCCTCGATCTGCACCTTCTTCTGGTGGTTCTCGAAAGAGGGACTCTTCCATTACCTCTGCCTCAACGTGATGTTCCTCTCCTCGGTCAGCACGATCATCTTCAATATCAACCCGCTTCTGCGCTACGACGGCTATTACATCCTCGCCGATATTTTGGAGATTCCGAACCTCCGTCAGAAGGCGACCAAGGTGATGGCCAAAAAGGCGTCGGAATGGTTCCTTGGAATGGAGAATCCGGACGATCCCTTCCTTCCCCAGCGCAATCAGATGCTCTTCGCCGCCTACACCGTCGCGGCGGTGGCGTACCGCTGGATAGTGATGGCGTCGATTCTGTTCTTCGTCTACCGTTTCTTCGACTCCTACGGGCTGAAGGTCATCGGGCAAATCATCGGGGCGATGTCCCTCTACGGGCTTTTGATCATGCCCCTTTGGAAGATAGCTAAATTTTTCTGGGTTCCCGGGAGGATCTATCGAGTGAAAAAGGTTCGCTTCTATTCGTCCCTCACCGGCCTGATGCTGATTTTGGCGTTCTGCCTTTTCGTTCCGCTCCCCTATTCGGTCTACGCGCCGCTGGTGCTGGAACTTCGGCAGGACAACGCGACGACCGCCAATCTGCTCGTCCCCAAGACCGGCGGGGAGCTGGTCGAAATCAACAAACGCGACGGCGACACCGTCAAAAAAGGGGACGTCCTGGTTCGGCTGCGCAACCGAGCGCTCGACCAGGAGCTGGTCCGTCTTCAGGGGGAGCTGCTCGAGGCCAAATCGCAGTACAAGATGTTCTCGACCCTCCTGGATCAGCGCGACGCCGCGGCGCGCCAGCAGGAACTGCAGGAGAGGATCGACGCGCTGACGCAGATGGTCAGCGCCCGTCTGCGCGACCGCCAGCTCTTGGAGCTGCGGGCGCCGATCGACGGCGTGGTGGTCTCCCCTTACTGGAAACCGGCCAAAAAGAACGATGACCCGACCGTCTTCGACGAGCTCCCCGAATGGTACGGAACCGCCCTTTTGGATCGAAACCTCGGGCTTCCGCTCCAGCCGGGGACACACGTGGCGAGCGTCGGCGACCCGACCAAACTCGAGGCGCTTTTAATCGTCAACCAATCGAAGATCGACTTCGTCCAGGCGGGGCAGCAGGTCAAAATCAAGCTGGAATCTCTCCCCTCGCGCACCTTCGACGGGACAATCGAACGGGCGATCGATATTGAGCACCAGCGGATGGAATCGGTTCCGATACAGCTCTCCACCAAGGGGGGAGGGGCGGTTCCGACCACGTCGGAATCGAACGGTCTTGAAAAACCGCAGTCCCCGTCGTTCCGTGTCCGCGTCGACGTCGACAACGACGATCTGATGATGCATGTCGGGATGACCGGCAAGGCAAAGATCCACGTCGAGCCGCAGACCCTTTTCGCGCGTCTGCGCCGCCTGGTCACCGACGTGTTTAATTTCAAACTGTGAGCGCGACCGATTCGGCTTTCGAACGGGGGCTCTCCCCCGAGGACCGCCACCGCTTCGGCGTCCATTTCACTTCTCCCGCGCAGACGGCGCTGATCCTGGGACCGTCGCTTCTGGACCCTTGGCGCAGGAGAATCACCGCCGTGCGCCGGATCGATGAGCTTCTCGCCCTTCGAGACGAATTAGCGTCGCTGAAAATCCTCGACCCGGCCTGCGGCGCCGGGAGCTTCCTGGTCGACGCGCGCGGCGCCCTGCTCGACCTGGAAGCGGAGATCATCCGCCGCGCGCGGCGTTTGGGGAAGAACCTCTGCGATTTTCGACCGGACGATTTTTGTCTGACGCCCCAAACCTCGCTCGGCCAGCTCTTTGGGATCGAGATTCGGCCCGACGCGCTGCGTCGCGCCCGCGAGAAGCTGGTCGAGGCTCAGTGCCGCGCGCTGGATCGGTGGAACGCGATCTTCGGCCTCTCGCTCCCCCCCTGTTCCCCCTCTTTCCCCGAGTCGAACCTCATCCTCGGCGACGCGCTGTTCCTCGACTGGCCCCCCTTCGACCTGGCGGTCGGGAACCCCCCCTTTCTGTCAAAAAACAAAATCACCGCCGAACTCGGCCTGGAGAAATTCAATCATCTGCGCGAGCGCTACGCCGAGATCCCCGGCCGGGCCGATTACTGCGTCTATTGGTTCTATCGAACCCACCGGCTGATGAAGCCCGGGGCGCGCGCCGGCCTGATCGGGACCGACACAATCCGTCAGAATTATTCCCGCCAGGGGGGCTTGGAATATATCACCAAAAACGGCGGGACGATCGGTTTCGCCGCCGCCTCCGAGCCGTGGCCGGGAAGCGCCAAGGTTCGCGTGTCGGTGGTCAACTGGATCAAGGGGAGCTGGCCCGGCCGCAAGACGCTTCTGGTTTCGCAGCCGGAAGTACGAATCACCCATCCGGCGGTGATCCCCCCTTCCCTTTCCTCCCAGACCGATGTCACGGGGGCGCTTACGCTGGCCGTCAACCGTCAAAAGAAATACTGCTTCCTCGGTCAAACGCATGGACACGAGGCCTTTTTACTGGAGGCCGACGAGGCGCGGCGGCTTTTGACGCGGCATCCCTATTGGAACAAAGTCTTATTCCCCTACCTCACCGGCGACGACTTGCTTGGCCGCGGGGCCGACTCCCCCAGCCGATACGTTATCGATTTCTCCGGCATTACCGAAGAGGAGGCGAAGCGTTACGGGGCCCTTTACCGGCGTCTGGCCGAAAAGGTCTGCCCCTATCGACAAGCCAAGGCGCTGGCGGAACAGGCGCGCAACGCCCGGGCAAACCGCGGAGGGCGTCATCACGCGCACGCCTTCGCCCGCTGGTGGCGGCTTTTCTGGGAACGGGAAGAGCTCCTCGCGACGCTAAGGACAATTCCGCGCTATATCGCCTGTTCCCGCGTCTCGAAAGAGCCGATCTTCGAGTTCGTCGATTCCGCGATCCACCCGAACGATTCCCTCCAGGTCTTTGCCTTCGACGACGACTACAGTTTCGGCATCCTCCAAAGCGCGGCCCACTGCCGATGGTTTTTGGCGCGCTGTTCCACCCTGGGAACCGGCTGGCGCTATACCGCCAACACCGTCTTCGACACCTTCCCCTGGCCGCCCGGTCCCACGAGCGCTCAAGCAACGGCGGCAGCACAGGCGGCGGCGAATCTTCGCGCCGCGCGGCAGGCGCTCGTTGACCGGCACGCCTTGTCGCTGCGTGAGCTCTACGCGCGAAAGAAAGATTTCACCGAACTGGCCGACGCCCACGAGGCGCTGGACGACGCCGTATGGGCCGCCTACGGGGCGCGGCGGGGGGAGGATATTCTCGCCTTTCTGCTGGAACTCAATCGCGCGATCGCCTCAGGAAAGAAACGTGGGCGGGCTCCCGGTCCGGTGAGGCGTTGAAATTCACCTCCCCCGGTGGTACACTCCTCCTTTGTATCGAGACCGTTTCTGTCTGTGCCCCCGCGTTCCCCCGTGAAAAAAGGCCCCCTATGACCCTCCGTTCGATCCTCCTGTTTTTGTTCGCGCCGCTGTTCACCCTGATCCTCTGCTGCCTGCCGGCGCGCGCCGACGATGCCGCGAACACTCCCGTCGTAAAATGCGAGGACTCCCCCTTCGGGGTCTGCGCCCATATCGCCTTCGGGGATTCGCGCCTCGATAAAATCCTTCAGGCGATCCGCGAGGCGGGGATCCGCTTCGTTCGAGCCGACTTCGTCTGGTCGATCATCGAAAATCCACAAGGGACATGGGACTTCTCGCGGATCGACGCGACCTTGGACGAGATGGACAAGTACGGCCTGACGATGCTCCCGATTCTCGATTACGATACCTCCTGGAGCCGTCCGGTGGTCGAACACCTCGACGCCTGGGGGGAATTCGTTCGAACGACCGTGTCGCGTTACAAGGATCGGATCCGCTATTGGGAGATCTGGAACGAACCGAACCTGCAGCAATTCTGGTTCTTTGAACCGAACGCCGAGGAGTACACCAAACTCCTGGTCGAGTCGAGCCGCATCATTCATGAGATTGATCCTGATCTTAAGGTCGTCTACGGCGGCACCTCGGGGATCCCCTATAAATTCATCGAGGAGAGTTTCGCCGCCGGAGCGTGCGAGGCGTTCGACGTGATGAATATCCACCCCTACCGCAACGGCCTGGCTTCGGTCGGAACCGAGGACCGTTTTGTGTACGAGATCGACCTGACGCGGGAGCTGATGGAGCGTTACGGCGTCGGCGACAAGCCGATTTGGATCACCGAGATGGGGTGGTCGTCGATCCCCATGTTCGAGGAAATCTACACCTCCTATCCGCTGGCGACACTGCGCGCCCTCGATCCGAAAAAGATCGCCGTCTTGGAAGACCGCGCCTATCCGCATTCCCGCGGCGACGCGGCCGCTGTCTTTTACTCCCAGATCGCCTCGATCTGCCCGACCGAATCGATCACCCTGGATCAATTAGGGACGATCACCCCCGAGCAATACGAGACGCTGGTTCTTCCTCCGGGGGAATCGTTCCCCTCGAAATACTTCAACCAAATTCGCGATTTTGTCGCCCGCGGGGGGACGCTGATCCTCTCCGGCGGTGTCCCCTTCTACTACGAGGACCGTCCCGACGAGGAGGGGGTCTGGCGGACCGATAAAGCGGCGGCGCCGGAAGATTTCCGACGCGCGATGAGGATCGGCTGGCGGGCGGAATGGTTCAGCCCCGGCACCCCCGGGATCGCCCCGATCGAGGTGACCGACGTTCTGTGCCAAGCCGCCTCCGATCCGGAGATTCTCCGCAAGGCGGCCGGGCGGATGTACGCCAACCGCTTCTACACCGACGCGCTTTTGAAGGAGGGGGATCAGATGATCGTCCTGGCCAACGGTGTCAAAGACGATTTCCGCGCGGCCAGCGCGGTGATCTACCAATTCAACAGCGATTGGAAGGGTCGAATCATGATCACCGGGGGAAGCCCGTTCGGCGTGCTGGCGACCGAGAGCGACCAGGGCCGTTACCTCTCCTCGGCGATTCTGCTGTCCCTGTGCGCTGGGATTGAGAAGTTCTTCTGGTACCAGATTCTCTCCTCCGAGCGCGATCCGAACGATAAGGAACTGCACTTCGGGCTGACCAACTCCGACGTTTCGCCGAAACCGGCGTACCTCGCCTATCAGGCGCTGACCCGAGCCGTCGGCGAGGGGGCCGGCGATTTTCAGCGAGACACCGCCGACGATATCGACTGCGTCGGCTTCCGCCGGGCCGACGGTTCGCGCGGCTGGGCCGTCTGGTCCCCCGGCCGCGCGAAGAAAGCCCGTCTGACCTTAGTCGGCGAGGTCGCCGAAGCGTTCGATTTCCAGGGGAACGCCGTTTCGCTCGATGATCTTCTTTCCCCCGAGGGAGGGACCATCGAACGGGGGATGATCTACATCATCGGCCCCGAGGAACTGAAAGCCGAGTTTCTTGGCAAGTGAGGAACACTTCCTTTTGTTTTTTTGGCTCTTCACCCGTTTTGGGGAAGTCCCTTTTATGGCGCCAACTGCCGTATCACCTTGTCCAGCAACGCCTCATAGCTGCCCTCAATATCCATAGACAACGTTCTCCCCTGAGATTGTCTTGTATCGCGCTTTTGCTCTGATCACTTGCCTATAAATTACCTTAAAAACGGCCTATGAATAATGACTTCTAACAGCCGATCAGCCAATTAAGGAGAACCGGATTATTCATCGATGCCATTGCTATTCGTTATGGTTTACTCATCTCATCGTGCGATTATTCTTTATCCGGAGCGACGACTTTGATGTGTTTTTCCTTTGCGTAGT
>JAFRFG010000051.1 GCA_017434455.1 Thermoguttaceae bacterium | reverse complement strand
TCTCTACGATATCGGGCTGGTGCATCGGCTCGGGAATCTCGATCGGGCCGAGCCGTCCAAAGAAGAAGGCGCGAAGCCCCCTCGTCATCTGGGGGATGTCACCCCGATCCCCGGGGTCAGGTGGGTCAATATGGGGGGCCCGGTGGGGGACGGTGTCGATGTCAAAACCCTCTCGCGCCTGGAGCTGGAACACCGCAAGCAGATCTGGAAACAGGTTCAAGGGATTAAAAATACCCCCGGCTATGAGAAGACCTTCCTGATGGAGACCGCCCCGCAGATCGGCGTTCGCATCACTCGGGTGCTTCAGGGCCCGCAGATGCTGACGATCGACCAGGCCCGCGCCGGAAAGCATTTTGACGACTGTCTGGGGGTCGGCGGCTCCTGGAGCGCCGAGCACGGTCCCTGGGAGATTCCCCTTTCGGTGCTTGTCTCGGCCAATGTCGAGAATATCCTCACCGCCGGTCGATCGCTCAGCGCCGATTGTGGAATGTCCGACGTCGTGCGCGCCATCCCCAACTGCTGGGTTTCGGGGCATGCCGCCGGCGCGGCGGCGGCCGTGGCGGCGATGGAGGGGACGACTGCCCGCGGTGTGAACGTCGCCGCGGTTCGGGACCTGCTCAAAAAGCAGGGGGCGTACCTGGGAGAAGAGTAAAACGGACGTTCGTCGCGTAAAAAAGACGTTCGCTGCGTAAAAAAATATTAGCTGCGTAGATATACGCTTTAGTTCGCGGCCGCGCGCCACGGCGAAGTTTTCAGCCAAGGAGCCGTTTATGAAAAATGGTTCTTCTGGATTTCTGGGGGACTAATGCCTACGGATATGGCAGGATAAAATCTTCAGTTTGAAGTAATCCATATTTCTGAATCCGTAGGCCTTTCTCTTTATTACTTTGATTTTGTTATTAAGGCCCTTTAGGGGACCTGTCGAGGTCTGATAATCGAACCAAGCGAGTACCCCTAAGGCATGATTCCTCAATGATTTCGCGAAGCGCTTCAGGCAGGGGATACTCAGTGAAAACATATAGGAGATCACATCTAGCATTCTGCCTTGTGCTGCATCTCTTTCTTCCTCATCCCAGGGAGAGTGTAGTTCCTCCTTGAGGTAGCAGAGGGTATTTAGATTCTGGTTTGCCTCTAACGTCCGACGGAGTCGTTCGGGTTCTCCTTTTGAGGAATCAAGATTTCTGCAAGAATGTATTTCATTCCTTTAAGTGCGTGTCGTTCGTCTTTGTTTTTGATCTTTGCGTAGAGATGCCTTCTGACGTTATCTATAACCTCGTTAAACATCTTGACGATATGAAAACGATCAAAGACATGTACCGCCTTAGACAAGTTCTCACGAATTGCCTTGGCGTATGGGCGCGACATATCAGTGGCAACCGCCAATATTCGACTCCCTGATCGTATCCCATGAGACCTTAAGAAGCCGCGCTGTGTCGCTAATCGTCATTGCCTCAAGGAGCACTAAAACGAGCTCTTCGAACTTGCGGCTATAGTGTTTATTGGGCCTTGCGAATGACAAGGGAGCTTGCCTAATCGTGTGGCTGGAAGGGCAATCCAACTTCGGTATCTTTACAACAAGAGTCGTCTTGAATAACCCAACAGGAAGGCCCGTCAACTCACGTTGTCTCCATTCTTTAACCCAGAGGTGCCGACAACCACACTCGGGGCAGGTGTATCGTTCAGGAGGAATCGAAAAAATATCCGCAAACCACCGCCTTTTTGCCGCTCACTTTTTAGGTGCCTATAGACATGAATCCCTTGTTGCCGGTATAATGTTGGCGTGGACATTGCTCCTCCTGTGTGGTTGTGTTGTGTAAAAACCATTTTAACAGAGGGCTTTGTCCACTCCTATATTAATTACGATTCTCCCCCATAACGTCGGAAAAGCCAGGATTATCCGCCTCCGCCCTGGGAGCCTTCGCGCCGCTGGTTCTGCCCGCGTCGGTTCTCGGGCTTGATGGGGAAGTCGCCCCGTCGACCGTCTGACGATGGGGGGATCGGTATCGGAAGCCGTGGTTCGGAGGACCTCCGCGTCTTTCTGTCCAACAAAGATGTTCACTTCGTCTGCGATGCCGACTGCCAGCGCTCTCGGCTCGAGGCCATCCGCGTGATCGACGGCGGTCAGCGTTACTTGGTGTATCATCTCGACACCACCGACGAGCGGCGCCGGATCAAGCGGGTTTTCGGTCCCTTCGAGTCGAAGGGGAAATAAAGGCCGTCTCCGCCGGGAGGCCCCGGGGATCCGTCTATCGTGAAAGGTTTCATCAATCGTAAAAGTTCCATCGATACTGCCAAACCGCGTTTTTCGCCGCGCCGTTTGATGAGAAAGGAATTCGTTCTATGAAAAAATCGATGCTCTCCCGTCGTGACTGGATGAAATGGACCGCTCTGGGCGCGTTTTCCGCGGCAAACGCCGGAACGCTTCGGGCCGATTTTCGGCATCATAATAAACCGGGCCTCGAATCGAACGGAACGGCGTACGACGGGGCCGGCGCGGCGCCGGCGCGCCTGACCGGCGGCAAGGTGACCCGCCCGGCGATGGAGATTCCGCAGATCTCCGAGTGCGATGTTCTGGTGGTCGGCGGGGGGCCGGCCGGCTGCTGCGCGGCGATTTCGGCGGCCCGCGCCGGCGCCAAGGTGACGCTGGTGGAGCGGTACGGCCACTTCGGCGGTCTGGCCACCGGCGGTCTGGTCTTGATCATCCTCGGCCATTGGGTCGCCGGCGACGACGGCCCCAAGCAGGTCCTGGCCGGCATCGGTGAGGAGATGATGCAGCGTCTGGAGGCGATGCCCGACG
>JAFRFG010000050.1 GCA_017434455.1 Thermoguttaceae bacterium | reverse complement strand
GTTCGTCCCGATCATCACAACGATCATCTTCGGCGAGATCTTGTCCATCGGCGAGTGGTCGATCCGCCACAGGACATGCCCGGTCCGGTCGCCGCTGATCCCGAAGTTCATCACCTTTCGATTGCCGTAGAATTTCTCCCAGATCGGCTTGCCCGCCCCTTCCCAGAAGTGGGTGATCGAGTCGCCGACCATCAGCACGTCGACATCGCCGGCGGCCATCCGCTCGGCCTGCTGATGGAACCGCTCGATGTCGCGGTCCTCCAGAGTGATCGCCATATTTTGAGCGGGGGCTTCGTCCTCGGCGCGAACAAAACCCGCGGCGCACAGGGCGGTCAAGGCCACGGCGCACAGGACCAGGCCTTTCACGGTAACGAACGATCTTTTCATAACGCTCTCTCCAAAGGGTGAAAAAACATACAGGGTATGGGTAACGTTTAAACCGTATTATCCCCGATCGCGGGGGAAAAATCAATCGAGGATGCCTTTCTTTGGCCGCCGGTTCCCGAAAAGAGAAAGTGGGTACTGGGCCCCTGATTGGTTGAAAGCGACGACGATCGGGGAGTGTGCCGGCTAAAACACGCCCCCAAGCGGGGGCGTGTTTTGGAAGGTATGCCGGCCGGTTTGGGGAAGGGGACTAATGTTTTTCCAAATCTCGAAGAATCGCTTGGGCGTCCTCTTGGCCTTGGTCAGCGGCTTTTTGAATCCAATTTAAGGCCTCTTTGGGGTTCTCCCGGCAGCCGACACCTTTTATAAGGCAGACGCCCAAAAAGAACTGCGCGTCCGCTTGCCCCCGTTTAGCGGCCCGGCGGAGCCATTTGACGGCCTCCTTGGGATTTTTGTCGCAATCGATGCCATGGAGAAGGTTGTATCCCAATAAGAACTGCGCGTCCTCATAGTCTTTTTCAGCGGCCTGGCGAAACCACGTCAAGCCCTCTTCGGGATCTTCGTCGCAGCCGATCCCTTCCACAAGACAGCAGCCCAGCATAAACTGCGCCTTCGGACGGTCTTGTTCCGCGGCTTTGCGGTACCACTTGACGGCTTCTTCGGGATTTTTGTCGCAGCCGATCCCTTCCAGGAGGAAATCCGCCAAGAAGAACTGCCCCTCCGCGTCTCCCTGCTCGGCGGCCCGGCGATACCACGTCACGGCCTCTTTGAGGTTCCTCTGGCAGCCTTTGCCTTTTTCAAAGCAGTTGCCCAAATTGAACTGCGCGGCCGCGAGCCCCTGATCGGCGGCCTTGCGGTACCACGACACGGCCTCCTCGTTGTTCACCTCGCAGCCGATGCCACTTCGGAGGCAGCTGCCCAGATTGCTCTGCGCATTCGCGTTCCCCTGCTCGGCGGCCTTGCGAAACCACTGAACCGCCTCTTCGGGGTTCTTCTTCTCGCCGTCTAAGCCGTGCATAAGACTGAACCCCAGTTCGTTCTGCGCGCTCGCGTTGCCTTGCTCGGCGGCCCGGCGGTACCACTTCAGGGCCTCTTTGGGGTTTTTCTCGCAGCCGATTCCCTTTTGAAGGCAGACCCCTAATTCGAGCTGCCCCTCCGCGTCCCCTTGTTCGGCGGCCTGGCGGAACAGCTTCACCGCCTCTTGGGGGTTCTTGTCGCCGTCGCCGCCGTCGAGAAGGAGGCGGCCGCGGGCGACCATTTCGGCGGGGGACTGGTCTTCGGCACGAACAAAACCCGCGGCGCACAGGGCGGTCAAGGCCGCGGCGCACAGGAGCAGCCCCTTCACGGCAACGAACGGTCTTTTCATGATACAGTCTCCAAAAGGGGTGAAAAATCCGGTTACGGGTAACGGTTAAAAAGTATTATCCACGATCGATGGGGGAAAATCAATCGCGAAAGATCATTTTCCTCACTGTTTATTGCGAGGACCGGCCGTTTTCGCGGATCGGAGCTACTCGGCGAGCATTTCCTTGACGATCCCATCCATCGCGTTCCCCCAGATTTCATAGCCGAAGGCGTTCGGGTGAAGAAGATCGGGCATCACCTCTTTGGTCAGTTTTCCCTCGGCGTCGCAGAGTTTCTCCGTCAGATCGACAATTCTCACATTGTCGATTCCCAGCAGCGCCGCCGGGATGATGCGGTTCAGTTCATCAACCTTCTCCGGGTCTCGGTATTCGCCGGGGTAGAACCCCCACGGGAAGACCTTCAAAACGGCAATCTTCGCCTCGGGGAACTTCGCGCGGAGGTTTTGTACCACGGCGCGCACGCCCATGGCGATATCCTGGGTCGACGAGCCGTAGGCGATGTTGTTGATCCCGATCAGGAGGCAGATTCCCTTCGGGTGGACATTTTCCAACGGCGAATTATCCAGCCGCCAGAGAACCTGCTCGGTCCGGTCGCCGCCGAATCCCATATTGATCGCGTTCTTGTCGCCGTAGTATTTCTCCCACACCTCCGCGCCGGTGGTGTCCCAAAAGTGGGTGATCGAGTCGCCGATCATCATCAGGTCGACATTCCCCTCTTTGAGCCGCTGGCAGTTCTTCTCGAACCGCTGTTTCCACCACTGTTGCTGCAAGTTGGAGACATCCTGCGCCGAGACCGGGTTCTCCCCGAGCGCCTCGACGATGTACGGCTCGATCGCGGCGGCCCACAGTTCATAACCGGCGGTATTCGGATGGAGGAAGTCGGGCATCAGCTCCGCGGGGAGGTTGCCGTCGGGGGTGAGAAACAGGGAACCGATATCGAGGAGCTTGACGTTTTCAACCTGGCCGTCGCCGTAGATCGGAACGAGCCCCTCGTTGATCTTGTTGACGGCGGCGCGCATATTGTCCCACGGGACAGGTCCGCGCGGAAAGACGCTCAGCAGGAGGATCTTCGCCTCGGGGTAGTGGGCCTTGAGGCGATCGACGATCATCACGATCCCCTCGACCGTCTGTTCGGGAGAACTGGAGCCGTGGCCGACGTTGTTCGTCCCGATCATCACAACGATCATCTTCGGCGAGATCTTGTCCATCGGCGAGTGGTCGATCCGCCACAGGACATGCCCGGTCCGGTCGCCGCTGATCCCGAAGTTCATC
>JAFRFG010000049.1 GCA_017434455.1 Thermoguttaceae bacterium | reverse complement strand
AGTTCTGGATGATCGAGCCGGAAGCGGCGTTCTACGAGCTGGAGGATAATATGCTCCTGGCCGAGGGGCTGCTCAAAGCGATCTTCCGCGATGTCCTCGACCGCTGTGCCGAAGATATGGCGTTCTTCAACAAGCAGTTCGACACGACCCTGATCGAGACGCTCGAGCATATTATCGCCAGCGACTTTGTCCGCCTCCCCTACACCGAGGCGATCGAGATTCTCGAAAAGTCGGGGAAGAAGTTCGACTTCCCCGTCGGCTGGGGAATCGACCTGCAAAGCGAGCATGAGCGGTATCTGACCGAGGAACACTTCAAAAAGCCGGTGATCCTCTACAACTACCCGCGAACGATCAAGCCGTTCTACATGTACGTCAATGACGACGGCAAGACCGTCCGCGCGATGGATGTGCTCGTCCCGAAGATCGGCGAGATCATCGGCGGGAGCGAGCGTGAGTATCGTCTGGATGTCCTGCGCCGCCGGATGGCCGAAATGAACCTCGACGCCGAGAACTATTCCTGGTACGAGGATATGCGCCGCTTCGGCACCGTTCCCCACAGCGGTTTCGGGCTTGGGTTCGAGCGGGTGATTCAGTTTGTCACCGGCATCCCCAATATCCGCGACGTCATCCCGTTCCCCCGTACCCCCGGAACCTGCGATTTCTAGCCGGACATCCGCCCAACGGCTCGGCTGGGGAGAATCAAGCCAGTGAAAAAGATAGCGATCTTCCTCCTGAAGTGGGCGCTTGTCCTGCTGATCTTCGTCTGGCTCTTCTATCGGGCCTCGCGGGACAACGCCTGGGAGCGGATCAGCCAGTGTCATCCCAACGGCTGGCTGATCTTCTGGGCGTTCCTTTTGGCGCTTCTCGGGACGTTTATCACGTTCGTTCGCTGGGGGTGGCTGGTCCGCGCCCTCGGGGTTCCCCTC
Organism: Thermoguttaceae bacterium; assembly: GCA_017434455.1. Lineage (GTDB taxonomy): Bacteria > Planctomycetota > Planctomycetia > Pirellulales > Thermoguttaceae > RUG695. Next base: position 50,952 of record JAFRFG010000049.1, on the reverse strand, counting down.
TCTTTGCGCGAGACCCTTCGGCTCGGGGCGATCGGCTACGTCTTCAATCTCTCCCCGATGGGGATCGTCGGCGGCGATCTGGTGAAGGGGATTCTTCTGGCCAATCAGTCCCCCGGCGCCAAGGCCGCCTGCGCCGTCTCGGTGATCGCCGACCGGGTGATCGGTCTTTACGCGATGTTTATCACGGGGATGGTCGGGGTCGCGATCACCGGGTTTTGGCGCCACAGCGCCCCGGTGGCGGTCTTTAGCACCCGGCTGGTCTTCGGCCTGTTTGCCGTCTCGACCGCCGGGCTGATCTTTTTGCTGATTCCCGAGTCGCCCCGCCAGGGACGCCGCCGTCTGCTGCGCGCCGTGCCGCTGGCCGGCCGGCTCTTCGAGAAACTCTACGAGGCGGCCAACGCCTACTCGCGGCACTGGGGGGTTCTGTTCGGCTCGCTTCTGGCGACGTTCGCCGTTCACGGCTTCTTCGCCCTGAGCTTATGGGCGTACGCACGCGGTCTTTACGGCTTCGCGCCGACGATTCTCGAGCATTTGGTCATCTATCCGACCGCCAACTGCGGGACGATCATTCCCCTTTCCGCCGGGCCGCTGGAGTACTACCTCGATCTGCTCTACCCCCTCTTCCCGGTCGCCGGTCAGGAGCCGGTCGGCGCCGGCTACGGCTCGATGGTCGGGATCATCTCCCGCGTCGGGATGATCATCAACGCCGCCATCGGCGGGATCTTCTGCCTCGTGAACCGCTCGGAGATCGGCGCGGCGCTGGAGCAGATTCGTGAGGAAGAGGCGAAGAAAGAGGCCCAAAAAGGGACCCAAAAGGAAGCCAAGGACGCGCCGTGCGAAGAGGAGGGGGGCTCGTGATCGCACTCGATATCCTGACGCGCCCCGAATACGGTTTTCTTCGGCTGGTCTTTGTTTTAAGCGCCATTGCCAGTGTCACCTTTGGCCTGGTCGGGTCGTTTGTCGTGGCCCGGAGGATCGGTTATCTTTCCGGGGCGATCTCGCACTGCGCCTTCGGCGGAATCGGCTTCGGCCTGTGGCTCAAGCAGACGATCGCCGCCGGCGGGGCGCTCTATTCGGCCCTGGCGTTTACGGGGAAATCCCCGGCGGATTTGGCCGGCTGGGTCGATCCTGTCCTGGCGGCGGTCATTACGGCGGTCGGCGCGGCGCTGATCCTGGGGATCGTCCAGAAGTATACCCGCGACCGGGAGGATGCCCTCATCGGGATCCTCTGGTCGGTCGGCATGGCGGTCGGTCTGCTGTTTTTAAGCCGCATCGAGTCGTACGTTCCGATCACGGCGTGGCTCTTCGGTGACATCACTCTGGTTTCGTCGGCCGATATCCTCACCGCGGCGCTGCTGGCCGCGGCGGTCTGTCTGGTGACCCTGGCGCTGTTCCGCCCGCTGGAAGCGGTCTGCTTCGACCCGGAGTTTGCCCGGCTGCGCGGGCTTTCGGTCGATTTTTACTACCGGCTCCTCCTGGTTTTAGTCGCCGTCACGGTGATCCTGATGATCCGAATCGTCGGGATGGTCTTGGTGATCGCGATGCTGACGATCCCCCCGTCGGCCGCCTCGCGCCTGACCGGCCGCCTCGGGCCGATGATTCTCGGCTCGATACTGATCTGCTTTTTGGGCAGCTGGGGGGGGATTCTTCTGGCCGTCGCGCTCGATTTTCCCGCCGGTCCGATGATCATCGTGGTCGTCGCGGCGATCTATCTCGTGTCGATTCTCCTGTCGCGAAAGCGCTGAGGAAAAATTTTTTTCGCGCGAAAGGGCCGTGAAATCCAGCGTCCGAAGAAAAATCGCCCGGAAAAAATATTTTTCTTTGTCTAACTTGCTCGTTTCGTCCCTACCATAAATCGTTAGGGACATTCCCTAAAGGAACCGGGGAGCCGAGAGAAATTTCTCGAAAAAACCAAAAAATCGTTCCCCAAAAGCCGTTTTCCTCCCTATTATGAAAAATGGGGAGGGGCGAAGTCTCTCTTGGGGGATCGAAAAAACTCAAAAAAAGAAAAATTTTTCGGTCTCCCCCCTTGCGGCCTTTTTTAAAGGCGGTAGTATTGTGGACAATCGGGTTTTTCGCCCATGGTGTTATGGACGAACCCCCGTTTAAAGATATCCAAACTAGGGTTAATAAGCGTATGAATTCCACTATGTACATTTCTGTGCCCTGTGTTACCTCCAGCCCGGTCAGTGTTGTTAAGAAGCTGCCCGGTACCCAAACGAGTCTTATCATTTAATCCCCAATAAGGGGGGACGGGCCCCGTCCCCCTTCGTGAAGTATTGCCTCTGCGCGTGTGGGAGCGTTTTGCGTGGAAAGACACACGTCGGGGGGCGTTCTCGCCGTTTTTTTGCCGTTTGGCGTTTGAGCGCGTCATCGTACGCCCCGCGCCCCCGCGTTTTTTGCGCGTTTCCGTTTTCGGTTGAGTATTTCCGTCCGTGGGAGTACCGCCCCCTTACGCCTTTGTATGGGGCGGTACTCGGCACTGCCAACACCGTTTTTAAAGGATGTTTATGGATTTTCCTTTGATGACCTTCGTTTCGACGACCCCCGCCCCCGTGAAGAGCACCGAGGAGTTGATCCTGGAACTCCAGGGCGCCGACCGTGAGTATCGCTCGCTTCGCGCGATCGCGGATCGGGGGGGCGCTTGCGATCAACATAAACTCGACACGCTGGCTGGGCGCGTTCGTGGTCTCGGCGAAACCCTCTACGAGATGCACAAGGGACTGATCGGCAGCGCCGTTCGCTCTTTTCACTCGTGGTCGGTCGATCGCGACGATCTTTGGCAATTGGGACGAAAGGGTTTTTTCCAAGGGCTCTTGGGGTACGACCCCCGTACGGGCTTCGCGCTGAGCTCGTACGTCACGCGCTGCATCGTCAACGCCGCCCTTGAGGGGATAAGGAACGACGACGGCCATCTTTCCTCGAGGACCTTCAAACAGCATAAAGCGAAGATCAACGGCGTCATCTGCCAGCTTCTTGGCCGAGGCCAAACGGCCACGATCGAGGCGATCTATCGGTTTATGCGGGAGAACCTCCCGGAAGAGGAACGGCTGTCGCTGTATCAGATCAAGAAGATCCTGACGCCGGGCGCGGTGCTGCCGGCCGATTGGGTCCGAATCGATCCTAATGATATCCCCGACAGTATTATCAAACACAGCAAGGAAAATGATGGCCTCGCGGGGTACACCTTTGGTCTCCCCGCGGGGTCGAATTCCGACCCCGTCTCCAACGCCATTGTCAACGAGATGGAGTCACAAATTCGCCGGATCCTGACCAGTGATGACGACTACATGCTGTTCATGACCTGGTATCGCAGCGATGAGAACGTCGCGGAAACCGCGGATATTCGCGAGATGGACGAAGATACCGTCCGATCCGAAATCAAGCGCATCCGGAAGATTCTCCGCCGCGAGATGGCGTCGTACAATCCCCTGGCCGCGTAAGCGGCCGGAACCGAGGCGCGAAGGCGCCAATATTCGTTGTATCCATTACCACCAAAACGATTCACTAAATTTTTAACCAAGAAAGGTTTAAGAATTATGAGAAAGAACAAGAAGAGCAAGAAGAACACGTTTACGTCTGGTCTGCGTCACATGATTATGGAGGCCGCCAAGGGTGTCTATCCCAATCCGGCCGATCTCTCGAATGCGGAGCGAAAGGAGGAAACGGAAAAACAGTTGAAGAAGATCCAGGTATTGAAAACCGACGGTAAACAGTTGGGCTGGGTAGATACGGATTCGATTAACTACCGTAAGACCTTGGTCGCCGCTCTTAACTATGGTCTGATCGACCTTGCGATAGACCAGACTGGGTGCGGTGACTATGAAGTTACCACGGAGGTTTATGAGTTAGAAGACTTTGAGGAAGCTGCGGTGAATGTCCTAATGGATTGTGCGGATCATTACGATCCGTCGAAAGGGGCGTTCAGCACCTATGTTATCGAATCCGTTAAGCGGAAGATCAATGAATTGAAAAATCGGAATGGATCCGTATTCGGCACAGAGCAGTCCGGAAAGGATATGAGAGATATCCGTAAGGCCGCCAGCGATCTGGAGGCGGCCGGAGAAGGGGCCAGCCCCGAAGCGATTTGTGAGCGGATCCATCGGAATAACCCGAAATCGACCCTCACCGAAAAGAAGATCAAAGACGTTTCCCGCTATATGACCCGGACCCGCCCTGAAGATAGCGTTGGGGGAAAAGACGGCGGCGCAAACCGAAACGGCAAGATCCTGGAACGGCAGCCGGACAGAACCCCGGAGTCCTGGGAAGCGGCTGACGCCAATGAACTGAAAAGGGCGGTTCACGATGAGCTGTTCCGATACTTCCCCTCGACCGAAGCGGAGATCATCTACGACCGTCTGGGGGTGAAGCTCAGCGAAAAGACCATCGCCGAAAAGTATGGGGTCAAGAAGGAGGACGTCAGGCGGCTGTGCGCTCAAGCCCTCAGGGTACTTGAAAAAAGCACGGTCCTTAGGCGCTTTTATTCGGCCTAGCGCCCGGGACCGCGGGGGAAAAGGAAAAGCCCTCGGGGAAAGATTTTCCGAAATTCTTTGATTTTTCCCCCGCACTTGTTTGACACCCGTTCCATGCCGTGGTACGATACGTGTCCTTACAAAAAATCCAACGAAGGAGGTCAATGGTTAAAAAAGCATCCGTACCCGTTCCTTGCTTTCACAACCTTACCATCATCGGAGGAAAGCCGATTACAGACTTTACAGATTTTCTTGTCTCCATCTCCAGGAGGGGGTTCGTCTCCCCGTTCGTACTATGGTTCCGCGTGTTTGACGACGCCCTCGGGCTGACACGCGCAGAAGACATCTCACCGTTTTTGTCGTTGGCGTAAGCCGCCTTGACCGCGCCTTACGCATCGCGTGTTTTCGCGCGTTCTCGCTGTTTAAGTTTCCAGCAGGCGGGTATGGGCCCGCTTTGTGCCGTGGGTCGCGCACGCGCTGGAAAACGGTACTTTATTTAAACTAAGAGGAATTGTTTATGACAAAATCCGTTTTGCGCTCGAGTGTCTATGAGGTCGCCAGGGCTTACTGCCGTGACTTCGACCGTCTCATGAAGGGCGATCGGAAAGCCGCGACGAACCGGCTCCTGACGGAGGTCTGGGCGGTTCGGGCCAATCCGGAGCTCTCCGACGAGGAGAAGTCCGAACGGGTTAACCGTCTGACGACGGTTATCATCGCGTTGAATTTCGGGCTGATCGCGTGTTCGATGTTCCTGGCGGAGTGCCATCACTCCGGCAATCAGAAGAGGAATCTTTACGAGAAGGGGGATTTCGAGCAGCGAGCGGCGGAAGTCCTCTCCACCTGTGTGACAAAATTCGATCCGGCGAGAAGAGCGTCTTTCGCCAGTTACGCGATTCGATGTATCACCAGAGAACTCTACAACCTGCGGATCCAAGATTTAACCATATTCAAGACGGGGCAGCCGGGGAGGTATGCGCGCGATGTCCTCAAAGCGATCCAGCAGCTCGGTATCGCCGGGGAGAGGATCTCCTATGAGACCATCTGCGAACAGGTCCACCGAAATAAACCGAATTCGCCTCTGACGGTAAAGAAGATCCGGTGGCTGTCCCGTTTTTTGACGTGTGCCGATGACGGTGACGAGGGGGAGGATGGTAATGGACGTCCCCGAAAAACCATTGTGGAACAGCAGCCGGCTCCGACTCAGCGGCCCGATGAGAAGGCAAGCCGCAAGGAACAAATTAGGCGTGTTCGCGAAGTTCTCTTCAAGAATTTTTCCACGACAGAGGTGGAGATCATTCTCGCCTTCTTTAGTTTGGGGAAGCGGGGGAGAACGAAGATCGTCGCCGAGGAATTTGGTGTCGATGAAAAGGAAGTGAAACGGCTGTGCGCTCGAGCCGAAGATATCCTGTTGAAAAGCAATCTTTCCTAGGGCTGTCTTCGGCCTTGCCGAAAGGTCCAAGCCCCCCCAACAGGGGGCACCGACCGGCAAAAAGATACGGCGAAGGGGGGCTCTCCCGCCTTCGCCGTTGTTTGTCCGGGCGCTGGTGAGGAAAACGCTTCCTTCGGCCCCGCCGCAGGAGAGCCGTGATCGCCAGCACTGACGGCGCCTGCCATTGTGGCAGACGCGTCGAAAAAACCGGGTGTTTTTTTATTAAAACACCCTCATTTCATTGACTTTTACGAAGAATACGGTAGAATTCGCAATTAGAGATATATAACACTTTATCTCAACAAGAGGAGGGTTCCAATGAAGCATTATTTTTCGAAGTGTAATGCCCTTGTGGAATACGCGAGGAAATATTTCCCCAATATCGGCGAACTATCGAAAGATGAGCGTCGAGCGGAAACGAGGGCTTTACTAGAGATGATCAGAGAATTGCTTGCGGAGGGGAATCAGGGTGATCATAGTGAGACAATCAAGCACTATAAAACACTGGTGATCGGATTGAATGTCGGCCTATTTGCGCACGCTATGGAAAAGGCGCATCTCTATATTTCTCAAGGGTACGAGGGAGTCAACGAGCCCGATGATTACGAGCAATCGGCTATGAAGGTCATGTTTGAGTGCATGGAGAAATTCGATCCTGCGAAGGGCGAGTTCAGTTCGTATGTCGTGCGGTCTATCCTGAATGAGGTCTTTCATATCACCATTACGACCCCGGCCAGCAGCGAGCAGCTCGAGAAGAATATCCGCGAAATCAAGCAGGCCATCAACAATCTGAAGGCGGCCGGGAAAACCCCGACAATCGAAGCGATCTATGAACAGGCTCACAGAACCAACCCTAAATCGAAGCTCACGGTTAAAAAGATCAAGGAAAGTCTTCCTTTTATGGACCGCGACAATAGCGGAGAAGGAGGACACGATCGGTGGCCGGGTAAGCCTCGTGGGCCCGAGGACAAGGTGTTGTACGAAGAGCTGAAAGAGTTGATCCTTAAGAGACTTCGCGAAAGATTTTCCTCTAACGAGGTGGAGATGATCTGTGACAAACTGTTTAACGGTTATGAGGATGATGAAATCGTGGATAAATACCACGTCGACCCGAAGGCGTTTAAGAAGCTATGGGCCAGGGCCCGAAAATTTATGCGCGAAGACCCGGACCTCAGGCGCTTTCTGCCGGACTAACACCGCATGATGGGAACCTATTGCGGTCCAAACCAACCCGCGGAAAGGGGGGCCTTTTGGCCCCCCTTTCTTCGTCTTTTCACCCGGGAGCGGAAAAGCGCTCCTATGATCGGTTCAGCCGAAAGATCCCCGCGATCATCAGGGCAACGGTGACGACGATGACGGCGGCCAGCAGCGGCACGGCGGCCTTGGGGGTCGGCTGGAATCGAAGCGACACCGCTTGCAGCAGGGTGAAGCCGACGAACAGCTCGGCCTGAATGATCAGGACCATTGTTCGGGTGAAGGAATAGACCCGGTCGGCGTTTTCTTCTTTAACGCGGCACGGCATGTTCCACTTGGCGGGAGGAACACACAGAACCATGCCGAGAGTGATCCCGACGGTCGAGGCGATCATCGGGTAGGTCAAAAGAACGCTTCTCGGCTCTTTGCGAACGATCCCTCCGGCCTGATCGACGACGGGGAAGTATCCGGGGAGGGTATCCCAGATATTAACGACCCGGGTGATCATCCCCAGCAGCATGGCCAGGCAGAGGAGTTCCAGAAGAAACTGGGTTTTGGTCCAGGGCAATCTCATCGCGCGAGCCGTCGTTTGTCGGAGGGAGAATAAAAATTCCCCCCCACCAAAACCGCCGGCAGTGGTGGGGGGGCGAAAAGGTCGGTCAGCCGCGCAAAAAGCGGGCCGCTGAGGTTACTTATACTGAAGCCAGATGTTGCGGTACTGGCACTTGTTTCCGTGACCCTGCAGGAACAGACCGCGCGGCTCGTCGGCTTCGCCGAGGCAGCCGGGGGTCTCGTGCTCCAGTTCCAGATCGTCGTGGATCACCACGCCGTTGTGACGGACGGTGACGCGGGCGTTCTCAACCTTTTTCCCGTCGGCGAACTTCGCCGGGGTGAAGTCGATATCGTAGGTCTGCCAGGTCAGCGGCGGGTAGCACATGTTGACGATCGGGCGGGCGAACTGATAGAAGCCGCCGCACTCGTTGTCTTCCCCTTCGAGCCCGAAGGAGTCGAGGACCTGGCACTCGTACGCCTCGTTGATATAGACGCCGCTGTTCGAACGGGCCTGGCCCTGGGCCTTCGGCATGAAGCTGGTCATGAATTCGAGGTGAAGCAGATAGGGACGATCCTTCTCGAACGGCTTGGTGCGCGCGTCGGCCCAGAGGGTCTTGGCGTCTTCGTTCATTTTCCCGTCGACGAACATATCGAGATTGGTCCCGTCGAAGATCACCACCGCCCCTTCCGGAGCCGCCTGGCCGAGGGTCGGGCTCTGGCGGGTGACCTTGTCGAGCTTCATGTGCTTATGCTCTTTGTCCTTGTCGTCGGTGTAGTAGTGCCGGTTGTCCCCTTCGCGGAAGCAGCGCAGCTTGCGCTGTTTCATCTGGTCGGTGAACTCGATGACACGGCTCTTTCCCTCGACATTCTCGTAGCGGGGGATATCCATCTTCTCACCGGTGATGACCACCTGGAAACCGTCGAATTCGGCGTCGCCGAAGAAGCGGGCCTTCGTCCGATCCCAGCCGTCGCCGGGGAGGGCGTTTTGATAGCCGATGACGCGGAACTTCATGTCTCCCAGGGCGATCACCTGGAAACCGCGGTGGTTCTCTTCGTCGATGTATTCACCCTGGATCTTATAATCTTCCCCCAGACCCGCGGCATTGACCTGCGAGATGCTGGTGTACTCGGCCTCGGCGCCGAACGCCGCCGGCACGAACGCTAAGCACAGAACCGTCAGCGCGGCTAAGAAATACTTTTTCATCGTGTTTTGTCCTTTGGGATAAAAATCTTGGGAATCCCACAAGTGGGCTGTTCAGGAAAAGGCCGGCCGTCAAAAAGACAGCCGGCCGCGTTCACTTTAAGAGGAATGCCGGCCGGGGTGGCTCAGCGCTCCATCAGGTCGACCATTTCCTGGGTAAACGGAAGCACGTCGAAGTCGTAGAACCACATGTCGACGTCGGCGCCGCCGTGAAGCTGCAGGCCGAGCTTACCGGTCTTCTCCCCTTCGGGGTCGAGCATATCGGTGATGACGTAACCGTTGAGGAAGGTGGTGATGTGGGGACCGACAGCGACGGTGCAGACGGTGTTCCAGTCAAGATCGTTGCGCAGTTCCTCGGCGAAGGCCAGACGCGCGGCGGTCTTTTCGGCGTCCTCGCGGTCGAGCCAGCCGCGTCCCGGCGGGTCACCGGGAGCCCCGGCGGTGTGCCAGATACTCGCTTCGGCTTCGTTGCCGGCGATTTCGTTCTGGTAGCCGCGCAGCAGCCAGGGGGTGTCGACTTCTTCGGCACGGAAGTAAAGGGCGCTGTTGCCGCCGTTGATGATGTAGGTGACCTTCGCGGCGAAGTTGTCGTAGTTAAGATCCGAGACGATCAGACCGTCGCGCTGCTCGTCCTTGGTGTGGTGGCCCCAAAGAACCTCTTTGCCGTCTTTTTCGGTGAAGGACCAGCAGTTCTCGACGAACTTATAGGCCCCGTCGAGCTCCCACTGGTTGTTCTTCTTCACGAAGAAGTGCTGCCACTGGCTCGTGCCGAGATCTTTGACCCGGATGTTGCGCCAGGCGATTTCGCCCTGCTGGCCGGCGTGAACCTGAAGACCGAAGATGCCGGACAGGTCGTAGTAGTCGTGGAACTTGGAAACCGGATGGCCGTTGAGCCAAGTGCGGATCGAGGTGCCGACGCACTGGATCTCCATCTCGTTCCACTCGCCCGGCTTGTAGGAAGCGTTCGCTTCCTCGCGCCAGGTCGGATCAACGTCGTTCAGCCAGGTGCGGCCGTGCTGGAAGCCGCGGCGCGCCTCGTCGTAAATACGGGCGGTGTCCGAGGGTTCATTGACCGGGTCGATCTCGCACTGATAGCCGAAGACGCGCTCGATGTCGCCCTGCGGACGGGTGTGGGAGCGGAATTGGATCCCCGAGTTGCCCGGGACAGAGACTTTGAACTCGCACTTGAAGATGAAGTCGCCGTACTCTTTCTCGGTGCAGAGGAAGGTGTTTTCCGGCGTGCCGGGGGTACAGGTCCCGATGATCGCGCCGTCTTCGACCTTATAGGTCGCCTGGCCGCCTTTGACGACCCAGCCGGTGAGGTCTTTCCCGTTGAAAAGGGAGACGAACCCGTCCTCGGCGCTGGCGGCGCCGCAGAGCGTTAATCCCGCCGCCATAAACGACAGGAGGCACATGACAAACGTCTTTTTCATTTATGAACTCCTTGGGTGAATTGGGAAATACGTATTCGCGTGGGAGCTATTGTATCAGATTCAAAATAGAAAAGAAATAAGGGGTTCCCCTTTTTGGGGTAAACCCCGTATTTATTCCGATAAGGGGGACATCCCTGTTGGGGAAGCCCTTTACCGCCTAAAAAAAGGGGGGGCTTGCCCCCCCGAAGGAACGCGAACCGGAGAGTTTAGCCGATGGGCGGGATTTAGTCCACTAAGCCGATCGTCTGAAGGAAAGTGCTGTTGTCGGCGACATCGAACATCGGTTTGGTGTCGTTGGCGATCCCCGCGTGGCTGCTTCCGCCGAGGAAGACGACCCAGGCCAGATTGACGCTCCAGGCGTTGTCGGCGAGCCGTTTTTCCTTGTCACTATTCTGGAAGACGTAGGTGAAACTGCTGCGCAGCGAGGAGTGATTGGTGATCGGAACATCGAAGCGGGTCCCGATGAGCCCTTCGCTGTCTTTGGTCGCGCCGCCGAAGATCATCGCCTCGCTTCCGACCGAGAAGGTGTGACGGATGAAACCGGTGTAGTACGAATTCGCTTTCCGTTCCCATCGCCCATCGGCCAGATCGTCACGAAGATCGACCGCCTCGTTCCTCCCCGCGAAAGCCCCGCGGAAACCGATATCCGTGGCGCGGCCGACCGCGCAGGACAGTTCGGCCCGAATCTGGCTCAAGCTGTAGTTTTCTCCCCACGCCTTATCCCGCAGGTTGTCGTAGACCGCGCCGAAGTTCAGGAAACCCCCGGCCCTGCGGAAGAAGAGGCCCCCGGTGAAGAAGGTCTGATCGCGGTTTTCCTCGATGATATCAGCGCCCGTCGCGCCGCTGAAGGTCGGGTACTTTTGTTTATCCATCCCGGTGAAGCGCGCTCCGGCCTGAATCCCGACCCCGCAAAAGCAGGACAGGGGAGTGGACCAGTTCAGCGCCAGGTCGTAGCCGAAGTTGTTATTGTTGTTGTCGAAGTCGATCGGGTCCTGCATTCCGAAGACCCCCACCTCGAACTCGGTGCCGCGCAGCAGGTAGAGCAGGCCGGGACAGCAGCCCCAGTAACCCCAGCAGCAGCCCGTGCAGCCATAGCCGCAGCCGGTATCGCAGCCGCATCCCTCGTCATAGCAGCCCGCGCCGCCGTCACAGCCGCAGCCGTCGACACAGCCGGTCCCGCAGCCATCGTCGATATACTCGGCACCGTAACCGCAGCCATAGCCGCAGTCGTAACCACAACCGTAGCCGCAGTCGCCGTAACCACATCCGTAGCCGCAGCCGAGTCCCTCATAGCCGGTTAAGACATTGCCGTATCCATCCTCACCGAAGGCGCAGTTGGGGGGCGCGGTCCGGGTCATCGTCGGGTTGGTCGGGAAGCAGAGGGGGTGGAAGTCGCGGCTTCCGCGGTTGTACGGGGTGCCGACGATCGAGCCGTCCTCCATGCGGCGGGTTCCCTCCAGCCCGATGTAGCCGATATTGCCGAATCGGTCGATCCGGGTCGTCGAGAGCTTCAGGCCGCTCCCCTTTTGCTTCTTGCCGGTCATCATCTTGGCGTTTTTGCTCGCCTCCTTATCGGCGGCCTTGCCGGCGGCGGTATCGCGGTTGGGGGCGGTGGCGCCGGGGCTGTCCAAACTCGGGAGCTGCTTTTTCGGCGGCTGCTGTGCCGGAGCCAGTTCGACCGGCGGGGTCGCCGGAGGGGTCAGCTTTTCGGCCTGCCCGGGAGGCAGCGGCTGCGCCTCGTCGCTCATGAGGCGGTCAAGCGCCTGCTCGGCGCCGGGGATCGCCGGCTCGTCGATATTCGGATTGAAAATGGTCGAGTTATCGGCCGGAAGCGTCCCGGGGTTTTGAGGCAGCTCAAAGTTGTCCAGGGCCGCGGCGCCTCCGGGAACCGCCGGCAGCTCTTCGAGGGCGTTCTCCTCAAGAGCGTCCCCGATCGGTACCGCCGGGACAATGGCGTTGGGCGAGAGAACCTCGGCCTCCTGCGAGCCGGTCGACTGATGGGCGACGAGCCGAATCAGCGAACTGTCCAGCCGCGAGGTCGATTCCGTATACCGCGCAGACGCGGAACCGGACGCGACCCAACCGGACGAGTCCTGATCGGCGGACCAGGCGGCCGGAGCCGCCATTGTCAAAACAGCCGCGAGCAAAAATGGTGTCAGTGTCTTGCGCATGATTGGTCTTTTCCTGTTCCCTAAAGGAAGAACCCCAAAAAAAGCCGCGCCGTGGTGTCGGCGTTTTTTGGGAAGATATTTATCGCTATTACCTAAATCGGCCCCGAACCGTTGAAACTAAACGAAAAAACCGGAATAAGCGTTAAAAAAAGAAAAATCGCCGTTATTGGAAAAGCTCGCTTAACTTGCCTATTGTGAAATGCGGTCCTAAACGTGGAGGAGGTAGGTCAGGCCGCGCCCGACGAACAGGGCGGCGATGACGAAGAGAAAACCGCTGAGTATCCGGGTGATCGTGGTGAGCAGCCGTGTCGAAAGGGAGATCCGCCGCAGAAAGCCGCCAAACATCGCGATCCCGGCGTTGACCGCGATCATCGTGCCGAAGAAGGACAGAAGGTAGCCGATCACCGCGGCGGCGCCCGACTGCCAGTAGCCCAGGATCATAACCGAATGGACGGTGAAGGCGTAGATATAAAGGTTGGGGTTGAGAAAATTCATCGCCACCGCCATCGGGAAGGTCTTCGGGCGTTCGTCGGCTTCGGCCAGATGGGTATCGCGCTTCAGGCCATAGATCCCGAAACGGATCAGGATCGCGGCCCCGGCAAAGGAGATAAACGCCATCGCCCAATCGGGAAGGGCGGCGACGACGAACAGCGCCAGGAGGATGACCGCCGGATCGGTCACCAGGGGGATAAAACCAAAGCGGGCGCCGTACCGCCATCCGCCGCGGATCGATTCCCCCAAGACCACCGCCATGAGCGGGCCGGGCTGGATCGCCCCGGAAAGTCCGAGGACAAACCCCATCCAGCAGGCCATAAAAAACATGATCATCATCGAAAAAGCGCTTCTAAGCCGGCCATCCCTTTTCGGACATCCCCAAAAGTTACTCGGCCCCCCTCTTATAGAGGCGCCGCTGCAGGGGGGCGTTGTACTCGGTCCAGTCGGAACCGCGGTTGAGGTCGTCGTGAATCACCCGATGGAACTCGTTGACTTTAGAGTCGAGCGAATCGATAAAGTGCAGCGCGATCGCCTCGATGGTCATCGGGACGCAGGGGCTTCCCTTCTCGCGCTCGCCGTGGTGCGAGACGATCATATGCTTGAGCGCCAGGGCGGTCTGTTCGGGGAACTCCTCGTCGCTGAGCCGCTCGGCCTCGGAGATTTTCCGTTCGAGCAGACCGATCCCCAAGACCAAGTGGCTGAGCAGCTGACCGGTGTCGGTGTAGAGGTGAACACCGCTTTGCGTCGTCAGCTCTTCGGTCTTCCCGATGTCGTGAAGGAACGTCCCCATTAAGAGCAGCTCGGCGTCGATCTTGCGGGGATGAATAGCGCTCACGGCCCGGGCCATTTCCATCATCGCCACGGTATGCTCCAGAAGCCCTCCCTCGTAGTTGTGGTGGATCTTGATGCCGGCGGGGGCCTGACAGAATTTCGTCATAAATTTCTCGTCGGCCAGGAAACAGTCGGCCAGATTGATCAGATCGGGGTTGGTCAGGGTACCGAAAAGTTTTTTGAGCCGGCCGGTCAGTTCCGGGACATTGATTTGCGACTCGCGCAGATAGATCGACAGGTCGAGCCGAGAGGTGTCGGCCTTGTCGATGTCGGTGACGATCATCTGCAGTGAGTTGTTGAAGATCTGAACGGCGCCGTCGACGTAGACAAAGTCTCCGACATGGAACTGCTCGGCCAGATCTTCGGTGGCGTTCCACTTCCTGGCCGTGATCCCGCCGGTCTTGTCCGATAAGATCAACTGAAGATAAAGCCCCCCGTTTTTGTTGGTCCGTACGGAGCATTCGGTCAGTTGATAGATATCCCCCTTGATATGATCTCTGTCTTGGAGTTGATTGACAAAATGATGTCCCATCGACTTTCCCCGCGAGAAAAAATACCGGTGACGAAACGGGCCTGCACCTGGTTTATATAATATTTGTGAAACAACCGATCTGCACCGTCAATTTTACCGGCCGGGGGGCGGTTCGACAAGTCGCTGGAGGCCGAACGGGACGCGGCCGCGTCGAACCGTTTTTTCTCTGGTGGGGTCAGAGTTTTCCCTCGAGGAATTTCGCCAGAAAGACGGGATCCTGCCTCTCCATAATCAGATTGATTTTTGTCGGCGGAACCTTCAGGTTCCTCAGGGCCGCCTCGACCCGTTTCCACAGCCCCGGTTTTTTCTTCTCGTCGGCCAGGTACAGCTCGGTCACCAGCTCGGAGAGCTTTTGGAGCATGATGCTGTCTTGGTTCTTGTAGTAGCGCTTGATGACGCTCTCTTGATATTCGGTTCGTTCCATCGGAAGATCCTTTTTCAAGGGGTATGTGTGTGAATCCGGCCCTAAAGGCGGCGCGTACCGACCCCCTAATTCTACAACAATAATAGGTGTCAAGCTATGAAAATTACAAGAAGGCCCCGGCTTTTCGCCGGGGCTTCCCGCGTTTCTTCACACGCGGCGCGGGGTTTTGGAGCTTCCCGCGCCCGAAGAAGGGATCAGTTCGACCCGTAGATCCGGACCGACTCTTCCTTGACGAGCGGCTCCATCTCGTCGGAGGCGACCTGAACCTTGATTCGGTGGTCCCCCGGGGCGGCGCAGCGGGTGGTCAGCCGATAGACCGCCTCATCCTTGGCCGCGATGCGCCCGAGCGTTCCGAACTGCCCCGTGCTGCCGTTGGCGCTGAAGCTGGTCGGTCCCTCGACCGCGACCACCTCCATCGACTCGGGAAGAACGACCGAGATGGAGATGTTCGAGGAGTCCTTCGTCCCCCGGTTGGAGAGGCGAATCTCGTAAACGGCGTCTTGGCCGACCTCCACCGGGTCGGAGAGCGAGGCGACGGTGTACGACAGGGCGGCCATCCCCTCGATCGAGACGTCGCAGCTGGTATCGGCCGCGAGGTTCATCTCCCCCTCGCCGTGGAAATTGATCCGCCCCGAGCCGATTTCGGTCGGGAGAAGGACCAGTTCGATATCTCCCGGCGCGACATTATTGGGCAGCTCGATCAGCTCCCAATAGACGCTGTGGGACGATTCCTGATAGACCCCTTCGTTATTCGTTCGGACGAACTTCATCTGGGGCGGCAGCTGCGCCGTGAGGCGAATATTCTTCGCCATCGCCGTGCCGGGGTTCCAGACCTTCAGGGTATAGGTCGTCTCCCGTTCGAGGTACCGGACCCTGGCGCCTTGGATTTCGAGCGCCAGTTCCGGGGCTTGGACGTTGACGGGGGTATCGGCCTCGGCGCTTAACTGGCCATAGCCGGAGACACTCATGTGGTTGGTGATATTCCCGGCCGTCTGGGCCTGGAGCGTCAGCGCGATGTGCTTGGTCTCACCCGGCTCGATGCTGCCGATGGCGTTGTCCAGCTTTCTGCCGCTTTTATGCGTGAGTCCCTCGGGAACTTCCTCGCGAAGGACGACGTCGCGGGCCGTGCCGGTCCCGGGGTTGGAGATTTCGATCTCGAAGCGGAGATTCTCGCCGACGAGGACCTGATCGGGCGCCTCGACATGGAGCTGAAGCATCGGACGGGTGCAGCTGGTCTTTCCCGAGACCTCGGTCTGGAAAGATACGGAGGCGACACTCCCGATCGCCCCTTCGCTCTGGGGGATGAGCCGGTATTCAAAGACCTGCTCTTCCTCCGGGGCCAGGTCGAAACCGGTCCAGATCAGTTCCCCCTCTTGGGTCGGCTCGATCGCCGGGGTGGTCGCCACCAGGGTCGTCCCCGTGGGAACCTGATCCCAGAGGGTGACGTTTTTGGCGATCGCCTTTCCGACGTTGCGGACAATCACCTTGAAGGTCTCTTCACAGCCGATCTGAACCTCTTCGGGGAGAACCTTCTCGATGCTCAATTCGGCCGTCTGCGGCCCTTCCAGCGTCGAGTCGCCGGGACGGGCGCTGGTGGTCGGCATCGACTTGGACAGAAGCGAGGCGACATACTCCAGGCGAGGCGAGGTATCGGCGGTGCCGGGGAGGTTGGCGACGGTGTTTCGCTCCGGCTGGGGCGCTTGGGGCACTGTGGCCGCCGGGTAGGAGGCGAGCGGATCTTCGGGGAGCTGGCCGGGGGCGACGGGATTTTGCGGCGCGGCCGCGTCCGCCGGCGCGGGTATTTCAGCCGGGGGGGCCGCGGGGGTCTGCGGGGCGGCCGGTATCGCGGGCGGGGCCGCCGGAGCGGTGATGGGGGCCGTCGGCATCGCCGGCGGGGCGGCCGGAGCGGTCATCGCGGGGGCCTGGGGCAATGCCGCCGGCGGCAAAGCGGCCGGGGCGGGCAGATCACTTGCGGGCGCGCCGCCGGCCGCGGGGGCGGGCGCTTGGGCTACCTGCGGAACCGGCGCGGCCGATTCGGGATAAAGAGGGAGGGTATTCGGCATTGGGCCGGGACTGGGGAACGGTTCCCCGCCGGCGGGGAGCATATCGATTTCGGAGGGGACCGGAAGCATATCGAACGACGTTCCCGGATGCTCCAGCGCGCTGACCGGACGGGCTTCGGCCCGTGAGGGAGCCAGGCGGCTGAGCGCCGAGACCGACCCGTTGTGAACCGTGTTATCGGACGCCGAGACGATTCGAGGAAAGACCGATTTCTGACAGGTCCAAATCAGGCCGCTGAGGATCAAAACAGCGCCAAGACCGTTCCCTGCCCAGTGTGTCCAGGAATGTTTTTTCGTACTCTTGCTTTTCATGGTATGGTCCGATATTTCGGCGGTTTATCGTTCTTTTTTGGGCGGAAGACCCCATAGCACCTGTGGGAGATAACGAATTTTTACAAAAATCGCAAGAGCAATTCTTTTTTGAACCGTTTCCCCCTTTCGCCCCAAAGTGCGCGAGAGGTTGCCCTCATCGGGCCGGGGCGTAAAATAAGCGGGAGCAGCCTTCTTTCGGCGGGGACGCGTTTAAGTTATCCGTTCCCGGTCGGTGTGTTCCCCGGAGGGAAGGTTCCGTGTGAACAAGCGAGGCAAAGCAAGTGTCCCACAGCGCGTTGGAAAAGAAAAAGCGGAAAATCATCGTTCTCGGCGCCGGGATCAGCGGTCTGGCGGCGGCCCGCCGCCTGCTGGCCCTCGGGGCCGATGTCTCGCTCTGGGAGAGCTCCTCGCGGGTCGGGGGGGTGATCGACACCGTCCAGCGCGGCGGCCTGCAGTTCGAGCAGAGCACCGACAACTTCATCACCACCGTGCCGACGGTCATCGAACTGTGCCGCGAACTGGGGCTGGAGGACGACCTCGTCCAGACGAACAACCGCGACCGGCGGACCTATGTCGTTCGAAAGGGCCGCCTTCACCCGCTGCCCGACGGCTTTATGATGCTCGCCCCGACCAAGCTCTGGCCGATGGTGGTCACCCCCCTGCTGTCTCCCTTCGGGAAACTGCGCGCGGGGCTGGAGCTGCTGATCCCGCGCAAAAAAGACAGCGCCGACGAGACGATCGGCCACTTCGCCCGCCGCCGGCTCGGCCGGGAGGTAACCGAGCGGATCGTCGAGCCGCTTCTGTCCGGGATCTACGCCGGCGACGCCGAGAAGATCTCCCTCGAGGCGACCCTCCCGCGCTTCCGCGAGCTGGAGCGGAGGTACCGCTCCCTCATCGTCGCGATGACCCTCGGTCAGCGGGCGGCCCGGCGGGCGAAACGCCAGGAGGAGTCGGGGGCCCGCTACAGCTTGTTTATGACGCTTCGCTCGGGACTGGCCGAGCTTCCCAAGGCGATCGCGCGGAGGTTCCCCGAAGGGACGCTGCGTCTGAACCGCCGGGCGGTATCGGTTCGGCGTCAGGGGGCGGATCGGTGGCAGGTGAGCGACGATGCCGGCCAAAGCGAAACGTGCGACGGGGTCATCTGCACGCTCCCATCCTATGTCGCCGGGGAGCTTTTTACCGAGAGTGTTCCCGAGGCGGCCCGGTTCTACAACACGATGGAACAGACCGGCTGCGCCGTCTGCTCGATGGCGTTTAAGACCGAACAGATTCGCGCGAAGTTCGCCGGAATGGGGTTTGTCGTCCCGACCATCGAGGGGGGGATCTTAGTCGCCGGAAGTTTCAGCTCGCACAAATATCCCCACCGCGCCCCGGAGGGGATCACCCTTTTGCGCCTGTTCGTCGGCGGGGCCAGGGCCCCGGAGGTGGTCGAGATGGAACCGGAGGCGCTGACGAAGCGCGTTTTGGACGAGATTCGCCCGATGCTCCGCATCGAGGGAGAACCGTTCGATACGGAGCTTGCCCGCTGGCCGCGGGGGATGCCGCAGTACTACCTGGGCCATCTCGACCGATTGGCCGAACTGGACAAGGCGCTGGAGCGTTATCCGGGACTGGCCCTTTGCGGCAACAGTTTTCGCGGGGTCGGCATCCCCGCCTGTGTCGAGTCGGGGTACCGCGCGGCCGAGGGGCTGTGCGGTCAGGTGAAAGAATCGTAAGAGGAGTTTTTTATGACACGCGTCGGAGTGGTGAGCGATACGCACGGTCTGTTGGAGCTGACACGGCGGGTGATGGCGGTCTTTGCCGAGGCCGGCGTCGAGCGGATTCTCCACTGCGGCGATATCGGGACCCCGGCGGTCGTCGAGGCGCTTTCGGCTCTGCCGGTCGACTACGTCTACGGCAACTGCGACGGCACCAGTACGCGCCTGGCCGAGGCGGTGAAGACCTATGGCGGGACGCTCCACGGCAAAAGCGGCGAGGTCGAAATCGACGGCCGGCACGTCGCCCTCTACCACGGGCAGGATGAGGAGCTGCTCGACGCCCTGGCCCGAAGCGGCCAGTGGGATCTGATCTGCACCGGGCATACCCACCGAAGCGGCTTCAGTGAACTGTACGGGACACGTATCCTCAATCCCGGTGCCCTTCAGCGCCGATGGGAGGCGCCGGGGGCGGCGATCGTCGATTTTCCGAAGATCGACGTGACGTTCTTCCGCGTCGGGTAACGGCGGCGAAACGCTTGAATACAAAAAAGAGGGGTGAAAACACCCCTCTTTTTTTATCGAGCGCATCTGGCGAAGATCAATCGGCCGGCGTCGGGGAGAATGTTTCCTCCTCGAGCTCGCCTGCTGCCGGCTCGGCGGCTGTGGGCTCAGTCGGCGCGGATTCGGCCGGCGCGGACGTACTCCCCGCCGCGGTTCCGCCCTTGAACATCAAGAGCGACCACCTTTTGCGCGGTTTGAGGAAGAAGCGCCCGGCGGGGCCGGTCAAAAGCGACGGGAGGAAGATCAGGTCGCCGAACAGCGCTGCGAAGAGGATCACGAGCATCAGCACGCCGAAGCGCTGTGTCGGGATAAAGGTGCTGAACATAAAGGCCGAAAGGCCCAGACCGGCGATCAGCGTCGACTGCGTCATCGCCGTGGCGCACCGTTTATAACCCCAGACGGCCGACTGCTGCGGCGTCATTCCGCGCGCGATCCCGTCGGAGAACCAGGTGAGATAGTGCATCGTGTCGTCGACGGCGACCCCCAGCGCGACCGAGGCGGTCATCATCGTCCCGACATCGACGAGGATTCCCATCCATGACATAAAGCCGAAGACGACGACCACCGGGAAGAGGTTCGGGAGCATCGCGATCAGGCCGCCGGGGACATTCCACAGAACGAAGACGACAACGAACGCGATCAGGAAGGTCGCCGAAACGATACTTTTGGCCAGCCCCCGGATCAGCTCGTGCTGGGTCTTATAGACCAGCGGAACGGTCCCGGTGTATTTGGCCGAGATACCGGCCGGGTGGATGGTGTCGAACTGGTGCGCCGGGCCAAAGTCGGCGGCAAGCGTCGAGGGGTCGGCGGCCGGCGCGCCGCTGGCTTCGAGTATTTCCTTGCTGGCCTGGTCCAGGATCGGCTCGACGACGCCGCGGACTTCGTCGATGAAGACCGAGTAGTCGATATCCCGTTTGAGCGACCAGACGCGGATACTGATGCGCCACAGCTCGATCCCCTTTTGCTCCTGCCAGTAGCGGCACGCGTCGAGCAGACGGGTGGCGTCGGCGGCCGAGAGGGTATGGAAGGGACGGCCCCGCTCCAGACGCGCGGTCATCGATTCCAGATCGGTGATCTCATTGCTGTTTAAGGCCGTTTTCTCGTTCCGCAGAACCATCAGCATCCGGCGCAGATCGAGGACGTGATCTTCCGACTCTTTCAGGTCTTGAATCGCCGCCTTATAGCCGGAGTCATCGACCGCCAGACCGACGCGGGTATCGTCCCCGGTATCTTGCGTGATGGTCTCCAGCGCGCTATCGTCCAGCTGCAGCCGGTCGTCTCCCAGAATCGAGGGATCTTTGCCGTCGGCCGCCAGTTCGTCGGCCAGCTCTTGGCGTTTTTTCGCGACGGCGTCGGTCTGGGTACGGATCGCCGACTCCAGCAGCTCGGCGATCTGGTCGAGCGTCGGATTCCCCTCGATGGTGAGATAGTCGCTGAGCACGTCGCGGCTGTCGTTGATATTTTTGCCGATCGCCGCGGCGGCCGTGCGATAGGCGATGGTCCCCGGTTTCCAGTTGGCGTTCAGATCGGGGATAAACATCGCCACCGAGAGCGTCCCGCCGACGTTATCCCCCAGCCGGCTCTTGAGTTCCGAGCTGATGCGATTGATGAGCTGAAGCCGTTCGGTGGTTCCGTACAAATTTTGCGGCAGCCGGGCGTTATCGAAGCTGATGACCATCTCCATCGGGACCAGGGGACCTAGCTTCTCCTCCAGCCACGTATAGTGGGCGATGATCTCGGCGTCGGGGGAGAAGAAGTTCATCATCTTGACCGAGGTCTTAATCTTTGGCAGATAGTAACCAAAGAAGCACATCATCCCCAAACAGCACAGCGCGACAAAGTTGTGATGCCTGACAATGAACCCGCCGACCGCTCCCCAGAAGGCGCCGATGAAGCCGTCGTTGTCTTTCATCCCCTTCCCACCGTGTTTGGCGGCGAACTTTTTCGCCGGGAAGAAGAACAGCAGCGCCGGGAGGTAGAAGAACAGCAGCAGCAGCGACATCAGTACCCCGATGGCCGAGTAGAAACCGAAGTTGGTGATCGGTGTCAGTCCGCCGAACAGGAGGGATACCATTCCGATGGCGGTGGTCAGCTGCGCGAAGAAGCAGGGAGAAAAGGCGTGCGAGACGGCTCGTTCACAGGCCCCCTCAAGCCCTCCCTCGCGGATGGCGTCGTAGTAGTAGTTGACCAGGTGAATGGCGCCGGACATCGCCAGCACATAGACCAGCGCCGGCATACTCAGCAAGATCGAGTCGCACTTTCCCCCGGTGAACGAGACCAGCGCCAAAGAGACGCCGGCCGCGAGAATCGCGACCCAGAAGACGAACATCGTCAGCCAGAAATCGTGCAGGCAGACCAGCGCGATGGAAACACTGACGATGGCGCAGATAAACGCCAGACGGAAAAGGGTACGGGTTCCCTCGCTGTCGATCGCCGCGTTGTCGGTCGGGGGACCGCCCATAATCAGCCCGTTGGTCTGCGGCGAACGGCCGTGGATCAACTCGTGGACGACATCTTTGACGTTGTTGACCATGCGGGCGGCGACACTTCCGCTTTTAACGACGGTGGTATCGGGCAGACCACACTCGACCGAGATCTTTTTAACCTGGTCGATCAGCTTTTGGATCTTTTTGCCCCCTCCCTTAAAGCCGTTGTTCAGGGTGATGATCATCGCCGTACTCTGCTTGTCGGGCCCGATCAGGGTGCCGCTTAAGCGGGTGAGGATCTCGTCGCGAATCTCTTCGGGGGAACGATTTTGAGGGGAACGGGCGTAGGTCTGTTCCAGAAGGCGGACCAGGCGCGGCCCGGTCATCACCGAACGGAAGTTCGACTCGATCGACTCTTCCCCGGCCTCGGCGGTTCCCTGGGCCGAAACATCGGCCCAGGGCGAGGCGGCGGTCAGCGCGCTGACGGCGGTCGGCTCATCCTCGCTGGGGGTCAGCCGCAAATCCGCGGTGATCTCCTCACCGGGGGCCGCGAGGGAGAAGTTGTCGATCGTCTGACTGGGAACGAGTTTCTGGGCAAACAGCTCGATTCGGTCGTCGTCGAGGGTGCACCCTTCCCAGCTGGCGACAATGAAGCTTTCGAACGGAAAGTACTTCTGGAACCAGCGGTAGTCGGAGGTCTCTTGATACTGGTCGGGGAGCCAATCCTCCACCGAGTTGGAGTTGCTCTCGAAGGTACGGCGGGTTCCCAGCCAAATTAAGGCAAGGAGAAAGACTACGACAAAAAGGATGCGCAGCCCGTATTCGCGATAAAACCCCTGCTTCATACTTGAATCCATTCTGAACAGGTTATCTCTGCGGCATTGGCTTTCGCCAAGAGCCGCAGAGGGTAGGACAATGTCACTTTTTAAAGCGACCGATCGTTATTTATAAAACACCGCCTTCACCGGTAAAGTGCCGTCTTCACCGGCGCGATGGGCGTCACCGACGGTTATTTGGCGCCGGCCCTCTGGGCACTGGCTTTGATCTCCCACTTCTGGTTTTCGAGGAAGGCCTTCAGGCCGACGATCGTAATCGGAAGCATCACCTGATCGTTCTTCCCCGCGGGACGCAGACGATTCTCTTTGGCGTTCGGGTCGAAGTCGTCGTCCAGCGCCTGTTCGCCGTAGGCGATGAAGCTGGTGGTCTTCTCGGCGCGGTCCCCCAGTTTTTTCAGCGAAGCGGCCAGAACATCGTCCTCTTCGCCGAGGGCGCCGGTGACCGCTTTGACCGCGCGCTTGACGCAGTCAACGTCGTAGGAGCATTGGGCGACGGTCATCTCCAGCTCCTCCTGGGAGCCGGCGCCGTTCATACCCATGTTCATGCCGCCCATGCCGCCCATGTTGTTCATAGGGTTCATGCCGCCGGGACCGCCGGGGCCGCCGGGGCCGCCGGGGCCGCCCATCGTGCGCATTCCCGGATTACTGCTGACCTGGCCCTGAATCGTCTGCATTTCGATCATCGAAATCTCTTTGGTGATGATCGTCGAGTAGGCGGTATCGATCACCTCGACCAGCGGTTTGACATCGACACCCGACTCGGCCGCCGCCTTAAGGTCGATCCCGGCGATTCCCAAGAGCGCCTCGTCGAGGAGCGCTAAATCGCTGGCGGGATCTTTGGCGATGCGGACGAACGTATCGAGAACCCGAGTGCCGTCGCCGTGGCCGGAGACACTCTTCAGCGCGGCGAGCCCCTTGACCGCCAGGGTCTGCAGGCGGGAGGCGATTTGCGGCTGGAGATTGCGCTTTTTCGCCAGCGCCGGATCGAGAATGTTGGTGAGGGAATCGACCACGATCGCTTTATTGGCGTCGGAAATGCCGTCGGCCGACGCCTGGCGGACCATCCCGAGCAGGGAGGCCAGAAGGATGAAGTCGGGCTGTTTGGCGTCTTCGGCGAGAAGCCCCTGCAGGACCGGCGCGGCCGCCGCGCAAGGTTTATCGCCGGAATCGCTGATTTCACCGATGGCCAGGGCCGCGTTGAAGCGGATCGCGGGGGTTTTCGTCCCGTCTTTCGCCAGATCGGCGAGTTTGGTCAAAAACGCGGAGCGTTCTTGGTCACCCATCGACGCGGCGGCGGCGACCGCGTCGCGGCGCAGCAGATGGATATTGTTGGCCTGATCGGCGCTGCTCCACAGATCGAGGTTGGAGCCGTCCTGCGCCGTCGCCAAGACGGCGGTGAAAAGAAAACACAGAACCCCCGCCAGGAAGAGGAAGGAGCGTTGAATCGGTAAGGATCTCATCGAGGTGAAACAGGGCACGGTGACCTCCCCTTGAACGCGATCTGTTCCCCGCGGGCGCGCTACAGCCGAAAGCCCGGGAGAGGGAACACGCCCAGAATCGCGTATAGATGGACGTTTTGCTTTGTTATCTTGCTTTGTTATCGGCAAATCGACAGTGAAAGTAAGGGGAAATGCGGACAACCCCTACTATACTCTTTATTAGAATATCACCCTTGGGGGAGGGATGTCAAGTGTCTGTCGCGCTCTTGCCGGATGTTTTGGCTAAAATATCCGCTTCCAAACCTATCCGCCGCGGGAAAGACGCCAAGAAAGCGGTTTTACCGGGAAAAAGGAATAAACTGTGCAGTTTTCCCAGGTTTGTTAAAAGAAAGAAACGCGGAAAAGGGAGTCGGTTAAAAAAAGTGAACAGAAAAAGCGGTCTGCGCCTGTTTTGTTGGGTAACATGGGGTAGTTTTAACAGTTAGTCCGCGAAAGTTTTTTTCCTCCCCCGCGAGAGGGTGTTTTTGGAAAACCGGCGGCGCTTTTGGGGACGATACAAAAATCGGGGGACTGTTCTATAATGAATCGACG
The DNA here is from genome assembly GCA_017434455.1 of Thermoguttaceae bacterium. Classification (GTDB taxonomy): domain Bacteria; phylum Planctomycetota; class Planctomycetia; order Pirellulales; family Thermoguttaceae; genus RUG695. Next base: position 26,296 of record JAFRFG010000049.1, on the reverse strand, counting down.
CCGTCTGTATGACGAGGTGACGAAATAGGTGCCGCGCGGAGTATCCCTTTCGCGTGAAAGGGGACTCCCTCAGGGATTAAGACAGTATGAGTTGGCAGAAACAGCTGTTTTTGATTCTAGCTATGATTGCCGGAGTTGGCTTTGCCCTCCTTTTGAAGAAGGGTTTCTACGACAACAAGCCGGTTGAAATGACGGAAGAAGAGCAAAAACTGGCCAGTGAGCCGCAGATTCCCGTGATGGTCGCCAAAGGGGATCTCCAGGCGGGCCAGGAACTGACTGCGCAGAACATCCGTTTTCAGCGTTTTCCCGAAAGTCAGGTCCCTTGGAACGCGATTTTTCTTTTCCGTGACGTGGTTGGGCGCCGGCTGGTTCATTCGGTTCCGAAAGATCGTCTCATCGGTCTGGGCGATTTGACCAGCCCCGACGAGGGAAAACAGGACACAATGACCTTTATCCCCCCCGGGTACCAGGCGGTCAATATCGAGATTCCGGCGTTCAACGATTCCGACAGCGCCAGTCTCGTCCAGCTCCAACAGCGTCTTCGTCCCCAAGATCGGGTGTCGATATCGGTGATGTACGAGGACGTCCAGCAAGAAGAAGCGGATTCTTCCTCTCGTCCGGCGCAAAGAAAATTAGCGACCCGGATCGTCTGTCAGAACGTCGAGGTCTATCAGGTCTCGGCGGTGCGCAAAGAGGCCGTGGCCGGGGGGACCACTCCCGCCGGGAAAGTCGCCGTCTTGTCGCTTCTGATGAACGAGTCGCAAAACAAAGAACTGCGCGACGCCGCGAAGATCGGGCACTTGATTATCGTCCCGGAACGGCAGAAGAGCATCGATTCGACCGCTTTTAGTTTCGATTCCCCGGATCCGAGCAGGAGCTTCTTCGGCACGAGCAGTCTCCATAACGGAAATCGGGAGGCCGACGGCCTGTTCGGCAATGTCCTGACCGAAAACCTTTCCCCGTTCGGCGGCGGCGTCTCTTCGCCTTTAGGTCAAAACGCTCCCTCGCCGATCGAAGGCAGTGCGGTTTCACCGCTAGGCGACAGTGTGGTTTCGCCGCTTGGCGATAGTGCGGTTTCACCGCTTGACAATAGTGTTGTTTCGCCGCTGGACGACAGTGTCCTGCCGGTTGACGACGGCGAGCCGGTGCCGGTCAACGACAGCTCTCTTCTGCCGCTGGACGACAGCGCGGTTTCCCCCCTCGACGAGGCGCAGGACGACAGTTCCGCCGTGACGCCGGCCGAGGACCCGGCCGCCGCGGCGCCGCAGCCGGAATCGGTTTCGGACGACTGCGCCGCGGATCCGCCGACCGGTGAAGAGGCCGCCCCGGCCCCGGAATCGGTGCCGGCCGCCGACGATGCCGCCCCGGCCCCCGAGCCGAACGGCGAGGATTCCGGCGCCGAGGAAGAACCCGCAGGCGGGGCGCAGACCGAAGCCGAAGAGACTATCGCGGACGACTGTTTCGAAAGACCTCCCCTCTCCGTCGCCCGGGCGCCGCGTTCTCAACAGCGGCAGGAACAAGAGAAACCTTTGGCGACGCCCGCGCTGCGCCGCGCCGGCGCGGCCGCGGTGACCAGTACGACCGACTCGGGGCTCTCCCCCCGTCCGGTGGCCCGCGGGGTCTTTGCCCCGCGCAGCAATAAAGCGGCCGCCGGCCCGTCGAGCGATCCGACTTGAGTCAAACGACCGGCTTTGTTTACTTCGCTTCTTCTGTTTCCGCGGGCGTCTCGTGATTGAGTACCAAACGCAGTCCGATATTGACGCTGCGCGCCGTCGGCGCCAGATATTTGCGGGCGGCCGGTCGGCAGTCTCGGGAAAAATCGCCCCAGCTGCCGCCGCGGTACACTTTCGCTGAACCGCCGGCCTCCGCGCTGTCGAGGCACCATTCGCTGACGTTCCCCAGCATGTCGTAGAATCCCCACTTGTTCGGTTTCTTTTCCTTGGAGGGGTGGGTCGCCCCTTTGCTGTTGTCGCGGTACCAGCCGATCAGGTCCAGCTCCTCGTCCTGAACCGACGCACTGTTTCCGGCGCGGCAGGCGTATTCCCACTGCGCCTCGGTGGGGAGATCGAAATAAAACCCCGTCGGCACGTAGGCGCTGGAGTTGAGCTCCTCGATGAACTGCCGGCAATTCTCCCACGACACCGATTCCACCGGCAAGGGCGGTTCGACCGTGAGGGTCGAGGAGGAGCTGGCTACCTGCTGGTGGGCGCTGGGCAAGGTCAGCATAATGTTGTACCAAAGATCTTGAGGGACCTCGATCTCGAGCATCCAAAACTCCTGATCGATGGCGACGGTTTTCTGTATCTGGTCAGCGGTGTGTCCGGCTTCATCCTCGGGGCTTCCCATTTGGAACTCCCCGGCCGGGCAGCCGATGAAGAGGTACGGGACCCCCACGATGGTGACGGTTTTCGGCTGCGGCAGTTCGGCGGCAGCGGACGACTCTGTCCCCTCGGCCGGCTGGGTCGGCGGGGCGGTGTCCTTGACCAGCGCCAGGCGCAGCCCTACCCACGGGGACGCTTTCACCGCCTCCAGACCGGCGCGCCGCTCGGCGCGGCAGTCGGCCAGCGTGTCGCGGGCGCATCCGCCGCGATGGACCCGGACCGGGCCGGACGACGGCCCCTTCGGGTCGACGACGCTCCCGGCGGGGTAGGTGTCGAGGCGGTCGCGGCACCACTCGCTGACATTCCCGAGCATATCGTAGAATCCCCAGGCGTTCGGACGGCGTCTTTTAACCTGGCGCGGCGTCCCGCCGCTGTTGTCCTGGTACCAGCACTGGCGCGCGATTTTCTTTCGCGCCGTTTCGTTCAGACGCGAGCCGGCGCGGCAGGCGTATTCCCACTGGGCTTCGGTCGGGAAGTCAAAGCGGTATCCCGGCGGGGCGACCCCTTCGCTGTTGAGCGTATCGATGAACAAAAGCGCCTCTTCCCAGCTGATCCGATCGATCGGAAGATACTCCCCGCCGTCTTCCGTGTCGTGATGCTGCTTCATCACGGCGTCCCAAAGCCGGCGGGTCACCTCGGTCTCCTGAAGCCAGAACTCACTGGTGAAGGTGACCTCATGCTCGGCCTCGTCGACCGAGCGCGGATAGCTCCCCAGAGGGGTTCCCATCGTGAAGGAACCGGCCGGGCAGCCGAGGAATTTGTAGACGATCCCGTCGATGGTGACGGAAATCGGTTTGGGACGGGCCGCCGGCGGGGCCGGTTTGGTCCCGCGGCGAAGAACCAGGCGCAGGCCGATATCGGTCCGATTATTGTCGGGCGAGGCCTTCCAGCGCGCGGCGCACCGGCAGCGCCCGGCCGTCGACAAAAAGCTTCCCCCGCGCAGGACGCGCATCGTCCCTTCGGCCGGTCCGGTCGGGTCGGTGGCCGGGTCGCTCGACAGGGGGCCGTACCAGTCGCTGCACCATTCCGCGACGTTGCCGAGGGTGTTGTACAGTTTCCAGGCGTTCGGGGCCTTGGTCGCGACCGCGTGGAGCGCCTTTCCGCTGTTGACCTGGTACCAGGCGACCGGGGCGATACTCTCGGCTCCCCCCCACGGACCGAGAGTGCCGGCGCGGCAGGCGTATTCCCACTCGGCCTCGGTCGGAAGGTCGAAAACCAGCCCCTCGGGGGCGTAGTCCCCCTGATTGAGAACGTCGATAAATTCCCGGGCGTCGTTCCAGCTGGGGTGAACCGGATAGGTCGAGTAGTAGTAGGGGTGGGGGAGTTTTTTCATCACACTCTTCCACTGCCCCTGGGTCACCTCGGTCTGGAGGATCCAAAACGGCTCGGAGATCGTCACCTCGTGAAGCGGTTCGTCGTCGCCGCGCAGCGGTTCCTCGGCGGGGCTCCCCATCTGGAAGGTTCCCGCCGGACAGCCGATGAACAGCCACGGGACCTTCTTCACGGTGACGGTGATGTCCTCCGGCGGCGCCGGTTTTTCCGCCTCGGCCGCCTCCTCGCCGGCGCTTAAATACGCCGGGGCGAGGAAGAGCCACCCGAGGAAACAGCCGAGCCACAGGCCCTTAAGATCGTGACGCTGGAACATAAAGAACCCTTCGGGGGGAGATGGTATATCGGTCACTCCTGAAAGCTTTTTAGGGGAGCGAACACTCGGGGGGAACATCGCGCAAAAAACCGGATGACGGTTTTCCCTTCCGCCACCCGGTTCCGGCTGCCGCGCGGTTTTCTCAGGCGGCTGACCTGCCCCAAGGTTGGTCAGAAATCCTCGGGCATCCGCGCGATTTGCGCCTGAGTAAAGACCGGCCCCTCTTTGCAGACGTAGATATGCCCGCAGTTGCAGCGGCCGCACTTCCCCAGGCCGCACTTCATCCGGTTTTCGAGACTGGTGTAGATCGCCTCGTCGGGGATGCCGAGCTTCTGGAGAACCGGCAGCGAGAACTTAATCATAATCGGGGGGCCGACGACCAGGGCGACGGCGTTGGCGCCGCTGATTCCGGCCTCGCCCAGCACGGTCGGGACAAAACCGACCCGGCCGTTCCAGTCGGGGGTCTCCCCGCCCGGGTCGACGGTCTTCACGACCTCGACGTTCGGGTATTGGGCCCACTGGTCGAGTTCGTCGCGGAAGACGAGCTCCCCGACACTTTTCGCCCCGTAGACCACGGTGATTTTACCGTACTTTTCGCGGTGTTCGAGCGCTTCCAAAATGGCGCAGCGAATCGGCGGCATCGCGATGCCGCCCCCGACGAAGATGAGGTTCTTCCCCTCCCATTTCTCCATCGGGTAACTGTTCCCGTACGGGCCGCGGAAGCCGATCACGTCGCCCGGCTCCACGCGCCACAGCGCGTCGGTGACCCGTCCGGTCCGGCGGAAGCAGAACTCGACCACGTCGCTGGAAGTGGAGCAGCAGATATTAAAGACCGACTCCCCGACGCCGAAGACCGAATAGAGCCCAAACTGGCCGACGCGGAACGCGCTTTTGTATTTCTTCTGCTCTTCCGGGTCGATGAAGGCGATTTTGACCGACTTGACGTCTTTGGTCTGCTGAACGACCGACTCGACGGTCATTCGGGACGGCTGATAGATATTTTCCTGCGCTTGCATAGCTTAGGTCCTTGAGAGGGTTCCCGGGAGGTCCGCAAAAAAGACCCTCGGGAACGGTCCTGAATCGGATTATTTGTCTTGGGTGTTCCGAACCCAAAGCGGCGGAACCGGCATTAAGTCTTCGGCGGCTTCGGAGCTGATCTTCTCCAGCGCCGGCTTGATCCCCAGCGCGGCCGAGCACAGCCGCGAGCAGTTGCCGCAGCCGGTACAGAGGATGGCGCCGAATTTTTCGGGGTAGATCGCGAATTTGTGCGTGATTCTCTGGCGCTGGCGGGCCCCCTGATCGGGACGCGGGTTATGCCCGGAGGCGTGCAGGGTAAACAGGGCCGACTGGCAGTAGTCCCAGTTCTTGACCCGCCGCCCTTTTTGGTAGCTCCCCTCGTCGACGATATCGAAGCAGTGGCAGGTCGGGCAGACCGAGGTGCAGGCGCCGCAGCCGACGCACTGATGCGCCAGCTCGCTCCAGAGCGGGTCGTTGAAATGGCTGTTGAGCCAGCGGGTGATCTTGGCGGTATCGAGCGTCGCCTTGGGCCCCTCGCAGGCATGCCCGACGTCGCTCGACTCGGTGGTCTTGCCCGCGAAGAGGACCTTCCCCTTTTCGGTGAGAAGGCGGACCTCGAAGCGGTCGCCGTCGAGCGGATAGAGGATCGCGTCGGCGCCGGAGGTGTTTTCGGGGGAACCGCCGACGTCGGTACAGAAGCAGTCGCTGTCGGCCTTCTGACAGGCGATCGAGACGACGGTGGTCATCGCGCGGCGCGACTGGAAGAAACGGTCGTTGAAGTCCCAGGCGAAGACCGGGTCGAGGATCGGCAGCGAGGCGGACTCGCACGGCCGGCAGCCGAGGATCAGCTGGGGCGTGTCGAAGACCGGGGCGTCGGTCAGTTCCACGTCGTTCCCCTTGCGGAGGAACGTATAGAGGACTTCGTGGCGCGGGAAGAGGAACTCTTTGATACTGTTGACGCACTTAAGCGAGCCGTCCAAAACGATGTTTTGAACCTCCTCGGCGGCGACCTTTTGATAAAAGACCTTCCCCGAGTCGGTCGGCAGGGGGGCGGCGACGATGCCGCTTTGAGCGAAGTCGGCGGCCAGGCGGCGAATATCGGCTAATGAAATCACTTGACTCATTGAATGAAGTCCTCCTTATCCTCTTGCGAGAACGAACCGATCAGCGGCAGCGCGCCGGGAACCGTTCCGGAGACGGCCCCGAACTCGGTCTCGGCCGTTTGGGCGAGCGTCAGGTTGAGCAGATCCAAGTCGATCCCCGCCGGGCAGGCGGCGGTGCAGGCGCCGCAGCCGACGCAGCGGCCGGCTAAGTGGAAGGCGCGCAGAATATTCCAGGCGAAGTTGGCCGAGGGGGTGGCCGAGGTCTCGATCCGAACCGGCCGGTTCTTATCGGCGACACAGACCTTGCAGTAGCAAAGCGGGCAGACCTGACGGCAGGCCGAGCAGCGGACGCAGCGCGACAGCTCCTTCTTCCACCAGGCGAAGCGCTCGGCGCGCGGCATCGCGCGCAGTTTTTCCAGTTTTACGTACTTGCCGCCGGCGAAGCGCTCCTCGGCGCTGGCCGGCCCGGCCGGCACACTGGCCGGATCGCCGATCACCTCATCGACATTGGCCGGGGCGCGGGAGGTGCAGATCTCGCACTTGGCGCACCGCTGGCCGCCCTCGTCAACAACACCGGCGCAGACCATCCCGATGGCGATCACCTCTTCGCGCTGCAGCTGTCCCTCGTTGGCCAGGACCACCAGGGCGCGGGCGTCACACCCCTTGACGACGATTGCCGCGCGGCCGAGTTTTTTGACCTCTGGGCGGGTCAGGTAGACCACCAGGTTTTGCGTGCAATGCTCGTTCCAAACCAATTTGTCGCACTGCCCCTCGTCGGTGGCGAAGAACGCCCCGACGCGGCCGTTTCCGGAAAGCCCATACCCGATGACCACATCGACCTTCTTTTCGGCCAACAGCCGCCGGGCCAGATCTTGAAGCTGATTCTGCATGGAAATCACTCCTTTCGACTTACTTACTCTCGGCGACCAGCTGTTTGTAGTCGGTATAGGGCCCCATCTGCCGGGTCTTCTCGACGATCTCGATCACGCGCTTCTGGAACTTCGCCCCTTCGGCCGCGGAGATCCAGGAGAAGTGAACCCGCTGGTTGTCGATCCCCAAGGTCTCCAGCAGCTGGCGGAAGAGAATCCAGCGGCGGCGGGCATGGTAGTTCCCCGCCGTGTAGTGGCAGTCCCCCGGATGGCAGCCCGAGACGAAGACCGCGTCGGCTCCGACCTCAAAGGCCTTGATGATCAGATTAAAGTCGATCCGGCCGGTGCAGGGGAGGCGGATGATTCGGATATTCGCGGGATACTCCAGGCGGTTGGTCCCCGCCAGGTCGGCCCCCAGGTAGGTGCACCAGTTGCAGACGAAGGCGATGACCTTGGGCTCAAAGCTTTCCTTGTTGACAGTTTCCGGCATCATTTTGTCCTTTGAGATATTTCTCAGAGATATTTCTCCCTTTGAGGTAATTCTCTGGGGTATTGTGTGTTGTTTTTTGTGTCCCGCTTTTGCCCGGCGCTACTGTTCCAGCCACAGGAGCGACTCTCCCCGGCTGGCCCGCAGCATGAGGTAGCCCAGGGCGATCAGCACGGCGGCGATATTCAGCCACAGCCCGATTCGGCCGAGCGTCGGCCAGCTGGAGCGCACCGCTCTTCTCCCCAGGCCGTAGCCGATCAGCGGGGCGATGAGGGTCACCGGAATGGGGCCGCTGGCCGTTCCGAAGAAGACCGGCCCCCAGACCGCCAAGCTGACGACGGCGAACAGCAGCGAGGCGACCGCCGAAAACCGCATCGGGCGGCCCGTCTCCTCCGGGAGAGCCGCCCCGCAGGCGGGGCAGCGCCGCGCCCCGTCGTCGCAGGAGGTTTGGCAGTCGGGACAGATCATGGGCTATCTCCGTCGCGTCGGGTGGGCAGATGTCGCTTTTACAGCAGACTTTCGATCTGCGCGTAGACTTCTTCTTCGGTGAACCCTTCCAGGTCGACCGACTTCGAGGGGCACACGGCGACACAGGTCCCGCAGCCCATGCACAGCCCGGGATTGACGCGCGCGGTCTTTTTGACAAAGTTCCCCTTCCGGTCGCGGATATCCTCCAGCGTGATCGCCTGATAGGGGCAGGTCTTAACGCAGGTGCCGCAGGCGGCGCAGACCGACTCGTTGACCTGAGCGATTTCCGGCTCGCGGGTGAGGTGATCCTGACTGAGCATAATCAGGACCTTGGCGGCCGCCGCCGAGGCCTGGGCGACCGACTCGGGAATATCTTTCGGCCCCTGGCAGGCGCCGCAGACGAAGACGCCGGCGGAGTTGGTCTCGACCGGGCGCAGTTTCGGGTGTGACTCGGAGAGGAACCCGTACTCGTCGTAGCCGACCGAGAGCTTCTGCGCCAGCGAGGTGACGCCGTCGGCCGGCGAGATGGCGCAGGCCAGAACGACCATATCGGCGTTGATCGTCACCGGTTTCCCCGAGAGGGTATCGACCCCGCGAACGACCAGCTGCTTGACCCCGTCGATCGTCTCTTCGGTGATCTTCGAGACGCGGCCGCGGTGGTAGATGGCGCCGTCCTGCTCGATGGCGCGGCGGGTGAACTCGTCGTACTTTTTGCCCCCCGCGCGGATATCCATATAGAAGACATGCGCCTGGCCGTCGTGCACCTTGTGCCGATAGAGCATCGTGTGCTTGGCGGTGTACATGCAGCAGATCTTCGAGCAGTAGGTGATCCCCTTGGCGTTGTCGCGGCTTCCGACGCACTGAATAAAGACGATCGAGCGGGGAATCCTCCCGTCGCTGGGGCGCTTCGGCTCCCCGCCGGTCGGCCCGGAGGCGGAGATCAGGCGCTCGAACTGCAGCGAATCGATCACATCTTTGTAGCGGCCGTAACCGTATTCGGGGTAGCCGGAAAGATTCGGGTTCGACTGTTCTTTTCCGATGGAGTAGAGCCGGAAACCGGTCGCGACGACGATGGCCCCGACGTCGATGGTCTCCAGCTCGTCTTGGTCCTCAAAGTTGATCGCCCCGGCGGCGCACTTGGTCGCGCAGATGCCGCAGCGGCCGGTCTTGAACTTCAGGCAGTGCTCCGCGTCGATGACCGGGCGGGCGGGAACCGCCTGCGGGAACGGGATATAAATGCAGGTTCGATTGCCGAGGTTGTAATCGAAGGCGTTCGGAATCTTTTTATTGGGGCAGGAGTTCCAGCAGTTGCCGCAGCCGGTGCACTTTTTGATATCGACGTAGCGTGCCTTTTTGCGGATGGTGACTTTAAAGTTCCCGATATAGCCGTCGACCTTCTCGACCTCGGAATAAGTGAGCAGGCGAATCTTCGGGTGCTGGCCGACCTCGACCATGCGGGGGGTGAGGATGCACTGTGAGCAGTCGAGCGTCGGGAACGTCTCGGACAGACCGGCCATCTTGCCGCCGACCGACGGTTCTTTTTCGACCAGGACGACCTCCTGGCCGCCGGCGGCGATATCCAGCGCCGCCTGAATCCCCGCCACGCCGCCGCCGATCACCAGCGCCCGCTTGGTGACGGGGACCTGGATCGGGGCAAGCTCGTGGTTGTGCCGAACTTTCTCGACCGCCATGGTGATCAGCTCGATCGCCTTGGCGGTGGCGACTTCTTTGTCGGCGTGGACCCAGGAGCACTGCTCGCGGATGTTGGCCATCTCGACCATATAGGGATTGACCCCGACATTCTCGGCCGCCTTGCGGAAGGTCTTCAGGTGCATGTGCGGCGAGCAGCTGGCGACGACGATCCCGGTGAGCCCCAGTTCCTGAATCTTTTCGGCGATGAGGTTCTGCCCCGGCTCACTGCACATGTACTTGTAGTTCATGCTGCAGTGGACCCCCGGGAGCTTGGCGATCTCTTGGGAGACCTTCTCGCAGTCGATATGCCGCGCGATATTTTCGCCGCACCAGCAGGTAAAAACACCGATCTTCATAGGTTCTATTCTCCTGCGCCGCCGTTTCGGGGGCGTTTCCAACAGCCCCGCCTCCGGCGCGTGGTTCTTGAATCAGGAAACAGATTTACTTCCGGACGAAATGCTTCGGCATACTGGTCTGGCTTTCGGGAAGGCCAAGCGCCAAAGAGACCAAGTCGCTGAGGTAGTAAATCGGAAGGCCGATCTTTTTATTGTATTTTTTCTCGATATCGCCCTGGCGCATATCGAGGTTTGTCTCGCACATCGGGCAGGCGACCACGATCGAGGTAGCGCCGTGATCCAGCGCGTTGGAGAGGATCTTATAGCCGAGATCGACGACGGCGTCTTTGTCGCACAGCGTCATCCCCGCGCCGCAGCATTCGGTCTTGTAGTTCCACTCGACCGGATCGGCCCCGAGCGCTTTGAGGATCGCCTCCATACTGGTCGGCGACTCGTACTCGTCGAAGCGGAGGGTCTTGGGGGGGCGGGTCAGCAGGCAGCCGTAGTAGCAGGCCGGTTTGAACGAGTCGAGCTTCACTTTTTGACGGGCGGCGATATTATCGACGCCGTACGCCTGAAATATCTGGATTAAGTTGGTGATCCGTGTCGATCCGGTCACCGGCAGCTCGACGATCTGCGACATCTCGGCACGAACCGCCGCGTCGGCGAGCTTCTCTTTGGCCTTGAGCAGTTCCATCGAGCACATGGGGCAGGGGGCCAGCAGATCGGCCAGCCCGTCGCGCTCGGCGATCGCCAGGTTTCGCGCCGGCAGCGCGACCGCCAGCTTCTGGTTGATCGAGTGGGCGGCGGTGGCGCCGCAGCACAGCCAGTCATTGAGCTCTTCCAACTCGATCCCAAGGGCCTTAAAGCAGTTTCGTACGGAGTATTCGTAGTCGTTGGAAGAACCGTGGAGGGCACAGCCCGGATAGTAGCCGACTTTCATTTTATTTTGACCTCACACTTTTCAAAGATCCGCTGCACGAGCGCCTTGTCTTTTACCGGCGAGCCGAGCTTGAGATGGAGTTTATCGCGAACAAGCATCCCCGGGCCGAGCATCGCGTCGGAGACGGCCCAGAAGGGATTGAAGTTATGAAGAAAGCCGTTGATCTTGTACATCACCACCAGCTCCAGCTCGTTGGTGCGGCCGTTGCGGCGGATGTTCTTCAGGAACTCTTTCTGGAAGATCACGACATCGGCGAAGCGCTTGGCGGTGATTCCCTCTTCGGCGGAGATCTGCCGCAGCGCGTCGACCACCCCCGAGACATTCACCTGCTTGGGGCAGCGGGTCGAGCAGGTCAGGCACGAGACGCACTGCCAGATCGACTCGCTTCGGGCGGCCTCCTCCACGGCGCCGATCTGAGATAACCTCATCAGACGCGCGGGCGGGTTGTCCATCACGTCCCCGCGCGGGCAGCCGGCGGTGCACTTGCCGCACTGATAGCAGTCGGCCAGGTGCGTGTGCGCCAGCCGCTCCACATTCGCTCCCGAAAATACCTCGGGCATAGCTTCCTCCGATTGATTGCCGAAGCGCGAAACATCCCCCTCGGGGAAGCGTTTTTGCCCCCCGGGGAGTATCGCCGCGTAAAACACAGAAAATATTCAACCGGCCGAAAAGGCCCCACGGGGACCTCTCCGGCCTGGTGATTCATTATAGAGGGAACACTAGGCAAAGGCAAGAGCAAAAAGTTTGCTTGTTTTATCTAGATTTACAGGCGCCTAGAAGAAGGAGGTCGGGTTCTCGGCCGCGCCGGAGTCGGGGTTTACGCGGATTTGAACGTCGAACGCCTTGCCGCGGTGGACCCGTTTGACGAGCAGTTCGACCCCGGACTTGCCCGGGCAGATATCGCCGACGACCGGGTCGCGGCCGAGCCGGTCGCGCAGCCACTGGGCGACGCTCTTAAAGTCGTCGCCGACAGAAAGCGTGTCAATCGGCTGATCGTCGGGGATCGAGAAGAGCTCTCGGGCGACGATCCGGGGGAGGTCGTGCATCGGGAACCCGCCGTTGACGACGATGGAGTTGTCCCCGAGGACTTTGATGGTGCGGGGGAGCCGGTCGCTGTCGAACTCGTCGGAGATTTCGCCGATTAACTGCTCGATGACATCCTCGAGCGTGGCGATCCCGCAGCAGCGCCGCGGAAGGGCCGAGTCGGTCTTTTGGTTTTCCTCGACCTGGTCGGTGATCACCGCCATGTGGCACGGGTGGGCGATGATGGTCGAAAGAAGCGACAGGGCGGGGGTATCCAGGTCGGCGGTCGGGACCTCGTGGATCAGCCCCGGGATTTCGGCGAGCGTCTGATCCTCACCCAAGGCGATCACCGGGGGGAGGACCTCTTTGACATTGATGTAACCGGCGATGTCGTCCCGGTTTTTGCCGCGGCACACCGGGATTCGGGTATGGGCGTCGAACCGAAGCAGGTCAATCACCTGGCGCAGGGTCGAGTCGGTCGAGAGCATCACGACCTCGGGGAGCGATATCATCACGTCGCGGGCGCTCTGCCGCGACAGCGCGACGGTGGCGAGGATGATCTCTTCCTGTTTGGGATTGAGAAGGTTATTTCCCCGGGCCATCGAGACGAGGTGGCGCAGCTCGTCGACATCGTTGGTCTTCTTCGGCACCGGGAGATCTTTCGGCTCAAAGAGATGATTGACCTTTTGGAGCAGACGGACGACCGGTTTGAGCACCATCGTGCCGACATGCAGGGGACGGGCGATCAAAACGGCCAGCGCGCGGTTGTATTTGACCGCGAGGGTCTTGGGGAGGATTTCGGTGAACTGCAGCATCGCGTAGGTGAACGCCAGCGAGAAGAGCCACATATGCTTGCTGCCGAAGATATTATCGAACGCCGCCCCCGCGACCGCCGCACCGATGGTGTGCGCGGTGGTATTGAGAACGAGAATGGAGGAAATCGGAAGGTTGAGATCTTTTTTAAAGCCAAGCCAATACTTCCCAATCGTCGGCCGTTTCGCGACAAGATCGGCCAGCTGACTGGGGGAGAGGGAAAGTAGAACCGATTCGGCGACCGAGCAGGACGCCGAGACAAGGAGTGCTATCGAGATACTCACGATCAGGGAGATCACATCAGTACTCAAGGGAAATTTTCTCCTATTTGGGGACAGAAAACATACCAGCGGCCGCACCGCGCGGCGGCTGCTGCGCCTAACGCTATTCTCCCAAGTTTATATGAGAAAGTAAAGCTGTCGAGCCGTAAAGCGCGAAAACATCCCCTTTATTCCCCGCCGAGCGTCAGTGTTACCGGCCCGATCAGCCCGCTGGGAATCAGCGGATCGTCCGGGGAAAAGCCCTGGTGCGGCCGATGTTTCACCCCCGGGGCGAAGTACTGGACGTTCGTCTTGGTCAGGCGCCTTTCCGGCGGCACGGCGGCGTCGCCGATGAGCCGATTGGCCCAGACGTTCGTCACCTCGATCTCCAGCTCGTTGGTTCCGGCCCGGACCTTTCCGGTGAGATCCGCCGACCAGGGGGCGGTCCAAAGCCGGGCGGCCTCCTGGCCGTTGACGCTCACCCGGGCCACCGAGCCGACACAGCCGAGCGACAGCTCCAGCGGCGCGGCCGCCTCATCTTCGGTCAGCTCGAAGGTCTTGCGATAAACGGCCGTTCCCGAGTAGAAGCGTATCCCCTCGTCGGGATGCTCGTTCCAGGGGAGGAGCTTTTCGAACCGGATCGATTCCGGTCCCCCCCACGCCGGATCGAACCGAACCTGCCAGGGGCCTTCCAGCGGACGCTCCCGGCCGGTGATCTTCTGCGGCAGCGGCGCCCGCTCACCGGTTCCCCGGCGCAGCAGAACAAAGATCGAGCCGTTTTCCGGCAGGTCCAATCCGACGCGCGTCCGGCCGTCGGCCAGCGGCTCGGCGTCGTCGGCCGCCCGGACCGAGCCGTCGACCGGGTCCCACAGTTCGGCCGTCCCGGCGGCGCGCAGGAGAACCGTCTGGCGGCCGGTCCCCGTAACAAAGTAAATATCGGTATCGCCGCAGGCGCGGTGACACGCCTGGCCTTCCCCCTGAAAATCACGAACCAGCTCCAGCTTCGTCAACACGGCCGGCCAAATCTCGTTCGGGTCCCCCTCGGCGGGACAGCGGAAGATATTCCCCCCGGGGAATTGTTCGGCCGGGGTATCCCAAAGCGTCTCGACGGCGGCCGCCAGCCGCCGCTGTCCCTCGGGAACCAGGCCGCGCGGATGCTTCGGGCGGCGCTTTCCCAAAAGAACGGGGGCGCCGCTTCGCGCGAATTCGGCGATCTTCTCCAGCGCCGAGACATCGGCGCCGTCGTCCTCCGGGTCGAGGACCAAAAGACGGTAGCTCATCGCCGTCCCCTCCAGCTCGTAGCGTTGGCCGTTCCAGCGGAGGCGGTCGACCAGCGCCTCGGTGGTGAGCTGATCGCAGCCGATCCCCTCGGGGGCGGTCAGTTCGTTTTTCCCCCACGGCAAAGAGCGTCCCCAGACGGCCCAGTTCCGGTCGCTGGAGTAGACGCATATATCGCTGACCGGGTTCCCCAGGCGCAGCAGATACTGGCAGCGGGCCAGGTAATCGATGAACCCTCCGGCCATGGGGGCCCAGGTGACGTTGCGGTTGATATGCGTTCCGGCGAAATACTCGTACCCGGGTCTGCCCGCCTCGTCGGGGGAGGCGGTGAAGGTGTGCCAGATGAACCAGTTGGCCCCGTCGATCAGCGCCCGATCGGCCGAGGGCTTCAGGATCGCCGGAGAGAAGGTCCAGTGGCGGACCATGTGGGTGAACGCCTCGACCGCGGTGAGATTCTTCCCGGCGATCCGCATGGCGTTGGAGGCGAAGCAGATATTCGTCTGAAGCGGCGCGTTCTCCCAAAATTCCCCCTGGGCGGCGTCGTTATCTCCCCAGAAGCGGAAGATATCCCCCTCGCGAAAGATCGGCGCGGTTCGATCGGACCAGGGGCCCCCGTTTTCGGAGTGCCACCCGACGCCGTTTTCGTGGCACAGCCGCCCGATCGTCTGGTAGCAATGCTCGAAGAAGGCGTCGGAGACGGTCCGGTAGAAGTCGGTGAGGAACCTTTCGGTCTGATCCCCCTCGCCGACGCGAAGCCCGCGCAGGGCCCCCCAATAACCGGCCATCGGGTAGCCGCGCTTTTCGGCGAAATACTCGTCGAACCGGTCCGTCCAGTTCGGGTAACTCCCCTCCCACGAGACGTTGTAAAAGTGCGTCAGCGTCTTCCCCGCCAGGGGACCGGCCAGGCGCAGCAGGGTACCGGCCATCTTATCGAAATAGTCGGTGATGACCCGCCGGCTGAGAACATCGACGCTCCCAAAATCGCCGATCACCTCGGATCCGAAGCGCAGGATCTTCCAGGTCCCCTCGGGGAGGTCCCAGCGCAGAACGCCGTCTTGAACAAACCCGCCGAGATCGACCGTCTCGAGCACGTTGACGGCGTTATCCGCCGGGGAGACGACCGGTTCCCACTTTTCCCCGAGGATGATCATTTCACGCTGCGGCGAGGCGGGGTAATCGATCCGGACGGCGACCAGCGCCGCGTCGCGGTAGAATGGCCGATCGGGTTGGGGGAGGGGGATCTCGATTTTCTTCGGGCCGTTGAGATTCCCCTCCGACCAGATGAGCCGCCGGGGGCCGTCGGCGCCGAAATCCCACGGGCCGCGCAGGTGTCCCCCGGTGTCGGAGAGATTGATACTGACTTTCAGACCAAGCCGGTCGGCCTCTTGGAGAAGATGGAGAACCAGCCCCTGCCAAGAGTCGGACATAAACTCGTGTTTGATCGGCATCGGGACGGGGATATGATTCTCGGCGTCCTCGTGGTACCCGCGCGAATCGAAGAGCAGCAGCCCCCCGAACCCCATCGCGCGCATCGCCTCCAGATCGCGGGTGATCTGCCCTTCGTCCACGTTCCCCTTGAGCCACCAGTAGTAGCACCAGGGGCGAACCTCGTCGGGAATATCGCGAAACGCCCGGCTCGCCGGTTCCTCACCCGCCGCCGGAACCGCCCCGGCGGGCCGGAAGAACCCAAGCGCGAAGAGCGCCGCGAAAAGAGAAACGGTGAGCGTCGAGGATTTCATCGTCTGTCGTTCCTTGGCCTTTGACGGCCCAGAGCGTTGGGAGAAACAGTACAAAGGGGACACAAAAGCGATTATAGGGAAGAGACCGAGCGTTTTCAATCGCCGCCGCGGCCGCCGGCGCGCAAAGCGTTTTTCCGCTTCCGCTCCCCCGCTGTTGTTGCGCGGACGCGGCGGGGGGGCTACAATGGCTCCAGTGAGTTGTTCGAGATCGCGGGCTTTCCTGAAAAGTCCGGGACTGTTAAAGAAAGGATCGAATTCGATGAAAAATATCGTTCTGATCGCCGCCCTTTTGGTCGGCGCGCAAACCATTCTCTCGGCCGATGAAAACAGCGCCGACAGTCCGTTTTCTTTCGTCTATGTCACCCAAGACGGCGGCAACGGCGCGTACGAGGCGTTCCCGGATGTCTGCCGCCTGGCGGACGGGCGGCTGCTGTGCGTTTTCTATGACGGCTGGGGGCATATTTCTCTCCCGACCCCGGACGCCAGCCGTCCCGGCGGCGTGAAGAGCGGCCGCATCACCGGGGTTTATTCTTCGGACGAGGGGAAGACGTGGAGCGATCCGGTCGTGATGATCGATACCCCGTTCGACGACCGGGACCCGTCGCTTTGCCAGTTGGCCGACGGCCGTCTTCTGTGCGACTGGTTCACCTACGAGCCGAAGACCGAGGATCACGACGAGACCTGCAAGCTGATGCTGGCCGAATCGACCGACGGCGGGGCGACCTGGTCGCAGCCGCGCATGCTCTTTGACAATGTTCCGTGCAGCACGCCGATTCGTGTTCTTTCCGGCGGCCGGCTGATTCTGCCGACCTATCTGGAGAGCAGCACCGGCTCTTCCGGTTCGGTGGCGTACAGCGACGACGGCGGCAAGACGTGGTCGGAGAACATCGTCATTCCGAACAACGGGATGCGTCTTGACGCGGAAACCGACGTGATTGAACTTAACGACGGGACGCTCTACGCGATCCAGCGCGATAAAATGGCGTATTCCGTCTCGAAGGACCAGGGGGAAACGTGGTCGGTCTCCGAGCCGCTCGATTTTCCGGGAGATTCCCCGTATTTCATCCGGGCGAAAAACGGCGCCATCGTTCTGGCGACGCGGTATCGGCAGGGAGGGGCGACGGCTATCCGTCTTTCCGGCGATGAGGCGAAAACCTGGTCGCAGCCCATCATCGTGGACAAATTCATCGGGGCCTATCCGTCGATGGTGGAGCTCAAGGACGGAACGATCCTGATCGTCTACTACGAGGAGGGGGAAAACTCGAACATCCGCGCCCGTCGTTTCCAGGTCAAAGACGACAATCAGGTCGAGTGGCTTCCCCTGTAACCGCCCGCCCCGCAAGCGGTGAGGCGGCCGCCGAAATCCCCGCGAGGTAAGACAATACCCCGCGGGGATTTTTTTTCACTGCGGCGGGATGTGATAGACATAAATGGTATAGCCGATCACCGCGGCCGGCCGGTATTTCAAAAAGCGCCGATGTTTTTCATCACCGTAAAGCCAGTTCACGCTCAGCGCGTACCACCCGGGCTGAATCGTATCGCCGCGCGGGGGACCGGCCGAGGGGATGGCCGTCATTTCGATGGGATACCCCTCATAAAGGGCGGTTTTGATATCTTTGACTTCCGGGTGATTTTTACACCAGCGTTCCAGCCCGAAGAGATCCTGCCCCCAGTCGATGTTGGAATCGATCAGATGCCGGGGGCCGTTCAACGGGCCGGCGTCGAGCAGGGCGCGTGTTTTTTGCCAAACCGCCGTCGGCCGCTGTTGTGGTTCGGGATAGTTTTTATCCTCCGGCGTCGGAATAATCGCGGCCAGTTCGTTGAAATACGCCAGACAGTGGGGATAAACCCACAGGGCGCTCGCGACGCTCCAAACGAGAAAAACGACCGCCAGACAGCGAACGCGGCGGGAAGTCAGGGGGGAGCGCGCTTTTATTTCAGGGGTGAACGCCCGGAAGACTTTGCTGATCCAGACGAGGAAAAAGGGGAGGGCGGGGATGATATAGCGCGAATGAATGGAGAACCCCGTCTGTGAGCTGACGAAAACGACAAGAACGACCCCCGGCAGAAGCACGATCATCTCCTCGCGCCAGTTGTCATTGTACCCTTTCGGAAAGATCGCGCAGAATATCGCCAAAAGAAAGAGCAGGATCGTCCCCGGCGGGGTTTTGATCAACAGCGCGTAAAGGTAGTAATACCACCAGCCGTGATCGGACCATCGGCCGCGCAGATACGACGACATTCCCCGCTCGAAGTCGAGCCGCTGGGTATCGATCCCCAGGATAAAATTCGCCGGAAACGGCATCGGGACGCAAGACAGCACCGCTGCGTGAAACCGATTCGCCCCCGACCTCGGGATATCATGAAAATCATTGTAACCGGATAACAGCTCCGACCGAAATCGGTATTGCCCAAGTTCCGCCCCGGTCCCCTCGAAACGGTAGCCGATGTTGATGACCGCCGCGCTGACGCAGAAAATCGTCAGCAGAAAGAACAGTTCCCTGCCCAGCGTTTTCGGATCGCTCCACCGCCGGAAACGGCACAGCAGCCATAAAAACGGATACAGCGGGTAAAAGACGACAAAGGTAAACTTCGACAGCAGCGCCAGTCCCAAAAACAGGCCCGAAAGGGCGGCTCCCCGAAGAGACGGATTCTTCAGGCATTTGCGCAGCGCGGCGATAAAGCACAAACCGGCCGCCGCGCCGAGCATATCGGGACTGATAATCGTCAGGAAGCCGAAAATCATCGGCTGGGCCGCGCAAAGCACAAAAGACAACGGCCCCCGAAATGGTTCCTTCTCATCAAAAAGCGATCGCAGTGCCAGGACAAAAAGAAGGAGGGTGACCGAGCAGCAAAGGAGGCGGCCGCAAACAAGAAGCGCCCTGTGGGTATCCGGATTGGCGTAAATAAACCGCTCGGCGGCATCCTGCTCGATCCTCATATCGACCATCTTTTCGGGCGCGGCGAAAGAATTCGCCCCGAACAGAACCGCGGGGAGGGAGGCGAGAAACTGCGACAGCGGCGGATTGACGTTGAAATAGTGAAAACAGCCGGTTTTCGAGGACAAAAACCCCGACGAAAGGTGAGCGTATTCCTGATACGTCGGGCCGTTGGCCGCTATGCTGTATCCGAGAAGCGGCAGTACCGACAGCAGCGCGAGGCACCAAACGAACGTGCTGCTTTTACGACCGCTCCGCATGGCCCCTCCCGCGGGTTCTCCACTTTCTGTAGATACCGGCAGCGACGATCAACGCACCTAAAACAATGAGCGCTGGGCGATAATACTTCGGGGCCTTTGCTTTAGGCGCAGCCGCGTTCGGCTCGGTATTATAATAGAGATCGGCTATGGAGAATGAATTGATGTCAAAATATTGGGGGACGTTATGATTCAGCTTAAGGACAATTTCCGATTTCAGACCGGCGAAATTAGTGTCCCTGTCCAAGGGAATAAGGAAGTCGCGCGCTTTAGGGGGTTCCTTTCCCAGGTCCTCCGATTCCCATTTCCAGACGATCCATTTCCCCTTAGTGCCTTCCCCAAGAATTTCGGTCAGCATGGGCCCCGTAAAGGAATAGACCTTCCTCGGTACAACAAATCCCTTTCCGACGTCGACCAGATCAAGCGCCGCGTTGGTACTGTAAACGTTCCTATCGCTGGCGTGTCTTTGTATCGTTGCCTCTCTCCTCAATAAGAGCGGATAACGAGACTCGTTCGATAAAACGAGAAGATCGTCGGAACCTCCTTCCTCATTCACGAAATCTATATGGTACGAAATAGTTGTGATTTCTTTGTCGTGAGAAATACTGATAGTGGTTGGCAAGGTCTTTTGAGTATTGACCAAAGAGCCCAGGCAATTCATAAACGTCCTCCCCCCTCCATACGTTAACGGACAGTTAATAGCGGCGTACACATTGGTTAAAAGCTGAATACCACCGTCGGTTTTCTTCTCGTCACAAACAAAAAGTGTTCTATGGGCAGCGCCGTCCCCCTGTTTGACGTATTGGGCGTTCAAATCCGAGTTTGTGACGGTGACGTGATTATAGGCGGAGGTAGAGCCGAATTCAGGATCCAGCACAAAACTTTCGAAGGTCATTGTCTTGGACTTGATCAGCGAGCCGGTCCCGCGAAGTAAGAGCGTGCCACCCGATGTGTCGAAGCTCTCCGCTTCTTCTTTCGAATCGACAAGATATTTCGAGTGAGTGTAAGTACATTTAAACTCCACATCCCGGAGATACTCGTCGATTCCGGCCTTTAGAGTGTGAAGAAGCTTCTCCTGGTTCTCCTTCCCCACAGCGGCACAGCTCATCACCAGCGTGAGGAGAAAAATCACGGTTCGCGGCCACCCGTGTTTCATAAGGGGGCGCGTGTTTTTATGATTGATCCGCATGGTCCCTCCTTCGATTTCTCCCCCTTCTGTAAATACCGGCAGCGACGATCAACACGCCTAAGGTAATGAGCGCGGGTCGATAATACTTCGAGGCCGTTGTCTTAGGCGCGGCCGCGTTCGGCTCGGTATTATAATAGAGATCGGTTATGGAGAATGAATTGATGTCAAAATATTCGGGGACATTGCGATTCAGCTTATGTTCAAGTTCCAGGTCAAAGCCGCCGAAATCTGTATCCCTGTCTAGGGGAATGAGAAAATCTTCGGCCTTAGGGGGTTCCTTTCCCAGGTCCTCCGACTCCCATTCATAGATGAGAAATTTTCCCTTGGTTCCTTCACCCAGAACATCGGTCCAAAAGGGGCCTATTGAGGAACAGACCTTTTTCGGAACGACTAATCCCTTCCCGACATTGACCAGATCGAACGCTCTGACAGTGTTGAAAATGTCCGCGTCGACGGCATGATTATGTCCCTTGCGGTCTTCTCTCAATAAGATGGGATACCGATACTCGTTCGATAAAACGAGAACGGTACCGGTACCTTCCGCCGAGAAATCCGCTTGTTGAGAGATAACTATGTTTTCTTTGTCGTGAGAAATACTAAAAGAAGTTTCGTTGGGAGAGGCCTTTTGAATGTGAGCAAAAGACTCTAAGCAATTCATAAACGTCCTTCCTCCACCGTATGTCAACGGACAGATAATCAGGGTATGCCCTTGGTCTAAAAGCTGAATGCCGCCTTCGGTTTTCTCCTCTTCCATTACTAAAATCGATCTATGGGGAGCGTTCTCCCCTGCCATGACATAATGGGCCCGCAAGTCAGAGTTTGTGACGGTGACGTGATTATTGGCGGCGGGGGTCAAACCCATTTCCGGGATGGCATGATCCAGTACGAAACTTTCGAGGGTCATTGTCTTGGATTTGATCAGCGAGCCGGTCGCCCGAACAATGAGTCGGCCGTCAGATGTATCGAAGTTCTCCGCCTCTTCTTTCGAATCGACAAGGTATTCCGAGTAAGTGTAAGTGCATTTAAACTCCACTTCTCGGAGATATTCATCGATTTGGTTCTTAAGGGTACGAAGGAGCTTCTCCTGATTCTCCTTCCCCACAGCGGCACAGCTCATCACCAGAGTGAGGAGAAAAATCACGGTTCGCGGCCATCGGTGTTTCATAAGGGGACGCGTGTTTTTACGATTGATCCGCATGGTCCCTCCTTCGATTTCTCCACCTTCTGTAGATACCGGCAGCGACGATCAACACGCCTAAAACAATGAGCGCGGGACGATAATACTTCGGGGCCCTTGCGGTAGGCGCTGCCTCGTTCGACTCGGTATTATAAAAGAGATCGGTTATGGAGAATGAGTTGATGTCAAAATATTGGGGGACGTTATGATTCAGCTTAAGGACAAGTTCCGGGGCCAGACCGGCGAAATCGGTGTCCCTGTCTAAAGGGATGAGAAAATCTTCGGCTTTCGGGGGTTCCTTTCCAAGGTCCTCCGATTCCCACTTATAGACAAAAAACTTACCCTTAGTGTTATCTCCCAGCGCATCAATCATAAGGGGGCCTAGTGAGGAACAGACCTTTTTCGGAACAACTAATCCCCTCCCGACATTTACCAGATCGAACGCCCTGACAGTGTTGAAAATGTCCGCGTCGGATGCGTGATTATGTGTCTTGCGGTCCTCTCTCAATAAGACGGGGTATTGATACTCGTTCGATAAAACGAGAACGGTATCGGTACCTTCTGTCGAGAAATCCGCGTGTTGAGAGATAACTACGTTTTCTTTGTCGTGAGAAATATTAAAAGATACTCTGTCGGAATAGGCCTTTTGGATGTGAGCAAAAGACTCTAAGCAATTCATAAACGCCCTTCCTCCTCCGTATGTCAACGGACAGATAATCTGGGTATACGACCGATCCAAAAGCTGAATACCGCCTTCGGTTTTCTCCACTTCCGCCACAAAAATCGTTCTATGGGGTGCGTCCTCCCCTTGTTTGACGTAATAGGCGCACAAGCTCGAGTTTGTGACGGTGACGTGATTGTTGACGGAGGTAAAGTTCCTTTCTGGGATGGCCTGATCCAGTACGAAACTTTCATAGGTCATTGTCTTGGACTTAATCAGCGAGCCGGTCGCGTGAAGCAAGAGCTTGCCGTTTGACGTATCGAAGTTCTCCGCTTCTTCTTTTGAATCGACGAGATATTCCGAGTAAGTATAAGTGGATTTAAACTCCACTTCTCGGAGATACTCATCGATTTGGTTCTTAAGGGTACGAAGGAGCTTCTCTTGATTCTCCTTCCCCGCAGCGCCGCAACTCATCACCAGCGTGAGGAGAAAAACCACGATTCGCGGCCATCTGTGTCTGAAAGAAACGCTGTTCATGAGATACATTCCTTCTTGACGTGAGGTTTAAGTTTGACGCGAGATAAAAATTATTGCCATTGCCCCCCGTTCCGGCATCGCGGCGCTCGGCGCGCGGCCGCGGCGCGGGTGGGGCGGCGATCGGAAAGCGGCAGTCATAGATTTCTTCCCAAAAACGCCGTCAGCCAGCTGACGACAAGGTAGACGGTGAGGGTGAGCAGCGCCAGCGCGATGACCAAAAACAGCAGCGCCGAATTCGAGAACTGGCCGTGGGTGAACCAGTCCCGAAAGGCGTTGATCATCTCCCACCAGAAGCGGAAGAAGCGCAGTACCGTCAGGAGCGTTCCGACGATCAGCGCGAAGACCGCCAGCCGAACGAACTTCTTCGCCTCGTCCCTTTCGTACTTGTCGTACTGGCTGTATCGCCTCGCGACGACGGCGCAGCGCCAAATCAGCGCGATATCGGCCAGCAGGAGCGGGAAGTACCACCACGGCCATTGCCGAACGTCGAGCAGATGAAAGAGGCGGTCCAGCGCCGTCACGTCAAAGAAACAGCCGACGTTGAGAATCACCAGCCCCACGATCAACAGCCAGGTACTCGTCGACAGATGCCACCACGGCCGGGTATCGCCGCCGCCTACGTAGTCGACGATTTCGCCTTTGAGGTTACGAATCGGTTTTTTCATGGTTCTGTCTCTGTTTTTTCCCCTTGATATGACGCTGAACCGCCCATGCCGCCGCGACGATCGCCGCCGCCAGAAGGGGGAGAGTCAGCAGACGCCAGGAGAATGTCCCGGTTAAGTTGTATTCGATCAGCGGATTGTAGACGAAGGAAAGATAGATTTCTTCATAGATAAAAATGACCAGCGCGACCGCCTTCCTCGGAATCCACTGACGCACGGGCCGCAGATGCTCGGAACCGAAGAAGGCCGCGGCGGCCAGCAGGGCGAGGAACACTCTTCCCCCAAAACGGAATCGGAACACCCCGAAGATCCACAGGGCCACAAGCCACAGGACCGCGGCGTACCAGGCCGGCCAGTGCGCGGGAAGGAGATAAAAGTAAATCTTCCGGCAGTACTGGGCCGGGGAAAGGAGATGGTCCGTCAGATAGAACCCCGTCAGGAGAAGTCCCGCGGCCAGAGCCAGATAGGGGAGGTATTCCCCTACCTTGGAAAACGGTGTTTTTTCAGGTGTGTGTTCACCGCTCATGGAAAGGCCCTTTTTAATCCCCCTTTGAGCTTAAAGCGACGCGTTTTCACCGCCGTTGATCGTCCCCATCGCCCCCCAGACGCCGTACGGGCTGATCCCGGTCGGTTCGTTCCCGATATACCAGGTGGTCGTTTGCGCGTTGGCGCCGCCGTAGAAGTATTGGGAATCGGGGAGCCGGTCGTTCTCGGTCAGGCAGTCGACCGAGTTGGGGACGAACAGGACCGAACCGTCGACCCGCAGACAGTTGACCCCGCCGGGGTGATTGCTGGCGGCCGAGGAGATCCCCTTCTCATGACCGCTGTGTTCCGAGGCGGCCGAGCAGCTCGGGGAGTTCGGCGGGAGAATCGTCTGGAACTTGGAAACCCGGGCGGTCCCCAAGGCGTGGGTGATGCCGCGTCCTTCCAGACCGACCGGGTACGAGGAGTTATAGACCCGGGAGTTGATCGGGTCGGGGGTGGCCAGGCACTTGGCCGGGGTCATGTTCGACTGGCTCATCGTGCAGTATCCCCCTTTGACGTCGCGGTCGCTCACCATATTGGCGGTGACACATTCGCTCAGCCAGATAGTATGGCTGGTTCCGTCGGCGATATCGGCCATGCCGATGTACCGACGAAGCCCGCCGTCATGGCCGGTGCCGTCGCGGAAACAGTCGAAGAAACCGCGATCCCCCCTGGGCCCCTCGTCGGCGTTGAGAATCGTGTCGCCGATGCAGCCGACGTAGCAGGTTTTGGCGTTCGGCTTATCGCCGGCGGCCAAATCGATGGGGTTCTGCCAGCAGGGATTCCCCTCCGAGGAGGTCCCGTCCGAGGGGCAGGCGAAGACGGGAATCGGGCCGGCGTAGCAGCTGACCATCTCGTACGCTCCCGGGTAGCCGCTCTTCCCGTAGTTCTTCCCGGTATCGGCCGTGTGGCAGTCCTCGGGATCGCCCCAGTAGACGCTCCTGCGGTACTGCGTCCAGCTGGTGACGTCGTTCCAGCGCTGCGCCATCTCCAGATAGGGATAAAGAGCGACCAAAAAGTTGATCACGGCGTAGTTGCGGTCTTGGCGCGCGTCGAAATCGACGTCGCTCGGCCCGAAAACGGCGACCCAGGTTCCGCCGCCCTCATCGCTCGGGCGGGTTCCGTTGGCGTAGACGCAGGTTGACATTTCCGATCCCCAGCAGCCGGTGGGGAACGACCCGAGGGTATCGTGGTAGTTCAAAACGGCCAGGCCGAGCTGTTTGAGGTTGTTGGCGCACTGCGCCCGGCGGGCCGCCTCGCGCGCCGACTGAACGGCGGGGATGGTCAGGCCGATCAAAAGGCCGATGATCGTGATCACGACCATCAGCTCCACGAGAGAAAAACCTTTTTTGCCCATAGAGATCTCCTTCGAAACAGCGGGAAACCGTTTTTGGTGCCCCCCTCGGCGCGCCGAAGGCGGAAAGAGGATCGGTTATTTTTCGACATCACTATTTTCCAGCAATGTTCATCGCTTTTCAATAGAGTTGTCTCCTAATCGTGTTAATTTCCGACTCTTCCCCAAGTAGGCCGGAAGAACCGAATGTATTGTTTTAATCCCGGTTTGCGTGGCTCCTTCCGTGAGTTCTCCACTTTCTGTAGATTCCCACAGCGACGATCAATGCGCCCAAAACAATGAGCGCTGGACGATAATACTTCGAGGCCTCCGCTTTAGGCGCAGCCGCGTTCGGCTCGGTATAATCAAAGAGGTCGGACAGGGAGAATGAGTTGAGGTCAAAGTATTCGGGGACATGATGATTGAGTTGATACACAAGGTCCAGGTCCAGACCGGCGAAATCGGTGTCCCTGTCTAGGGGGATGAGAAAATCCTCGGCTTTAGAGGGTTCCTTTCCGAGGTCTTCCGATTCCCATTTTCGGACGATCCATTTTCCCTTAGTGCCTTCCCCCAGAATATCGGACAACAATGGACCCGTTAAGGAACAGACCTTTTTCGGAACAACGAATCCTTTTCCGACATCGACCAGATCAAGCGCCGCGGTGGTTCCGTAAACGTTCCTATCGCTGGCGTGCTTGTGTGTCGTTGATGTTCTTCTCAGTAAGATGGGATACCGATACTCGTTCGATAAAACGAGAACAGTGTCGGTCTCTTCTGTCGAGAAATCGGTATGCTGCGAAATCGTTGTATTTTCTTTGTCGTCTGTACTTTTCAAGAATTTTAGGTTAAACACAGTGAGAAACCAGCCAATTTTCGAGTTCTCTGAATATTCCGCTTTCTAGGCGTCTAGCATAGAAACGTGAAAATTCATTTCGCAGTATTTCGTTCCTCAATGCCTTACGT
>JAFRFG010000048.1 GCA_017434455.1 Thermoguttaceae bacterium | reverse complement strand
GAACCCGAACAACCGCTTCGGCCGCTCCCCGCTGAGTGACCAGGAAGCCGCTCGTTTGGAAGCGCTCGTTGACCGGGGGAACCTCAACTTCGAGGTATCGTTCGACCGTCCCGAGATCAGTCCCTGTCTGCAAAAATGGCGCGACGCCGAAGGGGGGCTGGAAAGCCCTGAGTACCAGGAGGCGCTTTCGATCCTGCGCCTGGGCGCCGACCGCCTGGCGGCGCAAAACCCGGGGGACGACCCGAACTTTGTTCCGGTGACCGACAAGGACATCCGCCAAGAGAAAAAATACCAGTGGTTCCGCGCCCGCGAAAGCGCCGTCCGCGAGGCGATCCTTCGCGACGATCGGCTGTCGGACAAAGATTTCATGAAGGAAGAGCTGCCGTGGTGATCCCCTTTTACTGCGAGGATTACCCCGAGGTCCCGGATGCCGAATCCCCCGATCTTTCGGCATCTGAGGCGCCGGCCGGAGGCAGCGGGGAATCGCCGATAATTCCGGATGCCGCCGAAGAGAAATAAAAAAAGCGCGGGCGCCGATATGCGTCCGCGCTTTTTTTTTATTGGCCGCGGCGAAAAACAAAAAACATCTTGGCTCTTGCCCCGCCGCCGAAAAAAGGGTATCCTTGCGCCGCTATGTCCGAAAATCGTTCCAAACGCCACGCCATTGTCTTTGCCTCGGGCAGCGGCTCGGATGCCGATCCGCTCCTAAGGGGCGTATTGTCCGATTACGAGCCGTTCTCGGGAAGTTTGGCCCGGTTCTTTACGCGCCGGCTTTCTCTGATGGCCGATGTGACACTCGATCGGGTCGAGCGAACCGTTCCCGGACTGCTCACGCGCCGTCCACAGTGCCCCAAGCACTTCGCTCACCTCGGCGGGGGGGAGCTTCCGTCGTTCGCTGTCGGCTTTGATCCTTTCTTGGCCGCGGCGTTTGTCGAGCGGCTCACCGGATCCGATCTGTCGGGGGAAATCCCCCCTATGCTCGACCCGACCCCGTTTGAACGGGGGGTGATCGAGTCGATCTGCGATCTGATAGCCCGGCTTTTGATCGGCTTTTGGCAGCGGCAGTGCCAGCCGACACCCGCCCGGCTCTTGGCCTTCGGCGACTCGCTCCCCGCCGGGGAGGAACTCTATGTTCTGTCGTGGCGTGTCTGCCTGTCGGCCGATACGCAAGGAGCCCGCCGCGAGGGGACCTTCGAACTTTACCTCCCGGCGGCGCTGCTGGAGGTCGTTCGCCCGAGTGACCGGCCCTCCAGCGAGCTGCGGATTTTAGTCGGCCGAATCGCCGCCTCCCGTCTTCCCGAGCATCTTCAGCCCGGGATGGTGATTGACACCGGTCTTCGGCCCGATACACCCTTTTTGGCCGTGCGGGACGGCAAGCCCCTCTTCCGCGTTCGCGTCGGCGAGTACCACGGCGAGGAAGCGGTCGAGATTCTCTCTCGGGAAGAGTGACGCGTCCAATGGCTTTGGGCTATTCTTCCGCCGGGCAGTCGTACGGCCCCAAACCGACGTCGGCCGGGGCGTAGTACTGCGGCCAGCCCCCTTCGGGCTCTTTGCCGAAGGTTTCGCGCAGCGCCTCGTACATCCCGAAGCCGAACTCGCGGTTCGGCTCGATATAGGAGCCCTCGCCCCACTCGTTGATCGGCCCGATCACGATCCGTTTTTGCCCCGATTCGGCCAGATAACCCTTCAGGTTCTCGCAGAGCCGGCGGAACTTCTCGACCGTTCGGTTGGCGATCACCAGGTGGTTGTTCCAAGGACGGTCGTCCCAGCCGCTGGTGAGATTCGGCAGGAAGGGGAGAATCCCGGTCTGAAGACGCTTTTGATCCCAGACAATCGCCGAATCAACGACCTTATCGAAGTCGAACGAGTAGGAATCGCCTCCCCCTTCGCCGGGGCTCATATAGCGGTACTGCGAGGTACAGTCGAAGCCGCCGTCCTTGAGCCACTGAATGTCCGATGGGTTGGTCGACGCCTCGGGCCAGCACATCGCGATGAAGTAGATCCCCGGGTAACCGGCCTCGATTGCCAGGCGGCGGCTTTCGTCCAGGAGCGTCTTTACCCCCTGGCCGCGGCTTAGGGTGTTCCCCTTGGCGCGCTCGGTCATCACGACATCGTCGTCCATTCCCGCCGGGGTCCAGATCATCACCACCGGCTTGCCGTCAATGGTGTAGTACTCCGGCGTGTTGAAGTAGTTCTCGATCCAGAACTTGGTCACCGCGCGCTGGTCCTCGATCGAGTGGCTCCCCGGGCCGTTGTGGTTGGCCCACATCATCGCCCACTTGAATTGCCCCTTGTACTGGGCCTTCTGGAACGCCTTGACCCAGTGATCGAGATACATGTTCCCCTTGTTCCAGTACCAGTCGACCAGGAAGAACGAGATCCCGCACTCGCGCGCCCATTTGATCTGCCAGTCGACCACCTCGGGGAGCCCCTCCTGATACCAGCCGAGGACCGGCTTGCGGATCGGGTCGATATTTTTGATCGGATCCCATTTTTTCATGATCGGCCAGCCGGGGAAGTAGATCGCGCCGATCTCCAATTCGGGGTCTTCCAGCTCGATCGGCCGCGGCTCGGGGACGTATTCGGCTTTTGGCAAATCGAGTGAGGGGGTCACCTTCAGATCGAAACTCTTGGTGACGCTGCGGGTTTCCTCGCCGGTGACGGTGCAGGTGATCGTCCCATCGAACGGTTTTTCGGCGCGCAGAGCGAAGGTATGGCTGATCATCTGGAACGGTTCGGCGTCCCCCAAAGGGACGCTCCCATCGTCGCCGGGCTGATCGAGTGTCACGCCGTCGGGAAGGTCAAAACACGCCCGAAGGTTGGCCGCCTTCGCGCCCCCGATATTCATCACGCGTAGCTCGACCGGACAGGCCGACCCCACGCGGTTGACCGCCTCGGTGGAAAGCAGCTCCCGGATCGCCAGCCGGGCGGGGCCCAGCGGGCGGTCGCTCAGCTCGATGCGCTCCAGCGTCATCTTTCCCCCCTGGCGCAGCGTCAGCGAAAGGAAGTAGATGCTCGTCCCCCAGTCATTGCGCGCGCCGATACGAAAGCTGCAGACGGCCGACTCTTCCGACGGCTCCAGAGGCATCGAGAACGAAACCTCGCCGGCGGTTCGGTCGCCGGCGAATCCGATCTGGACACTCGGCGCGTCGGTCTTAAGCGTCAGGTTCAGCCAGGGAAGATCCTGCCCGGCCGGGAGGTGGAACGGGGCGCTCGCCAGGCGGCATTCCCCTTCGGTCCCGTCCAAAAGCCAGCCGTCCTTCGACGGCTCGATCCGGCCGGCTTCCGGGTACCAGGGGAGTTCTTCCGCGTCGAAGTTCCAGACCCCCGAGGAGGCCGGGAGCGATTCGATCTGGGGGTCGATGATTCTCACCGATTCGATAGCGAAACCGTCGCGGCCAAGCTGATCGGTGATCGGGGTTCCGAAATCGAGCCGAATTCGGATGATCTGCGGGAGGTGGTCCCAAGCGGGGTAGACACGGTAGGTATGTGTCCGGCCGTCGCTGAGGAGGTTCCAGCTCTTGGCCTGTTTCCCGTAGAATCCGCCGTAGGGACCCGATTTATCGGACGCGAAGTAGACTGTCCCCGCTCCGCTGGAGACGCAGCGGGCGCGGATCTCGACATACTGCCCCTTCTTGGGGATGAAGCTAAATTCCGGGGAGAGCAAAATCGGGTCGCTGCTCTTGAACGTGGCGCAAAGCGCGCCGTCAATCACCTCCGGTTTGGTCAGCCCCAACACCTCCCAGCCCTCGGCACGGTCGCTGGTGGAGAAAGTCCACTCTTGAAGGACCTCTTCGGCCCGGACACAAAGCGCGCCGCAGAGGAGGACCGCGGCGAGAAACAGCGGTTTCGTCAGTGATCTCATTGTTGTTCAGCCCTTTTGTTTTCGCGGCGGTATCAGTTCTCCGGGTAATCGTACGGCCCCAAGCCAACGTCGGACGGGCCGTAGAACAGCGGCCAGCCCCCTTCGGGCTCTTTGCCGAAGGTTTCGCGCAGCGCCTCGTACATCCCGAAGCCGAACTCGCGGTTTGGCTCGATGTAGGAACCCTCGCCCCACTCGTTGACCGGGCCGATCAGAACATGTTTTTGTCCCGACTTGGCCAGGTACGCTTTCATATCTTCGCAGATCTTGCGGAACTTCTCGACCGTTCGGTTGGCGATCACCAGTTCGTTGTTCCAGGGGCGGTCGTCCCAGCCGCTGGTCAGGTTCGGCAGGAAGGGGAGGATGCCGGTCGCCAGGCGTCTTTCCCGCCAGGTGACGCAGGAGCTGACCACCTTGTCGAAGTCGAAGGTATAGCTTCGGGGCTGATCCGGACCGGGGCTCATGTAGCGATACTGCGAGGTGCAGTCGAATCCGCCGTCCTTGAGCCACTGGATACAGTCCGGGTCGGTCGACGCCTCGGGCCATTTCATCGCGATGAAATAGATCCCCGGGAATCCGGCCTCGACCGCCATGCGGCGGCTTTCCTCCAGAAGCATCTTCACCCCCAGTCCCTTGGGAAGGTCGTTCCCTTTCTCGCGCTCGATCGCGCGAACATCGTTGTCCATCCCTTCGGGGGTCCAGATCATCACCACCGGCTTGCCGTCGATGGTATAATATTCCGGCGTGTTGAAGTAGTTCTCGATCCAGAACTTGGTCACGGCGCGCTGGTCCTCGATCGAATGGCTCCCGGGGCCGTTGTGGTTGGCCCACATCATCGCCCACTTGAACTGACTCTTGTATCGGGCCTGCTGGAACGCCTTGAGCCAGTGATCCAGCCCAATTTTGCCGCGGTTCCAATACCAGTCGACCAGGAAGAACGAGATGCCGCTCTCCAGGGCCCACTTGATCTGCCAATCGACCACCTCGGGGAGCCCCTCCTGATACCAGCCGAGTACCGGCTTGCGGATCGGCTGCGACGTCCAGATTCTCTGCCAGCAGGAACGGGCGTACCAGCCGGGGAAGTAGAGCGCGCCGATCTCCAGCTCGGGATCCTCCAGCTCGATCGGCTGCGGCTCGGGGACGTAATCGGCCTTTTCCAGCCCCAGCGGCGCGGTGACCTCCAGATCGAGCGATCCGGTTAGGGCGGAGGCGTTTTCGGCGGTGATGGTATAGGGGATCGTGCCGCTGAAGGGGTGTTCACACTTCACACAGACGACCTTTTCCAGGGGCTCGAACGGCTCGGCGTCGCCGAGAAGCCCATCTTCCAGCGTGAGCCCCTCGGGGAGTTCGGC
The DNA here is from genome assembly GCA_017434455.1 of Thermoguttaceae bacterium. GTDB lineage: Bacteria > Planctomycetota > Planctomycetia > Pirellulales > Thermoguttaceae > RUG695. The sequence continues at coordinate 14,385 of JAFRFG010000048.1, read as the reverse complement.
CTCAACACGAACCCCGCGCGCGGTTTCGCCGCCGAGATTCATGAGGGTAAAGCTCAGCGGCACCGGAGCGTCGCTGCGGTTGATCGCCTCACTGGCCAGCGCGTGGCGGATCTCCAGGCGCGCCGGCCCTTGAGGCGAGGCACTGACCTGGATTTTTTCGACGGTCAGCTCGCCGTCGTCACACCCCTGAAGCGACAGGAGCATCAGCTGATTGCCCCAGTTTCTTTGATTTCCGAGGCGGATGTTATAGACGGTCGGTTCGTCGCTGGGGTTGACATCGAATTCCAGAGAAACACCCGATCCGGAGATGTCGGTCGTGTAGCCGATTTTTCCCTTGGCCGCCGTTCCCTTTAGGGTAATGCTCAGCCACGGACGATCGCCGCCGGTGGGAAGTCGAAACAGCGGACTGGTCATCACGCTCGCCTCACCGCCGCCGATAAGCCGCCATCCGGCGGGGGTTTTTTCGACGGACGGGCCGGCCGTCCAGTCGCTTTCCCGCGTGAAGTCCCAAAGTCCGTCATTCTCCGGGAACTGTTCCAGATGCGGGTCGACGATGCGGATCGATTCCACGGCGAATCCCTCTTTATCGAGTTGATCCGGAGTCGGGATCCCGAAGTCGATCCGAAGCCGAACGATCTGCGGCAGCCGCGACCATTGGGGGTAGATTCGGTAGGTGTGCCTCTGTCCGTCGTTGATCAGATCCCACCGGGTGCTGTTGGCCTGGGAAAAACCGCCGTACGGACCGCTCAGATCGGGAGCGAAGAAGAGCTCTCCCACCGAGGTCGAGACGCAGCGGGCGGTGATTTCAACGTACTGGCCGACCGCCGGCTTGATTTCAAACAGCGGGGAGACCAGACGCGGATCGTTTGTCTTAAACGTCGCTGTCAGCGCGCCGTCGATGACCGTCGGCGTGGAGATGCAGCCGCCGGACCAATCCGCGGCCGAATCGCTCGAGGCAAAGGTCCACTCTTGGAGAACTTCCTCTTCCGCGGCGATTCGCGACAGGGCGCCGCAGAAAACAAGCGCGGCCAGAACCATAAACGCAGCTTTGTTTTTCATCATTGTTTATCCCTTATCTTGATGTTCAGTTTGTGTTGTCTTCTTTTCTGTCGGAGTCATTCTTCTTCCGGGTAATCGTACGGGCCCAGGCCGACATCACTTGGGCCGTAGAACAGAGGCCATCCCCCTTCGGGCTGTTTGCCGAACGTCTGGCGCAGCGCCTCGTACATCCCGAAGCCAAACTCGCGGTTCGGTTCGATATAGGAACCCTCCCCCCACTCGTTGACCGGCGCGATCACAATGCGCTTTTGCCCCGATTTGGCCAAATACGCTTTCATCTCCTCGCAGACCTTGCGGAACTTCTTGACCGTCCGGTTGGCGATCACCAGATGGTTGTTCCAGGGACGGTCGTCCCAGCCGCTGGTGAGATTCGGCAGGAAGGGGAGAATCCCGGTCTGAAGGCGTTTCTCCCACCAGGGGAGAGAGGAATCGACCACTTTGTCGAAGTCGAAGGTGTAGTCCACCGGCTGATTCGGGCCGGGACTCATGTAGTGATATATCGAGGTGCAGTCGAAGCCGGCGTCTTTGAGCCACTGGATACAGGCCGGGTCGGTCGACGCCTCGGGCCATTTCATCGCGATAAAATAAATCCCCGGGTAACCGGCCTCGACCGCCATGCGGCGGCTTTCCTCCAGGAGCGTCTTTATCCCCTGGCCCTTGGGGAGGTCGTTCCCCTTTTCGCGCTCTGTCTTGCGAATATCGTTGTCCATCCCCTCGGGGGACCAGATCATCACCACCGGCTTGCCGTCGATGGTATAATATTCCGGCGTGTTGAAGTAGTTGTCGAGCCAATATTGGGTGACCGCGCGCTGGTCCTCGATCGAGTGGCTCCCGGGGCCGTTGTGGTTGGCCCACATCATCGCCCACTTGAATTGACTTTTGTAACGGGCCTGCTGGAACGCCTGGACCCAATGCTCCAGCGACCGGTGGCCGCGGTTCCAGTACCAGTCGACCAGGAAGAACGAGATGCCGCTTTCCAGGGCCCATTTGATCTGCCAATCGACCACCTCAGGGAGCCCCTCCTGATACCAGCCGAGCACCGGCTTGCGGATCGGCTGGGACGACCAGATTCTCTGCCAGGAGGAGCGTTTGTCCCAGCCGGGGAAATAGAGCGCGCCGATCTCCAGCTCGGGGTCTTCCAGCTCGATCGGCCGCGGCTGGGGGACGTACTCGGCTTTTTCCAGCCCGAGCGGTTCGGTGATTTCGACATCGATCGAGCCGCTGATCGGCGGAAGATCTTTGGCGGTGACGGTGTAGGGGATCGTCCCGCTGAACGGGTGGTCGCATGTCAAGAGGAAAGTCCTCTCCAGGGGCTCAAAGGGCAGGGCGTCCCCCAGAAGCGCCTCGCCTTCGGCCGTGATCCCGTCAGGGGGAGTCAGTTGGACACGAACATCGCCGGCCGGTTCTCCCCCCACATTTTTGATGGAAACGGCAATCGGCGTTGGGGTGCCGCACCGGTTGATCGCCTCGGTGGCCAAGGCGGAACAGACCTCCAGACGCGGCGGCCCCTGGGGGGAATCGCTGACCTGGATCCGCTCGACGGTCGCCTCACCGGCGCGGGTCAACTTCAGCGACAGGAGCACCAGTTCGCTGCCCCAATTGTTTTTGTCGCCGAGACGAATGTTGTAGACGATCGGTTTGTCGCTGGGGGTTAAATCAAACCCGATAGAAGCCCACGACCGGGAGATGTCCGTCGCGTACCCGATTTGGATCCGAGGAGCCGTCCCTTTGAGGGTAAGATTCAGCCAGGGACGTTTCTTCCCCGTGCGAAAGCGAAACAGCTGGCTGGCGATCACCGAAGCTTCGTCGTTGCCGGTCAGCCGCCATCCGGCGGGCGTTTTTTCGACCGAGGAGCCGGCCGACCAATCGCAATTGTCCGTGAAATCCCAAACGCCGTCACACTCCGGGAGCTGATCGAAGTGGGGATCGACGATCCTTACCGATTCCAGGGCGAATCCCTCTTTACCGATCTGATCCCCGGTCGGCGCGCCGAAGTCGATCCGAATCCGGATAATTTGCGGCAGGCCGGCCCATTGGGGATAGATTTTGTAGGTGTGTGTGCGGCCGTCGTTGATCAGTTCCCAGCGAGTGCTTTTTTCCTGCGAAAAGCCGCCGTAGATCCCGGATGTATCCGCGGCGTAGAAAAGCTCTCCGGCCTGGGCCGAGACACAGCGGGCGGTGATTTCGACATACTGCCCAACGGCCGGTTTGATATCGAAGATCGGGGAGATTAGGATCGGGTCACTCGCGCGGAATGTCGCGGTGAGCGCGCCGTCGACGACCGTCGGCTGGGTGATGTTTCCGCCGGACCAACCCGCGGCCGAGTCGCTCGAGGCAAAGGTCCACTCTTGGAGAACCTCCTCTTCGGCCGTGAGGGTCGGCGCGAACAGTCCGCAAAACAGCAAGGCGCAAAACAGTATGGGGCAAACAGCGCAAGAGGTGATCCGGCGGGGCGATTTCATGGCGGGAACCTTTAAACATTTCTGACGGCTGATTGTCTGCCGCCGAAAAAACAACAAAACAGCGGGCGGGAGCAGCTTGATTAGAGTATATCCCGGGGGAAGCGGCAATGCAATTATTCGCCGCGGCGCATCAGCCGCCAGCAAGAGTGAATTCTTTTGTTGCGGTACTCTTCCGGGACGGTCTGGGCGGAGATATCCCGAATCGTGTAAAAGGGTTCCAGCGCCTCGCAGTCGAGCTTAAAGCGGCGGAAGTTATTCGAGAAGAAGACGGTCCCCCCGGGGGCCATTCGCTCGGCCAGGAGAGTGAGAAGTTCGGCGTGGCGCTTTTGAACGTCCCAATCCTCGGAGAGCTTCTTGCTGTTGGAGTAGGTCGGGGGATCGCACACGCACAGGTCAAAGGTCTCGCGGCAGCGGCTGAGGTACTCGATGGCGTCCTCTCTAATGAAACGGTGCCGGCGGCGCTGATCGGCCGTGCCGAAACCGTTTTTGGCCATATTCTTTTCGGCCCAGTCGAGATAGGTGGACGACAGGTCGACCGAGACGGTCCGCGCCGCCCCTCCTGCTGCCGCCGCGCAGGTGAACGAGCCAGTATAGCAGAAGAGGTTTAAAAACCTTTTGCCGCCGGCCATGCGGCTGACCATCGATCGGGTGATCCGATGGTCGAGGAACAGCCCCACGTCGAGGTAGTCGCTCATATTGCACAGAAACGTCAGGCCGTTTTCGTGCACTTCCACAAAGGTTCCGTCGGAGGAGAGCTTTTCGTACTGGCTCTTTCCCTTTTGACGGGTTCGCCGTTTGATAAAGCAGTTCTCGGGGGAAATGCCGAGGATCTCCCCGGCGCGCTGGACCAGCGCGTCGAGCCAAAGACGGTGCGCCGCGGCACTGCGCTGGTCGGGACGTTCGTATTCGGCCAGGTGAAGCCACTGCCCCTCGAACAGGTCGATCGCCAGCGGCACTTCGGGGAAATCGCGGTCGTAGACGCGGTATGAGGTGATCCCCCGCTTGGGATAGCGGGAAAGATGCTTGGCCCGATTGCTCAGGCAGCGGGCAAACTGATCGATCTGCCGCTTATCGCGCTCGCTCAGCCCGGTGAACGCCGCGGTGGCCGCCTCGGGCGGTTCGGGATTTTGACCTTGGGATTGGCGCGGGAGCGCCTCCTCTTGGGGAGTCTCCCCCCCGGAACCGGCGTCGAAGAACCCCTTGGGAGGCCGAGGCCCGAGGAACTGAAAATAAGTGCACTCGATACGGCCGTTGTAGAGCTTGCGGCGGCGGTCGGCCTTTTGGCCGATGATACTCTCAAAATCGTTCCACGAGGTGATGAGGTAATGGCTCCAGGTCGGGAGCTTCGCCAGGACGCCGGGGATCGACTCGTAGAGGGGACGGAATTCTTCCCTTTCTCCCACGCGGTCGCCGTAGGGAGGGTTCCCGATCACGCAGCCGTACGGTCGGCTGTCGGTCAGATCGCGGAAATCGGCCTGACGAAAGACAATATCGTCGGCGACCCCCGCGTTTTGCGCGTGGAAGCGGGCCGTCCTCAAAAGCCCCGCATCGATATCGCAGCCGATCAGTTTGGCTGCCAGCGGCGGGAGGATCGTCTCACGGGCTTTGGCGCGCTGCTCTTCCCAGAGCGTTTTGGGGGAAATCGGCCAATGCTCGGCGGCGAACGTACGCTTAAGCCCCGGGGCGATATTGCGGCCCAACATCGCCGCCTCGATCACGATGGTGCCGCTGGCGCAGAACGGGTCGATCAGGGGTCGGCCCGGCCGCCAGACCGACAGCTGGACCAGTGCCGAGGCGAGCGTCTCGCGCAGCGGGGAAGGGGCGTTGATCTTCCGGTAGCCGCGCCGATGGAGCCCCGCGCCGGAGGTGTCCAAGGTGAGGACCGCCCGGTCGCCGCGAACCGCCAGCTCGACGGTGTACGCGGGGCCGTCCTCGGCAAGGCGCGAGAGGTGCCAATGGCGCGTCAGGCGGTTGACGATCCCTTTTTTGACCACCCGCTGAAGAGCCGGAACCGAGGTAATCGTCGAATGGACCGATCGTGCCTCGACGGTGATCGCGGCGTTTTGAGGCATCCACTCTTCCCAGGGGACGGCGTCGATCGCGTCGAACAGGGGGGCGAAATCGTCGCGCAGATCGAAACGGGCCAATTCGATCAAAACCCGCCCGGCGGTTCGCAGCCAGAGATTCGCGCGGATAAGCTCCCGCCAAGATCCGGAGAAAAAGATCCGCCCGGTTTCATCCGCCGCCGAACGGGCCGGGATGCCGAGCTGCCGAAGCTCCCGCGTGACGAGCTGCTCCAACCCCATCGTCGTGGTCGCGATGAGCGTCATCGGTCCTTGGGGAAACGCCTGTTCGGCGGAAGATGGACTCATAGGAAACGTTTTCCGCACGGGGCGCGGCCTTTATTGGAGCATCTCGATCAATCGGGGGAGGTGACTGAGCCGATCGAGACGAACGCCGACCGCTCCGCCGCCGGGGGTGACGGTGATGAAGGGGATTTCGGGATGGATGTCGAACCGCTGGTAGTACGCCTTTTGGAGGAAACGCTCAACATCCTTGACACGAACCCGGCCGGTATCGATGTGAACCTGGAAGAAGTCCCCCTGGCCGGCGGCGTTGACGCGCACGGCGACCGCCGTGCCGAACGCTCGGCGCAAAAACGCCTCGGCCAGATCGACCACCGCCAGCCCGCGGAAGAAGTTCCCGCCCGGAAGATCGCGAAGCCGCGGGGCGGGTTGGCTCTTGAGCGATTGATCGTCTATCCCCGCGTTGAAATCAAACGGACGAGCGCCGAACTTTTCGAGCCAAAGATCGACCCGCTCACAGCCGGCGGCCCCTTGTTCGAAGGGCTGGAGAACCATCAGATCCGCGGCCTCCGGGAGGGTATCGGGATCGATCTGGAAACAAGCGTCTCCCCGCTGAGAGGCGGCGACCCACTTTGTCCACTGGTCGGTATGGTGGATCAGGTAGAAGTTCTTCGCGGTCTCGGCGTAGAGGTAGGCGACCATCGCGCGAAGAGGAATCCCCGCGCGCTGGATAACGGCACCGTTTTCCCAGTAACTGAACACCGGGTCGCGCCAGCCCTTAAAGAGCGAATCGATCGTGCGGCGCGCCTTGGCTTCGGCCTGGTCGAAAGGAAGCTCTTGGCAGCGGGCGATTTCGTCGGTGAAGAAGGGAAGCTCGGAGGCGACGCGTTCCCGCAGCTGGGCCTTGCCGATCAAAAGGGGAATCTTGAGGAGTTTATCACAGACCATGCGCCGCGTCGGTTCGGATAGTTCCCCGCGGCGCAGCAGTTCGTCTTTGATCTCATCAAAAAGATCGACGTCCAGCGGCTGACGCAGGAGAATCGCCGCCAGTTCCGCCGCCTTGCCGGTGAGCTTGCGCGTTTCGGTCGGGGTGAGGCGGCCGGAGGTACCGGTTTCCTCGGCGGCGTAAAACCGCGCGCAGTAACGCAGTGCATCGGTGTCGCGCGCGGCGGAGTAGGGGAAGATCACCTGAATATTGTCGGGGACGGGGAAGGTTCCCAAGACGGCGTAATGGTCGCGCGGGTTCGAGGAGATGAGCGTCCCCTTGCCGACCTCCCCCTTTTGGACCGTCGCTTGGTCGAGCGCCCCGGCGCGCACGCCCGTTCCGTATTCGGCCTGAGCCGCCAGGTGGATGAGCTCCTCGCCGGTGAGCGACAGGTCGTACAGGGCGTTGAGCGCGTTTTTCACGGCGATCGTCAGCGCGCTGGAGCAGGAGAACCCCCCCTGGGGCATCAGACCGGTACTGGTGAGAATCAGCCCGGTGAAGTTCCCGCGGCCGATCCGCTTGGTGATCCGCTCCCCGGCCAGCCCCTGGTGCCAGGTCCGCAGCGAGGCGATGGCGTTGGAGACCAGTGAGAAGGGACGGCGCATATTGGTGGACGCCCAGAGGGATTCCGGCGGAAGGGGAAGATCGGCGGCCCGGCGCGCCGCGAGCTCCTCGTCGCTGAAGTACCCCAGCGACAAAAGAACCCGACGGCTCATGTTGGTCCCGAACTCCTCGTATCGGTACCAGTCGGAGATATCTTCGCCGGGGAACATCTCGTCGCGGTCGGCCTCGATGAAATCGACCGATTCGCGGAAGCGTTCCGCCAGGGGGTAAAGATGCAGCCGCCCGTCACTGGCCTCTTGCGTCAGCAGGGTGATCTGTTCGGTTCCCGATTCCTCGGCCGCCCCGATCGGGACCTGCCAGGCCGGACCGTAGAAACGTCCCATATCGGGGTGCATAAAGGCGATCCGGAACCGGCCTCCGGAAACCCCGATCGCCACAGGGCGGTCTTCATCGAAGGCCCAGTTGTTTTGGGCGATAGCGTCCAAAAGCTCTTGAAGCTGACGGCGGATCGAGGCGGTCTGGCCGGCGGGACGGCCGGCGCGAAGCATCTCGGCGGCGGTCATCAGCTGCCGCCAGGCGTGATGGCGGTTCTCCAGTGCCCTCTCCAGCCGGGGAATATCGTCCGCGCGGGTGACGTCGGCGCACAATATCTCAAATGTCGGGTCGCCGTGGCGCAGCGTGACCGAACGGATGATCCCCCCGCGCTGGGCGAGGTGTTCGATAATATCTGTTAAATAGTACTGGTTCTGAGCGTTGTCGTTCGTGAGGTCTTTGAGCAGGTCAAACAGTGTCCGGGCGCGCAGGACGTACAGGGGACAGTTTCCCTCGGAAATACTCAGAAGCGCGTTTTGCACCAGAGGGGTGTCCCCGGGAACTTCGGTCAAGGCGCGGATATCCCGTTCCTCCACGATCCGGATAATTTTCTTGTCGCCGTCACGCACGATACGGCCCTTGCCCGGCAGGCGGGCGGCGTCGTACAGCGCGGTCAAAAGCGTCAGGTCGGCCTCGCGGCCGTCGGCCGGCGTCTCGCACGGCTGGTCCCCCCGGTGAACGGCCAGGATGCGGCGGAAGATCTCCTCCGGAACGACCCGATCCCCCATTGTGACGACGACGATGGGGTTTTCCTGCAAGAGCTCCGCCAGAGAAAAGGCCTCGAAGACCGCCCAAGCCGTTCCGCCGGTGGGGTTCTCGGAGACGATATAGTGATTATCGCCGCCCAGGGCCGCGGCGACCTCTTCGTGCCGGTAGCCGATCACCACCGCCGCCCGGCCGCCGGGCGCGGCGCTGTGGAAAGCGTCGATCGAATGCCGCGCCAGGGGACGTCCTAGGACCGGGGCGATACATTTAGGATCGGTCCCAAATCGGGTTCCCTTGCCGGCGGCGAGCATCAGAAGGACGGGACACCCGGGATCGAGCTTCGAATGAAGACCGACGGCCGGGCGTGTCTTGTCGCTGGAAAGACGAACGGTTTGGGAAAGCGGTTTGCTCATGGCCGTTAGGTTCGCGAAAGGTGTTGTTCTCAGTACAAAAAGAGCATCTCCCGGTATTTGGGGAGGGGCCACGAGGCGTCGTCGATGATCTGTTCCAGCGCGTCGACGACCGTCCGCAGCGGCGCCATGGCCTGGCGTATGCCTTCGGGCTGACCGGGGATGGCCTCTTCGAGCGTGTCGCAGGTCTGATTGAGCGTGTCGATCTTTTGGCCGATCGCGCTTGCGGTTTGACGCAGCGACCCGGCGGGCAATTTCGCCTTTTCGGCCTGAAGAAGCGTATCGATCAGGCGCTGATAGTACGCCACGGCGGCCGGAAGGATGATGGTCCGGGCCATCTCCAGCGCCACGCGCCCCTCGATGCGGACCTTGCGGCGATACTCGGCCAGGAAGACCTCACGGCGCGAGTCGAGTTCTTCGCCGTTGAAGACTTTGTACTTCTTGAACAGAGCCAGCGTTTTCGGTTTTTGCATCGCCTCGAGCGACTCGCGAACCGAGACACAGTTCGGAAGCTTCCGCTTTTTGGCCTCGGCGAGCCACTCGTCGCTGTAGTTGTTCCCGTTAAAGATAATTCGTTTGTGCTTGCGGATCAGCTCCCCGAGCAGCGCGGTGAGATCGTCGTTGAAGCTCTTTTTGGGGAAATGCTCGATCTTGTCGCTCACAGCGTCGAACGAGTCGGCGACGATCGTGTTGAGCACCGTGTTGCAGCCGGCGCACGACTGGCTTGCCCCTACGGCGCGGAACTCGAACTTATTCCCCGTGAAGGCGAACGGGCTGGTCCGGTTTCGGTCGGTGGCGTCGCGGGAGAACTTCGGGAGAGAGTCGACCCCGATGCGGAGCGTCTCGCCGTGGCGCGAACGAGTGGCGCCCCCATGCTCGAGCTGTTGGATGATGTCGGTGAGCTGTTCACCGAGAAAGACCGAGATGATCTCCGGAGGCGCTTCCCCCGCGCCGAGCCGCAGTTCGTTGCCGGCGCTGGCGGTGGTGCTGCGCAGCAGGTCGCTGTAAAGGTCGACCGCCCGGAGAATCGCCGTTAAAACGGTGAGGAAGATCGCGTTTTCGTGCGGATTGTCGCCGGGGTCGAGCAGGTTTCGGCTTCCGTAGCTGACCGACCAGTTGTTATGTTTCCCCGAGCCGTTGACACCGCTGAACGGCTTTTCGTGAAGGAGGCAGACCAGACCGTGCCGTTCGGCCGTCTGACGGAGAATCTCCATCGCCAGCATATTGTGATCGACCGAGAGATTCTGTTCCTCGAAGATCGACGCCAGCTCGAACTGCGCCGGGGCCGCCTCGTTGTGGCGGGTCTTGGCGGGGATGCCGAGGCGCCACAGTTCATTTTCCACCTCGGCCATGAAGGCGAGAATCCGCGGGTGGATCGAACCGAAGTAGTGGTCCTCCAGCTGCTGGTGTTTCGCCGGGGCCGACCCGAAGAGGGTTCGGCCCGTCTGGACCAAGTCGGGGCGCTGGAGGTAAAAATTGCGGTCGATCAGGAAATATTCCTGCTCGGCGCCGAGGGTAATGTAAACCCGTTCGTCCTTTAGCCCGAAGGCGGTCATCAGACGCTTGACGGCGGTGGTCAGGATCTGGATAGAGCGCAGCAGCGGGGTTTTCTTGTCAAGAACCTCTCCGTTGTAGGAACAAAAGACCGTCGGGATACAGAGGGTGGAACCGCTGTTATGCCGTTTAATGAACGCCGGACTGGTTGGGTCCCAGGCGGTGTAGCCGCGCGCCTCGAAGGTACAGCGCAGCCCTCCGGAGGGGAGACTCGACGCGTCGGGCTCCCCCATGATCAGGTTTTTGCCCGACAGTTCCATCAACGCCTTCCCCGGGGCGGGGGTCTCGAGGAAAGCATCGTGCTTTTCGGCCGTCCCGCCGGTCAACGGCTGGAACCAGTGGGTATAGTGTGTCGCGCCGCGCGAAAGGGCCCAGTCTTTCATCGCCTTGGCCACTTCCGAGGCGATGGAAGAGTCGAGCGGGCGTTCACCGCGCATGGTGGCCAGGAGTTTCTCGGCGGTCTTGGCGGGGAGAGATCGTCGGATGACCTCTTCGCTAAAAACATTTTCTCCGTACTGCTGAGGCATTTCGGGAGCTGGCGCCGGGGGGATTTCCCTTCGGTTTTTGGCAATCGACTCGATCGCGTGTGTACGGCCGTTCATAACGGTAGTGTCCTTAAAAACTTGATATTTTTAATATCGCGCGGGGGCTCCGTTCCCCCGCGCGGTGAGGGGGACGGTCTTTACGCCTTTTCTTCGTCGGCAAGCGCCTTTTGTTTGCCGGCGGCGCGTGATTTGACGACCATCCAGACCAAAAGCGCGGCAGCCGCGGCCAGGAGCGATCCGGCGAGGATCGGCCGGTAGTAGAGCCACGCCACGGCGATGATGACCAGCGAGATGATCAGGGCCAGAACAAAACTCACGGCACTGGTTCCCCAGCCGATCAAGGTGCCGAGGAAAGGAAGAACATCGCCGATGACGCTCAGCGGCGCGAAGACCATCCTCAGCCCGATAAAGATGACCACGGCGCCGAGCAGACGCAGAAGCCAAGTCAGCATCGTATTGGCCTTTTGGGCGGCGTCAAACTGTTCATCGGCGGTTTTCAGACCGCTGTCGACCAGCTCGACCGGGCCGTTTTTGGTGCTGTAGGGGGTGAAACTGTTCCCCGTTTGCGACGAGACAATACTGACTGGCACATCGCTGGGGACATAGTCAAAGGTAACACGCGTATCCCCTACCACAGGGTTGTTCGGGTTTTCCCCGATATAGTAACCGCCGGAGAAGACGATGTAACCGGCGGTGCCGGCTTCGGTATCTTCCTGTTCCGTCTCCTTCGGTTCGGTTGATTTCGTTTCGGCTGACTCCGGTTCAGCGGCCTCAGCCGTCGGGTCGGCGGGGTTTTCGGCCGGCCTTTCAGTCGAGTCGGTCGTTTCGGAAATTTCGGCTGTCTCGGCCGTTTGTTCCGCGGCGTCGGCCGCTTCGGCCTGTTCGGCGGCGGGCTCAGCGGCCGGGGCGGCGTTGCTTACGGCGTAGTGCTGTCCGGGACCGATCTTTTGGATGATCGAGTCCGAGAGCGTGAACGCGCCGAGGGTGACGTTGCGCGCGTACTGCTCATCTTCCTGGTAGGCAAAGCTGGGATTGTAGTGATCGGCCTGTTCATGGAAGCCGCTCGAGTCGACCGGATAGGCGACCCATGTCTTATGGTAATCGTAAGTAGTGACCGTTTCGGTGCTGCCGCCCAGTTTTGTGTGGGTCTCTTCCGAGACATCCTCGACCCATTGGTACATTTCGACATTGCGGCTGAGGCGAATGGCGTTGACCTCGACCGGGAAATCTTTATCGCGGAGGATATCGTCGGTCTTGGCGCTTCCGCTGATATGGATGAGCTTTCCCTGGTTGGCCGAATCGACCTGGTCGGCCGAGACGCTGATGACACTGGCGGCGCCTTCTTTCAAGGCGCGGTACCTTTTCACCGAACGCCCTTCGTTGGTCCAGAGCAGACAGATACCGACTACGAACAGCACCAGGCCGATGAGAATCCCTTTAAAAGCGTTGGCGACCCGGCTGCCGTAGGATTGTGTCGTCGTGACCGTGGAAGTCATGGGAAATCCTCCATGTTTTTTCGGGGGTGAAGAATCTTTCGTTTGCCGTGTACCGGCCGATCGGCTATTCTTGCGGCTGTACCCCGCTCATTTTACCAAATGGTATATATTGGGGGAAGGTGACATCTTTACAGGAGAAAACATCCATGTTCTATGTCCGTGAAACGACGATTCACCGCCACGACCCGGCGATGAACCTCGCGGTGGAGGAGACTTTGCTTCGCGACTGCTCGGGAGAACCGATCTTTCTGCTGTGGCGCAATCGTCCTTCGGTGATCATCGGGCGAAATCAATCGGCTCACGACGAGGTGAACCTTCCCGAGGCCGAAAGACGGGGGATCCCCGTCGTCCGGCGCTGTACCGGCGGCGGGGCGGTCTTTCACGATCTTCAGACCTTGAACTATTCGTTCCTGATCGATCGGTCCGATTCCGACGCGATGAAGCCCGATTTGCGCTTCTTCGCCCGGCCGATCCTCGATGCCATCGAAGCCCTGGGGCTGAAATGCCGCTTCTCCGGGCGAAACGATCTGCTGGTCGACTCTCCCGACGGGCCGATGAAGTTCTCCGGAACCGCCTCGCGCCACTGGGGGGGGAGATTTTTACATCACGGGACGATTCTCTTCGCGACCGACTTCGAGCCGATGGCCGCCCTTCTGACCCCCGATCGGGGGAAGCTGCGCGCCCACGCGGTCGCCTCGGTCCGCAGCCGCGTGGCGAATCTCGCCCCCCTTCTTCCCGAGGGGCTGACGATAGAGGATTTTGCCCAGTGCCTTAGAGCACAGGTCGAACGCTCTTTTGGCGGTTCCCTCGTCAGTCGTGATCTTAGCGACGCCGAGGTAAATGCCGCCTGCCGCCTGCGTGAGGAAAGATACGGCACCGCGGCGTGGAACCTTGGCCGCCCGGCGGCCGCCTCACGCGAAGGGGATGTGATTATCCGCCGCCGGCGTTTCCCCTGGGGAGGGGTGACGCTGACGCTGACGCTGCGCGATGGCCTGATCGAGCGGGGGGAGATTACCGGCGATTTCTTCGCGTCGGACGACCCCGCGCTTTTGGTCGCTCCTATGATCGGCCGTCCGCTGACGCCGCCGGCTTTGGCCGATGCCTGCACCGACGAGCTTCTAAAACGTGTCTTCCCCGATTTGGACCCCGGGCAATGGCGCGATTTCCTCTTCGGGTAGTTTTTTACCGTTTGGGGGAGAGATGTTGAATTTCTCTTCCCGATGGTCTACACTAATCTGTCGGGGTGCTTCCTGCCAATGGTATCACCCTTAGATGTTTTTTTGCCGAAATGCTCTAAGTTACCCTCCAATATCCCTTTGACTGCAAGGAGAATAACGACGATGTCACGTTTGTCTAAGCTGTTTTTTGCTTTTCTGGCACTGACGCTGCTCGCCGGCGCGGTGCTTGGCTCCGATGGCGCGAAGCCGAAGTACGTATTCCTCTTCATCGGCGACGGAATGTCGATTCCGCAGCGTATGGTGGCCGATGAGTTCTCGAAGCTCACTACCGGGGAAGGCCTGGCCCTTGAGACGTTCGATTACGAAGTTCCGACGACGACCCGTTCGGCGGACGCGTTTATCACCGACTCGGCGGCCGGCGGCACGGCGCTTGCCTGCGGTACCAAGACCAACAACCATTGGGTCGGTGTCGCTCCCGACGGTTCGCGTCTGACCTCGACCGCCGAGGTGGCCCGCGATGCCGGGAAGAAGGTCGGTATCATCACCAGTGTGACCCTTAACCACGCTACCCCCGCCGCGTTCTACGGCCATCAGCAAAGCCGCAGCGCCGGCTACGCGCTGGGACTGGACCTGATCGCCTCGAACTTCGATTTCTTCGGCGGCGGCGGGCTCGATCGCCATAACGATGAGAAGAACGAACTTTACAAGGGCGACATCTACGAGCTGGCCAAAGAGGCCGGTTACATCGT
>JAFRFG010000007.1 GCA_017434455.1 Thermoguttaceae bacterium | reverse complement strand
ATATATTGCCGCAGGCACCCCGGCCCGAAGGAGGGGCCCGGGACTACTCCGCCGTCGGCCAGCCAGCGGTCAAGGACGTCCCGCTTCATCTTGTAGTAACTATACAGGGCGCGGTTGTTTTCGTCCCACTCGTTCGCCTCGGCGTAATCGCCGCAGTAGGGAAACAGCAGATCGATCCAGACGGCGAACTTATGGATTTCTTCCTCGGTCAGCGCGAGCTGTTTGTGGTTTTCGTCCCCTTGGCGCAGAAGCGTCATCAGGGGGGAGACGGCCGCCCCGCCGGCGTACGGCGGGAGCATCGGAGGGGCTCCCTGGATATCGAACGGTCGGATATACCGCCACGATTTGTCGCCGCCGCCGGTTAAGTTCCAATACGCCTCGCTGAAGAGGCGGCCGTCCCATGGGAGGTACTGCGACGTTCCCTCTTCCGGCCGGTAGTGATTATCGGCGGTGAGGGAAAAGGGAACGTTCTCCTCGTCGGAATCGCCCTGGCCGCTGTGGCACACGACACAGTGGCGATCCAAAATCGGCTGAATGTCACGCATGAAACTAAAGCCCCAATTTTGGGCGATCCCCTCCGGCGGGACAAAGATCGGTTTCATCCGGACCGGCGGTTTCTTTAAAGCGAGCGTGTTTCCGTTCTTGAGCATTTCCTGATTGGCGGCGGTGTCGAATTTCGACTCGTGGCAGCCGACGCATCCGAAGAACTCGTTCGGCTGCAGGGTCGACCAGCTGCGCATCGTCTGAACCATATCCCCTTTTTCGTCGAGGAGCTGGAAATAGACCGGCGTCTTGGCGGGGACCTCAAAATAGGCGCTTCCGTCTTCCTCGACAGGGACCTCCCCCAGCACGTGCTTGACGTCCCACGACGCGTTATCGCACCCGACCGGCGTGCAGACAAACGCCTCCCCCGCGGCTCCCGCGTTGAGGTTATTCAAAATCCACGCGGGGCGATATTCCAGCGCGACGACCCGAAGTTTTTTGATCGTACCGCGCTGGACTCCCTCCAGACCGGGACCGCTGTAGACGTCCTGCACGTAATAGCGGCCGGTCGGGATCGAGTCGTCGACGGTCGAGGGGCGGAGCGTCGGCTTGGTTCGAGCTTGCAGCGGCTGCGCCTGGACGCAGTTGGTCTGAGGATCCCAAACCAACAGTTCCCGCCGCCCATCGGCGTCGAACCAGTAGAGGCCGAATTTGATGTCATAGGCATCGTAGCCCTCGGCGTCCAGACATCCTTCCGGAACGTAGGAAACGACAAAGTTATTCTCATCGATCGGGTAAGGGTACTGGAACTGCTCCCCCGACTGTCCCCATACGTCGATTTGTTCGGCCGGTGTTTCCCGAACCGGGGCGATGAGGCGGCAGCCGGTATTCTCCTCGGTTCCGCCGCCGCGGTCGATCAGGAGAAGTTTCCCTCTTTGACGGGCATGGTGTCCCGCGGCGATCGCCAAAACATTTCCCGATTGATCCGGAATCGCGCGGGCGTGGAGGATCGTCGTCGGGAAATAGGAGTTGTTTGCGTAGAACGCGGTCTGCCCGGTTCCGTCGGGGTTCATCACAAACAATCCCTGCGGGTACATATGTCCTCGGTCGTTGTAGTCCCAGCGGGTGTAGAGAACCCGGCCATCCGGCGTCACCGTCGGGTAGTTCACCGTTACCTGGTCGAACGATTTGCGCTCGATTCTTTGGCGGTCGGCCGAAAGAGCGAAGAGATTCGAGACTTCGGTCTTCCAGCAGTCGGTGATCGCCCGGGCGCGGGTGGAACCGAACAGGATCTCGCCGCTGGGAAGATAGCATGGCTCAATATCGGCCAAGCCGTCGCCGAAGGTCAGTTGCGTGAGCCGGCCGTCGGATAAGCTGTATTCATAGAGGTGAAAATCGTCGTCGGTGAAACTGTGTCGCATCGAAAAAACGATCTTTGAGGCGTCCCAGTCGACATCCGGATCACGCAGCGTCCCGGTGTCGGTCTTCACCAGTGACCGGGACTGGACGGTGCCGTCCTCGCGCAGCAGCGCCTCAAACAGTTCCCCGCCGTCACTGCGGTCGTAACAATCTTCCACCAGCTGGGCATCGGTCACATCTTCGGTGTAGGCGTAGTGGCTCCCCCCCAGAACGTAGTGGGTCGCGTAGATCCATCGGGGGGCCTGTTCTATCGTTTCGGCCAGCCGGCCCAATCGGCGCAGCGTACAGCACCGGCGGTAGAGTTCCCGCCAGCGCGGATCGCCGCCGACGGCTTTTTCCCGCGCCAACGAGGACAGCTCTCGGCGCAGCGCGCCGGCCTGCGAGCGTGTCTGGTCCGAAAGTTCCTCGCCCCGCTGTTGTGACTCCGACTCGATCTGATCCAGGACTTTTTCGATCAGTTGTTCTTCCGCGCTTCCGTCCGAGAGGTCGGAAAAGATGGGAGAATCGCCCATCCCGACATCTTGATAGAGCCAATCCAAAAAGAGCCGGCTGTCGAAATCGGTCGCTTTAAACCGCTCGGAAATCGGTTCCGCCGCGGTGACATCCACCAGCGCGGCAGCGAGAAAAAACAGCACTGCCGGCGTTAAAAAACGAATCTGTCGGAACATGGCCTTAAACCTCCTTGGGAAAGGTTTCGCTCTTGTTACGATCCACAATTTCACCCGTTGGCGGCCGCCGGAAGAACGGTCGCCTTCTTTACCGGAAACACTCGATTTCGGCGATCCCGCAGCGATCCGGCGCGCCGGGGCGCGTGAAGTCGCTCAGACGAACAAAGCTCGTCGTCCGCCTGTCGAAAGAAAACCGCTGCTCTTCGGCGCTTGGGCGGAAAGTCAGCGTTTCGGTCGTCCCGTCGGAGAAAGTACACAGGGCCGACTCGAAGAATGCCGTATGCTCCGTGTCCGCGGCCAGATAGACGGCGATGGTATCCAGCGCGACCTCGTGACCGAAGTTGACTTCTAAGGTGGCGTCGGCGCGGATATTCGGCGACCAGCAGGGGATATCTTCGGTGCCGGACGGTTTTTTCCCGTCGATCACGTTTTTCGCCGCGTACTTTGCGGCGTACCCCCACTCGCTGTTGGAAACCGCGTGCGGGAAGACGTCTGATTCTCCCTGGACGTCGTCCGGATTCAGCGCGACATTGCGCTGGTAATTACCCCCCCCGGTCTGGTTCGTGAGGACGGCCTCCGGCTTATGTTCGAGATAGTTCTCGATATACTGCTCCATACACCGCGGCCCGAAAGAGGGGCCCGGGATCTGTCCGCCGTCGGCCAGCCAGCGGTTAAGGACGTCCCGCTTCATCTTGTGGTACTGGTAGAGGGCGCGGTTGTTTTCGTCCCATTCGTTCGCCTCGGCGTAATCGCCGCAGTAGGGAAGCAGAAGATCGATCCAGACGGCGAACTTATGGATCTCTTCCTCGGTCAGCGCAAGGTCTTTGTGGTTCTCGTCCCCGCGGCGAAGAAGCGTCATCAGGGGAGAGACGGCGGCCCCGCCGGAATAAGGCGGGAGCATCGGGGGGCCGCCCTGAATATCGACGGGGCGGACATAACGCCACGACTTATTTCCGCCGCCGGTCAAATTCCAGTACGCTTTGCTGAAAATACGTCCGTCCCAAGGAAGGAGAAACGCCGTTCCCTCTTCCGGGCGGAAGTGATCTTCGGCGGTGAGGGAGAACGGCGCGTCGGTTCCGTCACCGTTCGTCTCCGCGCTGTGGCACACGACGCAGTGCCGATCCAAAATCGGCTGAATATCCCGCATGAAACTAAAGCCCCATTTCTCGGCGATCCCCTCGGGCGGGTCAAAGATCGGTTTCATCGGAACCGGCGGCTTTTGAAGAGCCAGCGTATTCCCGTTGGCGAGCGACTCTTCATTGGCGGCGGTATCGAATTTCGACTCGTGGCAGCCGACGCATCCGAAGAACTCGTTCGGCTGCAGGGTCGACCAGCTTCGCATCGTCTGGACCATCTCCCCTTTTTCGTCGAGGAGCTGAAAATAGACCGGCGTCTTGGCGGGGACCTCGAAATAGGCGCTCCCGTCTTCCTCGACCGGGACCTCCCCCAGCACGTGCTTCACGTCCCACGTCGTGTTGTCGCACCCGACCGGGGTGGAAACAAGCGCGTGACCGGCGGCGCCGTCGTTGCGGTTATTCATAATCCATGCCGGGCGGAACTCCAGCGACGTCACGCGCAGCGCTTTGATCGTTCCGCGCTCGACCCCCTCCAGGCCGGGACCTTGGTAGACATCCTGCACGTAATAGCGGCCGGTCGCCGCCGACTCGTCGACCGTCGAGGGGCGGATCGTCGGCTTTGCCCGGCTTCGCAGCGGCACCGGCTGCCCGGCGTTGACATTCGGATCCCAAACCAGCAGTTCCCGCCGCCCCTCGGGATCGAACCAGTAGAGACCGAATTTTATGTCGTAACGCTCCCCGTAGGGTTCCCTCGGCTGACACCCCTCCGGAAGGTAGGCGACGATAAAGTTACGCTCGTCGATCGGGTAGGGGTATTGGAACTGTTCTCCTTCCTGTCCCCAGGTATCGATCATTTCGGCCGGCGTTTCCCGAACCGGGGCGATGAGGCGGCAGCCGGTATTCTCCTCGGTCCCGCCGCTGCGGTCGATCAGCAGGAGCTTCCCCTTTTGACGGGTATGGTGCCCCGAGGCGATCGCCAGAACATTGCCAGAGGAGTCGGGTATCGCGCGGGCGTGGAGGATCGTCGTCGGAAAAAAGGAGTTGTTCCCGTAAAACGCGGTCTGTCCGGTTCCGTCCGTGTTCATCACGAACAGCCCCTGCGGGAAGATCTGTCCCCGGTCGTTATAGTCCCAGCGGGTGTAGAGGACCCGGCCGTCGGGGGTCACCGTCGGGTAGTTCACCGTCACCTGATCGAACGATTTGCGGGTGATCTTTTGGCGGTCGGCCGAAAGGGCGAACAGATTCGAGACTTCGGTTTTCCAGCAGTCGGTAATCGCCCGGGCGCGGGTGGAACCGAACAGGATCTCGCCGCCGGGCAGATAGCACGGCTCGATATCGGCCAGGCCGTCGCCGAAGGTCAGCTGCGTGAGGCGGCCGTCCGATAAGCTGTATTCGTAGAGGTGAAAATCGTCGTCGGTGAAACTCTTTCGCATCGAAAAGACGATTCGCGAGGCGTCCCAGTCGACGTCGGGATCGCGCAGGGTTCCGGTGTCGGTCTTCACCAGGGAGCGGGACTGGACGGTACCGTCCTCGCCGATAGTCGCCTCAAAGAGTTCCCCGCCGTCGCAGCGGCCGTAATCCTCCACCAGCTGGGCGTCGGTCACATCTTCGGTGTAAGCGTAATGGCTCCCTCCCAGAACGTAGTGGGTCGTGTAGATCCACCGGGGGGCCTGCTCGATCGTTTCGGCCAGCCGCCCCAAGCGGCGAAGCGTACAGCACCGGCGGTAGAGTTCCCGCCAGGGGGGAGCGCTGCCGCCAGCGTTTTCTTCGGCCAGCCGCGCCAAATCTTGACGCAGCGCGGAGAGATCCGATTTCGCCTGTTGCGATAATTCCTCGCCCCGCTGATGCGCTTCCGACTCGATCTGGCCCAGGACTTTTTCGATCAGCTCTTTTTCCGCGCTTCCGTCCGAGGAATCGGAGAAAATAACCTCCTCGTCCGGGCCGACATCCTGATAGAGCCAGTCTAAAAACAGCCGGCTTTCAAAATCGCTCGCTTGAAACCGCTCGTGAACCGGTTCGGCCGCCGCCGACGGCAATACGGCCGCTAAAAACAGCAGTGCCGCCAGCGGCAAAAGGCCGGCCGTGCGGGCCATTACGCGTCCTCCTCTTCAAGCCGAGCTTCGTAAGAAGCACGATCCACGTTTTCCAACATTCGCCGCTTTCGGTTGATGCCGGCGTTCATAATGTCGGTGTAGATATTGGCGTCTTTGAAGATCTGGAAATCGTACATCCCGACACAGATAAAGTCGGCACCCCCCTCCAGGACGAAGCGGAAACCGTCCTGCGGGGCGACCGCCCCGGCGGCGAGGGTTTTGAAGGCGATCCACGGCTCCGGACGGTTGGCGAAAAACGCGGCCGTCTCCTCCGGCTTGCGGCAGAAGATGTTGTCGTGCTCTTCCGGGTGCTTGGCCGACCAGTAGGTGGTCGGGTGGAACGTCTTCATCCAGAAGTCGGGGATAATGCCGCGCTCGGCCAGCGCCCGAACCGTCTCGACCCGATGGGCCCCCAGCCCGGCGGGGAGTCCCGCGTCGCGAACCAGCTTGAAGAACGGCTCGTAGAAGTCGTAATTCCCCTCGGCGACCAATCGGTCGTTCACCTCCCCATTCGGGTAGATGGCGATCGAACCGGCGTCGATCGCCATTTTCACCTCGTCCAGGTCGTCCGGGCATTGGGAGATCACCTGCATTTTGCCGTCGGTCCATTTCCAATAGTTGGCCATCATCTGGTGCATCTTCCAGTCACCCAGGAAGGTGTTGATCCCCGCCTCTTCGGCGATCATAAAGGTCTCGACGCACTTCTGTTCGGTATGGTAGGCCCGAACCAGATCGGAGACGTAAATCAGGTCGCGGGAATGGGCGTAGCCGCCGATGAGGTTGCCGCCGAGAATCATCCGGCTGACGACGGCGTTGCCGATTTTCGCCAGCGGGACTTTCTCTTTGAGTTCTTCCTGTTGTTTCTGGACGAACGACAGGCGTGTCGCGCCGGAGACCGCGTCGGCCGCGGTGTTTTTACCCTCTTCGGCCAAAATCCGCTCTTCATGGCTGTGGTAGGAAACCGCCGACGAACCGGCGCCCGCCGCCAAGGAGGCGGCGGTCATTTTCAGAAGATCACGGCGGGAAAGGGGAGCGTCTTTCATCACATTTCTCCTTTGGAGTTGAAAAACTCTTTGGCGGCGATCCGTCGCCGAAGTTCATCTTTCGTGAAACGATGGAAAAACCCTTTTTTGTGGGGGCAGCGGGGGCGAACCTTTCTTTATGCCTCTTCTTCCTCCAGCTGGGCCTCGTAGTCGGCGCGGTCCACCGGGTCTAACATCCGCCGCTTTCGGTTGATGCCGCCGTTCATGATGTCGGTGAAGATATTCGCGTCTTTGAAGATCTGGAAATCGTACATCCCGACACAAATAAAATCGGCGCCCCCCTCCATGGCGAAGCGGAAACCCTCCTGCGGGGCGACCGCCCCGGCGGCCAGCGTTTTGAAGGCGATCCACGGTTCCGGACGATCGGCGAAAAACTCCGCCGTCTCTTTCGGTTTGCGGCAGTAGATGTTGTCGTGTTCGGTCGGATGCTGGGCGGACCAGTAGTTGGTCGGATGGAACGTCTTCATCCAGAAGTCGGGGATCAGTCCCCGATCGGCCAGCGCCCGAATCGTCTCGATTCGATGGGCGCCCAGCCCGGCGGGGAGCCCCGCGTCGCGGACCAGTTTGAAGAACGGCTCGTAGAAGCTGTAATCCCCCTCGGCGACCCGCCGTTCGCTCACCCCCCCGGTCGGGTAGATCGCGATCGCGCCGGTGTCGATCGCCTTTTTTACCTCGTCCATGCTGTCGGGGCATTGGGTGATCAGCTGCATCTTGCCGTCGGTCCACTTCCAATAGTTGGACATCATCTGGTGCATGTTCCAGTCGCCCAAAAAGGTGTTGATTCCCGCCTCTTCGGCGATCATAAAGGTCTCGACACACTTTTGCTCGGTGTGGTAGGCACGGATTAAATCGGAGACGTAGATCAGGTCGCGGGCGTGGGCGAAGCCGCCGATGAGGTTGCCGCCGAGGATGATCCGGCTGACGACGGCATTGCCGAGTTTCGTCAGCGGGACCTTTTCTTTGAGTTCCTCTTTTTGCTGCTGGACGAACGACAGGCGTGTCGCGCCGGAGACCGCGTCGGCGGCGCCGGCGTCTTTCCCCTCTTCGGCTAAAATCCGCTCCTCGTGGCTGTGGTAAGAAACCGCCGACGAACCGGCTCCCGCCGCCAGGGAAGCGGCGGTGATTTTTTTGAGCAGGTCGCGGCGGGAAAGTGAATCGTCCCTCATCACGTGTTTATCCTTGGCTGATGGTCTTTTTCGTTTGCCGGGGCTTTCGCCGTTTGAAGCGGCGCGCTTGGTAGGAAGCCCCTCAAAAAGGGAACGCCCCCGCCTTGAATTGTACCTTCCGAACCCTCGGTTCGCAACAATTTTGGAGGGGCAAACGGCGAAAACACCGTTCCCCCATCCGCGGGTCTGCGGAGCTATTGATTTGCCCCAAACCGCGGGGTATCATTTTTTCCGGGGCCGGTTTTTCTTCCGGTCAATGGTAAACGTTTTTCACAGCTCTTTAAGGACAAACAACGATGACCTATCGCAAAACAGTTTGTTTCACCCTCCTTGCGGGGATGATCGGCTGCCTGGCGCTTTTGGCGGCGCCGGCTCGGACACAGGCCGCCGAGAAGATGTTCGGGACGAACCTGTCGTTTGAGGAGGCGGCCGACAATGGGATGCCGAGCCATTGGGGGGGAGATCGGAACTTTTTCTCGGCGGATAAGGGAGCCGGCCGCAACGGAACGGTCGCCCTGCGCCAGAACGCCGACGGGGAGCACTATCGTCTTTGCTCGCAGAAACTCGACGTGACTCCCGGGACTCGGCTGGAGTTCTCCGCCTATGTCCGGACGGACGACCCGGAAAATTGCCGGCCGATGATCGCGGTCGAATGGACCGCAGGGGGAAAATGGCTCGGCGGGAGCTACTCTCAAAAGTGTGTCGAGGAGGAAGGCGCCGAGAGCGACGGGTGGACGAAGGTCGGAAACGTGGTCACCGTCCCCGCCGAGGCCGATCACGTGACGCTCCTGTGCTACGTGTTTAAAGGGGGGAAGGGAACGGCCTGGTTTGACGACTGCCTGGTCAAAGAGGTGCTCACCTCCCCCTACAGCGCGATCACCTCTGATCACTACCGTCACGTCGCCGACGGGAAGGACCGCGGCGGGGAGCTGACCATCCGCGTCGGTGTGGCGCGCAGCAGTGCCGTCGCCTCGCCGCGGGACGTCGCCGCGCCGCTGGTGATCACCGATCAGCGGGGCACTGAGGTGATGACACTGGAGCCGGCCGCCTTCGGCGACGACTACATCGACTATATCGTTCCCGCCGGGGAGCTGACCCCCGGGAAGTATACCGCGAAATTGACCATGCCGGGCGCCGAAGATGACCAGCGGCAGTCGATCTCGCTGAGGTTCACCCGGGTGGAGGAGTATCCCGAGCGCTACGCGTATATCGACCAGTACCGCCGGCTGATTGTCGACGGGGAGCCGTTTTTCCCGC
Source organism: Thermoguttaceae bacterium (assembly GCA_017434455.1). Classification (GTDB taxonomy): domain Bacteria; phylum Planctomycetota; class Planctomycetia; order Pirellulales; family Thermoguttaceae; genus RUG695. Next base: position 11,994 of record JAFRFG010000007.1, on the reverse strand, counting down.
TGGGGTGCTACTTCGGCGGGGTCAGCGAGAAAGATTTGGCGATCTACGCCGATTCGGCGTTCAACTGCCTGATGCCTTACGCGTCGATCTCCCGCGAGGACTTGGATCGCTGCCAGGCGAGTAATATCAAGGTGATCTACAGCGTCAAAGACAACTTCAGAACATTGGCCGTCAATAGCGAGCAGGAGGGGATCGACCGGACGCGTCAGACGGTCGAGAAACTCAAGGATCACCCGGCGATTATCGCCTGGTATATCAACGACGAGCTGCCGCTGACGATGCTGCGCGAGCTGACCGATCGCCGCGATCTGCTGGAGGAACTTGATCCGACCCGTCCGGCCTGGGTGGTCCTCTATCAGGTCAATGACGTGCGCAGCTATATCCCGACCTTCGACGTGATCGGGACCGATCCGTACCCGATTTCCGACAACCCGGCCTCCTATGCCGGCCAGCGCGCGGTGACGACCAATCGGGCGGTCTTTGGTTTGCACGCCCTGTGGCAGGTGCCGCAGATCTTCGACTGGGCGAGCTATAAAAAGACCGACGAGGAGAAAAAGGCGCTTCGTCCCCCGACCTTGGAGGAGATGCGCGGGATGTTCTGGATGCATATCGCCGCCGGGGCGAACGGGCTGGTCGCCTACTCGTGGAGCGACCTTTGGCGGATGGATAAGACCGTCGCCGAGGGGGGACGGGCCTATGTCCGCGAGCCGTTTGAGGAGCGCTGGGCCGAGGTGAAAACGGCGGCTGCCGAAGTGGCGGAATTCTTCCCCGTTTTGCTGTCGATCGATCCGGCGATGGACGCGCGCGTCAGTGATGAGCAAAGTGCCAAAGATACGCTCGTCCGCCTCTACGGCCACGAGGGGAAGACCTGGATGCTGATCGTCAATATGCTCGACAAAAACCAGACGGTACCGTTCGAGGCAGACGAGGCGGCCGGCGCGGAAGTTCAACTCGGCGGGAAGCTTGTCTCGTTCGAGGATGGGAAGGGGAGCGTGGAACTGGAAGCGTTCCAGCCGTGCTTCGTCGTCTTGACGCCGAAGAAGTAAGCCCGGCGCGTTTTCGCCGCGCTATTTTAGAAAAGCCCCGCCTCACGCGCGGGGCTTTTTTTGTGCTGAGTTGACTTCCGGGGTATAATCACGCGAAAGAGAATGTCTTTATCGCTAGGTACCTGAAGGGATAAAACGTATGAGAAGTGATCAAAGCGGCGTGGCAAATAGGAGACTATTCGTTGGGATCGCGGGGTTCGCCGCCGCCGTACTGATCCTATGGCTGACTCCCCTTTTGGCGCAAGTCCCGGAGGCGGGGTGCGGGAAGAATCTGTCGTTCGAGGAGAGCTCCGGCGGCGGAGGGCCGGCCTGTTGGAGCGCCGATTCGAAATTCTTTTCCCTCGAGCGGGGAGCCGGCCGCGATGGGACCGCCGCGCTGCGGCTTAACGCCGACGGCCAGACGCACACCACCGCCTCGCAGGTGCTCGAGGTGGTTTCGGGGACGACGCTCGATTACAGCGCCTATATTCGGACCGAAGATGTCGAAAACGGTACGGCGAAGGTCGCGATCGAGTGGACCGGCCGCGGAAAGTGGCTCGGCGGAAGCTACTCCCATCCGCTTGGCGATGATCAGGAAGACGGCTGGCAGAAGGTCGGCGGCACGGCGCACATCCCCGTGGAGGCCGATCGGGTGACCTTTATCTGCTACATCACCCGAGGGGGGAAGGGGACGGCCTGGTACGACGACTGCCGGGTCCAAGAGGTCGTCACGTCGGTCTACAGCGCGATCACCTCGGATCACTACCGCCACCTCACCGACGGGAAAGATTTCGACGGAAAACTTACCATCCGGGTCGGGGTCGCGCTCAGCGGCGCTGTTGTTTCCCCGCGGGACGCCGCCGCGCCGCTGGTGATCCGCGAAAGCGAAGATACCGCCGAGCTGATGACACTCCAGCCGTCCGAATTCGGCGACGACTATATCGACTATGTTGTTCCGGCCGAGGAACTGCCGCCGGGGACGTATACCGCCGAGGTCTCCTCCCCGCCGGGGCTGGAGGGGATTCAGCAGTCGATCCGGCTGACGTTCACTCGGGTGGAGGAATATCCCGAGCGTCACGCCTATATCGATCGGTATTGCCGATTGATTGTCGACGGTCAGCCGTTTTTCCCGCTGGGATGCTATTTCGGCAGCGCCAATGAACGGGAGCAGGAGATCTACGCCGATTCGGCGTTTAATTGCCTGATGCCCTATGGGTCGATCTCCCGCGAGGATTTGGATCGATGCCAGAAGAACAACATCAAGGTGATCTACAGTGTCAAAAACAACTACGGAACACCGGGGGAGCCCTCGGAACAGGAGGCGATCGAGCGGACATGTAAAACGGTGGAGGATCTTAAGGACCATCCCGCGATCATCGCCTGGTATACCAACGACGAATCGCCGCTGTCGATGATCAAACAGCTGACGGATCGCCGCGATTTAATGGAACGGCTCGATCCGGACCGGCCGACCTGGGTGGTGCTCAATCAGATCGATGAGGTGCGCTCTTACATTCCGTCTTTTGACGCGGTCGGAACCGATCTGTACCCGATTCCTTATGAGCCCCCCCGCGCTGTCGCGAAGGCGACGGAAAAGACCAAGCGCGGCGTTTGGGGGAAGTACGCCCTTTGGCAGGTGCCGCAGATCTACAATCGAGCCAGCTACGCCGATACCGAAGAGAAGAAAAAGGCGCTTCGCCCGCCGACGTTGGAGGAGATGCGAGGTATGTTCTGGATGGAGATCGCCGCCGGGGCGAACGGGCTGATCGCCTACTCGTGGTTCGATCTTTGGCGGATGGACAAGACGATCGCCGAGGGGGGGCGCGCCGTTGTCCGTGATCCGTTCTGGGATCGGTGGGGCGAGGTGAAAACCGTCGCCGCCGAGATCGCGCAATTCTTTCCCGTTCTTCTGGCCGTCGATCCGGCGATCGACGCCCGTGTCAGTGACGAGCAGGGCGCCGATGATACCGTGGTTCGGCTCTACGGCCACGAAGGGAAGACCTGGATGCTGATCGTCAATCTGCTCGATGAGACTCAGACGGTTCCGTTCGAAGCAAGCGAGGCCGAAAGCGCCGAGCTTCAGCTCGGCGGGAAACTCGTCTCGTTCGAGGAGGGGAAGGGGAGCGTGGAACTGGAAGCGTTCCAGCCGTGCTTTGTGGTTTTGACGCCGAAGAAGTAAGCGCTTGCCTAGTCCCCGCGCGTAAAAAAGCCCCGCGTTTACGCGGGGCTTTTTCTTTTCCGGGCCTGTGGCTTTTACCACAGGTAGATATAGATCGCCGTGTAGAAGAGGACGAAGATCATCCACCAGAAGGGGACCGAGGCGAAGAACGGTCGGCGCGGCTCGCCTGCCGGCAGACGGAGCATGCTCGGCGTGAAGGTCAGGGGGCGGATCTCCTCGATCGGTTTCGGCTTGGTGACCAAACTGATGACGATCATCAAAATCACGCAGATCACCTGCGTCATCGCGCCGATGATGAACGGGTTGCTCAAACTCCAATGCTGGATCAGCTCCGGCGAGAAGCACTTGGGAACCAGATAGGTGACCAGCAGGCCGAGCGGGATCCCGCCGATGAGGATGGTGAAGGCCGCCGCCGAGGTGGCACGCTTCCAGAGGATGCCGATCAAAAAGACCGTCGCCAGCGGGACGGTGACGTACGAGGCGAGCGTCTGGAAGTACTTGAAGATGCCGCCGCCGATGATTCCGATGCAGGGAGAAAACCCGATCGAGAAGAGCATCAGGAAGCAGGTGGCGATCGTTCCGACCTTCACGAGTTTCTTCTCATCGGCCGTCGGCTCGAACCACCGCTTGTAGACGTTCATCGTAAAGAGGGTCGAGATACAGTTCAGCAGCGCCGAGATTGTCGACATGACCGACGCCAAAACCCCGATGAGGATCAAGCCCTGGAAGCCGGCGGGGACCAACAAACTGATCATCCTCGGGAGGACGTCGTCGACCCCCAGCTGGGACATGTCAAACGCCGGATTGACGAGCTGAATCGCGCGGCAGAAGAGGCCGGGGAAGAACTCGACGAACGGGCGCAGAATGACGAAGAACCCGGCGGTGATCAGACCGATGCGGGCATCCCACTCGGTCTTGGCGCCGAAGCAGCCCTGAACCAGCGACTGGTTCACGCACGAGTAGTAGAGGTGAATCCCGAGGATCGTCAGGGGAACGGCCTGCCACGGGATCTCGGGGTAGTCGGGGCCCTTGAAGAGGTGGAACCCGCACGGGGCGTTTGCCTTGACGGCGTTCCAGCCGTCCAGCCAGCTGCCGGGGAGCTGCTTCCAGGCCAGGTACATCAGGTAGAAACCGGAGATGAAGATCAGCCCGAACTGGAAGACCGCCGCGTACGCCGCGGAACTCATCCCGCCGTACATCGTGTAGAGCCCGGCGACGATCCCGATCAGCAGAACGCCGATCCAGATATTCAGGCCGAAGACCCCCTCAAGCAGCTTGGCGCCGCCGTAGAAGATCACCGCCAGATTCATAAAGACGTAGCTGAGAATCAAAATGACGGTGAAGACGTCTTGGCTTTTCCTATCGAACCGCCGGCCGAGGTATTCGGGCATCGTCATGATGCCGCTGCGCATGTAGACCGGAAGGAAGATAAAGATCAGAATGGAGTAAACCGCGACGCAGATAAAGTCCCAGTTCAGCAGCGGAAGACCGATCTTATAGGCCTGGCCGTTGAGGCCGACGAGCTGTTCGGTGTTCATTCCGGTTGCCACGAACGCCGCGGCGATGACCCACCAAGGGAAGGTTCCGCGGGCGACGAAGAAGGTCTTGGTATCGGAGCGCTTGCCGCGTCCTTTGAAGATACCGATCCCCAGGACAATGATGAAATAGATCGCCAGGGTGGCCACATCGATGACATTGATCGAACCAGACATAGAGAAACCTATGGGGAATAAGGGCCAATAAAACTATACGTTTAAAAACAAGCCGCCGGAATCGGTTTTGAGGCGGGATTTCGGCGGCTTGTCTGAGAATAACCGACCGTTTGGGCGGTATTACTTGCCCAGGTAGGCCACGCGGAACTTCTGCGCCACGGCCTCGACATCCTCTTCGGTCGAGTTGATGTTCACGCCGAAGCCGGCCCCCAGGCCGCCGTCGACCACCCCGACGCTGATATTCATCGAGCGCAGGAGCATATTGTCGGTCACCGGGTAGGCGCCGAAACCGGACGGCTGACCGACTGACTTCAGGTGTGCCCCGACGTGCTCCATATTCGAATAGACGTGCCAGCCGCTGCGGGCGATGGGGCCGGTTCCGAGGCGCTCGCCCACCTCTTTGGCCTTCTCGGCCGACTCGTAGATGACCGTCAGCAAGGTACCGCACTCCCCTTCGGAGTCGTTGATCTTGCGGAAGGCGATTCCGGGCAGATCGGCGATCTTTTCTTTGAGCGACTTCTTCAGCGTCCGCAGACGGGTCAGGAGCTTCGGAAGCTTGCGCAGCTGGGCCAGCGCGCCGGCACCGGTCAGCTCGTTCATGCGGAAGTTCAGACCGAGGATCAGACGGTTGCCGACCTCGACGCCGGTGCGGTTCGGAAGGTGCCCCTGATCGTGGAAACCGAACGCCCGCTCGTAGAGGTCTTTGCTGTTGGTCGAGACCAGACCGCCGTCGCCGGAGGTGATGGTTTTAAAGAAGTTCAGCGAGAACGCGCCGATATCACCGATCGTGCCGCAGTTCTTCCCCCGATAGGTGGCGCCGAACGCCTGGCACGAATCTTCGATGATCGGCAGGCCGTGACGCTTGGCGATATCGGTGATCGCCTCCATATCGCACGGGTTCCCGAGCATGTGGACCGGCATGATCGCGCGGGTCTTCGGGGTGATCCGCTTTTCGATCTGGTTCGGGTCGATCGTCAGGGAGTCGTCGATTTCGGTCAGGACCGGGACGCCGCCGGCGAAGATGATCGAGGTGTAGCTGGCGACAAAAGTGTAGGCCGGGACGATCACCTCATCGCCCGGTTTGATCCCCAGCGCCAGGAGCGAAACCAGCAGCGAAGCGGTGCCGCTGGTCGTCGCCAGGGCGTGACCGCAGCCGAACTGCTTGCACAGTTCCTGCTCAAGGTCGTAGACCTTATGCTTGAAGTTCGGGTCCTGCAGATTTCCGTAGCGGAACCAATATTTCGAATCGACGACCTCGAGGATTTCACGACGTTCTTCCTCACCAATCCAATAGGCACCAGGTCCGGGCATGATTGCCTCCTTTTGTTTATTTGATACTTTGTGAATGTGTTAAATGTGTCGCCCGGCTTTTTACACCGGGCGGGGATTTGTTTTTCCGCGCCGCGCGTTAGTGCTGCTGACGGGGAAGAAGGGTGTTCGGCATGTAGTGGTCGTTGAAGGTACGGCCGTAGCGGATCGACGGGCGGAACGCCTCAGCGTACTTGCAGCCGCACTGGAACCCGCGGTAGGCGGCCGGAACCTGCAGGAACCCGGACATATCGGTCCCGTAGACATCGAGCATCCACTGGTTCTGGCTCTCGTGGCAGCCGACCATCTTGACCTTCGTGTCGAAGGTCTCGGTGATATCAACGTAGATCTGCGGCTCAAAACCGACCCCGGCGGGGGTGTCCATGTAGTAGACGTGGGGGATCTTGTTCTTGCCGGTCGGCTTGGTTTCGGTCTTGATTAGCGGGATGGTCGCCATGTGGACACAGTCGTCGACGATCCGCGAGCTGGTGGAGTGGTCGGGGTTGTAGTCATACGTCCAGTGGCAAATCACCACATCGGGATCGGCCCGGCGGAACGCCTCGATGAACGCCAGACGGGTCTCGCGCGTGTCGAAGAGGAACTCGTCGTCGAAATCGAGCATGATCAGCTCCGCGCCGATGGTGTCGGCGCCGTTTTGGGCCTCCTGACGGCGGATCGCCTTGATCTGCTCCATCGTGTGGTTCGACGAGCCGATATTGCCGCTGGTCGCCACGCAGAAGAAGACGTTGGCGCCGAGCTTTTTGTAGAGGGCGGCGGTTCCGCCGCAGTAGGTTTCGATGTCGTCCGGATGCGCACCGCAGAATAATACGTTCATGGCTGTTTCTTTCGCTTCTGGTTACAGGGATACCGCTTCGGTCCGGGCCGCCGTTTTTCGGCGGGGGCCGCGGCCGTAAAGAAAATCACTCCGAAAACATTTCCTTTAATATACACGACAACGGACGGCGCGGAAACGATGAAATTTCGACAAAATTGTTTGAAATTCCGACAAAATCCGGTTATACTTGGGCCATCCGCGCCGACGCGGGCGGTTTTTCCCGGGGCGCGTCCGTTTAAACATTTAGGGAAGCGTTTATGCCGACAAAGAAAAGAATCCTCATGCTGATCGAGTCGTCGACCAGTTACGGCCGGGGGATCGCGCGGGGAATCGCCCGCTATGCCCAGAGGCGCGGCGACTGGGAGATCACCGTCCAGCCGCGCGGCATGGCCGAACCGATCCCGACGCTCAGCAGCGGGCGGTGGGACGGCGTGATCTCGCGGCTGTCCGACCGCCGCGCGGCCGAATCGGTCCGCCGGCTCGACTGCCCGACCGTGGAGCTTCTCTACGACGAGCGGGTCCCGGTCTTCGGCGACGACGACGCGATTGTCTCCCTGGCGCTCGATCATTTCGCCCGGCTGGGGTTTGAGCGGGTCGGCTTTTTTTCGTTCGGCGGCTGTTTCTGGATCCGTCACCGCCGCGAATCGTTCCTGAGGGAGTGCCGGCGGCGCGGCCTGTCCGCCGAGCTGTTCGATCCGCTCCCCAGTTCCCGCGATCGGCGTCCCGAGCCGCTGTGGCGCGAGGGAAACGAGGAGGCGCTGGATAGGTGGATCGACCGTCTTTCGCGGCCGACGGCTATCCTGGCGGCCAATGATCATCAGGCGATCTGGCTGCTGAACGCCTGCCGCCGCCGCGGCAAGGCGGTCCCCGATTCGATCGCGATATGCGGGGTGAACAACGACGAGCACCTGTGCGAAATCGTCTCCCCGACCCTGACCAGCATCGATCAAAACGCCGAGCGGATCGGCCGGGAGGCGGCCCGCCTTTTGGAGATGAAAATCGACGGCCGGCCGGTTGCGGGATACCCGCAGAAGATCCCACCCTTGGGGCTGGTAGAGCGCCAGTCGACCGACGCCTTCCCGAACGACGATTCCCAGATGGTCAAGGCGTATCGGCTGATCCGCGACCAGGCGGTCTGCGGCCTGCGGGTCGCCGACGTGATGGCCGAGTGTTCCGTCACCGAGCGGTCGCTTCAGCGATGGTTTAAAAAAAGGTTCGGGCATACCCCCGAAAAAGAGATTGCCTTGATCCGCCTGCGCAAGGCCAAAGAACTGCTGCGCGCGACGAATCTTCCGATTCGGGCCGCCGCCGAGCAGTCGGGGTTCTCGTCGGAGCGCTACTTCTCCCAGGCGTTTAAGAAATTAACCGGGATGAGCCCCAATCAGTACCGGCAGAACCGCGGCGATACGCGGGAGACGCGCTGAAAAGGCCCTTTAGCGCGCCTCGTTCCAGAGCGCCTCAAACTGTTTGGTCATGATCTCGAATGTGTCGCGCCCCCGCTCGGCGCGGAAGGTGACCGTCTCCTGGCTGAATTGCTCCTGGTAGGGACCGGCGAAGAGGATCCAGCCATAGCGCCAATAGAAGAACGGCATCGGACGGGAGATCACCCGGACCGCGATCGAGCCGGGACCGGCCGATTCGTTTAACTCATCGGCCCAGGCGATCAGCTCCAGGATCGAGACGGCGGTCGTCCCCTCGGCGATTCCCTCGGCCGCGTCGCGCTGATCGGGGAAGACCGTTCCCGGGTTCACCGTCACGATCCGGACCGAGAGCCCCGCGGCCAGCGCGCGGCGCATCAGCGCGTCGGCCCCCTGGCGCAGGGAGCGAAACCCCCAGCCGGCCATATCCAGCGGTGTGGTCGGAAGGTTTTTTTTCACCAGGTCGCCCTCCAAAAGAACGTCGCACTCGCCGTTGATGATCCGGCGCTGGTCATACCGCTGGTTCCACTTCATTGGGTTCCAATCGATCGGAGGGAGGGAAGGGGAGTTCATCGCTTTTACGGCTTTCGCTTCTGGGGTTGGGACACTTATTTTCGGGCGCGTTCGGCGCGTTGAATCGTCTCCCCAATTATACCGCGAATACGGCTGGTTTTCCAACGGCACTGCAGCCGGTGAAAGGGCCCCATGGCGGGGAGAGTGTTCTTTTTGTTTGTAAATATGGATAATTTGGATGTTTTAGATGGGTTGCAAAAAGCGATTTTTCAAAAATTCCCCCGTACCCCCGGGAAAGCGGGTTGCTTTTCATTTTCGCCCGATGTAAAATCGCGCCCCAGGTGCTGGCCCATAAGAGGCCGTGTTTGGGAAACACCGGCACCGAAACGTTTGGTTAAATCGACGATAAAGGAATGAACGATGTTGACTGATGAAGAGCTGCTTGAGCTGCTCGACGAAATCCGCTTTTAGGTTTCGCCGTTCGTTTGACTTAGGCAAAAGATCCCAGAAATGATCTCTTGAGTCAAACCGGCGGTGAACAACTCTTTCCCCGGCTTTGAAGGGGAACAAGGGTGATTCTCACCAAAAAGAGGCGCCAAAAGGGCGCCTCTTTTTCATTAGGTGAAATTGATTTCGGGATAGCTAATTTTGCCGGCTCTTTTCACGGCTTGGGACTAGTAGTGGGACGGCCGATTTTCGACGGTCTTAAACGCCGCGCTGATCGGCTTTCCCTCCCCGGCGAAGAAGCTGATCGGGGTGACCGTCACCTCGTATTCGGTCTGCGGCCGCAGGCGATCCTCGTAATACTCGATCGAGTCGGGAACCGGGTATCGGTAGAACTCGGACCAGACATATTTTTCGACATCCGGTTCGGCGCCGCTTTTGCCCTTTTCACGGAACGTGATCCAGTAACTCTGGGTATTCTCGCGGTTTTTCGTCTGCTCGAAGCGGAACCCGCCGCCGTGCTCGGTGGTGTAGGGGATCTTGATCTTCGCGCCATTTTCCCAAACGGGGACCGGGTACGAGTCGATCCGCGCGTCGGTATACAGGTAGCTGTCGGGATGTCCCGGCGCGGGGATGACGAACGAAAGGGGAATAAACGTCTCGGTCGCCAGGTTGGCGATCTTCAGATGAATCCGGCCGCTGCGGTGAACCTCGACGATGTAGAATTGGGCGTACTCGAACCGCCCTTCGGGGTACTTCCAGTACGGTTCCTCGAGCATCTTCAGGTAGCAGAGCGTCCCCGTCCCGAAGGCGCTGAAACGATCCTGCCAGGCGGATCCCGGATCGCAGATCGGGTAGTGCGAGTCGCCGGCGAAGTCGATCACCTGGGGGAACTCCTGGAAGAGTCCGTACAGATCGCTCGGCCCCCAGTTGGCCTGATGGCAGCGGATGGTCGAGCGGCCGTAGAGCCATTGCGGCTGGCGGTTGGCGTCGCGCGGCTCCGGGCGGGAGATCGGGTAGTGCTGGAAGAAAAAGATCGGCTTTTCGGGATCGTCGGCGACGGCCTGTTTGAGCTGCTGATGGACCCAGTCGATCTGCTCGGCGAACATCCCGTCATAAAAACGGGTATCGGGGGGCGAGAGGGTGATGAAGTGATAGCCGCCGATCACCTGATGCGCGCTGATCGGCGTGCCGAAGACCTCCTCCCAATGCTCGCGCGTACTGGCGAAATAGCCGTGGTCGGCGACCGTCAGAACCCGCTTGGTCTCGGGGGGGAGCCCCCGATCCATCGTGTCGCGGAAGGGGAGACGCTCGGCGTCGGCGCCGGTGTCGGTCATGTCGCCGTTGACGGCGAACGCGTCGAGGCGCGGATACCGGTGGGAGGCGCTGTAGCGGCGGACCCAGTCGACCATCTTGGTGAAGCGCCGCTGCTGAATCACCTGGGTATTGCCGGGAAGATTGTTCGTCTCCGGCGGCCCGGGGAAGTGGACGTCGGAGGTGACCGAAAAGCGGAGGATCACCTCGTCATCGTCGGCGATCGTCTCGTCCGCCGCGCCGCGGCTGAGCATCAAAAGCGGTGAGACCGCCGCGGCGGCGAGAAAATTCCTTCGGCCCTTCCGGCGGCGGTTTTTGTCCTGGTGGCTGCGTGTCATTCGTCTTTCCTTTTCGTCGTACAGATCGGTTTATCCCTTTTCGGCGTTATACAAAACGCGGCACAGGCCCGTCAAGAGAAAAGCGCCGCGGTGAGGCGGCTGCGGCGCAAATTCACAAAAAAAAGAGGCGACCGGCAGGCCGCCCTTTTTTTGAGGAGAGGGGAAAGAACTGCGCTTTCCAAGAATTTTCGGCTAAACACAGTGAGAAATCAGCCACATTTCGAGTTCTCTGAATATTCTGCGTTTTAGGTGTCCTGCATAGAAACGCGGAAATATATTTCGCCGAATTTTTTAGAAAGCCAACTGTTATTAACACGGCACTTTCCCCCTCGAAAAAAAAATCAGAAAAAACCAGGAATTTCTCCTTCTCTCTGATTGAAAACGCTCTTGCCCCAAGTTAAACTAACATCTGCGTGAAAGATACCCTCCTTCCAGTCCCTGCCGCGCGGGAGCGTTTTTACCCAATTCAGACGCGGCCGGGCCCAAGGTGGGCAGAATCTTACAACGCCGCCTTGTTTTTGAACGGAACAAGGCAGTGTTCGTGCACCGCGGACAGATATAATCAACGTCCCCACCCGACAAAAGCCGAGGAGGAATCCACGATGCCAAAGAAGAATTCTTTTGCGGGACTCTTAGCGTCTTTTCGCAATCACCTAGGACAATCCAATAGTCCGCGGGCACGTTCTCTTCATTTTGAAGCGCTGGAAGAGCGGCATCTTCTGACGGTCGCGTCCGTTTGCGCCTATGACGCGCTGGCCGCCGAGGGGAGTATCGCCGACGACGGGGTTTTCCGCGTCGACATCGACGAACCCTGTGTGGATCCGATTACAATTAATTTCCAGCTCGGCGGCACCACCGACACAAGCGGCAATACGTCGAGTGACTATATGGTCTATTCCTCCTCGGGT
>JAFRFG010000047.1 GCA_017434455.1 Thermoguttaceae bacterium | reverse complement strand
CCGCTGTTCCCGCGATTTCCTCGCCGAGTGGAAGAAAACCGTCGCCGACAGAACCGAGGGGACCAAGCGCTTTCGGACCTTGACGTTCGACTCCCCCGACGGCCTGCGGGTGGTCTGCGACTGCGTGGAGTATCTCGATTTTCCGACGGTGGAGTGGAAGCTGACGTTCCAAAACACCGGAACCGAAGAGAGCCAAATTCTCGAGGATATCTTCCCCCTGGCCGCGTCGTTTTCGCGCGAGTACTTTGAAGCCGTGGGAGCGGAGCAGTTCGACCCGGCGTTTGAACCGATCAAGCGGTTCAACCGGCAGGGGGAATTCCTCCTGCGTCACTTCAAAGGGGGCGGGTACGGCCTGGACGACTACACCCCGCTGGAGACACCGCTGGGGGCGGGGGCCGAGCGCGGTTTTCTCTCGTCCGGCCGGCCCAGCGGGATCGATCTGCCCTATTTCAACCTTCAGGCGGGGGTCAAGGGGTGGATCATCGTCGTCGGCTGGTCGGGGCAGTGGAAGGCCTCGTTCGCGCGAAGCGGCGGGCTTTCCACCCGCGTAACGGCCGCTCAGGCCAATACACACATGAAGCTGCTCCCCGGGGAAGATATCCGCACCCCGATGATCGTCGTGCAGAACTGGAACCGCCCGTCGTGGCTGGAGGCCCAAAACGTCTGGCGCGCCTGGATGATGAAATACAACGTTCCCCGCTCGGGGGGGGAAGTTCTTCGACCGCACGTCTCCGGCTGCAGCTCGTACTGGTACGCCGAAATGGCGCGCGCCGATGAGGCGTCGCAGAAGATGTTCATCGACCGGTACGCCGAGGAGAAGATCGATCTGGACTACTGGTGGATGGACGCCGGCTGGTATCCGTGCGGCGATTTGTGGGATAATGTCGGGACGTGGAAGCCCGACCCCGACCGATTCCCGAACGGGCTGCGGCCGATCACCGACTACGCCCACCGGCTGGGGATCGGCTCGATCCTCTGGTTCGAGCCGGAGCGGGTCTGCGCCGGGACGCAGTTGGCCGAGGAGCACGCCGACTGGCTGCTGAGGGCCGAGGATACCGTCAAGACGAATCTGCTCGATCTGGGGAACGACCAGGCCAGAAACTGGCTCATCGACCGGATCGACTCGCTGATCAAATCCGAGGGGGTCGATTTCTATCGGCAGGACTTCAATATGAACCCCGAGGAGCACTGGCGCCGCCGCGACACCCCCGACCGCCAGGGGATGACGGAGAACCGGTATGTGCGGGGGTACCTCGCCTTCTGGGACGCGCTTTTGGCGCGCAACCCGGGGCTGAAGATTGACACCTGCGCCTCGGGGGGGAACCGAAACGACCTGGAGACCCTGCGCCGGGCCATTCCGCTGTGGCGCGACGACTACCTGCTCGATCCGACCGCCTATCAGAACCAGACGTTCGGCATCTCGCTGTGGATGCCGCTTCACGGGACCGGCTGGCGGGCGACAGACGCCTACGGGGCCCGCTCGGCGATGGTCCCCTGTCTGAATCTGCGCTACGACCTGCGCGACCGGTCGCTCGACTACGACGCGATCCGCTCTTACGTGAAGACCTGGCGCGAGGTCTTTGTGCCGCTGTTCACCGCCGATTTTTATCCGATCACGCCGCTTCTGAACAAGGACCGGCTCTCGGAGGAGGGGGTCGACTACCAGCAGAATATCTGGATCGGCTGGCAGTACAATGACCCAAAAACCGGCACCGGGGCGATTCAGATGTTCCGCCGGGTCTTCTCGCCGTACAAGGTCGGGACCTTCCCGCTGTATGGGCTCGATCCGGAGGCGCTCTATACGGTGAGCGACTACGACAGCGGCAGGACGGCCGAATTCACCGGGGAGGAGCTGATGACCAGGGGGCTCGATATCGAGATCGGCGAGGCCCCCGGGGCGGTGATCGTCACGTATAAGAAAAAGTAAACGCCGCGCCAAGAAACATGCGCGAAAGCGAAAACGTCCGGGCCAAGGTTTTTACCCCTTCGGCCCGGGCGTTTTTTTCTTTGGAACAAGCAGCGGTTTATTCCAAAACGAAGATCACCCGGTCGATCCAAACATTGTCGACCTCGGTGGTCTTCGGCGGCGTGATTTGGAAGCACGTTTCGCTGTCGGGCGTGAACGAGCCGACGTCGATGAGCGTGTACCGGGAACCTTTGATCTCCGAGACCTTGATCGGCCGGGCGCAGAGGTCTTGGTCGGTCGAAACGGCGCGCCAGCCGGCCGTCAAAGCGACGGCGTCGTCGGCCGGCGAATCGGCGCGGACGCTGAGGTAGGCGTGAACGGTCGGGTCGCGGCCGCGGTTAAGCTCCCGCATCAGACGCAGGCACCCCCCTTCGGTGATGGTGAACGGCCAGTAAATATCGGTTCCGGGAAGACGCAGCGCCCTGCCGTTGGCCGCGGCGGGGTCGTTTTCCAGGAACATCAGAGCGTTGTTGATCCTCGTGAGGTTCAGTCCGTATTCCTCGATCACGAACAGACGATCGGCGGGGATATCTTTGAATCGCTCCGGAATGTCGGCCGGCGGCTGCCGGTCGTACTGGGCGAGGATCGATTCTTTAAAACCCTCGTACTGCCCCTCGGTGGTCCATTCGCCGTACTCGCGCACGCCGCCGGCTTCGTACCGGTCGAACAGCTCGCCGGCGGCGGCCGCCGGGTCGGTCGGGCCCGGGTACGGTTTGCCGAACAGCTGCGCCTCGCGGCGGTAAAACCGGCCGTTCATCGCCCAGACCAGATCGAGCCCGATTCGATCCCGCGAGACTTTTTCCGGCAGGGGCGCGTATCGGGGATCTTCCTCGGCCAGCCGCCGGGCGGTTTCCTCGGCCCTGTCCATCAGGCCGGTCGCGGCGGCGAGCGTGTCGAGATCGAGCCAGTCGGTGACGTTCGCGCGGAAGATATTCAGGAACGCCCCCGATTTTTCGCAGGCGTCGGAAAGAAGGTTAAAATACTCGCGGTAGATCGGAACCAGCTGCGGCGCGTAATAGCCGGCGACGAACTCGTCGATGAGCCCCTGCTGATCCTCCTTCGGGTTCCAGAGCAGTTTCGCCAGCACCCAGGCGCGCAGCTCGACGAAATCGCCCCGGGGCAGGTCGTACACCCCCTGCTCGAACAGGCCGATCGTGTGGCGGTCGATGTAGTAGTTGATATTCTCTTTCCAGACGCGGTAGTTCGGGTGGGGGAGGAGGTAGTTCATAAAGTTCGTGACGTAATCCCAGACAAACAGGTTCGGGGCCTTCTCGGTCCAGCCCTTTAAATCGTCGGCGAACGGGCTGTTTTGCGGACCGCTCAGCGGCTGCGCGAAGGAACACTCGATCGAGCACAGGCGAACGATGACGTTGTCGCGCGCCCGGGTGAGCTTCGGCGGTTTGCGGGAGTACTGATAGGCGAGGGTATCGACGTAGATATCCGGATAGACCTTTTCGATCTCCTCGGCCATCCGGTTGATAAAGCGGATCATCGTTCCGGCGTGGGATCCCTCCCGCCGGTCGACGGCCCGGCATTGTTCGCAGGTACAGCAGCCGTACCAGTCGTTCTGGCTGATCGAAATGATCGTCGCGTTCGGATTGGTCCGGAGCACCTCGATCGCGTTTTTGGCCATCTCCCGGATCATCTCCTCGTTGGTGAGGCACAGCTGGGTTCCGTCAACACTGATCTGCTGGGGGCTGAGCTTTTCAATCAGCTCCCCGCTGAGTTTCGCGCGGGGGCCGATTTTCCGAACGCCGTCGATTTCGCTGAACCACTCCGGGTGATCGATAAAATATTTATCCGGCGGGATCAGGGTATAGTACGAATGGCCGGTGAACTGATACCGATGATGCCCCCCGAACCGGTCGGGAATCTCGCAGCTGTTCCCGTTGCACTTCATCTTCAGCGCGAAGTCGGCGTTTTCCGGACCGATCAGACCCTTGTAGTACGATTCGCGATAGATCAGTTTCGGCGCGTAATCGACCGGCGTGACGCGCACGACTCCGGAGGGGTCGCGGGGAATCGTCGACTCGTCGGCGGTCCACCAGCGGCATCCCAGATCGTTCTCCAAAAAGGTGTAGACCGCGTAGAGCATCCCCCGGGTCGGGTGGCCGGTCAGGACGACCGATTCCCCGCACGGGACAATCCTCACCGCGTCGTACGGGTAATCGTCCCGCTCCCCTCCCTGGTCGGCCAAAAGCGCGTCGGTTATCTTCGAGGGGCCGATCGCCAGCTGTTTGGTCCCCGGCGCCGCGGCGCTTTCGGGGAGGATCGGAAATTCCGCCCCGGTGATTTCGCCTAAGTATTTCGCCAGCTCGTCGGCGGCGCTTTTCTGGACCGCGCTGGGGTTCTCCGGCAGGGTAATCACGTAGGGTGTCACGCCGTTTTCCGCCAGGGTGATCGTCTCAGCGCTTTCGTCGGCGGTGAGCAAAGCTCCCCCCGCGAACAGGGAACAGAGGGTCATCCCGCAAAGGAAAAAGAACCGTTTCATAACAAGCCGTCTCCTTGATGGTCGGGTGATCGATGATCGAACGAGGGCGCGCCCCCCCAAAAAGCGCCCCCCGGCGCGCCGCGGGGAAACGCTTTTTTCCCTTGTTCCCAAGGAGGGAAAGGCCCAAAAAGCCGCTATTTCTCGGCGGTTTCGGCCGAGAAGCCGTAAAAGTGATTGACCCCCTCGCAGGCGGTGATCCCCGCGTAGTAGTCGCGCGGCCAATCGCCGTCGAGCATCGTGCCGAACTTGTGTCCGTCACACTCGATGATCAGCGTGGTTCCCCTGGAGGAAAACTCGAACCGGGCGGAAAGTTCATATTTTTTCCCCGGCTCGAACCGCGCCTCCAGAAAACCGATCCGCTTCCACGAGGGACGGCCGTTTTCGTAATAGTGGTGCCACAGGTTCAGCCCGGCGTTGTAGAGAACCACCTCGAGATGCTCGTGATAGACTTCGGTCAGCTCTTTGGAGAAGACCAAAAGCGGGGCCATCTCCTGGTCGAACTGACACTCGGTTGTAAAGCGGACATTCCCATGAAACGGCTGTTTATAGAGCAAGCTGGCGTAAACGTCCGCCATTCGGTCGGAGGGGATCGCCTCGGGGTCGATATCTTCGGGAACGGCGTTGGCGATCCCCTCCTTTTCCTGAATCCAGCGGCCGTGCTCTTCCCATCGGGGGCTCCTCACGAAGAGCCAATCGTCCCGGTTCCACTGTCCCTCGGCGAACGAAACCTCGAGGTTCGGCCCGTCGGCGGCGGGCGGCTCCTCGGCCGACAGACACGAAAGAACACCGAGGCCGAGGATCAGCAGCGCGCAGGCGAGATATTTCATCGTTGTTTCCCTTTCTCGGCAGGAGGATTAAAACGGCTCGTCGGCGGTGAAGCGGATGCCGTCTTCCGGAACGCCGTCGGCCAGAACATCCGCCGCCGGGTCGAACGGCGTATCGAACCGGTTGCCGAAGATCCGGACCCGGTTGGCCTTGTCGAGGATAATGGCCGGATCGGTGCTGATCGGCGGATAGTCGGTGTTGTGGATGATCAGGTTGTTTCGAAAGGCCACCCCGTCGGCCGAACGGACATAGAGAATCGGCTTATCGAAGGTCTCGAAGGTATTGTATTCAAACACAAAGGCGTTTTCGGTTCCGCCGTAGTAGTATTTTTTCTGCGCGGCGAGATTCGGGATCTCCGGATAGATCGAGATAATCCCCCGGCAGAACTGATACAGCGAACCCATGCAGTCGATGAACTGATTGTTTCGAACGACCACCTCGCGGCAGGGACCGCTCTCGTACCAGCCGCTGCAGTCGCCGCAGAACAAAAGCGCGGTTCCGGAAACGTGATCGAACCGGTTCCCCTCGATGAGAACCGGCTTCGAGGTCGAGAAAAGCCCGCCGCGGGCCCGGTTGTTCCGAATGACGTTGTTGCGGTAGATCACCGTCGGGGTTTCGGAAACATTTTCGATACCGCAGTTTCCCTGCGCGTTGACGCAGTCGGGCAGGTCTTTATCGACGGTGATCAGGAAGCGCGACGCCCCGAAGGCCGTCGGCGCGTCGACCGGGGTGATCTCGGTGATCGTGTACGTTCCGTCATAGATTTCCATCGTGTCGGCCCGGTTGAACTGGACCGTATCGCCGACGGTGCCCCACTCGAACCCGCTGGTTTCCTTGTGAGAGTAAGCGACCTCGATCTGCCGGCTGCCCGAGCGGCCGACCACCTTGAGATAGGCCCCGTGGACATTGATGGCGTCGTCCATCATCCCCTCATAGAGCCCGTTTTCGACGATGATTTCCCCGCGGTTGCACGAGCAGTGAATCGCGTCGGCGTTGGCGGTAAAGACCCGCGGGTTTTCCCCCTCGCGCAGCCGGATCGAAACCCCGTCGAGACGGACGTCCTCGCACCGCTGGACCGTGACCGCCTTGGCCGGGGCGTAGTGGATCGAGACGTTTTCCATCGTCAGGTTCACGCATCGGTTCAGGAAGATCCCCGTTTCGCGATAGGTGTTCGGGCGAAGGACAAACATCGTTCCGGGGACCAGACGGGCGTCTTTCCAGTTCGGCGCGCGGAAGGTCCCGTCCTTCAAATCAACGGTCCCCTCAAAGTTCGCGGACGGGTCGGCGACGTTGTGCAGAACATGCTTCGTGACCGGCTCAAACGCCATGCCGTACCCCGGGGTGGCGGAAAAATGATCCGACTCAAACAGCGGAAGACCGTTTTCCATTCGGCACGAGACCCACGGCATCGGGCGGAAGGTAATGCCGCCGTCGTCGTTGGCGAGGATCTCGATCTGATACAGCGGGGGACGGGGGGCGTCGACCCGGAAATTCTTGATCGTCAGGTTTTCGCAGTCCTCCACGATCAGGGTCGTCATCAGACCGTGGCCGAGCAGCTCCGAGTCGTGGAAGTCGATGACCGCGTTGTTGAGGTTCCGCACGGACAGCGCCACCGTTTTCGGATTCTCCGCTTCCGAATTGGAGTAATAATGGGTTTCGCGCGAACACTTTTCGCTGTCGAAGTGATAGACCCCTTGGGGGATATCGATCACGGCGGGGTTTTCGGCGGTGCCGCTGTTCTCGGGCGCGGTTAATTCCTCCCAGTCGGGGATGCCGTGAGGCGGCTCGGCGTCGTCGGCCCGAAGCGCCGCGGAGAAAGAAAAAACGCACAGCGCGAGGAACGCTGCCGCCGCCGTGATCCTACTCGTGATGGATGTCATCGTCTGCTCCCGGAGTCTGTAGTCAAAGTTCTTTCACGCCCCCCCCTTGAGTTGATTATAGCGGCAGGGGAGGGGAAAAAACACCCATCGGGGCGCGGCGCCGGCGGCCCCGGGCGATAACAAATCCGCTCTTGGGCGTTTTAGACAAGGAGCCCGGAATCGGTTACAATGACCGTGGACGTTCGGGGGCGTTTTTCGCGCCGAGCCGAACAAAACAAGGTTGGTTCACTTTCACCCACAGCGATAGGACGACAGAGCAAATGAAGAATTGGCGGTTTGGGATGGTTTTGGGGCTGATCGCCCTCGGCGCGGCGCCTTGTATTTGGGGACTGGAGCCGACCGGGGAGGAATTGGCGGCGCGCGGCCGGTGGGCGGCGGCGAAATTTGATTTAACCGCCCCGGCGGCCGAGCCCGCCGCCGACCAGATCGAGGTGGTGAGCAATCACGACCCGGTCCAGAAGGACAGCCGCAACGGCCGGCCGATGAAAATCGGCGAAACCCTCTATACCAACGGGCTTTACTGCCACGCGCCGAGCCGGCTGGAGGTGACGCTTGCCAAACCGGCGGAAAAATTCTCGGCGGTGATCGGCGTCGATCATAACGGCGATACCTCCGGCGGAAGGGGAAGCGTTCAGTTTCAGGTGAAGGTTCATGACAACGTTCTGTTCGCCTCCGACGTGATGAGCGGCGGCGGCGCGCCGGTCCCGATCGAGGTTCCCCTCTCCGGCGCACAGCGGCTGACGCTTATCGTCAGCGACACCGGCGACGGCATCGCCTGCGACCAGGCCGACTGGGCCGACGCTCTTATTACCTATACCGACGGGACCCGCGCGGCGCTGTCGTCGATTCCGATCGTCGAGGAGGGGGGGGACCGGACGAACGAACCGGCTTATCCGTTCGAGTTTACCTACGACGGCCGCTCTTCGCGCGATTTCCTGGCCGATTGGAAATTAACCTCCCAGACACGCGCCGAAGGGGAAAAGCTGTTCCGGACCCTGACGTTCGACGATCCGCGGGGGGCGCTTCAGGTGCGGTGCGAGGCGATCGAGTATCTCGATTTTCCGACGGTGGAGTGGACGCTCTTCTTTAAAAATATCGGTTCGGGGAACACGAAGCGGATCGAGAATATCCTGCCCCTTTCCGCGACGTTTTCGCGCGAGGCGTTTGTGCCGGGCGCCGTTTCGATGTGGGATCAGAATTTCGGCGAGGTTCTCCGGAACAACCGCCGGCATGAGTTCCTGCTCCATCATTTCGACGGCGCGCCGGCGCGGATCGACGATTATCTGCCGCTGGAAACCCCGCTGGGGCCGGGCGGCTCGAAAGATTTCCTCTCCGGCGGCCGTCCGCTTTCCTCGGATATGCCCTACTTCAACATCGAGGCGGGGGATCTGGGCTGGATCGTCGTGATCGGCTGGCCGGGGCAGTGGAAGGCGTCGTTCACCCGCGGCAGCGCCCGGGACTTGACGGTGACCGCCGGTCAGGGACTGACGAGTTTTGTTCTGCGTCCGGGCGAAGAGGTCCGAACGCCCCTGGCGGTGGTTCAGAACTGGCGCCGCTCTTCGTGGCTGGAGGCGCAGAACGTCTGGCGCGCCTGGATGGTTCGCCACAATGTCCCGAAACAGCCGGACGGCTCGATCGTCGGGACGCATATCGCCGCGTGCAGTTCGCACTGGTACGCCGAGATGACTCAGGCGGATACCGCCTCGCAGAAAATGTTCATCGACCGCTATCTGGAAGAGAACATCCCGCTTAACTACTGGTGGATGGACGCCGGCTGGTATCCGTGCGACGGTTCCTGGCCGAAGACCGGAACGTGGGAAGTCGATCAGACCCGGTTCCCCGGCGGGCTGCGCCCGATCACCGACCACGGCCGAAGCCGCGGTGTGGAGTCGATCGTCTGGTTCGAGCCGGAACGGGTGGCCGCCGGGACCTATCTGACCGAAAATCACCCCGATTGGATTTTGGGGGGAGCCGGCGGGGGTCTGCTGAATCTCGGCAGCCCCGAGGCGTGGAACTGGCTGACCGATCACGTTGACGGGATGATCAAAAAAGAGGGGATCGACCTCTACCGCCAGGACTTCAATATGGATCCGCTGGCGAACTGGAAGAACAACGACGCCCCGGATCGTCAGGGGATCACCGAAATCGGCCACGTTACCGGATATTTGGCCTATTGGGACGCCCTTTTGGCCCGCAACCCCGGCCTGCGGATCGACACGTGCGCCTCGGGGGGGAACCGCAACGATCTGGAGACCCTTCGCCGGGCGGTCCCGCTGCTGAGAAGCGACTATATTCTCGAGGCGGTCGGGAATCAGAACCACACGTTCGGGGCGTCGCTGTGGATACCCTTCCAGGGAACCGGCTGGCGGGCGCTGGACGATTACGGAATGCGCTCGGCCTTTGTGTCGTATCCGACCCTATGCTACGATATGCGCGACAAGTCGCTGGACTACGACCGGATTCGGGCGAATCTGAAGATCTGGAACGATGTTTTCCGTCCGCTGTTCGCAGCCGATTACTATCCGCTGACCGCCCTGCCTGACCGGGAAAGTCCGGCGCAGCCGCTTCAGAATTCGCAGGATGTCTGGTTCGGGTGGCAGTACAACGACCCGAAAGCGGGGAAGGGGGCCGTTCAGATGTTCCGGCGCCTGGATTCGCTCTACGAAGCGGGGCGTTTCCCCCTGTACGGCCTCGACGCCGAGGCGGTTTATACGGTGACCGACGTCGATACCGCAAAGACCGCGGACTACACCGGCGCGGAGTTGATGACCAAGGGACTCCCCATCGTGATCGACGAGGCGCCCAAGGGGGTGATTTTGACGTTTGAGAAGAAGTAAGGGGACGGGGGCCGGGGATATCGCCAAACGGGCAAGCCCCCTTGCCGCGCGGCGATACCCGAACAGGCGCGTTTTATGGGCGCGGGGAAAGTTCCTCCGCGCCCTAGTGTTATTACCGGGCGGGGTCGGGCCTGCGGCCGCGGCCGTACCAAAGGCCGTTGGGGGCTATAATCATTCTTCTATCTTATCGCGTGGCAAATCGCTTGTCTCTCTTACTTTCTGTTTTGCTGTCTTCCTCCACTTAAGATGAGCGTAAATATTCCGAATAAACAGGATCGGAACCGCGATAGGGGCGATTAAAAAGGCGATGTAGGTGATGGAAGCCATACATCCAAATATAATCTTCAGTATAATTTCCAGCGCGTGAGGGTACTGTTTCTCGGAATATCCAAAAAAGACCGCCAAGGCCTCCAAAGAAGAAAAGAGGATAGCAATGAAACAAGCAAAAGATAAAGACCTGGCAGAATTAAGAACCCCGGAATCTTTCTTTGGATTATCTAGGTTCAGCGCGATTTTGTTTTTGCGATCGGCACAAATACCCCAAACGGTCAACAGAGGAACCTCGACAAAGGCGCATACACCGGTAAATAACATGGTAAGGATAAGCCCGCGATAATAGACCTCATGTTCACAATAGAACATAAGGACAAGCCAAATAAGACCGACAAGAACAGCCCCGCCGCAGGACAAGGCCGCGGCAATACTAAGAAACGGTGAAACCGTCTTTGAGTCGTTCTTCTTCTGGTCCATCGTATTTGCTCCCGCAGTAAAAATTTCGTTGTTCCCGGGTGAAATGAAGAATCTTAAACATGAATATTGAAGAAAGCAAGCTCCATAGCGATAAGAAAAAGAAGACCAACGGCCAGAGCAAAATCAATGATAAAATTAATTAGTGAAGCAGACTTTGGATGATTCTCATCGTGCCCCCTTCTCTCATTGCGATGATAAAACAATCGCCAAAGAACAAACAGGGGAATGAAGCCCATTAGGCAAAAAGGAAGCGGACCTGTTAACGATGGAAAAAATAAGACAGAAATCAGACAAATCAGCAAGGGGATAAGCGCGACAATACTAAGAACAGGAAGACATCCGGAACGGACGTAGGTGAGATCAACAAACGTCGAACCCGTCTTTGGAACCTCTTGACTTTGTCCCCCCAATTCTTGAGGCGGGCAGATTTGGGGATCGGACGGGTCTGTCTGTGAATTCTTTCTGTCTTGCTCCTTTTTTTGTATGCGGCTATGACATATTTCCCAAATCACCAACAGAGGAACCCCAAACGCGGCGCATAAAACGGTCGCCTCTCCGGCATAAAGAGCCAAAACCCAGGGGTTATGGAATATCGTTCCAACACCGAGAAAAAATCTCAGGAAACAGTCCAATAAAAGAAAAAGCCAAACGGCAGCGACAACAAACAGACCGGCCAAAGCGCAGCCCGCCGCGTAGTGAACAAACGGTTTGTCCTTCTTTGAGTCGTTCTTCTTCTGGTCCATCGCGGTCACTCCGGCTTATTGATAGATTTCGTTTTTTCCGTATACCCATTATACGGCCGCCTCGCCCCCGGGGCAAGCGAAAATAAGCCAAAGCGCTGCAAAACGTTCGCGGCTCTTACTTCCTGTTCTGCTCTCTTCCGGGTTTGAGACGGCTATAAACACGCCGTGGGGTCAAACGTGGAACCCAAATCGCCGCGAAAGATACGGAAGATACGGCTAAAAGGTGGTGCCGGCCTAGGCGGGTCGTTAAACCGCGGGAGAAATCCAGATTGAAAACCACAGAAAGATAAGAAAAATAAGAACCATGGCAAAGGCAATATATAAAGGCAAATCTAATCGTGAAGCAGTCTTCGAATTATTCTTATTCTGGCCCCTTCCGTTATTGCGAGGATAAAATAATCGCAAAAGGATCAACAGGGGAATGGTGATGAGGAGACTCAAAATGGGCTGACCCATTACCAATCCAAAAATCATGTAAGGGAATCTCCGCCACGAAACCAAAACATCTACAAAACAATAAAAAGCAAACGTCAACCCAAGAACAAGCGCAATAACACTAAGACCAAGAAGACATCCGGAACAGCCGATCGCGGTGAGATCAAGAAACGGCGAGTCCGGCTTAGAATCATTCTGTATTTGTTCCTTTCTTTTGCCGCGATACACAATAATCTGCCAAAGAACCCAAACAAAAGACTCAACGGCGGCGAAGACAATGGTCAGGAACGTTACACTCAAGTAAAGATCCTCATTGGAGTTACTCGACTTGTCACCGGAAAGATAGGCCAAAACAACTATCGACAACAAAACAAGCCAAATAACAGCGGCAACAATCATACCGGTCAAAAAACATCCCGGCGCGTCGCCGCGAGTCGGTGAAACCGTCTTCGAGTCGTTCTTTTGCTTCTGGTCCATCGCGGTCGCTCCGGCTTTTGATGGATTTCGTTTTTCCTGTATACCCATTATACGGCCGCCTCGCCCCCGGGGCAAGCGAAAAGGAGCCAAAACACGGCGGAACGTTTGCGGGTCTTATTTCCTGTTTTGCTCTGTTCCGGGTTTGGGACGGCTATAAACACGCCGTGGGGTCAAACGTGGAACCCAAATCGCCGCGAAAGTAACGGCTAAAAGGGGATACAGGCCATAGGTGGGTCATTAAACACTGAGATCAAAGATGACAGCAAGCATCGCAATGATGAGGAAGATAAAAATCACAGCAACGACACAACCTAAACCAAAAAGAGGATAAACCTTGGAGTCATTCTCATCCTGTTCATTTCTTTTTTTGCTGTGATACAGATACCATACTCGCTGAAAGACCAATAGGGGAAAGAAGATGGCGGGGCAGCACAAAAAGACCAGGTCTTCTGCCAAGTCTATCAAAGAAACTCCTCCGTGCCGAATTACATTTACAAATTGATCCAAAGAAATCGTCAACCCTAGGACGAGCACGATAATACTAAGACCAAGAAAACATCCGGTCCAGACGATCGCGGGGAGATCAAGAAACGGTGAATCCGCTATTGAAACCGCTTTACTTTGCCCCCCCGATTCTTGAGGCAGGCAGATTTGGGGATCGGACGGGTCTGTCTGTGAATTCTTTCTGTCTTGCTCCTTTCTTTGTATGCGGCTATGACATATTTCCCAAATCACCAACAGAGGAACCCCAAACGCGGCGCATAAAACGGTCGCCTCTCTGGCTCTAATCAACAGAAAATAGGGGTCATGGAATCTCGGTTTATCACCGAGAAAATACGTCAAGAAACAGGCCAATAAAAGAACAAGCCAAACAACAGCGACAACAAACAGACCGGCCAAAGAGCAGCCCGCCGCGTAGTGAACAAACGGTTTGTCCTTCTTTGAGTCGTTCTTCTTCTGGTCCATCGTGGTCGCTGCGGCAATAAAAATTTTGGTTTTTCCTTTTTCTCCCGCGCCCGCCGGAACCGCCGCGCCGCGTATCGGGCGCAGCCGGTTTCGTTTTTCCGGCCCTATCACCGGCCCGAGCAAAGGGAAAACCGAGTTCGTCACACTGCTTGCGGTGCGCCCATTATACGGCCGCCTTGCCCCAGGTGCAAGCGAAAATAAGCCAAAGCGCGGTTTTTCACCCACAAAAAAAGGGCTTCCCTAAGAAGGCCGTTTTCAGCCGGCCGCGAAGGCGGTCTTGTTCAACCGCCGGAGTTTCGCTTTTCAATCAAGCGCCTTGGTGATCGCCTTGGCGTTCTTCTGGATGCGGCGCAGCGAGGCGGCCATCGCGTCCATATTCCAGCGGGGGGCGAGGAACTGATTCTGGAAGAACCCAAATGGCGATGGCGCAGAGGTAATCGTTGTTCGGGATCTTAGGTTCTTTCGGCCAAGCCCTTGAGCTCCTCGTCGCGGTAGATGCGGCGCGCCTCGGGGGTGCTGTTTAAGTCGGTCAGGTACTTGACCCATTCGGCCTGGTCCGAGCCGCAGCCGGTGGTCGCCGCGATTTCGTCGGCCCGAATCGCCTCGAAGACGGCGTTGCGCGAGCAGCCGAATTCATCCCGATGGGCGCCGCCCGTCTTCGGATCAGCGCTTCCCGACGGCAGAATAAAAATGCGTCCGCGCATCGGCGATTTAAAAGGTGCTTGAGACCACTAAAGGTTTGCGCGCCGCAAAGAATACCGCGCCGTGGGCGACCGGGCTGTTTTTGGCCGGTGAAATCCCCGCGAAACTCTTCAAGGCCGTCGAATTCCTATTCTCACAGCCCTGAAGATAACCGTAAAGAATAAACGTTGGATACACGCTCCGTTCGAGGCAGCGGCTCCGATAAAGTCCCGTCTGAATTGTTTGGCGGCCTCAAATCATTACAGCGCAATGAACAGAAGCTTCATCTCCTGTTGTGAAGTCCTTTTTTTCCCTTGCTCGGCCATTCGGAACCAATTCTCCGCTTCCTCCGGGTTCTTTTCGCAGCCGATCCCTTTGTCCAGACAGGTTCCCAAGCTGAACTGTGCGTCCGCGTGTTCTTGCTCGGCGGCCATTCGGAACCATTTCACCGCTTCCTCCGGGTTCTTTTCGCAGCCGTTACCATAGAACAGACAGATACCCAAGTTATACTGTGCCTCGGCAACCCCTTGCTCGGCGGCCATGCGGTAATATCTCGCGGCTTCCTCCGGGTTCTTCTGGCAGCCGATCCCTTTGTCCAGCCAGGTGCCCAAGTGGTACTGTGCCTCGGCAACCCCTTGCTCGGCGGCCATTCGAAACCATTTTACGGCTTCCTTGGGGTTTTTCCTGCGGCCGTCACTACGGAACAGACAGGTGCCCAAGCCGTCTCCACGGAACAGACAGATGCCCAGGTTGTACTGTGCCTCGGCGACCCCTTGCTCGGCTGCCCTTCGGAACCATTTTACGGCTTTCTTTAGGTTCCCCCGGCAGCCGGTACCATAGAACAGACAGGTACCCAGGTAAAACTGCGCCTTCGCGTTTCCTTGCTCGGCGGCCATCCGGAACCATTTCACGGCCTCCTTTGAGTTGCACTGGCAGCCGTATCCAAGAAACAGACAGGTGCCCAGGTTATACTGCGCCTGTGCGTCGCCTTCCTCGGCCCTTGTACGGAGGTGTTCCGCATCCCTGAACGATACTTTCAGGCAGGCCTCCAATTCATCCAGTGCCTGTGCTCGTCCTTGCTTGGCAGCCGCGAAGAACCATATTACCGCTTCCCTGGGGTTCTTCTGGCAGCCGATCCCCTTGTTCAGACACTCGCCTAAGCTGAACCGTGCGTCCGCATCTCCTTGATCGGCGGCTTTGCGGAACCATTTCACGGCTTCCTCCGGGTTCTTCTGGCAGCCGACGCCTTCCATCAGACAGAGGCCCAATTTACGCTGCGCCTCCGCATCTGCCTGCTCGGCGGCCGTGCGGAAGCATTTCACGGCTTCCTCCGGGTTCTTTTCGCAGCCGATGCCATCTTCCAGACACAGGCCCATGAGATACCGTGCCTGTGGATTTCCTTGCTCGGCGGCCGCACGGAACCATTCCACGGCTTCCTCCGGGTTCTTTTCACAGCCGTCGCCATCTTTCAGACACAGGCCCAGTTTACACTGTGCCACTGCGCCGCCTTGCTCGGCGGCCATGCGGAACCACTTTACGGCTTCCTCCGGGTTCTTTTCGCAGCCGTCGCCTTTAATCAGACAGATACCCAAGTCAACCATTGCCCCCTCATGCCCTTGCTCGGCGGCCATGCGGTAATATTTTACGGCTTCCTCCGGGTTCTTCTGGCAGAAGAGGCCTTCCATCAGACGAGAGCCCAAGCCGTACTGCGCATCCGCGTCACCCAATTCAGCCCGTGCCATCTGATGTCCTTTTTCGGCGGCCATGCGGAACCATTTCTTGGCTTCCTCCGGGTTCTTTTCGCAGCCGATGCCATCTTTCAGGCAGACGCCCATGTTAAACTGTGCCTCTTTATGCCCCTGCTCGGCGGCCACGCGGAACCATTTCACGGCTTCCTCAGGGTTCTTCTGGCAATCGATTCCGTTGGTCAGACAGACGCCCAAGGAATACTGTGCCTTTGCGTCGCCTTTCTCGGCCTTTGTACGGAGGCGCTCGACTGTATCTGTGGTCATCACATCGCAGCCAAACAGGTTAATCAGCCCAAGAAACAACAGCGTCATCACGACGAAGCGACGGTTCCCCAAAAGGACAGAGGCGTTGCAATCGACTTTCATTGTCACTAACCTTTCATGGAATTTGGCCATTGCCGTTTCAAATGGCGTGAGAAAACGCGGGGTGATAATGCCCGGGACTAATTTTGCTCCTTCCTCCACTTAAGATGAGCGTAAATATTCCGAATAAACAGCACGGGAACCGCGATGAAAGCGATAATCATTATCACCGTCCCGGGAATGTCCGTATACGAGTGAATCGTCTTTCGCGCGGCGCGCGAGAGAATCTCACAGCGCCCCAGCAAGAGCTCAAGAGAACTCGCGGCCAAAATCACAAGACAGCACCAGGATAAAACCTTGGCGAATTTGAGAAACAGGGAATCTCTCTTTGAATGATTCCCGCTTCGCGCTGTTTTGCGCTTACGATCAACGCACACCCCCCAAACAGTCAACAGAGGAACCTCGATGATGGCGCACAAATAGGTAATAGCAATCGTTCGCCATATAACATCATCGGTAATTCCTTCCGAAGGATCGACAAAATAGGGTAAAAACATAACGACAAGCCAAAAAAGAGCGAGGACAACGGCGGCGCCGCGGGAAAGAGCCCCGGCAATGCCGAGAAACGGTGAATCGGCCTTCGGCATCTCCTTTTGCTTTTGTTCGATGATGGCCGCCTCGGCGATGAAGTCTTCGTTTTCTTCCGCGCGCCGCGTCCCGGAACAGTCAGGCATCTCCGGTAAAGGCATCTCCGCTAAACCGCCGCTTGGCGTATCTTGGTTTTCCCGGCGTTGATCGGTGACTTCCCTTCGGTATTGGCGATAAGCGAAGATCCGCCACAGAATCAGCAAAGGGACCTCAGCGACGGCGCACCACACGGTCAGATCCTCGAACCGATCTGTCAACCGGGAATAAACCCCGGTAAGTAATATATGCATATGACGAAACCAGTCAAAATGAAGAACCCACGCCGCCCACGACATCGCGAAAACCCAAAATAAAGCGACAGCAATGACACAGCCGCGGGATATCGAGGTAAGAATATCGCCAGACGGCGCCTGAGTATCATGCCGGTTCCGCTCGGTTTTGTTTTTGCGGCGGGCAAAAAAGCGCCAGAGAATCAGCAAAGGAACCTCGACGACGGCACACCAAAAGGTCAGATCATGGGCCGCGGCCATAAGAGGATCGGCAAAGGCGTCATAATGGAAAAGCCACAAATACCACAGCGCCGCGATAAACCAAAACAGGGCGACAACAGCGGCACAGACGCGGAACACGGACGTAGGAATATCGCGAGGCAGCGCCCCGAGTTTATTTCTGAGACGTTCCCTTTCGCGTTTGCGGTCAACAATGGTGCCCCGAAGAATCAACAGCGGGATTGTTATGATGGCGAACAGAAAGGTAAACTCAGTGAAATCGCGCATCGTTGAATGAAAACTTCGCAGCTTATGGTCAAACAGACCCATACACAAAAAGAGACTGCCAATCCAAAGAACAGCGGCGATGACCAGACAGCCGCAAGACAAGGGGGCGCCATAGTCAAGAACCGATGATTTCGCTTTCGAAACCCCCTGATTTTCTCCTCCCGATTCCTGAGCCGCGCAGGGCGGGGGAGAGGGCGTGTCTGTATCCGAATTCGTTCGTTTTTGTTCCTTTCTTCGCGCGCGGTCGGCACAAACGCCCCAAACGGCCAGCAGGGGAAGCGCGGCGGCGGCGCACCAAAGGGTCACGGCCACGGTACCGAAAAAGAGCGTTCGAGGGTCCCTGTCCATCGTCTCACTGATGGAAAAATACCTCCAGAAACACAAGAACACAAGAACAAGCCAAACAGCGGCGAGTGTATAGAGCAAGACCTTACAGCCGCCGGCCGCCATACCGAGAAAACGTGAATCGGCCTTGGAATCGTTCTTTCGCGTCTGTTCCATCGTGGTCGCTGCGGCAATAAAGGTTTCGTTTTTCCGGCCGTATCACCGGACATGAGGAAAGGGAAAACCGAGTTCGTCACGCTGTTTGCGGTGTTCCTATTATACGGCCGCCTTGCCCCCGGGTCAAGAAAAAAGGAGCCAAAGCGCGGCAAAATGTTCGCGGCCCTACCTCCTGTTTTGGACCTTCCTCTACTTAATATGAGCGTAAATATTCCGAATAAACAGGATCGGAACCGCGATAGGGGCGATTAAAAAGGGCAGGTAGGTGAAGGAGGCCATACCAGACTCAATAATCTCCAGGACGTGAGGCCACTGTTTCCCGAAACTCCAAAACAAGGCCACCAAAGAAGAAAGGAGGATACCAATGAAACAAGCAAGAGATAAACCCTCGGCAAGAATAAGAACCCCGGAATCTTTCTTTGGATTATCTAGGTTCAGCGCGATTTTGTTTTGCGATCGGCACAAATACCCCAAACAGTCAACAGAGGAACCTCGATGAAGGCGCATAAAGCGGTAAAAAACGTGGTAAGGACAAGCCCGCGATAAGATTCCTCCTCATATTCACGATAATAGAAACACATAAAGACAAGCCAAATAAGACCGACAAGAACGGCCCCGCCGCAGGACAAAGCCGCGGCAAGACTAAGAAACGGTGAAACCGTCTTCGAGTCGTTCTTCTGCTTTTGGTCCATCGTAGTCGCTCCCGCAGTAAACATTTCGTTGTTCCCGGGTGAAATGAAGAATCTTAAACATGAATATTGACGATAGCAAGCTCCATAGCGATAAGAAAAAGAAGACCAACGGCCAGAGCAAAATCAATGATAAAATTAATTAGTGAAGCAGACTTTGGATGATTCTCATCGTGCCCCCTTTTATACGATCGCCAAAGAGCAAACAGGGGAATGAAGCCCATTAGGCACAAAAAAGTCAGACCTGTTAACAATGAAAAAAAACCTTCACTAAAAAGAGAACCCAAGGCAGAAATCAGCCAAATCAGCAAGGGGGTAAGCGCGACAATACTAAGAAAAGCAAGACATCCGGAAAGGACGATCGAGGTGAGCTCAAGAAACGTCGAACCCGTCTTTGGAACCTCTTGACTTTGTCCCCCCGATTCTTGAGGCGGGCAGATTTGGGGATCGGACGGGTCTGTCTGTGAATTCTTTCTGTCTTGCTCCTTTTTTTGTATGCGGCTATGACATGTTTCCCAAATCACCAACAGAGGAACCCCAAACGCGGCGCATAAAACGGTCGCCCCTCCGGCAAAAAGAGCCAAAGCCCAGGGGTCATGGATTCTCGTTCCATCACCGAGAAAATATCTCAGGAAACAGGCCAATAAAAGAAAAAGCCAAACAACAGCGACAACAAACAGACCGGCCAAAGCGCAGCCCGCCGCGTCGTGAACAAACGGTTTGTCCTTCTTTGAGTCGTTCTTCTGCTTCTGATCCATCGTGGTCACTCCGGCTATTGATGGATTTCGTTTTCCCTGTCCGCTTCACCCGCCGGAACCGCTTCACCGCGCGGAACGGGTTCTCTCGGCTGCGCGGACTTCCTGTTTTGCTCTCGTCGATAATTTCGGTAGGCACAAAAAATCAGCAAAGGAAGCTCAACGAATACACACAATACGGTAAAATACATGAACCTGATCAATAGCGGGTCGTTACCTGGATCACTGAGAAAAAACACACAAAACGCGCTGATAAACCAAAACAGACCGACAGCGGCGGCACACCCGCAGGACATGGTCGTTGGAATATCACGCGGTTGTGCCTCGGCGTTATTCCTGTTTTGCCCCCCTTTTTGCATGCGGCTAAGACAAATACCCCATACGGGAACCACAAGGGCGGCGAAGACAATGGTCAGAAACGTTACAGTCAAGTAAAGATTCAGATTGGAGTACTTGTCACCGGAAAGATAAGCCAAGACAGTTATCGACACCAAAAGAAGCCAAGTAACAGCGACAACAATCATACATCCCGCCGCGTCCTCACGAGTCAGTGAATCACCCTTCGGATCGTTCATTTGCTTATCTTCCATCATGGTCGCTCCGGCTATTGATGGATTTCGTTTTTTCCCTCCCGTCCATTATACGGCCGCCTCGCCCCCGGGGCAAGCGAAAATAAGCCAAAGCGCGGTGTTTTCGCCCACAAAAAAACGGGCTTCCTCGTGAAGCCCGTTTCAAGCGGTCGGAAAGGCCATTCAACCGCGGTGTTTCGCTTTTCAGCCCAGCGCCTTGGCGATCGCCTTGGCGTTCTTCTGGATGCGGCGCAGCGAGGCGGCCATCGCGTCCATATTCGAGCGGGGGGCGAGAAACTGATTCTGGAAGAACCAGATGGCGTTGGCGCAGAGGTAATCGTTGTTCGGGATTTGGGTTCTTTCGGCCAAGCCCTTGAGCTCCTCGTCGCAGTAGATGCGGCGCGCCTCGGGGGTGCTGTTCAGATCGGTCAGGTACTTGACCCATTCGGCCTGGTCCGAGCCGTAGCCGGTGGTCGCCGCGATTTCGTCGGCCCGAATCGCCTCGAAGACGGCGTTGCGCGAGCAGCCGAATTCTTCCTCGTTAATGGTGAACATAAACAGATGCCAGGCGCTGGTTCCCCCGTCGTAGATCACCTGCGGATGGACCCCCGGGATATCGCGCAGAAGCTCGGCCAGGTAGAGGGCGTTTTCGTTGCGCGTCTTGGCGCGATCCTCGACGGTGGGCAGCTGCGCCAGAAGAATCGCGGCCTGGAAGGCGGTCATGCGGAAGTTGTAGGAGCGGTAGCCGCGGTTCATCACGTCTTCGAACCGCATGTAGTCTTCCGAAATCGCGCCGTGGCAGTGCGTGTGGATCTTGAACGCCTTGTCGGCCAGGTCGATATCGTCGCAGAAGACCGCGCCCCCCTCGCCGCAGGAGATATTCTTCGAAATCTGCATGCTGAAGCAGCCGAAGGTCCCCAGCGTCCCGAGGTACTTGTCGCGCCAGCGGCCGAAGTGCGCCTGGCAGGCGTCCTCGACGACGGGGATGTTGTGACGCTTGCCGATTTCGAGAATCTCGTCCATATTGGCCGGCGCGCCGCCGATGTGAACCGGCAGGATCGCCTTGGTTCTGGGGGTAATATGCTCCTCGATGCTCTTCGGGTCGATCATAAAGGTTTTCGGGTCGACGTCGGCGAGAATCGGAAGGGCGTAATGCGTCAAAATGGTATTGACCGTGGCGCGGTAGGTGTAGGGGGTGGTAATCACCTCGTCGCCCGGGCCGACGTCGAGCGCCGCCAGGGCGGTGATCAGCGAACTGGTCCCCGAGTTGACGGCGATGCAGTATTTCGCCCCGCAGTGCTCGGCGAACGCCTTTTCAAAGTCTGGGACACAGCTCGCGGGATCGGATATCCGGCACCAGTGGAGCGTGCGCAGCGACTCGAGGAAGAGATCTTCCATCTGTTTGTCGTACTGAGGCCAGGAGAGATACGGCTCGGTGCTGACCGGCTCCCCCCCGAGAATGGCCGGCTTGGAGTTCTCGTCCACGGCGCCGTAAACGCTCTGCCGCTGCCGGTCCAGTATCGAAGAGGCCAGAACGGCCCCGACCGAAAGAGCTCCCTTTTCCAAAAAACCGCGCCTCGTCAATTCGTCCATTTTATTTCTCCCTTGCTGGCGGCCGCGCCCCATAAATAAATTAACTTTCAGTCTCAAACGACGGTGTCCGCGCTCGGGGGCGGACATAAAAAAGATTTTAGCGGAAAGGAATCCCCGCTGTCAACACCCAGCGCGGCGGGCGCCGACAGCGGCGGGGATTCCCAAACTTGACGGTTTATTCCGCCGTCTGATACGATTTCACCAGGGCGTCCAACAGGGCGAGCGCCTCGGGGGTGTCCTGCTCCAGATCAATCGCGAACACGGCGGTGACACGGCTTTCCCCCTTTTGGGTCTGGCCGAGATAGAGGTAGTACGAGTCGCGCCCCTCGCCGACGATGACCGGGGTCATCCGGCCGAAGACCGTCTCTTCCCTAAGGTCGGGCGCGCCGCGGCGGATCAGGCCGAACCAAAGCCCGTTCATCCATTCCTGTGTCGGGAAGTCGCCCAGAAGAGGGGTCTTTTCGATCGCCGTTCCGACCTGCGTCCCCAGCGCCCACCAGCCGAGCTGCACGTCGGGAGTGGGATCGGCGGCGGAAATCGCCAGGACGTTTCGCCCCTGGGAAATCGCCTCGGCCACGGCCGGGTCTTCCGGACGGGCGATGAGGGTTTCCTTTCCGGCGGGGTCATACCGGGTCACGTCGGTATAGCGCTCGGCGAACCAGTCGTACAGCTCCTCGGAAACCGACAGCCCGGCCAGGGACGGTTTTTCCCGATTCGGGAAGAGCCAGCATTCCCAGTCGTTGTGAATGCCGGTCCCCTCGATTTCGACCTCGAAACGGGCCGCCGCCGGTTTTTCCAGCGCCGGAACCTCGATTTGCGCCGCGCCGAGATCCCCGGCGAAGCCGGCCGGCGCCCCGTCGAACGGGATCGAGCCGGAGGCGAGAGGCGTTTGATCGTCGGCGATCACTTTCCACAAGACACGGCCGGCCGCCAGGTCATCGGCGTCGTAGTGCGACAGCGAAACGGTCACCGGGACCGTTTCGCCCGAGACAAAGATCGGCCGATCCCGGCCGAAGTCGGCCAGCAGCGCGGTCGGGCCGTTGAACTGATAGAACTGCCGCGGCTGCCAGCCGTCGCGGCGCGGTTCCCAGAAGCAGTTCAGGTACCCCTGTGCCGCCGTGGTGTTTCGGCAGCCCGGGACCGGAATCGACGCGTCGGTGATCGACCAGAAGATATAGCCGTCGCAGGTAAAGTCACAGCGGGCCGACTCCAGCCCCGCCTTCTGATAGTGCGCCTGCAGTTTGGCCGCGGCCTTGAGCGTCTTGGCGCCCCACGCCTCGTCTAAGCCGCAGGCGGCCAAATCTTCCAGCCACATGTCGTAGTGGACCGGCGACAGCCGCGCGCCGGTGAAGCGATCTTCCAGGCGGGAGTCCATCTTAATGGCCAGGTTCAGGTATTCGTGAGCGACGTACGGACGATCGAGGAAGTCGTACTTCCCCCTCGGCCAGGGGCGGGTCAGCCCGACGCAGAAGTCGGGAGACTCCACCCCGCCGGTCGAAAAGTCGCTGTTCCCCGGCAGGTTGCGCCCGCCGTCCTGATGAATCATCAGCCGGTCGGGGTCGTGGCGCTTGACCCACTGATAGAGGATCTCGTCGGTCGGGTGGCCGAACCAGCCCTCGTTGCCGCAGCTGTAGACGCCGAAGGACGGGTAGCGGCGGCAGGTGCGATGCAGTTCCTGAATGTCGCGCATCGGGTCGAACGAAAACGCCTGCGTGGTCATATCGTGGTAGTACGGCAGTTCCGGCTGCAGCAGAATCCCCGCCTCGTCGGCCGACTCGAAGTACTCGGCCAGGGGGGCGTGGGTATGGTGGCGGGCGTAGTTGAAGCCGGCCGCCTTATAGATCTTCATGTGGGCGCGGTACTGCTCGCGGTCGGCCCCCTCGGTGATGGTGAACGGGTCGTAGTGGTGGTCCCCCATCCCGCGGAGGAAGTACGGCTTGCCGTTGAGGAAAAACTGATCGCCGCGCACCTCCAGCTTTCGGATGCCGAAGCGCTGATCCCAGCCGTGGACCGAATGGCCGGCCTTGTCTTTGAGCACCGTCGCCGCGACGTAGAGGTTCGGCGACTCGGGCGACCACAGCTTGCCGTTCTTCAACGGAAGATCGATCACGTATTCGCCGGTTCCGTCGACAGCGCACTGGCCCGAGGCGGCGGCTTCGCCGGTTTTGTAATCCCGGATCTCGACCGAGAGCGTCCCGATGAAGTCCGCTTTTTCCCCGTCCGCCGAGGCGACCGTCACGCGGGTCTGGGCGACCGGGCCGGCGATTTCGCCGCGCGCCCAGACGTCGTCGATATAGACGTTCGGCGTCGCTTCCAGCTCAATGCTGCGATAGAATCCGCCGAAGCAGTGGCCGGCCGCCAGGCATCCCTTGCGCGAAGGGGTGTCGTTTCGCACCAGCGCCTCGATCACCGCCTCCTCGCCGGGGGCCAGAAGCTCGGTGATATTGAATTTTTCGGTGGCGCAGTAGTTGTTCACATAGGCGGCCCGCTTCTGATTGACCCAGATGTACGCCTCGCTGCGGACCCCGCCGATTTTCAGCCAAACGGCCTTCCCCGACCAGTCGGCCGGGATTTTAACGACCTTCCGGTAGAGGGCGAACCCCATATAGACGTGGCGGATGTCCCAGAAGTCGCGGTCCCACTCACAGTCCCACGATTTGCACGGCCCCGGTTCGCCGACCCCCTGCGATTCCCAGTTGCCGGGAACCTGAATCGTCCGGCTGTCGGACCAGTCGTACTTGAAACCGAGCCCGTCCCACGCCGTGTCGCCGACCCCGAGCCGGTAAAGCCACGCGTCGCGGTTCGAGAACTGCCATGAGCCGTCGAGCGAGATGAAATCACAAAGCGGGGAGCGGACGACCGGATTGACCACGGCGTACGACGATTTTTCTCCCCAGATGGTCGGGCTGCCGCCGGCCGCCGCAGCCGCCGGAAGAAGCCCGGCAAGCAGCCCGGCAAAGAGTGTCAGGACCAAGAGTGTTGATTTGCGCATTGTTTCCTCTTAGTGTGTTGGCTGGATAGTGTTGTCATTCGTGCGAACGTGACCGGCGGCGTTCACGCCGGCCGCGGCCGACCCCCCAAAAACAATTAGACCATACCGCCGCGCGCATTTCAAGCGCCGCGGCCGGTTTTTCCCGAGCGGCCGCGCGGAGGCGCGTTTACTTGAATCCCGCGCCGGTCTCTGCTAAAATCGTTTTTTATGGCGCGCCGGCAGGCCGCGGCCGCGCGCGTGAATCACCCGCCGTTTTCCCGTACCGTTCTCGATGAGGATTTTATGTCAATCAATCGCAACCGCTGTTCTTGGCTGATCGCTCTTTATCGCAAATGCTGTTCCTGGCTGAACGCTCTTTGCGGACTGTGCCTCGTTGCCTTGTCGGCCCGTGGGGAGGACCGGTCAATCACGCCTCAAGAGTCGGACGGGAGTCGGTCGGAGACGAATGACGGCGCTCGGTACTCTAAAGACGGAACGATTCTGTTGGCCGGTCCTAAGGAGGTTAAATCTTTCACCATTCCCTCCTCGGTCACGGAAATCGGGAGAGGGGCGTTTTTGTTCTGCCGCTCCCTGGAGAGTATCACGATTCCCTCCTCGGTCACGAAAATTGGGGAAAAGGCGTTTTATTACTGCGGCTCTGTGGGGAGTATCACGATCCCTTCCTCGGTCACGGAAATCGGGTTTCAGGCGTTTGGTGGCTGCGGTTCCCTGTCGAGTATCACGATTCCCTCCTCGGTCAAGAAAATCGGGATAGAGGCGTTTCATGGCTGCAATGCCCTGGCTAGTATCGAAGTCGCGTCTGATAATACCAAGTATTGCAGTATCGATGGAGTTCTTTATTCAAAGGATCGGAAGGTTCTGGTCAGTTGTCCCGGGG
>JAFRFG010000046.1 GCA_017434455.1 Thermoguttaceae bacterium | reverse complement strand
TCCGAGGGGCAGGCGAAGACGGGAATCGGGCCGGCGTAGCAGCTGACCATCTCGTACGCTCCCGGGTAGCCGCTCTTCCCGTAGTTCTTTCCGGTGTCGGCCGTGTGGCAGTCCTCGGGGTCGCCCCAATAGATGCTCCTGCGGTACTGCGTCCAGCCGGTGACCTCGTTCCAGCGCTGCGCCATCTCCAGGTAGGGGTAAAGCGCGACCAAAAAGTTGATCACGGCGTAGTTGCGGTCGTGGCGCGCGTCGAAATCGACGTCGCTCGGTCCGAAGACGGCGACCCAGGTTCCGCCGTCCGGGTCGCTCGGGCGGGTCCCGTTGGCGTAGACGCACGCGGACATTTCCGACCCCCAGCAGCCGGTGGGGAACGACCCGAGGGTGTCGTGGTAGTTCAAGACGGCCAGGCCGAGCTGCTTGAGGTTGTTGGCGCACTGCGCCCGGCGGGCCGCCTCGCGCGCCGCCTGAACGGCGGGGATGGTCAGGCCGATCAGAAGGCCGATGATCGCGATCACGACGATCAGCTCGACGAGAGAAAAACCTCTTTTGTTCATAGAGATCTCCTTGCTTGTATTAGCGAGAAAAACGTTTTGATCTTGTCTGCCGCGCGCCGCCGGGAGCGGAATCGGCTGTTTTTCGACATCCGTATTATCCAGCAACACTGATTAAGATTCAATAGTGCATTCTCCAAAAAAACTTGTTTTTTGAAATTTTCGCCAAAAACGCGCCGCGCGGTTCGCCTCGCCCGGGAAGCCCCCTTGGGAAGCCGCCGGGGAGGCGGGCTTAAAGCGACTGGCTTTCGCCGCCGCTGATCGTCCCCATCGCCCCCCAGACGCCGTACGGGCTGACCCCCTCCGGTTCGTTCGAGATGTACCAGGTGGTCGTCCGCGCGGTGGCGCCGCCGTAGAAGTGCTCCGATTCGGGGAGCTTATCGTTGTCGGTCAGGCAGTTGACCGAGTTGGCCACGAACAGGACGGAGCCGTCGACCCGCAGGCAGTTGACACCGCCGGGGTGGTTGCTGGCCGCCGAGGAGATCCCTTCCCGCCAGCCGCTGTGTTCCGAGGCGGCCGAGCAGCTCGGGGAGTTCGGCGGGAGGATCGTCTGGAATTTGGCGATACGGGCGTTCCCCAGGGCGTGGGTGATGCCGCGTCCTTCCACACCGACCTCGTACGGGGTGTTGTAAACCCGGGGGTTGATCGGGTTGGGGGTATCTACGCACTTGGCCGGAGTCATGTTCGAGGAGCTCAGCAGGCAGTATCCCCCTTTAATATCGCGGTCGCTCTCTTGATCGGCGGTGACGCATTCGCTCAGCCAGACGGTATGGCTGGCTCCGTCGGTGATGTCGGCGATGCCGATGAACTTCTGGGGCTTGCTGTCGTGGGCGCTGCCGTTGCGGAAACAGCTGAAGAAACCGCGCTCCCCCGCGGCGCCCTCGCGCGCGTTGAGAATGGTGTCGCCGATGCAGCCGACGTAGCAGGTTTTGGCGTTCGGCTTATCGCCGGCGGCCAAATCTTTGGGGTTCTGCCAGCAGGGATTCCCCGCCGAGGCCGTCCCGTCCGAGGGACAGGCGAAGACCGGGATCGGGCCGGCGTAGCAGGCGACCATCTCGTACGCCCCCGGGTAGCCGCGCTTCCCGTAGTTCTTCCCGGTGTCGGCCGTGTGGCAGTCTTCGGGGTCGCCCCAGAAAATACTGCGCCGGTACTGCGTCCAGCCGGTGACCTCGTTCCAGCGCTGCGCCATCTCCAGATAGGGATACAGCGCGACCAAAAAGTTGATCACGCCGTAGTTGCGGTCGTGGCGCGCGTCGAAATCGACGTCGGTCGGCCCGAAGACGGCGACCCAGGTTCCTCCGTCCGGGTCGCTCGGGCTGGTTCCGTTGGCGTAGACGCAGGTGGACATTTCCGACCCCCAGCAGCCGGCGGGGAACGACCCGAGGGTGTCGTGGTAGTTCAAGACGGCCAGGCCGAGCTGCTTGAGGTTGTTGGCGCACTGCGCCCGGCGGGCCGCCTCACGCGCCGCCTGAACGGCGGGGATGGTCAGGCCGATCAAAAGGCCGATGATCGCGATCACGACGATCAGTTCGACAAGTGTAAACCCTTTTCTTCTCACAGAGGAACCCTTTGAAATAGCGAGAAACCGTTTTTTGTACTGTCTCCCGGCGCGCCGACGGCGGGGGGAGAAACCGTCATTATTCAGCATTGTTATTTTTCGTCAATATCAACCGCCTTTGGTCAATATCAACCGCCTTTCAAAAATGTTGTTTGCATAATAATGTTGTTTTCCGAAAAAATAAAAAACGCCCCGCCGCGCCGGGGGGACGCGTCGTTAGGGTGTTTTTTCTTCCCGCTGCTTTTCCGCCGTCAGCCGCAGCGGCCGTTCGATTCGGTAGATCCAGATCGCGGCGCCGACGCGGTGAATCGGTTTTATCCCGCGCAGCGGGGTATAACGATCGTCGCCGAAGACATCGTTGACCGACAGGGCGTAGAGCCCCGGGGAGAGCTCTTTGCCGTCGTCGGGACGATCGCCGAGAAGCTCGACGCGCCGGAGGTTGGCCGGGGAAAATTTCTTCGCCTCGGCGGGGCCGATGGCGTTGGTGAGGATACTTTCCTCGGGGTGCCTTCGGCAGTAATCGCAAAGAAGGTATTTCGCCTGCCCCCAGTCGGCGCTGCTGTCGAGCAGATGCCTCGGCCCGCCGGCCGCGCCGCCGGCAAGCGTATTGAAGTAACTGATCGAGTGCGGATACCACATCAAGGAGGCGAGCACGACCGCAGCGAGCCCAATCGCCGCGGCGGCTTTCGCCGGCCGGTTCGCGCCGGTTAACAGGCGTCCGGTTCGCGCGGCGAAAAGGTAGAAGAACCCCATCGCCGGCAGAATATAGCGCGGGTGCATCGACAACCCGTCCTGCGCGCTGACGAAGACAAAGAGCGTCACCGCGGTAAACAGGACCGGAAGTTCCTCGCGCCGGGGGGGATACCAAAACATCGTTCCGACGGCCAGAAGAAACAAAAGAAGCGTTCCGATCGGTTCTTTAAAAAGCACGACCCAGAGATAGTACGACTTCCATCCGCGCGGGGCGGTGACGCCGTTGAGGTACGACGAACGCCCCCGCTCGAAGTCGGACTTTTGAATGTCGATCCCCAGAACGAAATCGGCCGGCAGCGGAACCGGGATGTTCCCCAGCCAGCTGTCTTTGAAGCGGTTTCCCGTTTGGTTGTCTTCCTCGGTCTGGATGCCCGACAGAGCCCGGCTGAGGAATTGGTATTTCTTCACTGGCCGAAACGAACCGTCGAACATATACCCCATGTTGAGGATATACAGCCCCACGGCGAGAATCACCGTCAGACGGAGAAACCCGGGGCGGGAAGGGCACCGCGCCCGGTCCGCCCCGCCGGCGGCCTGGTTTTCGGCGTTGTCTTCTGTCGTGTTTTTTGTTTGATTCCCGGGACCGGTCAGACGCCAGAAGGCCCAAAGGGCGAAGTACAGCGGGAAGGCGATGACCCAGGTGGTCTTGGTCAGCGGCATCAGCCCCAGACAGACCCCCGCGGTGAGGGTCCGCGGCCAGTCCGGCCGTCGCAGCCAGCGGAGGAACGTGTACAGCCCGACCAGCCCGAGGGCCGCCGAGGCCGTATCGGGGCAGAGGGTGGCCCCCCAGCCGAGCATCAGGGGAGAGAAGACCCAAAGAATCAAAAAGACGAACCCCCCCGCGGCGCCGTACAGCCCCGAGGCGAACCGCCATCCGTACACGCTCCCCAGAAGAATCAGCGGAATCAGCGCCGTGCGCGCCAGCAGCAAAACGGCGCGAATCTTCCCCGGCTCGTTGGCATCGAGGAACGCGCTTCCCAGCGAGAATTCCGCCCGCTGCCGCCGGCGCGGGGAGTATGTTTTCCAATCGTAGTTCGGATTGGCCAGAAGAATCGGGACCCCGCTGATGATCCGCGTCAGCGGCGGATTGACGCAGAAGATGTCGAATCGGCCGGTGTGCCAAAAGTAGACCGCCGCCCCGATGTGGCCATGTTCGGTTCGGTTGCACGAAGCGGTCCAGTTCAGCCCGATCAAAAGGATCGCCTGAATGGTCAGCAGCGCGATTTTTCCGGTTCGGACGGTCAAGACAGTTCCTCGCTTCAGGGCAGCGCCGTGAGGGGGCGTTACGGCTTTGTTGTGTTATGACTTTTGCGCGGTGCCGGCGGAACCGGCGAAAGCCGCGCGTTTGGGCTGAATGTTTAGCTTTCCCGCGGCTCGGCCGCTTCTTCCTTCGGCTCGGCAGTTTCTTCCTCGATTTCTATCGGGAAGGCGCCGAACAGCGCGCCGGACGGCTGAATCGCGACACGTTCTCCCGTGACGGGGTCGATCCCGGTCCTGGCCGCCTCCCGAACAAAGGGGAAGGGGCGGTCCGAGACCAGACGGCGGCTCTTGCCGGTGTCG
This sequence comes from Thermoguttaceae bacterium, assembly GCA_017434455.1. Classification (GTDB taxonomy): domain Bacteria; phylum Planctomycetota; class Planctomycetia; order Pirellulales; family Thermoguttaceae; genus RUG695. Next base: position 188,783 of record JAFRFG010000046.1, on the reverse strand, counting down.
GCGCTCCATCCCCAGGATGGGTCAGCCGGCCTTCTGCGCCCCCTCGGCGGGCCCCAAAGGGGACGGCAGCGCACGCGGTTTCGCCTTACCGCCCGGGCCGCTTCGGCGGTTTCGGCCGCCGCGGCCGTGAGGAACCGGTCGGGAAGCAGGGAGGTTTCGTTTTCGGGAAGCTCAAACAGCGCGACGCGGCTTTTGGGGTCCGCGTCGCCGCCGCTGGGCAGCGGATAGGCGGTCTGTCCCTTGGAAGTGTCTTTCGTCGTGAAGCGGATCGGCTCTTTGGCCCGCGGCGAAAGTTCAAAACGAACCGGCCGGTCGAAACCGCCGCCGGGAAGGGTGGGGACGGCGGGGAGATACCCCGCGGCGACCAGGTCGTCGATCGTCTCGGGCCACTGCCGGTCGTGCTCGTGCCAATACAGGAACAGCGCCGACTCGACCATCGCCATTAAGCGCATCACCTCGATTTGGTACGGCTTGGGCAGAGAGAAGCCCGCCCACGGGAGGAGCATTCGTTCCTCGACCGAGACGCGGCGGCGCTGTTTCATGCCAAGATCGAAGGGGAAGTCGGTGTAGTCATCCGGGAGGCACATCCCCCTTCGCGCCAGCTCTTCGGTGCGGCGCAGATACAGCAGCGACTCTTCCGAGAACCAGGAGATCCCCGGATTCTGATCCGACGGCTGGCGCTCGTACAGTTTCCGCGCCGCCGGCACCGAGACAATTCCCGCGGCGACGCCGGAAGATCGAACCGGCCCGGCCGCGTAGATGGTCTGTTCGGCTTGGCGCGCCGCGCACAGGTCGAGAATCCGCTTGTTATGGAGAAAACGGCGGCAGACCGCCGCCCTCTCCCAGCGAAGGCGGCGGTCGTTGATTCGCGGGATGAAGAACTCCCTCGGCTCCTCGTCGCTGAGGTACCCGTACAGATAGCTCGCTGTCACCTGCGCGTGGTACAGACGATCGATCGCCTCCTCGAGCCGCGGACCGCTCGGGCGGATTTGGGGAATCGCGCCGAGGACCTCAATGAACCGCCGCAGCTGCTCGGGGGCGGCTGTCTCCACGCTTTGGTGGATGGCGCGGAAAAACTCCTCCTCGCGGGACCAGAGGGAATCGGTCACCGGCTCGAGGAACGACTGTGAAGTCCAAAAATATTCCCATCCGGGGGTGAGGACATCCAGACCTCGTTCTCGGAATTCCAAGCGGCGCTGAAAGACCCTTTCGATCGGGATCGATTCGGCGGTTCTGTTCCCCGTTTCGTTTGCCCTGATGGCGGCCAGCGCCTCGGCTTTGCACGCGCGGCGCAGCGGCCGCTGACGAAAATAGTCCCGTTCGGCGCGCAGCCGATCGGTCCAGCCGTACCGGGCGATCTGATCGGGATCGAAGCGGTCCGGCAGGAGCGCGACGCTGTAGATTCGAACCACAGGGAAGATCACCAGAATGATCGCCAGGGCCGCCGCCGGCAGGAGGAGCAGGTGCGCCACCCGGTACGCGATACTCACCGTGCCGCGCAGCTGACGGCGGACCAGGTCGTACGAACCGGCCGCGAACAGCGACAGGGGGATCAGGTGGGCCAAGGGGGACATCGACGGCGGGGTCGTCACAAAGGCGGACGTCAGGAGAACCGCCAGGAGGAAAATCTCCAGCGAAATGGAGGTGATCCGGTTGCGGCACAGGGCGCCGGTCCACAGCCCCAAAAGCGGGACGGCGGCGGCGAAGACAAAAGCGTTGGCGATTTCCCACACCCTAAAGGCGGGGAATTGCTCCAGCAGAGATTCGGAAAACAGGTGGGACTCGCGGCCGAACGCGTTGCCGGCCGTCAGCGCCATGCCAAGGCCGAGCGCCGCCGGGAGAACCCAGACGCAGCAGATTCCCGCCAGCCGGCTGAACCAAAACAAAAGCGGACGCGGCGGAAGACGCAGAAGGAAAGAATGATTCCCCTCTTGGAAATCCCGAACGAGAAAGGTGCCCGTCAGGAAGATTCCGAAAAAAAGGACCCCGGCGACCACCAGAAGCGTCAGTAATTCGAGACTCTGTTTCGGCTCGCTCGGCGGAAGCGCCGCGGCGGCGATCAGAAGCGGTACGGGGAGCAGCGCCGTGAGCTGCAGCATCGCCGCGGCGCCGCGCAGCTGGAAGATTCCCTGCGCCGTGAGGACCGTCAGCGCGGACCGGGGGCGGAGTTTATCGAGCAGCGGCATCGATTCGCCTTCGGCTTTCTTGCGGCCGCGTTCATTAAACCAGTTGTCGATCCCGTCTAAGATCGGACAGACCAAAAACTCGCACACGACACACTCCACGAACAGAAACAGCGAGGCCATAAAGGCCCCGGTGATCGTCTGCGAGAATATTTCGGCCAAAAGCGGGATGGCGACGGTGCTGAGCATCGTCAGGATAATGGCGGACAGCCGCCGCGCGGCGCGGGTCGACCAGAAGAGCCCCCAGAGGATACCGTTTAAAGAGACGACCCCGCGCGAGAGGAAAAACCGGAAACTCGGGATGGGGTTCTCGGCGGTGAACAGGCCCGATAGCACCAGTCCCTGGCAGACGGCGGCGAAGACGACCGCCAGCGCGAAGGTCGAAAGGGCGATCCAGAGAAATTTGGCCGCGGCGACCTGGCGGGCGGTGATCGGGAATCGGTTCAGAAAGGGGAGATAGCCGTCCTCCTTCTCGCGGACGAAAATATCGGCCGATAAGATCGTCGCGTAGACCAAGACGACCAGCGCTCCCAACGAGAAGACAGTCTCTCCCCGGATGGAGAGGGCGTCCCGCGCGAGAACCGCCCCCGTGAGAAGGAGAAGACCGTCGACGACGGCCGCTCCCCAGACGCGGAAGTTCTCGCGGTACTCTTTCCACAGAAGGGTTTTGACGGCGTCGGACATAGAAATACTCGGTATGGTTTTTTGGTGTTGATGGCTTTAGGTGAAAGGACCGCTTCTTCGGGGCGGCTGCCGCCCCGATGGGGCTACTGGACCGAGGCGATGAAGATATCCTCCAGCGTCATCGAAACGCAGTCGCACGAGCACAGGCGCGCCTCGGCGATCTCGGTCCCCGGCTTCGGAAGGTTGTCGAAGGTGCCGAGCCCGACGATCTCGATCATCCGGCCCGAACGGGTCACGCAGATCGGTTCGGTGAAGAACTTCCTCAGCGCCCGCTCGACGCTGTCGTCCTCGGGCAGGATCTTGTCGAAGGTCAGGACGATTCGTTTGGTCCGCTCTTTGATCGATTCGAGCGGCTCCTGACGGACCAGCACCCCCTTTTTGATCAGCCCGATATCGTCGGCGAAGCGCTCGACCTCGCTGACCTGATGGCTCGACAAGAAAATCGTCTTTCCCCCGGCCGCCCACTCGATGATGCTTTCGGTGAAGCTGCGCCGAACCAGCGTGTCGAGGCCGCCGGTCGGCTCGTCGAGGATCAGGATCTCCGGCTTGCCGGCTAAGGCCAGCGCCAGGGAGACCTGGGCGGCCAGCCCCTTGGAGAGGTTCTTGATCTTCGCCGAGGGGTCGATGCGGAACTGATCGAGAAGCCGGAGGAACTCCTCCAGATACCGCGGCGTGTAGAACGCCCCGGCGAACCGGCCGATCTCCTCGGCGGTCATCCACTCGTAGAGGCGGGGACGCTCGGGGACGTAGCCGATCTTGCGGCGGATTTCGAGGTTGTGTTCGCACGGATCCAGTCCGAGAACCCGAACGGTTCCGAAACTGGGGCGCAGCTGGCCGAGCATCAATTTGATGAGGGTCGTCTTTCCCGCGCCGTTCTTGCCGAGCAGGGCGAAGATGCGCCCCTTGGCGACGCGAAGGGACAGATCGCCGACGGCCTCGATCTTGCCGAACCGCCGAGTGACGTTTTCAAATTCTATAACGCAGGAATTCTTTTTCATCGCTTGCCTCGCTGAGCCGAGGAGAGAGTGTTGTTTTGGAGTGTCCGCCGCTCGGCGATCTGCCGATGGATGATCCGCTCGATCGTCTCTAAGTCGAGCTGGATGCGCAGCCCTTCGTTGATCAGCGCGGCGGCCCGGTTTTCGAACAGGGCGACCCGGCGGCGCAGGCACCGATCGGGGGCCTCGTCGGTGACGATCAGCCCGACCCCCCGCGAGAGGGAGACGATCGAGTTGCTCTGAAGTTCACGGCACACCCGCGCGGCGGTATTCGGGTTGATCGCCAGGGTTCGCGCCAGTTCGCGAACCGACGGAATGCTCTCTCCGGGACGGATCGCCCCCGAAGCGATCGCCCCGCAGATCTGTTCGGTGACCTGCTCGTAAATGGGAATGGGCCCATTGGCGTCGATAGTAAAGTGCATAGTCTATTCCGAGAGCGGCCGGATCGGCCGACTTTGGCTAGTGTTCTAGTAGACTAGTACAGTATACACCACGCCGCGGGGCGCGCGCAAGGGGGAAAGGAAAAAAAGCCCGTAAAATTTTGATTTTTTCTTTTCGGCCGGTACAATCGGCGTTAGGGTACGTTGTTTTTGCGGGTATTTAACGAGGAGATTCGCGATGCCGGGAGATATTTTCCGCCGGTTTTTGTTTTCGGCGCTGCTGCTTGGGGCGGCCGCCGTTTCGTGGGGGGCGCTTCGCGCCGATGATGCCGGCGATGCCGCCGGGGCGCTTCGGGTCGGGGCCTGTCAGGTCGATATCACGCCGACGCAGTTCCCCGTCTACGTCAACGGGTATTTCAATCCCCGCTATTACACCGAGGTGCTCGATCCGCTGTACGCCAAGGCGATCGCGCTGGAGTGCGGCGGAGAGAGGTTTGTCTTTGCTCTGCTCGACTCGTGCCTCTTTTCCTCGGACGTTCCCAATGAGATTAAGGCAAAGGTCGAGGAGAAGACCGGTTTCCCCGCCGATCGGATCTGTATCTCGGCGACCCATACCCACTTCGCCCCGTCGCTCGGCGGCGGCCACGAAGTCGCGATCGGGACCCCGAGCGAAGAGGAGCTGAAGGCCAAGGGAGTCAAGCCGTACGCGCCGCGGGCGATCGCCGGGACGGTCGAGGCGATTGTCGGGGCGCTGGAGCGTCTGGAGCCGGCGAAGTTCGCCTGGTTCACCGCCCGCGAGCCGCGCCACGTCTTTTGCCGGCGCTTTTTGATGAAACCGGGGACCGCCTGGGACGAGCCGGCCGACCTGGTCGAGGTGACACGCAACCTGGCGCAGATGAATCCCCCGCGCCAAAGCGAGAATATCGTTTCGCCCCTGGGGGTTCCCGATCAGACGATCTACTGCCTGGGGTTCGCGCGGCCCGACGGCACGCCGATCGCGCTGCTGGCGAACTACTCGTCGCACTACGCCGACGGCCCGGGGATCAAAGACCGGGTCACCGCCGACTTCTTCGGCGTCTTCGCGCGCCGGATCACCGAAATGCTTGGGGCCGACGAGAACTTTGTGGCGATGCTGACCAACGGGACCTCGGGGGACTGCAACTGTATTGATTTCCTCAACGATCAGCCGCCGTACGACTACAACCTGGTGGGGGAGCACCTGGCCGAAAAGGTCTTCGCCGCCTATCAGGGGGCGCAATACCGCGAAAGCGCTTCGCTGCGCGTTCGGACCGATACCCTCACCTTGGCGCTGCGCCGCCCCACCGCCGAACAGGTCGCCAAGGCGCGCGCCCTGCTCGCCGAGGGGGGGGATTCCCTTAAAAATACCACCCGCCGCTACGCCGAGCTGACGATCGCCTCCGAGTCGCTCCCCGAACAGCGGACGATTCCGCTGCAGACCGTGGCGCTCAACGGGATCGGCCTGTGCGCCATTCCGGGAGAAATCTACAGCTTTACCGGCGCGCGGCTGCGCGCCTCCACCCCGCTGGAGGCCAATGTGGTGATTTCTCTGGCCAACGGCTACAGCGGCTATATTCCCCCCGCCGAGCAGTTCGAGCTGGGGGGATACACCACCTGGCGGGGGACCTCGGCCCTGGAGCGCGAGGCCGAGCCGAAAATCCGTACCAAACTGCTGTCGATGCTGCGCGATATTTATGCCGCCGATAACGCCGGCGCGGATCACGGGGCGGGGGAGTGAGAGATTAATTTTTTAAGGGGAAAGTCGATGACACGCAGCAGGAAGTTTTGTTTTTTGTCCGCGGCCCTTGGCGTCGTTTTCGCCGCGCTGTTTGCCGGCCGGCTTTCCGCCGGCCAGCCGCTGAGGGTCGGCGCCTGTCAGGTCGATATCACGCCGACGCTGTTTCCGGTCTGCGTCAACGGCTATTTTACGCCGCGCTATGTCAGTGAGGTTCACGATCCGCTGTACGCCAAGGCGCTGGCCATCGAGTGCGGCTCGGAAAGGTTTATTTTCGTCCTGATCGACTCGTGCCATATTCCCTCCGCGTTCACCGATCAGGTCAAGGCACAGGTCGAGGAAAAGACCGGCTTCCCCGCCGATCGGATCTGCGTTTCGGCGACGCATACTCACTTCGCCCCGGCGATCTGCCGCGGGCACGAGACCTCGGAGGGGATCCCCTCCGACGAGGAGCTTCGGGATAGGGGGATCGGGCCGTACGAGCCGACGGCCTTGGCCGGAGCGGTCGAGGCGGCCGTCGGCGCGCTGGAGCGTCTGGAACCGGCCCGCTTCGGCTGGTGCACCGCGCGGGAGCCGCGCCACGTCTTTTGCCGGCGCTTTTTGATGAAGCCCGGGACCGCCCCGGAACAGCCCTCCGACCTGGTGGAGATCAGCCACAACGTCGCGCAGATGAACCCCCCGCGCCAAAGCGAGGATATCGTCTCGCCGCTGGGGGTTCCCGATCAGACGATCTACTGTCTGGCGTTCACGCGCCCCGACGGTACGCCCCTGGCGCTTTTGGCGAACTACTCGTCGCACTACGCCGGCGGATCCGATCTCGAGGGGCGGCTGTCGGCCGACTACTACGGCGTTTTCGCGCGGAAGATCGCCGAACTGCTGGGGGCCGGCGAGAACTTTGTGGCGATGATGACCTGCGGGACCGCGGGGGACTGCAACTGCATTGATTTCCTCAACGATCAGCCGCCGTACGATTACAACATCGTCGGGGAGCATTTGGCCGAAAAGGTCTTCGCCGCCTATGGCGGGATACAGTTCGCCGATACCGCCTCGCTGCGCGTTCGGACCGATACCCTGGAGCTGGCCCTTCGCCGTCCGACGGCCGAGCAGGTCGAAACGGCCCGCGCCCTGCTGGCCTCGCCGGACGATCTGTCGGTGACGACGCGCTGTTACGCCAAGCTGACGGTCGCCGAGGAGTCGTTCCCCCGGCGGTGGGCCGTTACCCTTCAGACCGTGGCGCTCAACGATATCGGCCTGTGCGCCGCCCCGGGGGAAATCTACAGCTTTACCGGCGCGCGGCTGCGCGCCTCCACCCCGTTTGAAGCCAACGTGATGATCGCCCTGGCCAACGGCTACAACGGCTATATCCCCCCCGCCGATCAGTTTGAGCTGGGGGGATACACCACCTGGCGGGGGACCTCGATGCTCGAGCGCGAGGCCGAGCCGAAGATCCGCGCGAAACTCCTGGCAATGCTGCGCGATATCGCCGCCGCCGACAGGGCCGATGATAGCCAGCCCCAAGAGTAAGGGATAAAGGCCCGTCCCGGATAGAGGCGGGTCATAGAAAGAATTCGGCGGCACCTTATAATACAGCGGCCGTAAAAAGAATTTTTATTCACCGAACCGGCGGCCGCGCGGCCGAACCGGCGGTGGATCGTCCGAACGAACAAGGAGCCCCGATGCCTTTGGATTCCAACTCCCTTTGCCCCGGTGGGCGTGGTAAAAAGATCCGTCACTGTTGTCCCAAGCTGACGAAAGAGCTCCAGCGGATCGAGTCGCAGCTGTCCGGCGGCCAGTTCACCGCGGCGGTCCGCTCGGTCGAACAGCTCGAAAAAGAGCACCCGAACTGCGCCTGTTTGATGGCGCTCAAGTGCACCGCCCTGCGCGCGGCCGGGCAGATGGCCCCCTACGCCGAGGCGGCCCAAAAATTTGCCGCCGCCGAACCGAACAACCCGCAGGCCCTCGGCGAATGGGCCCTGGCGACCGCCTTGGGCGGCGACGCGGTCGAGGCGCTGGGGACGCTCATACGCGCCTTCGAGACGAGCGAGCCGGGGAAACTCCACTCCTCGCTGTTCGGCCCGACGCTGGTGCTGGCCGGTGTTTTGGCCGATACCGGGAAAGAATCGCCGGCGATCGCCCTGCTGAAGATCCTCCGGCAGTACGATCCCCAAAATACCGAGACGGCGGTGATGCTGCGCCGCATCTACTCCGCCCCGGGGCTGCCGCTGTTCGTCAAAGAGCCGTTCTTCGACCGCACCGCCCCGGAAAATTGGCTCGGGACCGCCCGCTACAACACGGCCCTTTCGGCCCTGGCGATGGGGCATTGGCACGCCGCCCGGACGATCCTCGAGGAACTGACCGACTACGCCGCCGCCTGGCCGAACCTGTGGCGGACCCTGGCGGTGGCCCGCCTGTGGCTGTGCGACGAGGTCGGTTCCTCCGACGCGTTCGCCCGCTTCGCCCGCGCGGCCGGGGTGCCGTTCGACGACGCCCTCGACGCCGAGATTTTGGTCAACTTCGCCCGTGAGGAAGACGACCTGATCAACGCCGTTCAGGCCAGTTACGAAATCACCGAGGAGGACCGCCTGCTGGAGGCGCTTTTGTCGCGCCGCGACCTGGTCAATGTTCCGTTCGACCCGCGCCTGTTCGGCGACGCCGATCATCCCGGCCCCAGCCACCTGTTCCATCTTCTCGACCGTCCGGTTCCCCCCGACGATGTTCCGATCACCTTGGAAACCGCCCCGCGCCGTCTGGCCCGCGTCCTGCTGTACGGCCGCCAGACCGACCGCCCCGCGCGCGTGGAGATCAACGCCCTGGAGCCGAACCTCGACACGGCCGTGGAGCGCGTGGCGGCGCTGGCCGGCGACGGCTGGAAAGCCGAACCCGATACCCTGCGCGAGCCGGCGACCTCGTGGCTGGCCATGCGCCTCCATCCCGAGTTCGACCTGGGGCGCGCCGCCGCCCGGCTGACGCCCGAAATCGTTAAAGAATTAAGCCGCGGTTATTTCGCCGAGGTCTTCCTCCCCGCGTGGATGGAGCACCCCTCGGCCGATCTCGACGGCAAGACCCCGCGGCAGGCCGCCGCCGAGAATTTCCCGCCGGTGCGCCTGGCCGCCGCCGCGGCGATGATTTCTCTGCAGCTGCCGCCGGCCAGTGTTGACGAGGCCGAAACGCTGCTTCGCGAAACGCTCCATCTTCCGACGCCCGCCGCGCTGAGCGCCCCCGAGGGGGATGACGAGGCACGCCGCTTCTTTGCCGCGCTGCCGATCTGGCGCTGGAATCGGGTCGACCCGCGGTCGTACTCCCCGGCCGTGGCTGCGCGCCTTTTGCCGACGGCCCACCTTCTGGGGGAATCGCGGACCGTCCTGACGCTCGCCCGCCGCATCTTGGACGCTCCGGCTCCCGCCGAAGGGGACGCCGCGGCGTTCACCGCCCGTCTGATGGCGTACGACCGGCTGATCGACGAGGCCTCGGCCAACGACGCCACACTCGACGGGGCCCGCGACCTGCTCAAGCGCGCCTATGAGGAGGCCCGCCTGGCGGGGGCCTCCGACGGGGCGCTGAACCTCAAAGAGCTGGCGCTGTGCCTGGCCGATCAAGATATCGAGGGGTTCCGGCGGATGCTGGCCCATATCACCCAGACGCACCGCGGCGAGCCGGAGGTGATGCAGGCCCTGCAGGTGCTGCTCGTCCGGCTGGGGCTGATCAATCCCGACGGCACCCCGCGGGCGATGGGGGCTCCTGCCGCCGGGGCCGCGCCGATGGGGGGCGCCGGGTCTCTGGGCGGCGACACCCCGATGGCCGCGCCGCCCGAGGAGCCCTCCTCGGGGATTTGGACCCCCGATTCCGACCGTCCCTCCTCCGGCGGGGGCGGCGGCAAGCTCTGGGTTCCGGACTGATACGCTTTCCGGCGCGTCGTTGCGGCGCGCCGAACCGGTAAGAAACGATGCTGATCGATCTGTCCCGCCCGATCAACGAGGCGACCCCGGTTTACCCCGGCGACCCCCTCTTTACCCGCGTGATCGAGGCCGACTACGCCTGCGACGGCTACCGCCTCACGTCGGTCACGTTCGGGACGCACCTGGGGACCCACCTCGACGCGCCGAGGCACTTTTTTTCCGACGGCGAGTCGTTCGGCGATCTTCCGCTGGAGACCTTCGATACCGAGGCGGTCCTGTGCGACCTGGCCCCGGCGCTGGCCGAACAGGAAACCGGCGCCGCGGCGAAGATCACCCCCGAGCTTCTGGCCCCCTTCGCCGATCTTCTTGAAAGCGTCCCGGCGGTGATCCTCCGGACCGGATGGGGGGAACGCTGGGGGCAGAGCGACTACTTCACCTCGTTCCCCTCGATCCTCCCCGAGACGGCCGACTGGCTGGCCGACTTCCCGATCAGGATCTTGGGGCTCGATACCCCGTCGCTGTCGGCCTACGGCAACGCCCTGTTCGGAACCGGCTCCGCCGCGTGGGGAGACCCCCTCTGCGAGGCGCTTTTGCACAGTGACGCGGAGTCGCACCGGATTCTTCTGGGCCGCCGGCCGCCGATCCTGCCGCTGGAGAACCTCGCCGCGCTGCAGAAGCTCCCCGCCGGGGAGCCGTTTCGCCTGTTTTGCTTTCCCCTGCCGGTCGACGATATCGACGGTTTTCCGGTGCGCGCCTGCGCGAAGCTGACCGAAGCGGCCCTCCCCTTCCGCGTGGTGGAATAACCCCCCTTTTCGCCCGCCAAGAATAGGGGCTTCCGGACGAAAAGCTCCTTGCAAAGCGCCACCGGGTTGTTAAAATAGAGAAAGAGTATTCTCCGCCCCGGGGCCTTCCCCGGGGTGTCTGTCCCCCCAAAGAAGAACATTCCCGCGATCATAAATATATGGCCGGCAAACGACGTGATGACCTGTTCGACGACAGCTCGATGTCTTTCGGCGAACATCTCGATGAACTGCGCTATCGTCTGATCATGTCGATCTACTGGCTGGTCGGCGGGTTCATCATCGCGCTGATCCCCGGCAGCTGGATCATCCCCGGGTCGAATCTCCCTTCCTTGAGCGGCTGGGCGGTCTCGTTCATTCAGCGCCCCCTGACCCGCTCGCTTCACTCGTACTACGTGGGGCAGTCGTCGGACCGAATCAAAGGCCAGATGAAGCGCTTGGAAGAGATGGGCTACTCCCCCGATATCGCCCTGATCCCCGCGCGCAGCGGCATGGCCGACCGCGAGGTGTGGCTGTTCCCCGACGATATCGCCCGGCTGCGCCGGATTCTCTTCCCCGACCAGGCCGATTCGGCCGAGACGGCCGCCGGGCCGGCTTCGGTCTTCACCAACGAGCAGCTCTTGGCGATGGCCGACAACTACCAAAAGCCCGACGACGGGGTGCCCGGCGGCGAGCTGGCCACCCCGCAGAGCCAGGGGGCCGTCTCGTTTATCTTCTGGGAAAAGCTCGCCGACGACCCGCGCATCAAGGCCAAGTCGCTGTCGATGCCCGAGACGTTCGTGATTTTTTTAAAGGCGGCGGTCTTTCTCGGGGTCCTGATCGGCAGCCCCGGGATATTTTATCACTTCTGGGCGTTCGTCGGGGCGGGGCTTTACGCCAGCGAAAAACGCTATGTCTATAAGTACCTGCCGTTCAGCTTGACCCTCTTCTTCGCCGGGGCGGCGCTGGCGTTCTTCGTCATCTTCGAGATGGTTCTGTCGTTCCTGCTGACCTTCAACGCCGGGATGAATATCGACCCCGACCCGCGAATCAGCGAGTGGCTCAAATTCGCGATGATCCTGCCGCTGGGCTTCGGCATCAGCTTCCAGCTGCCGCTGGTGATGTTCGCGCTGTACCGGCTGAGGATCTTCACGATCGAGGCGTATTGGGACAAGTGGCGCATCTCGGTGGTGATCATCGCCTTCCTCTCGATGATGTTTACCCCCCCCGATCCGTGGAGCATGATCTGCATGGTCTCGGCGCTCATATCGCTCTACTTCCTCGGCATCCTCCTGTGCAAGCTGGCGCCGGTGCCGAAGTTAGAGGACGACGACGAGGACGATGCGTGACGGCCGTGACGAACGGCGTTAAACGGGGGTAAGCCCCGCCGAGCGGCTGTCTGCCGCCCTTTCCTGTGCTATACTACCCCTACGCGGGGGAAAGATCCCGGGTTCGACGTTTTTTATTGAAAGAAAGTATCTATGGCGATCCAGTTTCAGGCGACAAAAGCGTTTTTTATCGGCATCGATTCCGACGGCTGCGCGTTCGATACGATGGAGCTCAAGCACAAAGAGTGCTTCATTCCCGCGATCATTAAGCACTGGGGGTTCCAGAGCGTCAGCAAGTACGCCCGCGAGGCGGCCGAGTTCGTCAACCTCTACTCCAAGAGCCGCGGGGTCAACCGGTTCCCCGCGCTGATCGAGGTCTTCGAGCTTCTGGCCCGCCGTCCCGAGGTACAGGCCCGCGGGGTTCATCCGGTCCCGCCGCCGGAGATCATCGAGTGGATGAACCGCGAGACGAAACTCGGCAACCCGGCCCTTCAGGCCGAGGTGGAGCGTACGCACAACCCGATGCTCGAAAAGACCCTCGCCTGGTCGAGCGAGGTCAACCGCGTGGTCGATCAGATCGTCGGGGAGGGGGTCGCCCCGTTCCCGTTCGTCCGCGAGTCGATGGAGAAGTGCTCGGCCCGGGCCGATCTGGTCGTCGTCTCGGCCACGCCGCAGGCCGCCCTCGAAAAGGAGTGGGCCAATCAGGGGCTGGCCCGGTTCGTGACCGCCATCTGCGGCCAGGAGGCCGGGACCAAGAAAGAATCGCTCCGCTACGCCGCCGGCTATCAGCCGAATCACGCCCTGATGATCGGCGACGCCCCGGGCGACTACAAAGCCGCCTGCGCCAACAATGTCCTCTTCTACCCGATCAACCCGGGCGAGGAAGAAGCCAGCTGGAAGCGGTTCTTCGAGGAAGGGGCCGACAGGTTCTTCGAGGGGACCTTCGCCGGCGACTATCAAGAGGCCCTCTTGAAAGAGTTTGACTCGCATCTTCCGGTTAATCCGCCTTGGGAGAAATAGATGAAGTGTCCCTACTGCCACTCCGATAATAACTCTGTGATCGATACCCGGCCCGGCGAGGAGGGGTTTTCGATCCGCCGCCGGCGCGTCTGCAAGTCGTGCCGCAAGCGGTTCACCACCTTCGAGCGGATCGAGGTGGCGACGGTGCGCGTCATCAAAAAAGACGGAACGCGCGTCCCCTTCGACCGCGAGAAACTCCGCCGGGGGATCGAGCGGGCCTGCTGGAAACGGCCGGTGAGCGAGGGGCAGATCTCGGCGCTGGTCGCCGATGTCCAGACCCAGCTGGAGAACGAGGGGGAGATCGAAATCTCCACCCGCGCCATCGGTCAGACGGTGATGCGGCAGCTGCGTCAGCTCGACGAGGTCGCCTACGTCCGGTTCGCCAGCGTCTACCGCGAGTTCGGCAGCGTCGAGGATTTTGCCCGCGAGCTGGCGCCGATGCTCGAGGTGTCGCGCAAACGATCGCGGGACAGGGGGGCCTAGCTTCGGCGCTGTGTGGGGGCTCGGCCGTCCGTTTTTTTGTTATAAACCGTATAATCGGGGAAAGATTCAAAAAAATTCAAAGTTAAAATAAGGCAGATAGGGGTTCTTGTTGACATAGGCAAGCAATGTTGGTTATACTAACAGAAAGTGCCCCTTCCCTAGGGTATTCTTGCCGCGGGCAGACCGCCGCGCCCAAGCGCCGGTCGTTCGCCCGGGTGAGTTTCCCGCAAAAGAACAGGTTCCAACGTCAGGCGAGGTCGCTGCGATGAAATTGGTCGGAAAAATATTTGTATGCCTCATCATGATCATGAGCATTGTCTTCTTTTCGCTGACCTTGGTGGTCTACGCCTCCCATAAGAACTGGAAGGAAGACTCCGCTCAGAAGGCCGAGAAGATCACCCAGCTGGAGGGCGAAAAGAAAGCCCTTTCCGCCGCCAAGGGAGACCTGGAGAAGAAGCTCGCCGACGAGAGCGCTTCTTACACCAAGGCGATCGCCGCCCTTCAGACGAAGGTCGACGGCCTCCAGGCCGAGAATAACTCTCTGGCGAAAGAACGCGATACCCTGGCGACCGAATCGCAGCAGCGGCTCGATACGATCAACGCCAACAACAAGATGATCGGCGAGTACCGCGCCAATATCGAGACGATGGAGCAAGACCTGGCCACCGCCCAGAAAGACCGCGCCGGCTACCTCCAGACCCTGGCGACGACCGTCAACAGTATGCACGAGCTGTCGACCATCCGCGGCGACCTCGAGACGAAGAACAAAGAGCTGACCGCGCAGTTCGACAAGGCGATGCAGGTCCTCGAAAAGAAGGGGCTCCAGCCCGAGCCGGAACTGTACGGCGACACCGTGGCGCACGCCGTCAAGGGGACGATCGAAGCGGTTCAGGAAGGCCCCCGCGGTCTGCTGATGGTCTCGCTCGGCTCCGACGACGGGCTTCAGCCGTCGCACGTTCTGGAGGTTCACCGCGGCGACGTCTACCTGGGGAAGATCCAGGTGGTGACCGTCGAGCCGAACCGCTCGGTCTGCCGCGTCCTTCCCGAATTCCGCCAGGGGACGATTCAGGAGGGGGACAGCGTCGTCTCCCGCTTCGAGAACTGACAGCCGGCCAAGAGTCTTCCCCGCTTAGGGGATAAAAAAAGCGCCCCGGACAGGATATAAAGCCATTCTCAAGCCATAGGGAATCTAAACGATGGTGTCGTTAAAGAAGGGCTCTAAGTCAGAGAAAAAGCCGCCGAAACCTCCGAAGGAGAAGAAGGCGCCGAAAGAGAAAAAGGCGCCGAAGGCCAAAGCGCCCAAGCCGCCGAAGCCGGCGGTCCGGTATCGGCCCGACGTCTACACCCTGTTGCTGCTGATCGCCTTCCTGGCGCTGGCGGCGGCGTGCGTCCTCGGCTGGCTCGATATCAGCTCGTACAAGTAAAAACCAAGCCCCTGGCGCCCCGCGCGCCCAGGGGGAAGGGTATCCGCCGCGGCCTTTAAAAGGGCCGCGGTTTTTTTCTTTTCGCCCCCTCCTCCGGCGGCGCCTTCCGCCGCTGGCGCTCTTGCTTTTGTGAGGTATTGCTGATAAAATATCCGCGCTATGGAAGCACTTCTAGAGGGCCTCAATCCGCCGCAGCGCCAGGCGGTCCAGTTCAAGGATGGTCCGCTCCTGGTTCTGGCCGGTCCCGGGAGCGGCAAGACCCGCGTCGTCACTCATCGCATCGCCCATCTGATCGAGTCCGGGGTTTCCGGACGGAATATCCTGGCGCTGACCTTTACCAACAAGGCCGCCGACGAAATGCGCGCCCGGCTCGAGGCGCTGGCCCCGGGCAGCCGCGTCTGGATGGGGACATTTCACCGTTTTTGCGCCTGGGTGCTGCGCCTCTATATCGATCATACCCCGCTGGAGCCGAACTACTCGATCTACGACACCGACGAGAGCAAAAAGATCGTCGATCTTATCGTCGGCAGCCGTTCGCTTCCCAGCGGCGTCGACGCCGCCGGAATCCTCGCCAAGATCGGCCGGCTGAAGAACGATCTGGTCCTTCCCGGCGATTTTGATCCCAACCCCCGCTCGGCGCTGGAGGTCGAGACGGCCAAGGTCTACCCGCAGTATCAAAAGGCGCTGTTAAACGCCAACGCGGTCGACTTCGACGATCTGCTGCTGCGCGTCGCCGCGCTTTTGGACAAATACCCCGAGATCCGCGCGCAGCTGGACCGCCGCTTTCAGTACATTTTGGTCGACGAGTATCAGGACACCAACCGGGTGCAGTACGCCATCGCCCGCAGCTTGTCGATCGACTATCCCAACTTAGCCGTCACCGGCGACCCCGATCAGTCGATCTACGGCTGGCGGGGGGCGAATATTCAAAATATCCTGAACTTCGAAAAAGACTTCAAGGACGTGACCGTCATCCGTCTGGAAGAGAACTACCGCAGCACCAAGCGGATTCTCGCGGCGGCCTCGGCGCTGATCAAAAAGAACCGGATGCGCAAAGACAAAGAGCTCTTCACCCAAAATATGGAGGGGAAGCGCCCGGTTCTGCTGTCGTGCTATGACCACAACGAAGAGGCCGACCTGATCGCCAGGTTCATCAAAAGCCAAATCGACTCCGGCCGCCGGTCGCCGCGCGAATTCGCCATTTTTTACCGCGTCAACGCGCTGTCCCGCGTCTTGGAGCAGTCGATGCGCACCGCCGGCGTTCCGTTCCATCTGGTTCGGGGGCTGGAGTTCTACAACCGCAAAGAGATCAAAGATTTAATCGCCTATCTGCGGCTGGTCTATAACCCGGACGACGCCCTGTCGCTGCTGCGGGTCGTCAATCTGCCGGCGCGGGGGATCGGGCGGGTGACGCTGCAGCGGCTCGACCAGTTCGCCCTGGAGAATCAATGCTCGCTTCTGCGCGCCGCCCGCTATGCCGATAAAATCCCGAAGCTGTCGCGCCGCGCCGCCGCTTCGCTGAAAGGGTTCGTCACGCTGATCGACCGGCTCGCCGAGATGGATCGTGACGACACCGACTTGGAGGTGCTTCTGTCGTTTCTCTTAAAAGAGACAAAGTACGAGGCCCCCCTGCGCGGCTCCAATCTTGAGGAGGACCAGCAGCGGCTGGCGAATATCCAGGAGCTGCTGACCGATATGCGCGAGTTCGACCGCCTGTTCGACGAGGAGCTCTCCCCCGACGGCGAGGAGGAGGGGCCGAAGGCGACCCGGCTGGGCCGGTTTTTGGAACAGGCCGCCCTGGCCAGCGACGTCGACGACCTGGACGACAGCGACCGGGTCTCGCTGATGTCGCTGCACGCCGCCAAGGGGCTGGAGTTCCCCGTGGTCTTTATCATCGCCCTGGAAGATAACATTCTTCCGCACGAGCGCAGCGCCAAATCGGCCGCCCAGCTGGAGGAGGAGCGCCGACTGATGTTTGTCGGCATGACCCGGGCCCGCGAGGAGCTGTATCTAAGCCGGGCGCGGTTTCGCGAGTTCCGCGGGGTCTTTTCGTGCACCATCGCCAGCCGTTTTCTGTTCGATATTCCCGAGGCGCTGCGCGAGGATGTCGACTCGGGCGACTTTGAAGAGGAACGGGGGCTGGGGGAGGCGCCTTCCCGCGCCCGCCGGCTCGATGATTCCCCCGCCGCTTGGGACGCTTCTCCCCGCGTCAAGCGAAGCGGTTTTGCCAAACCGGCCGAGACGGTGACCCGCGAGGAGGACGGCATTCGGGTGGTCGCCGACGAATACTGCCAAAGCCCGGAAAGTTCGAGTGACGAAAGCCCAAGCGGCGAGTTCGAGGAGCGCCCCCCGCGGGCCGGCGCCGCGCCGATAAAGAAAAAACGGCCCCTGCCCGCCATCGCCGGACTGTGCACCGCCGCCGATCTGGCCGGCGGGGCCGGGCGAAAACCGGGAATCGGCGGTTCGGATAAAAAAGCCGTCCGCGGGGCGATCATTCGGCACGAGCGCTTCGGCGTCGGGCAGGTGATCTCGATCGACGGCCGCGGCGAGGAGGCGGTCGCGACGGTTCAGTTTTACTCCGGCGCCGGGCGGGTCGAGGTCTTCGCCAACGACCCCGCCATTCGGGTCATCTCCGAAGGGGGCGCGAAATAAATACCATTAAAAAATAATCATATGAATCCGCAGCACAATCAAGACCCGTTCTTTCTGGCGCTGACGATGGGAGACCCCGCCGGGGTCGGTCCGGAGATCATCGCCCACACCTGGCCGCTTTTTTTCGACCGGGAGCGCTTCCCCCGGTTCTGCCCGGTCGTCTACGGCTGCGGCGGGGTAATGGCCCGCGCGGCGAAAATGTACCATCCCGATCTGACGGTCGAGACGCTTCCGGCCGATACTCCCCTTTCGGCCGAGGGGTACGCCCGCCGGTTCGGCCCCAAGGTGATGGCCTGCCGCGAGGTCTGTGCGCCCGATAGTGCCCTGGCCGTCCCCGGAACGGTCGACCGAAGGGGGGGCGAGGCGGCGTTTGACGCGCTGAACGCCGCCATCGACGCGGCGCTGGCCGGCCGGGCCGCGGCGATCGTGACCGCGCCGCTGAATAAGGAATCGCTCAATTTGGCGGGGCATCATTTTCCCGGCCATACCGAGATCCTGGCCCACCGCTGCGGGGTCGACGATTTCGCGATGATGCTCTACCTCGGCCCCGACGAGAACCTCGCCGGCAGGGACGGGCTTTCGGTCGTCCACGTGACGCTTCACACGGCGATGAGGAACGTCTTCGAGCAGATCACCCCCAAGTCGGTCGAAGAGAAGATCTTTTTGATTCGCGACTTTATGCGGATCATGAAACATGGCGCCGACCCGGCGATCGGCGTGTGCGCGCTGAACTGCCACAACGGCGAGAACGGGCTGTTCGGCCGCGAGGAGATCGACCTGATCGCCCCGGCGGTCGCCGCCGCCCGCGCCAAAGGGGTGAACGTTTCCGGGCCGTTCCCGAGCGATACCCTCTTTTTGGCGGCCAAAGAGGGGGCGTACGACAGCATCGTGGCGATGATTCACGATCAGGGACATATCGCCGTGAAGCTTCTGGGGATGCACAAGGCGGTGAATATCACCCTGGGGCTTCCGATCATTCGGACCAGCGTCGCCCACGGCACGGCGTTCGACAAGGTCGGGAAGGGGACGGCGAAGATCACCAGCTTGCTCGAGGCGGTGCGCGCCGCGCTGCTTTTGGCCGACGCCCGCCGGGCGGCCCCCCATAAAAAATAATAACTTTCCCCCAAAAACGAATGAGGATCTGTTCGTGATGAGTGAATCGGAAAATCTTCAGCCCTCGGTCCCCCCTTCGATCCCACAGGCGCCGAAAGCCGCCGTGCGCGCGGCGGCGCGGCCCAAATCGATCGCCGAGCTGCTTCAGGAGTTCTCGCAGATCTGCTCTGAGATGGAGCAGGAGCTGGGGAAGGTGATCGTCGGCCAGACCCCTGTGATTCGCCAGCTCTTAGCCGCGGTCTTTACCCGGGGCCACTGCCTGCTGGAGGGGGTACCGGGACTGGCCAAGACCTTGACGGTCAGTACCCTGGCGAAGATCCTCGATGTGGAGTTTAAGCGGATTCAGTTCACCCCCGACCTGATGCCGTCGGACATCGTCGGGACCAACGTTTTGGACGACGACCAGACGGGGAAGCGGAATTTCCGATTCGTTCACGGCCCGGTCTTCTCCAATATCCTGCTGGCCGACGAGATCAACCGGACCCCGCCGAAGACGCAGTCGGCGCTGCTGCAGGCGATGCAGGAGCGGGAGGTGACCGTCGGCCAGACGACCTATAAGCTCCCCGACCCGTTCTTTGTCATCGCCACCCAGAACCCGATCGAACAGGAGGGGACCTACCCGCTGCCGGAGGCGCAGCTCGACCGATTTATGTTCAATATTAAGGTCGACTACCCGACCCTCGACGAGGAGGAGCAGATTCTCTCGTCCTCGGCCCGCGGCGAGTTTCAGGAAGTGCGCAAGCTCTTAAACGCCAAAACGATCATTCAGCTGCAGCGCCTCACCGCCTCGATCGCGGTGAGCCCCTATATCGTCAAGTACGTCGCCCGCCTGGTGCGCGCCACCCGCCCCGGCGACGAGTCGGCACCGCCGTTTATCCGCGAGCTGGTCGACTGGGGGGCCGGGCCCCGCGCCGGGCAGTACCTGATCAACGGCGGCAAGGCGTTCGCCGCGATGGCCGGCCGTTACTCGGTCGCCATCGACGATATCCGCTCGGCCGCCATCCCCGTGCTGCGCCACCGCATCAGTTCCAACTTCCAGGCCCAGGCCGAGGGACTGACGACCGAAGACCTGATCGAAAAACTCCTGGCCGAGGTCCGGCCGCCGGAGATCGAAAAGTATCAAAAGTGATAAGCCATCCCCCCCGACGGCCGCGTATAATAAATACGTCCCGGGGGGGGATTTTGTTCTAGGGTTGACATCGGCCGCCGCCGCGGGGACAATTTCGTCTGTACGGGGGCGGGTTCGTCTGTACGGGGGCGGGCAAACAACCGCCGACGGGCTGACCGCCCGAAACATATAGAACATCCGCGACGGAGGAAAGGAGTATGGACGCCTATTGGAGCTATCTCGGCCCGATGGACTGGTTTATTATCGGTTACGGGGTCCTCTTGATGGCCGTGCATATCATACTGATCGCCGCCCGCTACCTGTCCAGCGCGCTTTGGGCCCGGCAGGGGCTGGGGGTGCGCCGGCAGTTTCTCCTGGCGCTCAGCGAGCTTCTGCCGCTGATGGGGCTGCTGGGGACGGTGGTCGCGCTGCTGAACACCTTTTTGGGGATGGACTCGGCCGCCGACGGCTACGTCGATATCCCCGGTTTGATTCATGACTTCGCCCCCGCGCTGACGACGACCGCCTCGGGGATTATTTTTGTTCTGATCAATCTCTTCCTCAATTCCGTGCTGTGGCTGGTGATCCCCAGCCGGCTCAAGGAAGAGGAGGCGCAGGAACAGGCGGGAGATTGATCCGATATGCGTATCTCTGGTGTCCTGGCCCGTTTTTTGCCCCTGCTGGATATCGCGATCCTCCTTTTGGGGCTGTTCGTGGTCCTTTCGGCGATCGCGCGGGAAACCGAACGCGCCCGGCCCGGTTCCCCCGAGCGGGCCGACGGGGAACTTGCCGGCGCGCAGGATATTCCCGAAAACCCGTTTCTCACCGGCGCGGCCCGCCGGTTCGTCGAAAGCGAACTGGCCCCGATCTGGATCTACGCCTGCTGCGACGGGGAGTTTCGCAACCGCTGCCGGCTGATGGAGGACGACTTTGTCCCGGGGCGCGTGATCGATATTGACACCGACCGCGATATTCAGGAGCTGATCGAGGTCAGGAAGCCGCGCCGCGCGGTGATATTCGTGATGATCGAGGAGGGGGGCTTCGATCGATTCTGGGACGAGCGCCGAGAAGATATCGAGTCGGTCTGGAACGCCCCGGTCGTCTGGATCCGGAACGTCCGTCTTTCGTCCCTGTAAGAGCCACCCCTTTTTTAAAGGCGACACACTATGACATTCCCGGAGGTTTGGCAGCGGATACTCGATTTGGGGTATTTCCCCCGATTCTTTCTGACCGCGTTGGCCGCGGCGATTGTTGTTCTGTCTTTGGGGCTTCTGATTTTTCGAAGGATCCCGCTCCTCTATCGGGCGGTGGTCCGTTCGATCCGGGTCCTGGGGCTGACGCTGATCCTGTTTTTGATCTGCCTGGTCCTCCTGTTTTTGGGACGGGGCCGCTTTGGCGACGGCTTCGGTGGGGGGCCGGCCAAGAGCGTCCCGGCGGCTAAAGCGGTCGTTCAGCGCGCGCCCTCGGCCGTTCCCCAGCCGAGCGAGCCGTCGCCGCGGCTGCTGACCGAAGGGGAAATCGCCCAGCTGCGAAGCGCCGAGACGCTGAGCAACCCCTCGCCGACGGCGATTATTTTCCGCTACGACCGCACCGGGGACGACGGCACCTCTCCCGCCTTCCTCGCCGAGCTGCTCTTTACGGGGCAGCCGGTGATGATCTCCGGCGACCGGACCGACCAGTTCAATCGCTCTCTCACCGAGGCGGTCCTGAACCTGGAAGAGGCCCCCGGCGATCAGCTGCGTCTTTATGTCCTCAACGCCGAGCGCGCCGGTTCCTCCCAGATCGATTACTTAAGGTCGCTCTTCCACGAGCGGTACCCGGGGATCCAGGTGGAATATCACTGAAAGCCCTTTCGCGCGGAGAGTATCACACGTGAGCAGTGAACAACCGATTCGAGTCCGCGTAGGAAGCGCAGGGGACAGCGGCGCCGGAAAGACCCGCTGGCTCTACGGGCTGCTGCGCGCCCTGGCTTCGGACAAGCGCGCCCGCCTCAGCGGCGCCGCCCGAAAGTATCTTCAGTTTCTGGCACGGCAGGAGCGCGCCGGAGGACTGAGGCCGACCGACGGTGTTTTCCCCCGGCTGGAGGTGAGTTTCCCGAACGGCCTGATTCCCGGGCGCCTGATGCCGCAGCTGGCCGCCGAGCGGATGATTTCCCTGGAGTTCGTCGATATCGGCGGCGGGGAGTTGGCCGCCGAAAGGACGTTTACCCAGCTGATCGACAGCTGCGACGCGCTGCTGTACTTTATCGATCCGGTCTTTTCCAAGGACCCGGACAAGCGCCTCCGGCACCTGGCCCGCGCCGAGCATCAGGTCCGCGCGGCGGTGGCCGAAATCGTGCGGCGCCGCGCGAATCGGTATCTTCCGATGGTCTTTCTCTTAACGCGCGTCGACCGGCTCGTGCGCCTTCCCGACGAGCAGCGGGACGAAATCGATCTGTGGCGCGAGCGGCTCTTCGATCTGCTCGGGCAAGAGTACGCCCCGCTGCGGGGGTACAATCCCCCGTCGCTGGTCGGTCCCCAGGAGGGGCTCTTCTTCCCCGTTTCGGACCAAGACGATTTATCTCAAATCGCCGAGCCCCTGGCCCGGCTCCTGGCGGTGAAAACCGAGGCCGAGGGTTTTGACCGAAACCGGCGCGCCCCCGCGCTGGTGACGGTCTTAGTCGCCCTGGTCGTTTTGGGGGTGATGTTTTTCTATCTCCCGACGCTGCGCGCCCTTCTTCCCGAGTCAATCAGTGCCTGGACCGGCGCCCTGTTCGAGGGGGAAAAAGCCGCCGAACCGTCGCGCGTCCCCTACTATGTCCAAGAGCTGGAGACCCTACCCGATTGGGACGATCCCTACGGCAAAAAGAACCTTCTTGTGGCGCAGGCGATCGGCTATCTGGGAGACGCCCGGCGGCCGGACGCCCCCCAGCTGAGCGAAGCGATCGGCTCGGCCGTGCGCCGACTCTCCGAGGCGCTGTGCTTCCCCGAGCGGACGGTCGATCAGCAGTGGCGCGCGGCGATGTTCTTCGGCGGGCTGACCCCCGCGCAGCTGCGGCCGTGGGATACCGAGCAGGTCCCCTATTCGGTCTTTCTCCCCGCGGCGATCGACGAAATCGCCCGCCAGCGGATCTGTGACCGAACGGCCCTGATGACAAGAGAGGCCCTTCAGAAAGGACAGCCGCCGGAGGAGGCACTGCGCCTTCTGGCCGACGCCCTTCGGCAAGAGGAGCAGGAGGCCTCGAAACTCGATATTATGGGCCCCGACGGGGCGATCGCCGAGGTTCGCGAGGCGGTGCGGTATCTGGGCGACCGGCTCAAAGAAGAGGGCTATACGGTTCATCTTCGCTTCGAGCTGTTGGCCCGCGGCGAAAACGCCGACCCCGAACTGGCCGGTCACGCCCTCTTCCCCGCCGCCGGGAAGGACGACTCCCTTGAGGTGCTCAAGGGGGTTCTCCTCCCGATCGAGGACCAGGCCAAGCCGGTGGAGATCGACCGCCGCCTGCCGCTGGCCCGCGAGCTGACGTTCGGCCTGGTTCCGTGCCATCGGCTTCCCGACGGCCGGATCGAGTGTTCCGACAATCCGGCCGACTTCAGCGACCGGGTCGACTTTGCCCGGTACCGCGGCCGCTCGCTTTGGATGTTCGGTTTTCCCGCCCTGCCGGAAGGGGAACCGGCTCCCGACGAGATTGCTTTAGCCGACGGAACCCGCCTGGCGATGACCGTCGTCCCCGAGATACCCCTGCCGGCCCTGCTGCGCAGAGCCGCGCGAATCGTGTCGGAGGGAACCGCCCCCGACCGACAAGACCCCTCCCGCGGAGAATAGCGATGCCAAGCTACAAGAATGATCTGTATTCAAAAAGAGAATCGGCCGAGTTTTCCGACGGCGGCCAGCCGAAAGGCGGGGCCGGGCTTTTGATCGGGACGCTGATCGTGGGGCTGGGAAGCGGCCTGGGAATCGCGACGCTGGTCACCCCTCCCGATCCCCCGGCTCCCGAAATCCAGCGGCCGGCCGCCGCCCCGGAAGCGTTCACCCCCGGGGAGATCAACTTCCACCCGCGGCAAAACGGCGGCGCGGCCCCCTCCGGCGAAATGCCGCGGTATGTCCGTCCCGACGGAAGCGAGCTTCAGATCGACGGCCCCTCCAAGGAACCGCCCGCGCCGCGGGGCGAAAACAGTGCCGCCCCGCAGGGGGGGGAAGGTACAACTGCCCCGCAGGGGGGAGATAATGCTCCTGCCCAGCAAAGCGGAGAAATTAATCCCGCGCCGCAGGGCGGCGAAAGTGCTCCCGCCCCGTCTGGCGGTGAGAACGCTCCCGCCCCGCAGGGCGGGGAAAATGCCCCCGCGGCGTAAATGATCAGGTATCCCCGCCCTTAGGGCTCGCCGGGTTCCCCCTCGGGGGCACTTTGCTCGGGGGCGGGATTCTCCTCGGCGGCGCTTTCCGGCTCGGCGCCGTTGTTCTCTTCGCCGTTGTTTTCCGGGCCGCCGCCTTCCTCGCCGCCGCGGTCTTCCCCTTCGCGGCCGCCGGAGGCCTCATCGTCGACAAAGCGGTTCCAATCGTCGATGGTCCTTCCGCGCCGGTTGTAGTTGTACGGGCGTCTCGGCAGCGGGGGACCGCCGTTTTCCTGCCGGCCCATCTGGGGATCGATCCCCCAGTGAAGAACCAACAGCCGCGCGTACATCTCCTCGTCGGGGAGACGAAGCAGCTCGTCCCGCTGCCGCTCGGGGAGCCCCCGCAGGGTCTTCGCCAGCTCGCCGGTCGTCTCGTTCTTCCAGAAGAAACCCCGCTCGGCGGGAGGGTTGTCCGGGGGCGTCTCGCCGGGTTCTCCGCCGGGGGGCCGCCTGTCGCCGGGGGGGCCGTCGTCCGGCCCGCGGCGGTTCCCAAAATCGCGCGGACCGGGTCCGGGGCCGGAGGGGGACTGCGGACCGAGACGCTCATAAAGACCGGAGAGGATCATCAGTCCGATCAGCCGAATCTTCTGTTCTTCCGGAAGCGGCTCGATATAGCCCTTCCCGCGGTCGGAAAGAAGCGCCGTGAACGAATCGACCCCGCGCTCGGTGATAAAGCGGTAGAGGATCCGCTCTTTGGCGTCCGGCCGGCCTCGAACCGGGTCGTCGGCGGGGATATTCTTCCCAAACTCGAGCAGTTCGCCGTCGAGCGCCTCGAGGTTTTCCTCCCGCAGCTCTTCGGGGAGAACACTCTTGATGTCGCGATTCCGGCCGCGGCCGTTCCAAGGACGGTAAGCGCCCCGCTGGAACCGGGGGTACATGGGGGGCCATCCCGGGCGCGGATTTTTTTCTTCCGGGCGGCCGCCGTCGGCCTGGGGGGGGAGTTCCCGGGCCGCGTCGCGGCGGGCGTAGTACCGGGCGGTCAGCCAACCGCACAGGCCGAAGGCGGCCATCGCGGCGGCCAGCATGGCGAGGCAGACCCCAAAAAGGCGGCGCCGCTGTTTTTTTGCCCTGATTTCGTTTTCTCTTTGGGCGTCCTGCGAAACGTACGCCATCGTCGTGGTTCTCAGTTCGGGATTGTCGGGAACCGGCGAGAGTGAATCGATGATGGCACAGGCCTGGCGCAGCTTGTCGCAGCGCGCGGCGAACGCGGGGTCTTCTTTGAGCCGCCGCTCGACCTCGCGGCGCTTTTCGTCGGTCAGCTCCCCGTCGAGCAAGGAAAAGAGCAACTCGTCGTCCGGGTCGATCGGCTCGATCGGCTCCGGCTCGTCCCAGTCCGGGTCGGGAAGGTCGGACCGGAGGCGCTCGGCGGCGTTTTTCGGGTCGTTCGGCTCGGTCATAGCGGATTATTCCCTTCCTCAAAGTAAGGAGCCAGCCGTTCCCGCAGAGACAGACGGGCCCGGCACAAAAGTGACTTCACGGCCGAGACGGAAAGGTTCATCACCTCGGCGATCTCTTGGTAGCTCTTCCCTTGGAACCGGTGAAGAAGGATCGCCTCACGCTGACGCAAGGGGAGCGCGTTGACGGCGTCCTGAACGATCTTCTGAAGTTCCCTCTTCTCCGCCAGCCGGGTCGGGATCAGGCCGCTTTTCTCTAAGATGCTTTCCTCAAAAGTGGGGTACTCTCCCGATCGGTCCGTTTCCCGCGCGTCGCTGAACGATTTTTCGGGGTGCCGGCGCTTGGTCCTCAGGGCGTTGAGCGCGATGTTGTGGACGATCTTAAACAGCCAGGTGGAAAAGCGGGCGGTCGGCTCGTAACTGGCCGCGGCCCGGTAGAGGTGCGTGAAAACCTCTTGGGTGAGGTCTTCGGCCAGGTCGCTGCTGCCGAGGAAATGATAGAGAATCGAGGCGACCTTGCTCTGGTTGCGGGCCATAAGCTCCTCGAACGCCAGCGCGTCCCGCTCTTTGAGAGCGAGCATCAGCTGAACATCACGCCGGTCGTCGTCGAGTGGATCGGGAGCGTTGTTGGTCATAGGAAAAATTGTAGCCGATCGGCCGCGCGATAGCAACCTGCCTTGTCGTTTCTTCTTTCCGTTAAACACTTGAAAGGGGAAAAAGTTACGGCGGGGCGGCCTGTTCCTTTTCGATCCCCCTCTTCCCCTCTTGCCTGACGCGCAAAAGCGGCCTTAAATGGGGGCTTTTCGCCGCCGCGCGGGAAAAACTCTTGCTTGACAAACCGGGAGGTTTTGATATGCTTGGCATAGGGTTTTCACCGTCGGCCCCTTGTTGTTTTCAGTAGGGCCCCACCGCAGCCGCAGTACCAAAGGAGATAAAAGAAAATGGAGGGACACTCACGAATTGTCGCCGAATACGCTTTTATTGCCCGAACTGCGGGAGATGCTCGCGACGAATAACGTTGAGGAGATGCGCGAGTTTTGTACCGCGCTTCACCCCGCCAGCGTCGCCGACTTTTTAATTGGTCTGACCCCTTCGGAAATCTGGTCGATTCTCCGCAATATCGACCCGAAGATCGGGGCCGATATATTCAGTTACTTTGAGGAAGACCTCCAGGTCCAAATCATCGAATCGGCCCCGCGCGACGAGATCGCCGGGTTCATCGAGTACCTCCCCTCCGACGACCGCGTCGATATTCTCGACGAGGTTGAGGAAGACGTCGTCGATGAGCTTATGCCCCTGCTCGACCCCGAGGATCGGCAGGATATCCGCCAGCTGAGCAGTTACCCCGAGGGGACCTGCGGCGCCGAAATGTCGACCGACTTTTTGGCCCTGCGCGACGACATGACCTTCTCTCAGGCGCTGGACGCCATCTCGAAACAGTCCCCCGTGCTGGAGACGGTCTACTATCTTTATGTTCTCAACTCCGTCGATCGGCTGGTCGGTCTTCTGTCGGCCAAAGAGCTGCTGCGGCATATCGGGACCCCCGGTGCCCTGATCCGCGACTACATGAAGACCGACCTGATCACCATCGACGCCGGGGCCGACCGTGAGGACGCCGCCAAGCTGGTGGCCAAGTACGACTTCATCGCCGTCCCGGTGGTCGATCACGACGGCCGAATGCTCGGGATCATCACGCACGACGATGTTTTGGATACCATCATCGAAGAGATGGCCGAGAACGCCCATTTAAGCGCGGCGGTCGCGCCGCTGGCCGATCCGTACCTCGCGACTGATCTTTGGACGCTGGCGCGCAAGCGGTTCACCTGGCTGGCGATCCTCCTCTTCGGCGCGGTCACCACGGCGCTGATCCTCAACGGCTTCGACAGCGTCAGCAAGAAGATCGTCTGGCTGGTGGCGTTCCTCCCGATGATCGTCTCCACCGGAGGGAACACCGGCGGCCAGTCGGCGACGCTGGTGATCACCGCCCTGGCGACCGGCGAGATCACGCTGAGGGACTGGTGGCGGATCGTCCACCGCGAGGTCCTGATGGGGGTTCTCCTCGGCGTGGCGATGGGGGCGTGCGGCTTGATCAACGCGCTGCTGATTATGGGGAGAAGCGTCCCTCTCACCCATCTGATGGTCGTTCCGACCGCGGTCTTTTTCGTGGTCTTTTCCAGCAATCTTACCGGCGCTCTGCTGCCGCTGATCTTTCAGCGCATCGGCTGGGACCCCGCTTTAATGAGCAATCCGTTCGTCGCCGGTATCTCGGATACCCTCGGAACGCTGATCTATATGCTCCTGGCGGTGATCTTTTTGCTGTAGCGCGATTTTTGTAACGAATAACGTCGGTTTCGGGCCGGCCGCCTTTCCAAAGCCCCCTCGCCGCCGGGAGAAAAAAAGGACGCTCCCCGAAAGGGCAGGGAGCGTCCGCGAGATGGTCGGCCGATCACTTCTTGGGCAGCGCCGGCCGGCCGGAGTCATTTGTACCGGAAGGTCTGTTCGATAGCGGGGGGTCTCCTCTTTGGGTTAAGGTGGTTACACTTGGTTGTTTTATCCCATCCCGCCGGGCGGAAGCTCCAAAGCGATATCCTCCTTTTCAGCGGGCTTAGCCGGCGGTCGGTCGGGGGGAAGCGTTTCCCCCGGATAGATTTAAATACGAGACCCGGCGGGGAGATAACTCGAAGAAAAAGCGTTTTTTTCGAAAAGAACAAAAAAAAGCCCGCGGGCGGTGCCCACGGGCTTAGACAGCGGAGAGGACAGGATTTGAACCTGCGGAACCCTTACGAGCTCACGGGTTTAGCAAACCCGCGCATTCGACCACTCTGCCACCTCTCCGGGCGTCTTGCGGCCAGGATAATATAACGCTTCTGCCCGCCGCGACAAGGCCCCCCGCCGCGAGGTTTTCCCGGGCAAAAGGGAAAAAGGGGGCTTTTCAGCCGATCAGCCCGAACGCCCAGAAGGCGAAGGCGACCGGCGCGGCGATCAAGAGGGAATCGAAGATATCGAGGATCCCCCCGAACCCCGGGATCGACTGCCCGGAGTCTTTCTGACAGACGTCGCGCTTGATGAACGACTCGGCCAGGTCGCCGATGGCGCCGAAGGCGCCGATCGCCATGCCGAAGGCGATCGCGCCGATCACCTGCGCCGGCTCGCGGAGGATCGGGAGCCCCTGGATCGAGGGGATCGCGACATCGATCGTCAGCCACGCGGCCAGAACCGCGAACAAAAGCCCGCCGACCGCCCCTTCGACCGTCTTTCCCGGGCTGAGGTTGGCGGCCATCTTATGGCGCCCGAAAGCGCGGCCGATGAAGTAGGCGCCGATATCGCACATCTTGGTGGTGATGATCATCGAGACCACCGCGCCGACCCCGTAGGCGATGCGCAGCATAATGATAAAGCAGCCCAAAAGCCCGAGGTAGGTGATGGCGAAGATGGCGCCGGAGAGGTTAATCACGTTCCCCCCCGGTTCTTTATAGCGCGCCATTTCGCCGGTAAAGGCGATAATGATCCCCACCGCCATCGCCAAAAGGGTGAGGACACACGCCTTGGAAGCGACGTTCCACCCTTCGCTCTGGACGAGGGGAAGGGTTTTGTGGCAGGCCAGCCAGCAGCAGACGATACACCACAGCACCCCCAGATAGACCGAGGAGCGGCTGGGGTAGATCCCCGCCGCGTTGAGCATGCGCAGCAGTTCGTGACAGAGGAAGCAGACACAGACGATCAGCAGCGGAAGGAGAACCAGCCCCGGGACGGCCGAGAGCGTTTCAAGATAATGATCGAGCCAGAAAAAACCGATCAGCAGCAAAACAACCGCTGTTCCGATGATAAGGCGCCACTTGAGCATAACACGGCCTTCGCTTTTTGTTGTTACCTGACGGTCGGTGAAAGTCTTCCCGCGCGGCCGACGGCGCGCGGCGAGCGGCGCAAAGTGTCCCCCGCTTTCCCTCTATTATACATTTTATCAGAGGTATTGCCAGAAAAAAGTCTTTTCCCCAAGAAGATTATTTTTGTTCCCCGCTTTGCTTTTCTTCCGGTTCGGCGCCGCGAAGCGACAAGCCAAAGCCGATGGCGTTTTTGGGGCAGTCTTTCAGGCAGTTGACGCAGAGGGTGCAGCAGCCGGATTCGATTTTCTTCTCGCGGACATGGACGCACGACGCGGCGCAGTGCGCGGCGCAGCGGCGGCAGTTGACGCACTCGGCGCGCTTGATCCGGATCCGTACCGGGGCGAAGCGCCCGGGCAGGGAGAAGATCGTCCCCAGCGGGCAGACGGTATTGCAGAAGATCCGCCCTTTGAACAGCGCCAGGATCGAGACGGCGACCGTTACCGCCAGCGACAAAAACGCCACGATCAGCCCCGCCGCGCAGAAATCGCCGGCCACCCCCGAGGGGAGCTGTCGATGAAAGACCATCTTGGCGAGGAAAACAACCGCCCCGACCGCCTTGGTGTAGAGGGTGTAGGGGTCGAACGCGCCGAGCCATTCTTTCCGGCCGAAGAAGACAAAGACGGCCCCCAGCGCGGCGAAACAGGCGAGGATCTCGATCCGGAGGGCCAGACACTCGCGGGTATGGCGGCGGGAGGTTCCCAGATGTTTGCGCCCAAGATGCGCCATGAACTCTTGGATGATCCCCAGCGGGCAGAAGATCGAGCAGTAGACGCGCCCCAGCAGGAGCGTGATGCCGAGCCAGACCAAAAGAACAATCAGCGACCCGTGCAGGGCCGCTTCCAGCGGCTGGCAGCCCGCCAGACGGCGGCCGAAACCCGCCAGCGTCCCCCCTATCGGGAGCGCGGCGAGGGTCATCAGCAGGAGCAGGGCGCAGGAAACGAAATTGCGGAAACGATACCAGAACACGGCGCTGTCGGTGGGTAGGGTGTTGATTCTTAGGTGGAATACCTCTGTTTGGCTGATAATTTTATAACGTATATCGTATTCGGTCTACATGGATGATAAGGAAAAAAGAAAATTTCCCGTACCACATCGCCTCGCCCGGTCCGGTGGTATGGCCGGCTGTACGGTTGACAACGCTTGTTTCGTCCCGTTACAATACCGGCTGACGGTTCAAACGGTTGTTTTCACGGGTGTTTACAGAGTTTTTATTCGGAGAAAAAGATGCGTACCGCCGCTGAAAAATCAAAGGTTCTTTCCCCGCTGACGGCCGCCCTGGCGGCCTGTTTCGCCGCGCTGGCGTTTGTTTTGCCCCTGTCGGCCGAGGAGCCCTCTCACGTGATGGCCAAGCCGTTTGTCGGCTTCCAACGGGGGATGGGGATCGGCGGGTGGCTGACGAACTATAAGCGGTTCAACGTTCTTCCCGACAAGTGGCGCGGCCCGCTGACGATCGGCGACTACGAGCACTTCGCCTCCTATATCACCGAGGACGACGTGAAGAACATCGCCTCGATGGGGATGGATCATATCCGGGTCTGCTTCGATCAGATCGTACTGTTCGACGAGAACGGAGATTTCCGCCCTCAGGTTCTTCCCCATCTCGACGATTTTATGCGGTGGTGCCGTGACGCGGGGCTGAACGTGGTGCTGAACCTTCACAAGGCGGTCGGCAACTACTGCGATATCGAGGAGAAAGTCCAGCTTTTGGACGACGAGGGGCTTCAGGAGAAGTTCGTGAAGCTCTGGGTCGATCTGGAGAATCACTACGCCGATCATCCCGAGATCGCCTTCGAGCTTTTAAACGAGGTGCGCTGCGTCGATCCGGACAAGTGGAACAACCTGGTCGAGCGAACCTTGGGCGCCATTCGGGCGGTCAATAAAGACCGCGTCGTGGTGGTGGGGAGCATCTGCTGGAACAGCCCCTTCCGGCTGTCGCAGCTGCGGCTCTACGACGACGAGAAGGTGGTCTATACCTTCCACATTTACGATCCGGGCGAATTTACCCATCAGCGCGGGGTTCTTCAGCCGGCGCAGCTGTATTACAACCGCCAGATGGCGTGGCCCTCCGATATCGAGCCGTACCGCGACTTTAAGCGGGTGGTCGAGAACGCCGAGAACCCCTACCCGAATTACGAGAGAATGGACCGCGAGTTCCTCCGCTCGCGGCTGAAGCCGGCGTTTGACTTCGTTGAGCAGCACCCCGACAAGATCTTGTGGTGCGGCGAGTTCGGGACGATCCGCCACTGCAAAATCCAGTGGCGCGAGAACTGGATGTATGACGTTATCTCTCTTCTGAAGGAGTACGGCATCTCGTACAGCGTTTGGAACTACCTCAGCACCCCGAACGACGGGAATCGGTTCAGCCTGGTCGACGACGATACCCGGCAGATTCTCTCCCCCCGAATGCTGCGGATCATTCAGGGGGTCGAGGAGTAAAAAGCGCCGGTAACAATAGTGCCGGGCCGCAAAAAGCGGCTAACTCAGCGCGGCGAAGTCGTCCTTCAGATCGCGGTAGAGCTTCCGGTAGAGGGGGAAGAGCGCGTCGTAGCGCGCCCGGGCCGCTTCATCGGGGGTTTGCGAGCCGGTCAGCGAGATCGTCGCGCGGCACGCCTCGGTGATCGACGCGTACTCGCCGCAGCCGACCGCCGCCAAAAGCGCCACGCCGAACGCCGGCCCCTCCTGCGAATTGACGGTCACGACCGTCCGGCCGAAGGCGTCGGACTGGATCTGCCGCCACAGCGGGCTTTTGGCCCCGCCGCCGGTGGCGCGAACCTCGTGAATCGGAACCCCCAGCTCTTCGAAGATCGCCAGGGAGTCGCGCAGCGAGAAGACGACCCCCTCGAGAATGGCGCGGACCAGATGCCCCCGCCCGTGGCGGGGGGTCAGCCCGACGAACGCCCCGCGGGCAAACGGATCGGCGTGGGGGGTTCTCTCGCCGCTGAGGTAGGGGAGGAACAGCAGCCCCTCGGCCCCCGCCTCGACTTTGGCCGCCTCTTCCATCAGCAGGTCGTAGACCGATACCCCCTCCTCGCGGGGAAGCCGGGCCAGTTCCGTGCACAGGGCGTTGCGGAACCACTGCAGAGAACCCCCCGAACAGAGATTGACCCCCATCATGTGCCAGGCGCCGCGCACGGCGTGGCAGAAGGTATGAACCCGCCCCTTCGGGTCGATCTTTACCTGGTCGCTGTGGACGAAAGCGACCCCGCTGGTCCCCAGCGAGGTGGAGAGCAGCCCCTCGGAAACGATCCCGTTGCCGACCGCCCCCGCGGCGCAGTCCCCCGCGCCGCCGACCACGGCGCAGTCGGTCGTCAGTCCCAGCTGCTCGGCCGCTTGGGCGCTGAGCTGCCCGGTCACCTCTTCCGACTCGTAAACCGTCGGCAGCAGCGCCGGGTCGATCTGCAGGATGCTCAGCAGCTGGCTGGACCAGCGTCGGCCGGCGACATCCAGCAGCAGGGTGCCGCTGGCGTCGCTCACCTCGGTGGCGAATTCCCCCGTCAGACGGCGGCGCACGTCGTCTTTGGGGAGGAGACACTTGCGGCAGCGCTCGTACAGCCGCGGCTCGTTCTCGCGGAACCAGAGGATCTTCGGGGCCGTGAAGCCGGTCATCGCCGGATTGGCCGCCAAACGGACCAGCGCCTCCCGGCCCCCGGCGGCGCGCTCGATCTCGGCGCACTGTTCGGCGGTCCGCTGGTCGTTCCAGAGGATCGCCGGGCGCAGCACCCGGTTTTCAGCGTCGAGAAAGACCGATCCGTGCATCTGCCCGGACAGCCCGATCCCGCGCACTTCTTTGGGATCGAGCCGGTTGTCGGCCACCACCTTTCGGACGGTGGCGACCACCGCCTTCCACCAGTCGTCGGGATCCTGCTCGCTCCAAAGGGGGCGCGGGGCCGAGCAGGGGTATTCGGCGACGGCCGAGCCGAGGAGCGTGCCGTCGGGGCGGATGGCCAAGGTTTTGGTTCCCGAGGTTCCGATGTCGATGCCGAGATAGATAGCCACTTGTTTTCTCCTTACCGGTTTTTTCTGTCAAAAGGCGCCTGGCGGCGGAACGGCCGATCTTTGCGTTCTTTTCGCCGGATGTTACCGGCATTTTACCCGGGGACGCGGGGGAAGAAAAGCTTTTTCCCCCGCGCCCCTGTCCCCCGCGGCGGAAATTTTTCGAAAAAGTCCGGTTGAATCGTCGTTGGCCATCGGGTTAAAATAAGGTGCCGCCCGCGGTTCGCGGGTACGGAAAGTATCTTGGTGTAACCCCCAGCCCCGGTGAAAAGCGCCGATGAGCCAAAAAGAAAACGAAGAAAAGACCCTGGAACTGTTTGAGCGGGCACTGACGATTCGCCGGGCGCTGGGGGGCGCCTGTGTCCTTGTCGTTACCAAAGAACCGCTCAACTGGGCGCGGCTGCGCGAAGCGGCCAATACCCCGGACGCCAATAGTGCCGCGGACGCGGAAAATACCCCGGACGGGCCGGTTATCATCGCCGCCCGCGACGACGATGCCGGCGCCGGCTCTTTTTTGCTCGGCGCCCACGCCTATGGGTTTTCCACCGTTCGTCTCGACAGCGATCTGCTGACAAGCTATGAGCAGATTCAATACGCCCTGTTCAGCGTGTCGGCCGCCGGCCTGATCCGACCGTCCGACCGGGCGGTGGTCCTCTACGCCGATTTCCACCCGACGCTGTTCGATTCGATCGGGGTTCTGACCCTCGGCTCGCCCCTCGATCGGCTCACGCCCGAGGGGCTGCGCAAGATCACCGGGCGCATCCCGTACCGAACCTTTCGCCGGGCGCTCGACCTGGCGATCGAGATCGGCCGGGAAGGGCGCGAGGGGAAGACCGTCGGCACGCTGCTGATCGTCGGCGACACCCGGCGGGTCTTGCGGCTCAGCGCCCCGGCCGGGTTCGATCCGGTGAAGGGGTACACGTCGAAAGAGCGCAATATCAACGACGCCAAGACCCGCGAGGGGCTCAAAGAGATCGCCCCGCTCGACGGGGCGTTTTTGATCGCCCGAAACGGCGAGGTGAAGGCCGCCTGCCGTATGGTCGGCATCGGTACCGGAGCGGACCGGCAGGCGGGGATATTCCGATCCTGCCAAGCCGCGGCGGCCGTCTCGAAAGCTACCAAGGCCGCGGCGATCGCCGTCCCCCGGGCGACCGGAACGATCCATTTTTTTATCGACGGGGAACTGATGTTTCGGATCGAGCCGCGCGAGCGCGGCCGCGCCGCAGCCGACCCGGCCGCTTCGCGATGACGCTCGCGCGGGGGGAAGATGTTTTCTCCCGGCAAAATTTTTCCGAAATTTGTTGGTTGAATCATCTCAAAAATCGGGTTAAATAAAGAGGTGTCATCCGCCGTTTGCGAAAAGGAATCGACCAAGCACAATAAAGAACACTGCGACCGCCAATGAGCTCGAAAGACGTCGAAAAAAATACTTACGAAATGTTTGTTCAGGCGCTGAATGTCCGCGAGGCGCTGGGGGGGGCTTGTCTTTTTGTTATCGCCCGGGGACCGCTCGACTGGGCGCGGCTGCGCGAAGCGGCCAAAGACGCGGTCGTCATCATCGCCGCCTGTGAGGAAGAACCCACCGACAAACCCCATATCTCTCCGATCGTCAATATCGTCAAACCGCCGATTGACAATAGTGTGCAAAATTCTTTCGGCGCCCAGATCCCGGCGGTCTACCGCGAGGACGACGATTCGGGCGACGGCGAGTCGGAGTACCTCGACAGCGTCGATTCCGGCGGGGCCGGCTCTTTTTTGCGCGACGCCTTCACCTACGGATTCCACACCGTTCGCCTGGAGAACGACCAGTTCTCGATCTACGAGCAGATTCAAAGCGTCATTTTTAATGTCTCGGCCGCCGGTCTGGTCCAATCGTCCGACCAGGTGGTGGTTCTCTACAGCAGCTTTCACCCGACGCTGTTCGACTCGATCAGTATCCTGACCCTCGGCTCGCACCTCGATCGGCTCACCCCCCGGGGGCTGCGCACGATCGCCGAGCATATCCCGTACAAGACCTTTCGCCGGGCGATCGACCTGGCGATGGATATCGGCCGGGAAGGGCGCGAGGGGAAAAAGGTCGGCACGCTTTTGGTCATCGGCGACTCGAAGCGGGTCCTGCGGCTCAGCACCCCGGCCGGGTTCGATCCGGTGAAGGGGTATATGGCGAAAGAGCGCAATATCAACGACGCCAAGACCCGTGAGGGGCTCAAAGAGATCGCCCAGCTCGACGGGGCGTTTGTGATCGCCCAAAACGGCGAGGTCAAAGCCGCCTGCCGGCTGCTCAGTACCCAGACGGCGAACGTCTCGCTGTCGAAGGGGTTTGGAACCCGCCACTGGGCGGCGGCGGCCATCTCGAAGGCGACCAAGGCGGTGGCGATTGCCGTGAGTCAGTCGAGCGGGACGATTCGCGTCTTTGTCGACGGGGAACCGAAGATCCGCATCGAGTCGCGCCACAACGCCGAGGGGCAGCAGAACCCCACGGTCTGGCACGACGCAAAGTAGCGGGCGCGGCCCGCGCCCGGGATAGACAGCGTGAGAGAAAGGGTTACTTCAAAGCGATGGCACTGTTTGTAGTCGGTCTGTTTCTTCTGTTTGTCGGCTATTATTTCTACGGGAGCTTCGTGGAGCGCATCTTAGCCCCCGACAAACGAACCACCCCGGCGGTGAGCAAGCGCGACGGGGTCGACTTCCTTGTTCTCCCGACCTGGAAGAATATGCTCATCCAGTTGCTGAACATCGCCGGTGTCGGTCCGGTGGTCGGAGCGATCCTCGGCGTGAAGTTCGGGCCGATCGTCTTCATCCTCATCCCGATCGGAAATATCATCGGGGGGTCCGTTCACGACTTCGTCAGCGCGATGATGTCGATGCGTTCCGGCGGGGAATCGCTTCCGCTGCTGATCCGTGACCAGCTCGGCACCGCCGTCTTCCGATTCTTCCTGGCGATGATGTCGCTGGTTCTCATTCTGGTGGTCGCCGTCTTCATCAATACCCCGGCGTCACTCCTGGCGGGGATCCCCGCGCTGGCCTCGATGGGGCTCGGCTTTTGGACGTTCGTCATTTTGATTTTCGCGTACTACATTCTCGCCACGCTTCTTCCGGTCGACAAGATCATCGGCCGGATCTATCCGGTCTTTGGCATTTTGCTGCTGATCGGGACGGCGATGATATTCTTCGAAATTCTTCTTTTTCATAACGAGGATCCGGCCCGCTTTATGGTGGCCAACGACGCCTTC
This sequence comes from Thermoguttaceae bacterium, assembly GCA_017434455.1. Lineage (GTDB taxonomy): Bacteria > Planctomycetota > Planctomycetia > Pirellulales > Thermoguttaceae > RUG695. The sequence goes on along the minus strand of JAFRFG010000046.1, from coordinate 152,111 downwards.
CGCGCCGGTCTGACCAAGCAGCCGGTGATTCCCTGCCTCTTCGTGACGATCGCCTGCGGCATCCTCTCCGGGTTCCACGCGACCCAGTCCCCGATTGTCGTTCGGACACTGGACAGCGAGCTCAACGCCCGTCCGGTCTTCTACGGCATGATGGTCGTCGAGGGGGTGATCGCGATGACCTGGGCCGCCGCGGCAATGGCCTACTATACCGAGTTCCCCGAACAGATGACCCTTGGCGGAAACGCCGCGCTGCAGACGATCACCGGGTACTTCCTGGGCGGCGGGCTCGGTGTGGTAACGATCCTGGCGGTGGTGATCCTGGCGATCACCACCGGCGACACGGCGCTGCGCTCGCTGCGTCTGTCGCTGGCCGAGAGCTTTAAAATCAGCCAAAAGCCGCTTGCCGGCCGTCTGGCGCTCACCTTGCCGCTGATCCTGGTGATCGCGGCGCTTCTGTTCTGGTCGAACAAGTCTAAAGATTCTTTTCAGGTTCTCTGGCAGTATTTCGCCTGGGGAAATCAGTGCCTGGCGGCCTTCACGCTGACGGCGGCCACCGTTTGGCTCTTCGTCCGGAAAAAGAACTTCCTCATCACGCTCCTTCCGGCGGCGTTTATTATGTTTATCGTCCTGACGTTCATCCTTTGGACCGGGCCGGAGAAGGGGGGGCCGATCGGCGGCCGTCTCGATCTAAAACTCTCTTACGCGATCGCCGCGGTGACCGCCGCGGTACTGCTGTGTTTCGCGCTGCTGCGCGCCAGGCGCCTGCGCGCGCTGGGGCCGCCGAGCGATGAGCTCCCGAAAGAGAACTTGCCTCAAGAGGAATCGATCCGTCCGCAGTGACCCCCCTCAGCAAGCGACACCCATAAAAAAACGGCGCCGACAGGCGCCGTTTTTTCTTTTGCCGATCCCTTGTGTACCCGTCGGGAAAGCCCCCCGGCGAAATCACGGCATCGGCGCCGACAGGCGGATCACCTCGCTCTCCTCGGGCCCCTTGCCGTTGGGCCAATTGACGATGCAGATGATCTCGGCCCCCTGCTGGTGCATTTTGCGCAGCTCCTCGACCGAGGCGGCGAACGCGTCGCTGCCCGGAAGGGTTCCGCCGACCGGCTGAATATGCTCCCCCGCCGGCGCGCTTTCGAACCCGGCGGGAGAGACCCCGCCGACGGCGCCGCTGACGGCGCCGACATCGACAATACCGCCTGCCGCGCCGTTGGCGGCGATCGGCGCGCCGGGAAGCGCGCTTTCGGCCGCCGCCAGCTGGGTGCCGCCCGACTGCGACTTTAAGATATCCTCATAGACGAAGGCCAGGTTCTTGTTGGAGAGCAGCTGCTGATAGATCACCGACGAGGGGAGGAAATACCCTTGATCGGTCTGGGGATCGCCGGCGTTGCAGACCCCGACCAGACGCAGCGCCCCGTCGTTTTCCCGAACAAAAAGCCCACCGCCGCTGCGCCCCTGCCGCGGCGCGTTGCTCACCTCGATGTAGTAGAACGGCTCGCTCCCGGGCTGAGCGGACTGATGGAATTTTTGATCGGTCGACTGAATTTTATGCTCCCAGACGGTCGGGTTCTCGCCCGAGGTGCAGCCGACGCTCAGGACGGTGTCGCCGCTTTTGGGGAGGTATCCCGGGGCGACCAGCTGGGCCACCTGGGCCGCTGCGGGGAGCGGAACGCCGACGAAACCGATATCGAGATCGTCGTCGTACCAGACGCACACCCCGTTGACGGTGCCGGCCGGCTGCCCCTGCGCGTCAAACAGATCGACCTGGACGTTCCCCGCGCCGCGATTGTCACGGAACAGATGGCCGCAGGTGAGGATCAGCCCCTCGTTGGAGCCGCTGCGGGTATTCGAGTGGATAATCGTCCCGGTCCCGCAGTCGGTGGTATTCTGATCGCCGGCCCGCAGGCGGACGCTGCAGCCGAGAAGCTGGCCGCTGACCTGGGGGGGAACATTTCCCGCGGCGGTATTCGGTTCGTCGCGGCGAATCGTGCAGACATCCCCCTCGCAGTGCATCATCGGCGGGGCGGGCGCCAAAGACCCCTGCGGGGCGGGCGCGGCGGCCGGTGCCGAGACGATTCCCGCGGGATCCTCTTGCGGGGCGGCGCCAGTTCGCCTCATTTCGGCGGCGGCCTGGTCGAACATCCCCAGAAGAATCGGCTTGAGTTCGTTCATCCCTTCCCCCCGGCCGATGTAGCGGCCGACCTCACGGCCGTCGAGGAGCATCACGTAAGAGGGGGTCGTTTCGATACCGTAGCGGTCGTAGAGGATCTGATCGGAGGAGTTCATCGGATCGACGCGCCGAATGGGATAGTTTTTCCGTACCAACTCCTCCAGCAGGGGAGCGACCCGCTGGCACGCCGGGCATTGTTCCTGGGTGAAGTCGAGAAGGACCATCCGCGATTGCGGTTCCTGCGCGCCCCCCCATGAGCAGAGGCACAGCAGCGCGGCGAGCAGACCGAGCGAAAGACAGCGGAGCGACTTGGATTCGAGGATGCTGAAACTCGACATACAACTTCCCTTTGATGGTATGACCGCGCCCGGGGCGCGACAAATGCGCCGCGGGCAGGAGGTGGGAAGGTACCGTTTTTTGCCCCCTCGGGCAAGATCGGTTTTTCGGCGCCGCCCCTCGCCGGTCGGCTCCCCGGGCCGCCTTGCCGGGGAGCCGCTGTTTTTTGAGGAGAACGGATCGATGAGAGGGGCGACAGATGAGGGGGGGACTAAAAGTCAAGCCGCGAAGAGCCCGCTGGCCGGGCGCCGACCGGCGGGGGAAATCACAAACCGCGGCGCTTTCGGCTTTGATAGATCTTGTACAGGGCCGAAACAATCAGCAGAGCGCCCAAAAGCGACATAATAATCCGCAGCCGGTTCACCCGCCCTTCGCCGAAGTCCGGCTCGTCTAGGCCGAAATGAGAGAGGGTAAACATCTTTTTATCGAACGTGCACCCCTCTTTCCAGGTGTAATGCCACCTCATCGTGAAATTGTCCTCGTCGAACTTTACGGTGACGACGCTTGGGAGCGCCAACTTTCCGGGCGCAAGATTGTACTCAATCTCGGTTTGGCAGTCGGCTTGGGTTTGGTCGACATCCATCGATTTAAAAGCCGCCCGCTTGATCACCCAATCGTAATCGGGGAGCAGAAAGACTTCCCCGCTTCGAAGATGAATGTTGGGGTCAAATTCCTTCGGTTCGTAGCTGTACTTCACCCTCACCAGATGAAGATCGTCCTCGTACAGATTTTCGACCTCGAGGACCTGGAAATCTTCCTCGTTGACGTACGAGGGAAACCAAATAAAGAAATTCAGTTTGAGGGCGGCGGCCAAATGCAGGGTATCCCACGACACGAGCTCCCGAAGAATCTTTCCGTTGCCCCTTTCTCCCGGCTTGAAGAATTGAAGGGGACCGTCGGAGTTGGGCAGGAACAGTTCCGTTTGGTCGTCGCCCCACGTTTTTCCGTCCTTGCTGCTCAGCCGAAACGAATAGCGCTTGTTGTTCCCGGAGGCAACGGTCCCTAAAACATCGGATTGGCTGATCGACAGGTGATAGGGAGGATTGTGATAGACCGTACTCGGCTTGGAGGTCTCGGTCTCGTCCTTTTTGATTGTCTCGGAATACCAGGTGACCTCGATGTTTTTGAGGGACTCTAAATACCGTGCCCAAGCGGCCGGGGCCTTGGCTTTAAAGGACTCCACCGTCTCGTCTTCCCCGCGAAGAGTGCCGGCGCCGAAGAACAGCACCAAGCACAGGGGGAAAACGGCGCAAAAGATAGTTTTTTGAAACGTTCGCATCATCGGTCCTCTTGAAATACAGCGGAAACACGCTTTTTTGATGATTAAAAACACCCACGCGCTTTTAACATTTTCCGCGCGGGGGAAGTTTCGGCTTTCGCCGCGGTGAATTATTTTTTGTCGGTCTGTTGTTCCTTTTCCTTCTCCCGGGCGCGGATTTCCTCGTAGAGTTTCCTCAAAAGCCGGTAATCGTCGCCGGTGAGGTGATAGATATAGATCGTATTGCCCAGAACCGTCACCGGCGTGATCCGCCGGAACGCGTGGGCGACCTTTCCGGTGTGCGTCTGCGATCCGTACAGTTCGCAGACGCTGACGGCGTACCAGCCCGACTCCTCGAGATCAGAATCGAGTCTGGCGGGGATATCGGTCTGATCGATGGGGTAATCGTGGGGGCTCAGCAGGGTATGGATATTTTGAACCTCGGGGTGCTTTCGGCACCATCGCTCCAGGTCGCCGAGGGTCTGTCCCCACTCGATATTGGAATCGAGCAGATGGCGCGGGGCATGACGCGAACCCAGATCGAGAAACGCGCTTAAGCGCGTCCGCGGTTCCTGCCGCGGGATATCGGGAACCTCCGGGGTTGGAATCAGTGCCGTCAGATCGTTGAAATAGGCGATATTGTGGGGGTAGGCGGCCAGGGAACTCCCGATCCCGGCGGTCAAAAAGAAAACCGCCAAAAAACGAACCGCGCGCGTGCCTCTGCCCGGCACGCCGGCGGCGGGACGCTCGAAAAGGCGGCCGAGTTTGCTCGTCCAGACGAAGAAGAAGGGCAGCGCCGCCAGAGCGTATCGGGAGTGGATCGAAAAACCGCTCTGGGAACTGAGAAAGACCATCAGGGTAATTCCGGGGAGAAGGATCAAGAGCTCATCGCGGCACGGGGCGTTGACCTTTTTGAAAAAGAAGGTGCAAAGCACGGCCAGCAGAAAGAGCGCCTCGATCCCCAGCGGGGTTTTGAGCAGGAGGGCGTAGAGGTAGAAGTTCCACCACCCGTGTTCCGACCAGGTCCCCCGCATATACGATTGGATTCCCCGCTCGAAGTCGTACCGCTGGGTATCGATCCCCTGAATGAAATTCTTCGGCAGCGGCATCGGGAGGCGGCCGAGCGCCCTTTCCCATCGGTTCCCCATACTGAAGCGGTTTCCTCCCGCGGAGGGGATCTCCTGCCGATCGGAGCAGCCGGTGAAGAGGAGGGTCTCGAACCGATAATCCCCCAACCTTTGGCCGGTCCCCTCAAAGAGGTACCCGATATTGATCACCAGAAAACTGGCGGCGATCAGAACGCAGAACTGCCCCAGCTCACGGCCGATTTTGAAGCGCCGGGGGGCGGGGGCGAGCAGGCGGTCGAGCAGCCAGAGAATCGGAAACAGGGGATAGAGGATCAGGAGGGTGAATTTGGTCAGCTCGGCCACCCCCAGCGCCAGGCCGGCCGTAAAGGCGCCGGCAAGGTCGGCGGCGCGCAGCCATCGGCGAAAGTACATCACCGCGGCGACGGCAAACAGCCCCGAGGCCGCGTCGGGGCCGACCATCGTGCCGTGGCCGAGGTAAAAAGGGGAAAAACCGGCCAGGAGAAGAAAAACAATTTTCGCCGGCCCGCCGTACAGTTCCCCCGCCAGCCGGGCCCCCAGCGCCATGCCGAGCAGCATCAGCGCGATACAGCACAGCCGCCCCCAAAACAAAAGAAGGCGGTTATTCTCCCGGTTGTTCTTGATAAAGAACTCTCCGGTGTCGAACTCATCGCGGGCGAAATTTGAGATGCCCAGGTCGGCGCGCGTGGCCGATTTCGCGCCGAGGGCGGCCGACGGGAGCCCCGCCGCCATGCTCGTGAGCGGCGGATTGACGTGGAACGGCGAAAAATCGCCCGTCTTCAGATAAAACAGCCCCGAGGCCAGACGGCCGAACTCGTTGTAGCCGGGCCCCTGCGTCCACGCCTCGCCGACGCACAGCAGCCCGATGAGGGCGAGCAACAGGGCACAGAGCGTGGGTATTGTCGTAATCTTACGAAGGGTTATCGCCATGATCGTCGGGGTGAGTGTCGGAGTGATTGTTGGTATCGTCGCTTGTTCTTGCCGGGGAACCGGCCGCCGCGGAAGATTTCTTTTTCATGATCATCACGCCGGCCGCGGCTATCATCAGGAGCCCCGCGGCGACAAGCATAAACCGCGAACGTTCGACAGACCGTACAAATTCGGGCTCCGGCAACCCGTAGAACGAAAGCCGAAGCTCTTTGCTCGGAACGGTCTGATGATCGATCTGTTTAATGTCGTACGTCCAGGTGACCCGCGGCGGGGTGGACTCGTCGTCGCCCAGTATGAGCGAAACGGTCATCTTCTTGTAGTCGAAGAAGGGGTAATCTTCGTTTTCATCGTATTCAAAGGAATAGACGTCGCGAAAAGGGTGTCCGTCATTAAAAAGAAGATCGGCGCTTGATATCACCCAGCACTTCTTCGGTAACAGAGTCAGCGTTCCCGAGACCAATTCATTAGGGGGATATTCCCGATTGTGGGTGAAATCAAAAACAACCGCTTCTTCCGGCGAGTCGTCCGACGTTCGTATGCTGGTAATCGTTATCTCCCCCTCTTTGATCATACGGGCCAGCGGCTGATTATCGATGAAAAATGGCAGAATTGTGTAGTAATCGTCAGTCAGTTCATGATCATAGGGGTCGAAATGTTCCAGCGGGACACAATCATCGATTTTCCAAACGGTATCGTCAGGGTTTTTACTGATCTCGAAAAAATAGTCGCTGTTGCGCAGAGAGAAATGAAGCGTCGGTACGACATCATCCCTGTCGACCGTGAGCTGCATCTTGAATCCGCCCCGGCTGGGGTAATACTGACCATAGCGAGGGGTAAAACCATCGTCCGGTTTCTTATACCATTGGATATGCAGCCCCCCAAAGTACTCTTCCAGCTGCCGAAGGGCCTCGCACCCCTCCCCCGTCAAACGGGCCAGGAGCGCCTGGTCGAGGGCGTTCTCCTCGCCCGCCGCGGCGCAGGCGAAGATCCCAAGGAACAAAAAGGGGAGCCATACTTTATTCATACCCATCATAACCTCTCATGCTGATGTTTCTCCGTCAACTTTTGCGGTGTCCCGCGATTTCGACGCTCTGCGCTTGCCGAAGATCATCACCAGCGCCGTGATAATCAGGGCGGACCCCACTATAGACAACAAGCGGCGCGACCGATGGACAGACCGAACAAAATCCGGTTCCGGCAATCCGTAGAACGAAAGCCGGAGCTCTTTGCTCGGAACGGTCTGACGATCGATCTGTTTAATGTCGTACGTCCAAGTGACCCGCGGCGGGGCAGACTCGTCTTGCCCCTTTTGGAACGCAAGGGACATCGACTTGTAATCGAAGAAGGGGTACTCCTGTTTTTCGCCATAGTCAAAGTGAGCAACAGCGCGAAAAGGATACCCGTCGCTTTGGTAAAGAAGAACGGCGTTTGAGATTACCCAGCATTTCTTCGGCAACAGAGTCAGCGTTCCCGAGGCCACGTCATTCGGGGGATATTCCCGATTGTGGGTGAAATCCAAAACAACCGCTTCCTCCGGCGAGTCGTCCGACATTCGTATGCCGGTAATCGTTATCTCCCCCTCTTTGATCATACGGGCCAGCGATTGATTTTGGATGGTAAACGGCAGGAGGGTGTAATAACCGTCCGTTTCATAGTCATAGGGATCGAAATTGTCCAGCGGGACACAATGTTCGATTTTCCACGCGGTGTCGTCAGGGGTTTTACTGATCTCGAAAAAATAGTCGCCGTTGCGCAGGTAAAGGTAAAGACGAGACTTCGAAACGGGATCATCCGAATCGACCGTGAGCCGCATCTTGAATCCTTCCCGGCCGGGATACCAGTGACAATAGTAAGGGGGCCAGCCATCATCCGATGTCTGATTCCACTGAATATGCAGCCCCTCAAAGTACTCTTCCAGCTGCCGAAGGGCCTCGCACCCCTCCCCCGTCAGACGGGCTAAAAGCGCCTGGTCGAGGGCGTTCTCCTCGCCCGCCGCGGCGCAGGCGAAGATCCCAAGGAACAAAAAGGGGAGCCATACTTTATTCATACCCATCATAACCTCTCATGAACTGATGTTTCTCCGTCAACTTTTGCGGTGTCCCGCGATTTCGACGCTCTGCGCTTGCCGAAGATCATCACCAGCGCCGTGATAATCAGGGCGGACCCCACTATAGACAACAAGCGGCGCGACCGATGGACGGATCGGACAAAATCCGGTTCCGGCAACCCGTAGAACGAAAGCCGGAGCTCTTTGCTCGGAACGGTTTGGTGATCGATCTGCTTAATGTCGTACGTCCAGGTGACCCGCGGCGGGGCAGACTCGTCATCGCCGAATATGAGCGAAACGGTCATCTTCTTATAGTCGAAAAAAGGGTAATCATCGTTTTCGCCGTATTCAAAGGAAAAGACATTGCGAAAAGAATACCCGTCCCTTTCATAAAGAAGATTGCCGTTGGAGATTACCCAGCATTTCTTCGGCAAAAGAGTCAGTGTTCCCGAGACCAATTCAATCGGGGGGTATTCCCGATTGTGGGTAAACTCAAAAACAACCGCTTCTTCCGGCGAGTCGTCCGATGTTCGTATGCCGGTAATCGTCATCTCCCCCCTCTTGATCATACGGGCCAGCGATTGATCCCAGATGGTAACCGGCAAAATAGTGTAATAATCACCTGTGTGATAGTCAGAGGGATCGAAGCGGTCCAGCGGGACACAATGATCGATTTTCCAGGCGCTGTCGTCCGGCTTTTTACTGACATCGAAATAATAGTCGCTGTTGCGAAGATAAAGATAAAGCCGTGATGTGACGTCCCCATAACGCTGTGATGTGTCCTCATCCCCAAACTTGAGCTGCATCTTGAATCCGTCCCGGCCGGGATAGTAATGGCCATCGTAGGGGAGACGGCCATCATCCGCTGCCTGATGCCACTGGATATGCCGTCCCTCGAAGTACGCTTCCAATCGGGAGAGGGCCTTGCACCCCTCCCCCGTCAGACGGGCCAGAAGCGCCTGGTCGAGAGCGTTCTCCTCCCCCGCCGCGGCGCAGGCGAACAGACCAAGGAACAAAAGGAGAAACCATATTTTATTTGTGCCCATCATAACCTCCGATCAACCGATGTTCTCTTCCGTCGCCTCTTGAGGCATCGCGCCGCTTCGACGCTCCCGCCTAATCCTCAAGACGATCAACAGGAGAATCAGGGCGGACCCCACGACGGCAAGCAAGCGGCGGCTTTGATCGAGCGTCCAGGGATGATCCGGCTCCCGCAATCCGTAGAACGGAAGCCGCAGTTCTTTGTTCGCGGCGCTCTGGTGACCGATCTTTTTGATTTCGTACGTCGTGGTGACCCGCGGCGGGGCGGACGGGTCGTCGCCGTCCAGGACCGTAATGGTCATCCCTTTATAATCGAAATAGGGGAATTCCTCTTTATCGCCGTACTGAAAGGAATAGATATTGCGGGAAAAATGCCCGTCGCTCCCGCAAAGAAGGTCGGCGCCGGCGATCGCCCAGCTCTTCTTCGGCAGAAGAGTCAGTGTTCCGGAGACCGACACATTCGGGATATATTTCCGTTTGAAGACGAAATCCAAAACAACCGCCTCTTCCGGCGAGTTGTTCAATAATCGCAGGCCGGTAATCTTCATCTCCTGATTTTTTATGATTCGGGCCAGCGGCTGACGATGGATGGCGAACGGCAAAAGGGTGTAGTAATCGTCCGGCACCCCGTAAGCATAGGGGTCGAATTCGTCCAGCGGGATACAATCGTCAAGTTTCCAAGCGGTGTCGTCCGGCTTTTTATAGATGTGGGAAAAATAGTCCCTGTTGTACAGGTAAAGTTCTGTGATCGCGTCGGCTTGATCGGATTTGGCCTCGATTTTATATCCGCGTCGGCCGGGATAGTAATGGCCGCGGTAAGGCGCGGGACGATCGTCTCTGGTTCGAGTCCATTCGATATCCAGTCCCTTGAAGTACCCTTCCAATCGGGCGAGGGACTCGCACCCCACGCCCGTCAGACGGGCCAGAAGCGCCTGGTCGAGTTTATTCTCCTCCCCCGCCGCGGCGCAGGCGAACAGACCAAGGAACAAAAGGAGAAGCCATACTTTATTCATACCCATCATAACCTCCGATCAACCGATGTTCTCTTCCGTCGCCTCTTGCGGTATCGCGCCGCTTCGACGCTCCCGCCTAATCCTCAAGACGATCAGCAGGAGAATCAGGGCGGACCCCACGACGGCAAGCAAGCGGCGGCTTTGATCGAGCGTCCAGGGATGATCCGGCTCCCGCAATCCGTAGAACGAAAGCCGCAGCTCTTTATTCGGAACAATCTGGTGACCGATCTTTTTGATTTCACTGGTCGTGGTGAAATGCGGCGGGGCGGACGGGTCGTCGCCGTCCAGGACCGTAATGGTCATCCCTTTGTAGTCGAAATAGGGGTACTCCTCTTTGTCTCCGTATTGAAAGGAATAGATATTGCGAAAACAATGCCCGCCGCTGTCGCCAGTAAGGTCGGCGCCGGCGATCACCCAGCACTTCTTCGGCAGAAGAGTCAGCGTTCCGGAGACCGACACGTTCGGGATATAAATCCGTTTGAGGGTAAAATCCAAAACAACCGCCTCTTCCGGCGAGTCGTTCAATAATCGCAGGCCGGTAATCTTCATCTCCCGATTCTTTATGATTCGGGCCAGCGGCTGGTTGAAGAGGGCAAACGGCAGAAGGGTGAAATAATCTTCCGGGATCCCGTAGCCGTAGGGGCCCGATTGGTACGGCGAGACGTATTCGTCAAATTTCCAAGCGGTGTCGTCCGACTTTTTGTAAAGAGAGTAAAAAGAGCCGCGGTTGCTCAGATAAAGATTGGTCAGATTCTTGTCACCATCGATCCCGGCCTCGATTTTATATCCGTGTCGGCCGGGATAGTAATGGCCGTAATAGGGGGTACGTCCGTCGTCAGCCGTTTGATACCACTGGATATCCAGACCCTTGAAGTACCCTTCCAATCGGGCGAGGGACTCGCACCCCACACTCGTCAGACGGGCCAGAAGCGCACGGTCGAGTTTGTTCTCCTCCCCCGCCGCGGCGCAGGCGAACAGACCAAGGAACAAAAGGAGAAGCCATTTCCGCATAGGGATACCCGATGAAAGAACCGTTTTTGATGAAACCGCGCGGCCCGCCGGCGGCAGAAAATACCTGCGGACTATTGTACCGGCGGCGGGGGGGGCGTGTCTATAGGCGTCAATAAATCACGCGCCAAATATCCGCGAAAAAGCGGCCGTATTCCCCCCAGTTTATTTTCCCCGCGGGATTTGCTATGATAGGAAAGGTCTAAACCCCGGTATAGCCGGTCCCGTAACCCTCTGCGCCGACAGGAGTCGTTTGTTCTATGGCCGTGAAAAAATCGATCCTATTGTTTGCCGTCCTGTTTGTTCTGCTGCCCCAAGCGCTGCCGGCCGCGACGGTGACGACCTCGCTCGACGGAACCTGGCAGGTCCGGATCGACCCCGATAACGCGGGGAAGGACGAGGAGTGGTTCGCCCGTCCCTTGAGCGAATCGGGCGAAACCTCGCCGCTGCCCGTTCCCGGCGTGATTCAGCAGGTCTGGCCCGATTATCACGGGCTGGCGTGGTACGAGAGAACCTTCCTCACCCCCGATAACCCGAACGAGAACGGCCGGGTTGTTCTGCGCTTCTGGCAGGCGGAATACCGCGCCGATGTCTGGCTCAACGGAACCTACCTCGGTTTCCACGAAGGGGGTGAGGCGGCGTTTGAACTCGATACCGCCGGGGCCCTCAATCCCGCCCGCGGCGAGCCGAACCGGCTCACCGTCCGGGTCTTAAACGCCGCCGATACGCCGATCGACGGGATTTCGATGGCGAATATCCCCCGCCGCAACAATACCAACGTTATTTCCCCCGGGTCGGGCTACGCCTCGGGGGGGTTGGTCGACTCGGTCGAGCTGCTGGCGGTCCCCGCGGTGCGCATGACCGACCTTCAGCTGCTTCCCGACTGGAAAACCGGGGTGATCGAGGCGCGCGCGGAGGTCGATAATACCCTCCCGGGAAAGATCTCCGCCGCGCTGTCGCTCACCGCTGCCTCGACCGACGGGGGGGCGCTCTTCCCGGGCGATCCTTCCGCTCAGATCGTCATCCCCGAGGGGAAATCGATCGTCACCTCGAAGGTTACCGTCCCCGACTTTAAGCTCTGGGAACTGAACGACCCGAACCTCTATACCGTGATCGCTAAGCTCAGCGCCCTGGAGTTTATCTCCCCCAGCGGCAATCGCCGCGACGCCGCGAAGCCGACGCTGCGCGAGGTCGGGACCGATCTGCGGACGGCCGTGTGCGGTTTCCGCGACTTCCGGTTCGAGCGCGGCGCCTTCCGGCTCAACGGAAAGCGAATTTACCTCAAGTGTTCCCACTCCGGGAGCGACTCGCCGATCACCCACCGTCTGCCGCTGGATCCCGACCTGTACCGCCGCGATATCCTCACCTGCAAGGCGATGGGCTTTAATATGATCCGCTATATCGCCGGGATGCCCCGCCGGTTCCAGCTCGATCTGTGCGACCGGGTCGGCTTTATGGTCTACGACGAGTGCCTGGCCGGCTGGTGCTACGAAAAATGCCCCGAACGGATCGGGCGCTATACCGATCAGGTGCTCGGGATGATCGAGCGTGACCGCAATCACCCCTGCGTGGCGATTTGGGGGCTCCTCAACGAGACCTCCGACGCGGAGCTGGTGCTCTACGCCGCCTCGCTTCTGCCGCTGGTCCGCAAGGCCGACCCCGATCGGGTGGTGATCCTCAACAGCGGCAGTTTCGATCAGTTCGCCATCGAGACGCCGAAGACCGCCGATTTTTCGATCTGGCGCCGTACGCTCGGGACGATCATGCCGGGGGCGATCAAAAACTGTACCGATAAAGATTTCGACTTCGACGGCACCCACTGGCTGGCGGGAACCTTCTGCCTGCATCCCGGAGACGCGGGGGGCGAGTACGCCGCGGCGCGCTTTACCGCCCCGGCCGAGGGGAAGTACAAGATCGAGTCGCGCTTCTTCGATGTCGTGAAAGACGGACACGCCACCGTCTCGATCGATCTGTTCCGAGGGGACGACGAGAAGATCTGGTCGGGTGATCTTAACCTGGCCTCGCAAAGCGCAAGCGCCGAGTACCGCGGCGAGCTGGATCTTGCCGCCGGGCAGACCCTCACGGTCGTCGTCGGCATCGGCGACGGGGCCGGTTACGGCGATACGACGGCGGTCGACCTGAAGATCACCGCCCCGGACGGGACGCTCTACGACGTGACGGCCGACTGCGGCTTCGAGTCGAACCCCGCCGGCGTCTGGTCGTACGGCTATCTGCCCGCCGGCGAGCGGCCCGATCTGTCGGCGTTTACCCTCTTCGCGCTGGGGCAAAAACAGCTCTGTTTCGAGCCGCTGGGGCGCTACGCCAACCCGAACGAAGTTACCTGGAACAACGATCTGGCGGATATCCACCCCTATAAGCCGGTTCCGCATACCGCCGGGGTGATCCAAGAGCTGCGGACCGCTCAAAGCGGCAGCCGCCCGATTTTTCTTTCCGAGTACGGCGTCGGAAGCGCGGTGGACCTGTTCCGGCTGACGCGGCTGTATGAGCAGAATCACGCCACCGGCGCGGCCGACGCTAAGCACTATCGGCAGCGGCTCGACGGCTTTATGGCCGACTGGAATCGCTGGAAACTCGACGACGCCTTCTACGGGCCGGAAGATTTCTTCCGGCAGGCGATCGCCCGAATGGCCGAGCAGCGCCGAATCGGGATCAACGCCATCCGCGCCAACGCCCGCGTGGTGGCCCACAGCGTGACGGGGACCCACGACCAGGGGATCTCCGGCGAGGGGCTGACGACCCTCTGGCGCGAGTACAAACCGGGGACGCTCGAGGCGATGGCCGACGTGTTCGCGCCGCTGAGGTTCTGCAATTTCGTCGAGCCGGTGCAGTGCTTCAGCGGCTCGCAGGTGCGGTTCGAGTCGGTTCTGGTGAACGAAGACATTCTTCCTCCGGGGGACTACCCGGCGCGGTTCATCGTGGTCGGCCCGGACAATAAGCGCGTCTTCGACGAGGTGCGGACCGTCACCGTCCCTGTCCCGCCGGAAGGGGAAGAAAACCCGATGGTTCTCCCGATCTTTGACGAGACGATCCCCGTCGCCGGGCCCCAGGGGGAATATCATTTCCGTGTCGAGTTCGAGAAAGACGCCGCGGCCTGCGGCGGGGAGGAGCGCTTCTTTGTGACCGACCCGGCGACGCTGCCGCCGGTCGACTTTTCCGTCGCCGTGTGGGGCGACGCGGCGCTGGTTGATCTTTTGCGCGGCCTGGGGATCGACGCCTCGCTTTTGGATACGGCCGCGGCCGATCCGGAGGGGCTTCGGATCATCGTCGGCAAGGTCGATCAGCCGAGCGCGCAGGGGTACGCCGAGCTGATGAAATTAGTCGAAAGCGGGGCGCACGTTCTTTTTGTCTCGCCCAAGGACGCGATGGCCGTGGGGGATGATCTTTCCGCCCTTTGGCCGCTGCCGGTCAAGGGGACCTTCGAGTACCTGCCGAACTGGCTCTACCACAAGGACGACTGGACCAAAAACAGCCCGTTCTTCGAGGGGCTCCCCCGCGGCGACGTCTCCGATTACCTCTTCTACCGCGAGCTGATCCCTCAGCTGACGTTCAACGGCCCGGACCTCGTTCCCGACGAGGCGATCGCCGGGGCATTCAATACGCAGATGGGCTACTCCGCCGGGCTCTCCCTGGCGTCGTGGAATATCGGCCGCGGCCGGGTGGTGATCAGTACCTGGAAGATCCTCGAGAACCTTCCCGGCCACCCGGCGGCCGAACGGCTGCTGCGCAATATGCTGCGCGCCCTGTAGCGCCATCGGCGGCCGCCGACGAAAACGCCTTTGCCCCGGGGGGACTTGCTCTTTCCCCCGGGGATAGCTATACTTTGACTTGAAAGAGGGGGGAGGAGCCCCCCTCTTTTTTCAGGGGGAGAAGCCCCCGTTCGACCCAATGACTTAACCTTTTGGTGGAGCAACCGATGTCACCGATCGTCACGACGCTGACGCGCTTTATGAATATCCCGGACGTCAACCCCGAGACGCTGGCGAAGATCGAGAAAATCTGTGAACTGAAGCACTATGCCGCCAACGACATCGTCTACCGCGAGCACGAAGAGTCGCAGCATCTGTTCGTGGTCGTCTCCGGCCAGGTCGATGTGCAGTACCTGCTCAAAGACGGCCGCCGCCTGACGCTCGACAGCTGCACCGAGGGGGATTACCTCCTTTGGTCGTCGGTCATTCCCCCGCACAAGACCAACTCGATCGGGATCTGCCGCGTCGCCACCGAGCTTCTGTCGGTCGACGGCAAAGAGCTGCTGCGCATCTGCGACGAAGACCCCTCCTTCGGCTACAAGATGATGTCGCTGGTCGCGACGGTCATCCGCCGCCGTCTCCAGGCGTCGCGCCAGCAGCTGTCGTACTACGCGCGGTAAGAAGCGGCGCGTTCCTTAAAACAAGTCAAGAAAAGACGAAAAGACGCTCCCGAAACGGGGCGTCTTTTTTTGTCTTATACGCTTTTGGGCTAGTCGCTCTTCTTGCGGAAAAACAGCGAGACGAAGCCGTAGAAGATCATCACCACGATCGCGGCGGCCACCGAGACGAGGAAGCCGGCGATGCTGATCGGGTTGAACTTCTCGACGTCGATCTTGCACAGCGTCGTCAGCAGAAGCGGCCCCAGGCAGCTCCCGACGATGCCGACCAAAAAGACCGACCAGATCGACTTCCACCAGCGGCTGGGGAAGAGGATCAGACGGGTCACCAGCCCCACTCCGGCCGAAAAACCGAGCCAAAGGAGGATGACGTTGACAAGCGACTGTCCCGCGGCCGAGAAGTCCAACGAAAGGAGCTTGTCGATCACCGTCACACCTCATACTGTAGGGAAACGTACGGCCTCCGCGCGGGGGGCCGTACGGGTTTGATATCGGCTTTGAAGCGGCGGCTTATCTTGGCGCGCTATTGCTGCTGATACCGCTGCCAGACGCCGGTCTGGTCGAGGTTCTTGTCCGCTTCCTCGCGCTTCATCCGATCGACTTCCTCCTGATACTGGAACTCGTTGCCGGCGGGGAAGTACTGGATCTTGTTGTCCAGATAGTACGGACTTGGGAGGGTCTGACCGTTCTGGCTGAGCTGACAGCCGACAAACAACGGCAGCGTACCGATAAGAAGAGCCGCGAGCAGGCCCCAAACCGTCCAGCGGTTTACCTTTTCCTTCGTGTTCATTTTAAATCCCCTGTCATTCCATTGCTGGAGATACCGGCAGCCCCTCCCTCAAAGCGGGGGAAGAGGGGAGCCGACTTTCTGTCGACGCTTATCGGTTATTCCGTCCGCGGAACTTTAAGATATCTTTTTTCCTCCCGCGGAGATTTGCCGGGCAGCCCCGCGGGGTGGGGGGCCACGGGGCGGGAGGGCCCACGGGAGCGCGGTATCCCGTTAAGAATCCTGTGGTATAATCCCCTTTCCGGCGGCGGGCGA
Organism: Thermoguttaceae bacterium; assembly: GCA_017434455.1. Classification (GTDB taxonomy): domain Bacteria; phylum Planctomycetota; class Planctomycetia; order Pirellulales; family Thermoguttaceae; genus RUG695. The sequence continues at coordinate 135,776 of JAFRFG010000046.1, read as the reverse complement.
AGGTCCCGGGAACGGACTGGACAATGACCGACGGACATGACCGAAACCGACGGACAATGACCGACAGACCCCTCAACTGGAAGTTGAACCTCTTTGTGATCTGGCTGACGCAGATTATGTGCGTCGCCGGATTCTCCCTGATTATTCCCTTTGTCCCGATCTATATCCGCGATACCTGGGGGGTGAGCGACGAGAGTGTTCTCGGCGCCTGGATGGCCGCCTTTACCTTCTTCGGGATGCTCAGCTACTGCGTTTTCACCCCGGTCTGGGGGATCTTGGCCGACCGGTACGGCCGCAAACTGATGCTCCTTCGGGCGTACTACCTCGACGGGCTGATCTTCCCCTGCTTCCTGCTGGCGCCGAGCCCCTTTTGGCTGATCGTCGCCCGATTCGTCGTCTCGGCCTTTACCGGCACCGTCTCGGCGGCGCAGACGCTGATCGTTACCACCACGCCGGAAAAGAATCAGGGATTCGCTCTCGGGGCGCTCTCGTCGGCTATCTGGAGCGGCAACCTGGTCGGCTACGCCGCCGGGGGGCTGATTGTCCACCGGTTCGGCTATACGATCGCCTTTTTGCTCTGCGGGGCGATGTACCTTGCCGCGGGAGTCCTGGCGCACCTGTTCGTTCGTGACGATTTTCATCGCCCCGACCCCGCGCCGCGTTCCGAGCGCCGGCGGCTGTTCGACGGCGTGACGCCGGTGATCGGGCTGATCTTTCTGCTGATCGTCCTGATGGCCGTCGCCCGGCGGTTCGACGATCCCTACGTCGCGATGATGATCGAAAAGATCCACGGGCCGGAGAATACCGCCCTGTATACCGGCTGGGTGAGCGCCTTGGCCGCCCTGGCGGGGATCCTCTCGGCGGTGGGGGTCGGCCGGCTGTGCGACCGGTTCTCACCCGGGCGGATTGTGCTCCCGACGATTCTGATCGCCGCCGGGACGATGTTTCTTCAGGCCCTCGCCCCGACGCTGTGCTTCTACGCCGGGGCGCGGTTCGGCAACTTCCTGGCCGCCGGCGGAATGGAGCCGGTCTTTTTCTCTCTCCTGTCGAAACACACCCCCGAGGCGCGCCGGGGGGCGGTCTTCGGGCTCGCCTCGGCGCTGAGAATGACCGGTATTTTGATCAGCTCGCTGCTCAGCGGGGGACTGATTTACTTTTTGGGGATCCGGCAGATTTACCTCGCCGGGGGGATCCTCTTTTTGGCGATTCTGCCGGTCTTTTATTTTACGGTTCGCATCGCGGCGCGAACGAAACACCAGTGACCCCCTCTTCGGTGACGATCACCGCCTCGACCCCCGAGAGGTCCTTGGCGCTTTGCTCCTCTTTGGCCAGGGCCTCGGTCCCCTCCGGCCCCAGGACGGTGAAGGCCGAGGCCAGGGCGTCGGCCTCGGCGGCCGTCGGCGCCAGGACCGAGACCACCCGCCGCTCGGTCAGCGGCTCGCCGCGGCGCGGGTCGATGATATGCGAGTAGCGCACCCCGTCGATCTCGACGAACTGGAACGTATCGCCGCTGGAGGCGATGGCGATGTCGTGGAGGACCCTCCTCTCCAGCGGGGCGTCTTTATCGAGGGAGGCGAGCGTGACGGTCCACCCCTGTTTCCCCGGCGGGGGAGCGCCCAGCCGCATATCCCCCCCGGCGTCGACCAGCACCGCGGTCAGCCCGCGGGCGCGAAGCAGCTCGAACGCCTCGTCGATGGCGAACCCCTTGCCGATCCCCCCCAGGTCGAGCCGGACCTGCGGCTCGGCCAGCGACAAGGTTTTTTCGCCGGCGTCCTCCAGCGACCAGTTCTTCTGCCCCACCAGCGCCTTGGCCCGCGTCAGGTTCGGCTCCGGGGGGAGCGTTCCCATCAGCCGGCTGCGGCGCCAAAGTTTCACCACCGGCGAGACCGACGCGTCGAACGCCCCGCCGGTGATGGCCGTGTATCGGCGCGCCAGCGCCAGGACACGGAACAGATCGTCGCTGATCGGGACTTTTTCCCCGAACTGCGCGGCGCGGCAGGCACGGATGATCTCGCTTTCCGGCGACCAGTCGCTCATCACCTCGTTGAGCGCGTCGAACCGCCGGTAGACCTCCTCGGCGGCCCGGTCGGCTTGCTCTTTCGAGGGGGCGCAGAGGATCAGCCGCACCGGGACGGCCATTTTATGCTCGAGATATTCGTAGCGCTCAAGCTCCTGGGCGGCGGCGCGGTGTGGCAGCAGCGCCGGCAGCGCGGCGAGGATAATGGTGAGAAACGCGGCGGGAAGGGGCTTCATGGGGTCTCTCCTTCGGCTCGGACGATCTCGCCGAGCCGGTACTCGGCCACCAGGTCGAAACGGTCCGGCTCGCAGCAGTCGGCGATATCGCCGGCCAGGCCGGCGCGGACCAAGTTCTGCCCCCCGCGGCTTTCTTTAAGAGCGCGCCCCAGCGCCCGGGAGAGTGCCCCCTCTTCGGCGGGAAGATCGGCGGTGAACTGCCGCCAGGCGCGGCGGTAGGTCTGCGCGGCGGTGCTCAGGGCGAGGGCCGATTCGAAGTCGTCCCGCTCGAGGAAGCGCTTTTCGTGCGATGAGGCGATCGCCTCGACGAAATAACCGGCCAGGAGGAGGTCCTCCTCGGTGTACTGACGGTCGGTCCCCGCGCAGATGATCGCCAGCGATTCGATCGACGGGTCGCCGGCGATCCGGCGCGTTAGCGCCCCGGCGGCGGCAAACGAGCCGAGGAACTTTTTCGTCCGGCCGGCGCGAAGCGATAAAATGGCGCGGGTTCCGTTGGTCGTCGAGAAGAAAATCGTCTTTCCGGCGACCTTCTCGGCGGTGTACTCTTTGGGGGAATTGCCCAGGTCGAAACCGGCGATCCGCACCGCGCGGCGCTCCCCGCCGAGAAGGATATCTTCCTCCTTGAGACGGCCGCTTTCGATGGAGCGCTTTTTCAGACGAAGCGCCTCCTGCGGGTCGGCGATCGGAATGATCCGCGCCGCCCCGGCGGCCAGCGCCGCGGTCATCGTGGTGGTGGCGCGCAGAACGTCGATAAAGATCGCCGCGTCGGGCGTGATGTTCTCCTCGACCAGGTCGGGAAGGGGATAGAGGGTGATATTCATACCGAAATCGTTTACGCTCTTTCTTTTTTGCCTCGCGCCGCGGCTGGAATTATCCGCGCGTCTGGATTGTTCGGCCGATTGCGGGTAAAATCGCTCGAAGAAAGGTTTTCCCGCGCTTCGCGCCGCGCGGTTATCCGGCGTCCGGCGCGTTCTTCCGATCGCTATTATGGACCCCAACCCCGAGACTGACAAGACAACGCCCGATAAATCGCCCGGCCGGATCGCCGCGATGTTCGACCGCGTCGCGCCCCGGTACGATTTTCTCAATCATTTTCTCTCCGCGGGAATCGACCGCCTCTGGCGCCGCCGCCTGGTTCGAACCCTTCTTCGCACCGCCGCCCCGGGGGAGATCCTCGACGTGGCGACCGGAACCGCCGACCTGGCGATTGGTCTGGCTCGGGGGCGGCGCGGGGTACCGGCCCCCGAGGTTGTCGGCGTCGATTTTTCCGGCGAGATGCTCAAAATCGGCGAGGAGAAGGTTCGCCGCGCTCATCTGGCCGACCGCGTCCGGCTCATCAAGGCCGACGCGCTGAATCTCCCCTTTGAGGACAACCGGTTCGCCGCCTCGGCCGTGGCGTTCGGCATCCGCAATATGGCCGATACCGAACGGGCTTTGGCCGAGATGATTCGGGTCACCCGTCCCGGGGGGGCGGTGATGATTCTCGAGTTCTCGATGCCGACCCTTCCGGTCGCCGCGCCCCTGTACCGGTTCTACTTTCGGTCGGTCCTTCCGAAGATCGGCCGCTTCTTCTCAAAGGGGAGCGGAACCTCGTACGCCTACCTTCCGGCGAGCGTTCAGGCGTTCGATACCCCAAAGCAGATGACCGCCCGAATGACGCGCCTGGGGCTGGCCGATGTTTCGGCCCGGCCGCTGACCTTCGGCATCGCGTCGCTGTATCGGGGACGCAAACCTTTCCGCGACGAATGAATTACCCGGTAATTTTTCACACCGTATCTTTCAAGGAGTATTGTTGATGAAACGCCTTTGTTTGATTCTTTCCCTGTTGTTCGTCCTCGCGGCGGCCCGCCTGTCGGCCTTCCAAACCTATCCCGTCTGGCCCGACGTTCCCCCGGGGGACAAGGCCGAGCAGTACGGCGAGGGGGGCTATAGTCTGCCGGTTTTGGAATGGTGGGCGCCCGAGAACAAGACCTCGGACCTTTGCGTGATCATCTGCCCCGGCGGCGGCTACGGCGGATTGGCTTACGAGTACGAGGGGATCATGCCGCGCGACTACTACCTCAGCCAGGGGGTCACCGTGGTGATGCTCCGCTACCGTGTCCCCCGCCGTGAGGGGGTCCCCAAGCATCTGCCCGCCTGGCAGGACCTTCAGCGGACGGTCCGATTCGTCCGTGCCCACGCCGAGCAGTGGGGGATCAACCCCGAAAAGATCGGCGCGCAGGGGTTCTCCGCCGGCGGCCACTTAGTTCTGATGGGGGCGACGACCAGCCAGACGAACGCCTACGAGCGGATCGACCAGATCGACGATCTGCCGTGCCATCTGAACTTCGCCGTTCCGATCTATCCGGCCTACGTCCTGACCGACGGCCCGGATAACGAGAACACCAACCGCGGCGAGGGGGCCGAGATCGTCGACGACTTCGCCTTCGACGAGAAGACCCCGCCGATGTGCCTCATCCACGGCGACGGCGACGGCTACTCCCCGCTCGGGTCGGTGGCGGTCTATCACCGCCTGCGCCAGATGAATATCCCTGGGGAGATTCACATCTTCGCCCTGGTCAATCACGCCTGGCGCAACGCCCCGGAGGACGCCCCCGTGCGCCGCTATCCCGAACGCGTCCGCGACTGGTGGATCGAACTGGGATTGCTGTAACAGATATGTTCGCGGCAAACAAAAAACGCGGGGGGAACCCCGCGTTTTTTGTTGGTCTGTGTGCCGCGGTTCCGCCTACATCCCCAGCACGGCCGAGAACGACGTCGGATGCTCTTTGCGTTCCTTGCGGATTTCCCCGCCATGCTCGGTCGGACGGTATTCCGTCTCCAGCACGTAGGGGGGCTCGATGTTATCGGCGTAGGTGAACGTCTCCGGGGAGTTGATCAGCCGCTCGACCGCTTCTTTGGCCCCGGCGTAGATCTTCTTGCGGGCCGCCTTGGGGGCCAGGGTGACCACCGAGGTTTTCGCCCGCCGGTATTCCTCTTTTGTCATCTCGCGGCAGCCGTCGTCCGGGTCGAGCCCGAACTTCACCGCCACCGTCACCACTCCCGGGGTGAGCGCTTCGGCCTCGTCACACAACGCCGCGTCGCCGGAGGCGAAGATTGTCGGGATGCCGCACTCCTTCGCGCAGAGCGCTCCCTGGCCGTACTCGCCGATCGAAAGCCCGTTGATCCGCCGGTCGATCACATCCATGCTGCCGGTATGGGTCAGGTGCCCGTAGGGAGTCCCCGCCTTGGCGTGCTGCCCGATCAGCGCGAACGCGTCGTATCCGCGGTCGATCCGGCACGGCCAGATCCCCGGATAATACCCCCGCTGCATCGTCGCGCGCTCGTCCAGTTCTTCCGGAATCATCGCCTGATACCCATGGCCGGAGAGGACCGTCACCTCGCTTGCCCCGCCGTCGAAAAAACCGGCAACCGCGGCGTTGATCTCTCCCATCAGCAGATGGCGCGCCTCTTCGTAATTGCGGCCGCCCTCAAGACACCAGTTTACCGAGTCGAGAACCCCGGCGACCGCCTCCAAATCGGTGCAAAGGTAGATCCTCGGTCCCGCGCCCTCTTCCTTGACCGGACGAACTCGCTGGCCGTCCTCGGCCGCAAAAAGGGCGGCCGCCGCGAGCGCGAGAACAGAACAAAACACCGGAAAAAATAATCGTGCGTTTTTCATCGTATAGATACTCCTTCTTTGTTGCTGAAATAGCTGCCGCCGGCCGGCGCGCTGCTCGTGCTACATCCTCATCAAGGCCGAGAACGAGGTCGGGTGCTCCTTGCGTTCCTTGCGAATTTCCCCGCCGTGCTCGGTCGGGCGGTATTCCGTCTCCAGCACGTAGGGGGGCTCGATGTTATCGGCGTAGGTGAACGATTCCGGTGCTTTTGTCAGCCGCTCGACCGCCTCTTTGGCCCCGGCGTAAATCTTCTTGCGCGCCGCCTCGGGGGCCAGCGTGACCACCGAGGTCTTCGCCCGGCGGTATTCCTCCATAGTCATCTCGCGGCAGCCGTCGTCGGGATTGAGCCCGAACTTCACCGCGACCGTGACCACACCCGGGGTCAGCGCCTCGGCCTCGTCACACATCGCCGCGTCGCCCGAGGAGAAAATCGTCGGAATACCGAATTCCTTCGCGCACAGCGCCAGCTGGCCGTATTCACCGATCGACAGACCGTTGACCCGCCGGTCGATCACCCCCATATTGCCGGTGTGGGTTAAGTGCCCGTAGGGGGTTCCCGCCTTGGCGTGCTGCCCGAGGAACGCCAGCGCGTCGTACCCGCAGTCGAGCCGCCACGGCCAAGTCCCCGGATAAGTTCCCCGCTGCATCGTTGCGCGTTCGTCCAGTTCCTCCGGAATCAGCGCCTGCGCCCCGTGACCGGACAGAACCGTCACCTCGCTCGCCCCGCCGTCGAAAAAGCCGGCGACCGCGGCGTTGATCTCTCCCATCAGAAGATGGCGCGCCTCCTCGTAATTGCGGCCGTCCTCAAGACACCAGTTCACCGAGTCGAGAACCCCGGCGACCGCCTCCAGGTCGGTGCAAAGGTAGATCCTCGGTCCCGCGCCCTCTTCCTTCACCGGACGAACCCGCTGACCGTCCTCGGCCGCGAAAAGAGCGGCCGCGCTGAGGGTAAGAACGGAACATACAGCCAGAAAAAATAATCGTGAGAATTTCATCGCGAATGACTCCTTGATTGATTTGCCCGAAACGATAGGGATATTCTCGTTTTGGCGGGCACTTCTCGACGGCGAATGCCCCCATAGCGGTAATTGTAGCCCTCGTCCATTGCGCTTGCAAGCTTTTCGGCCTCCCCGCGCCGCGCGTGAGGGGGGCCGCGTCGGGGAAGAATGTTTTTCCCGCTAAGAACCGGCATCCCTTGTTGTATGGTTGGGACACGGGGATACAATGACGCCGAACGAGCCGCCGAAAGCGCGGCGGAATAGGTGTTCAAAACGAGGCTGTTATGGATGTCATCAAACTCGCCGAGGAGATCATCGGCGGAAAGCGGATACGCCGCGGCGACGAAACCGGTTTCTTCGTTTCGGCGGATTTAGCGTCGCTGGGCAGCGGCGCGGATCGTATCCGAAAACATTTTTGCGGCGATCACGTCGACCTGTGCGGCATCGTCAACGGCAAGAGCGGCCGTTGCGGTGAAAACTGCCGCTTCTGCGCGCAGTCGGCCCACAACCGCACCGGAATCACCGAATATCCGTTTTTGGACAAAGAGACGATCCTGCGCGAGTGTCGCCATCACGAAGAAAGAGGGGTGCACCGTTTTTCGATCGTAACCGCCGGAAAGGCGCTCGGCGGGGACGACTTTGAAAAAGCCGTCGACGCTTACCGTACACTTAGCGAGGAAACCGGCATGCTCCTTTGCGGCTCTCACGGGCTTCTCACCGACGAGCAGTTCCGACGGCTGCGCTCGGCGGGGGTCAGCCGCTATCACTGCAACATCGAGACCTCGCGGCGCTATTTCCCCAGCATCTGCACCACGCATACCTATGACGACAAAATCGCCTGCATCGAGCGGGCGAAGAAGGCGGGTTTTGAAATCTGCTCGGGCGGCATCATCGGCATGGGCGAGACGTGGGAGGACAGAATCGACATGGCGGTTAGTCTGGCGGAACTCGGCGTGCGCTCCATCCCGATCAACACGCTCACGCCGATCCAGGGAACCCCGCTGGAGGATCTGGCGATACTTACGGAGGATGATATTCTCCGCACCGTGGCTATCTTCAGGTATATCGCTCCGGAGGCCGATATCCGCCTGGCGGCGGGCCGGAACCGAATGAGCCAATGCGGCCGCCGGGCGTTTCTTTCCGGAGCGAACTCGACGATCACCGGCGATATGCTGACGACCTCGGGAAACGATATCTGCGGCGATATCAAGATGCTCCGCGGGATGGGGTTCGACGTGGAAAAGAGGGAACGAAACGGCTGAAAAGAGAAGCGACGTGAGCAAAGGACTCTTCATCACCGGAACGGGGACGGACGTCGGAAAAACATACATCGCCGGTCTGCTGCTAAAAAATTTGAACAATAGCGGTTTTGTCTGCGCCTACTACAAAGCGGCGATGAGCGGAAACCGGCGGGACCGCGAAGGAACGCTGATTCCCGGAGACGCCGTATGCGTCAGGAATGTTTCCCGGATTGCTCAGCCGCTTGAGGAGATGTGCCCCTATGTCTATGAGACGGCTGTTTCTCCCCATTTGGCCTCCAAACTGGAGGGCGGTCCCATCGATATGAAAAAAGTCAGGGAAGGGTACCTTCGGCTGGCGGCGCGCTGCGAGTACATTCTCGCCGAGGGAAGCGGCGGCATCGTCTGTCCCTTGAGATACGACCAGAAGAAACTCTTTTTGGAAGATGTCATCAAAGCGCTCGGTTTGCCCACGCTTCTCGTCGCCGACGCGGGACTTGGGACGATCAACGGCACGGTCCTTACCGTCGAATTCATGAAGTCGCGCGGCATTCCCGTCAAAGGGATCATCCTGAACCGATTTCATGAGGGGAATGTGATGGAGGAAGATAATAAAATCATGTGCGAGGCGCTCACGGGCGTTCCCGTCATCGCCTGTGTTGAAGATAACTGTACCGATATTGGTTTAGGCGGTGAGTTCATCGCCTCGCTGTGCGAATAAGGGAGTCGTTATGCTGTGGTATCCTTACGCTCAAATGAAAACCATTGAGCCGCCGATAAAAATCGTTTCCGCCCAAGGGGTGCATCTTTATACCGAGGACGGTCACGACCTGATCGATTCGATCTCCTCGTGGTGGAGCGTGATTCACGGATACAACAACAGCCGGATCAATAACGTCATCAAAGAACAGCTCGACAAGTTCGCCCACGTGATGCTCGGCGGTATTTCTCACGAACCGGTCCGGAAGCTCTCGGACAAACTCGCGTCGTGGCTGCCCGGCGACCTGAACTATTGCTTTTTCTCCGATTCCGGAAGCGTCGCGGTCGAAGTCGCGCTGAAAATGGCTTTGCAGTTCAATACCAACCGCGGCTCGGATCGCTCTGTCATCCTCGCGCTTCGGCACGCCTATCACGGGGACACCTTTAAGGCGATGGAAGTCGGCGACGATGACGATTATCACTTCGCGTTCGCCGGCTGTGGCGGGAAAAAGCGCGGCGTGATACATATCCCCACCGAGACAGCCGCCCTGGAAAACGCCTTTGACGTTTACGGCGAACAACTGAGCTGTTTTATCGTCGAACCGCTGCTTCAAGGCGCCGGCGGGATGAGAATGTATGATATTTCTTTTCTTGAAAGGGCCAGGCGGCTTTGCGATCAGAACGATGTTCTTCTGATCTTCGATGAGGTGGCGACCGGTTTCGGACGAACGGGAAACCGTTTTGTGGCCGACCTGGTGCTTCCCGATATCCTGGTGCTCGGAAAGGCGCTCACCGGCGGCTATATTGGCCACGCGGTCACCGTGGCCAATCAGCGCGTGTGGGACGGATTCTACAGCGATAACCCGGCTCACGCCCTGATGCACGGACCGACCTTTATGGGAAACGCCCTGGCCTGCCGCGCGGCGCTGGAATCGATCAAACTCTTTGAAGAAGGGAATTATATCGAAAAAATAAAACAGATCGAACAGATCACAAGGCGAGAGCTGCGCGGCTTCTCTTCCGATAAAATCGAGGAAATCAGAATCATGGGCGGCTGCGTCTGCATGGAAGTCAAAGACGCGAAGTATCTGGAGGGATACCGCCGCTGGGCGTATGAGCGCGGCGTGTTCAGCCGCCCGTTCCTGAAGTACCTCTACGCGATGGTTCCGTATATCATCGAAGAATGGGAACTGGTAAAAGTGCTGGACGTGATGAAGTCGTGGTTTAGCCGCGGCAAGTGAATATTCACCGCAGCGACCCGTCACAAGAGGCGAACACGGCCGTTTGGGCCGGGCGATGATTTGACAGGCGGGTCGGTTTCTGTTTTACTTGCGGAAGAAGCGGCCCGAAAAGGCCCTGGGTGTCCTTCAGCATAAACCTTCAGAATCAGAGGCAGTGTATGAGAAGAGCGGTTTCATCCCTTGTTTTGGGGCTCGGTCTTTTGTTTTTCTGTACGGCGTTATCGCTCGCCGACGGGCAGAACCCGCCGCCGGGAACGGTGATTGACGCCAGCAGTGACTTTGCCAAACTTCACCTCGGCGCCCCGTCGATGGAGATCCTTCCCGACGGGACCTATGTCGCTTCCCACGACTGGTTCGGGCCGAAAGAGATGAAATCGACCGTCGTGTTCGAGTCGAAAGATCAGGGGGCCACCTGGTCGAAGATCGCCGAGATTCCGAACCAGAAGGCGGCGATGCTCTTTTTCGCCTCGGGAAAACTTTGGCTCATCGGCTGGATGTACGCCGAGGGGGATATCGCGAACAACTCCATCGTGATCCGCCGCTCCGACGACGGCGGCCATACGTGGAGCAAGCCGACCGATGGGAAGAGCGGTCTTTTGCTTTCGGATCGGCGGTATTTCTGCGACCCGGCCCCGGTGCTGATTCACAACGGGCGCGTCTGGAAAGAGGCCGAGGCCGTCGGCCCGCGGGAAGATTCGGACCGAAACTGGGCGACCGGCTATCAGCCGCTGATGATGAGCGCCCCGGTCGACTCGGACCTGTTGGACCGCGACAATTGGACGTTCAGCAATCCGGTCGCCTGGACGCATCATCCCGGCCTGGGGGGCTGGCTGGAGGGGAACGCGCTGTTTGACCCCGACGATCACATGCTGATCATGATGCGGGTCGACGATATCGATGAGGGGGGAAAGGCGGCGCGATTGAATCTTTCGGACGACTTTAAGACCCTCTCGTACGACCCGAAAAGCGGCTTTGTCGCGATGCCGGGCGGGTGCAAGAAGTTTGTGATCCGTTTCGACGAGGTGACGAAGAAATATTGGTCACTCGTCAATTGGGTCCATCCCGACGACGTCGACGCGCCCGATAAGGAACGTATCCGCAATACCCTGGCGCTGGTCTGCTCCGACGATTTGAACAATTGGGAGGTTCGCTCGATTATCTATCGCCACAGTGATCGATCGAAGGGGTTCCAATATGTCGACTGGCGGATCGTGGGGGACGACCTTCATTTTGTCTGCCGCCTGGCCTGGGACGGCGCGCCGAACTGCCACGACTCGAACTATCTGACGTTCGACGTGGTCAAGAATTTCAGAACCCGAACCCGGGACGACGACGCGGAGGATTTCGCGAAGACGAGAAAGTAACCCCCCACAGGCGGTAAACGGGGAAGAGGGGCGTTTTTGCCCCCCTTCTTTGCTGCTGGCCGCTTACTGCTGCTCGATCTTTTCTTTCATCGCGCGCTGAAAACGCTCCAGTGCCGGGATGTACGATTGAATCAACGACGTCACCAGGTTTTCGGCGTTCTCTTCGGAATAGACGTGCGTTAAGTTGTTTCGCTGTCGGAGCATATCGAGCCAGATTCCCTCGTCCGAGATAAATCCGGATTTAAACCCCAGTTTAACAATCTCTCGCGGCGAGCCGCTCTGCGCTTGAGAAACACCGTGCAGGAGCAAAACCGCCTGGAGCAGTTTCCAAGCCAATTCAAAGGTGAGATTGAACTGGCCGATGACCCCCATTCGGTAAATGGCGTTCTCCTTGAGGAGCTTGGGATCATAGCTCTTCAGAACCTGGAAACAGCTCCGGAAATTATCATACTTTTTCATACAGCAATATTCCCTCCCGCTCGATTGTCCGCCGCAGTTCCTCTGCGACGGGACGTGATAAATCGACCACGTCGAACATCAGCAGTGTCGGAACCTTCTCTTCGATTTCCTGGGCGAATTCATTCACCCGTCCCCCCTCGGCCGCCAGGTCGATGTCGCTCCTGTCCCGATAGTCCCCCCTGGCCCGGGAACCGAACAGCCACAGACGCCCTATCCCACTGCTTTCGGCCAGTCGTCGCAGTTCCGCGATGACGGCGTCCCGCAGTCCGTATTTTGCCGCGCTGTCTGACAGTATATCCATTTGCCCTTACCTCGCCGCGATCAATAAAATGATTCCCTGCCCCCTCGGCATTATACACTATCTCACGATAGATTTCTCCCGAAAGAGGGGGGGAACAGAGATTGTTCATCAAATCCCTGTTCCCCCACTTGAGAAAAATTCTCGCGGAAGCCGCGCTTCGGTTATATACCGGCTAACGCCTGCCGCTTACTGAACCTGATACTGGAACACCCGCTGTTTCCCGAGCAGTTTCAGCCCGTGCCAGGCGGCGTGGTCGGCGATGGTGTTGTTCGCCGGACCGCAGTCGACGCAAAGCCGCAGGGTGACCGTCCGGCCGGCGCAGGGAGTCAGATCGACATCGAACTGCTGCCACTGATAGGTCGGGACCGACGTCTCTCCCAGAAGAGTCTCGGTTCCGTCCTCGGCCACCGACAGAACTGAGAACCAAATGCCGTCTCCCGGGTCCCCGCCGTCCCGTTTGCCGACTTCCGAGGTAAAGAGCGCGCCGTCGGCGGGAATATCGACCGTGTAATCGAGCCAGACGCGGCCCGTCCCGTTCTTATACGGCGGGTGGGCGAACATGCCGGCCCCTTTGGTGACGCCTCCGCAGACCGCCCCGTTCATCCGGAGGAACGAGGCCCCGGTTTGGCTGATATCCGCCGCCACGGTTCTGCTCTGTCCCTTGCGGATCTCGGCCGTCGCTTCCGGCGGCTCGACGGTGGAATCACTCCGGTCGCCGAAATCGAACCCCAGGTCCGGATAGACGAAGGCGGTCTTGAGGGTTTTTTGAATTTCCAGCGACAGGCCGCCGGCGGAAGCCGTCAGCCGGATCGGTTCTTCCCCCTCCTTGGGGTCCATCAGGTCAAAGATCGCGGACGCTTTTTTGTTCTCGACCCGAACGGTTTGCTCCGCCGTCTGTTCCCGCTGAACGAACCGCAGCGACACCGTCTCGATTCGGTCGGAACCGACGGTGAGATCGACCTTCAGACGGTTTTCTTCCACCGGCCGGAAGTCCGCGGTCGCCAGCGGCCGGACGATAAAGCCGATTTTGCCCCCGTCCAAATCCGCCTCGTAGAACTGTCCGACTTTCGCGTCTTGCGGGATCGTCACTTCGGCCGTTTTCGACGAATCGGAAGTACTGGCAACCGTGACGGTCTCCCCGGGAAACGCGTCGATCGAGTCCGACTCCCAAGCCGCCGAAAGCGCGCTGTCGCCCGATTTCTCAAGCCGATAGCTGAATGCCCCCTCGACCGGTTCGACAAAGAGGAAACCGCGGTCGCAGACCAGCGCGGCCTCGCCGATTTCGTTGTTGTCGTAATCGAGCGCCACGGCGCGATTGGCGTCGACGGCGAACCCGATTCGCGTGCCATTGATCGGAATCACCTCGAAGGCCCCGCCTTCCAATTTGCGGCAAAGCGCCTGGCCGAACCCCATCGCCTTGTCGACCCGCTTGGCGCTGGTGCGGCTGTCGAAATAGATGTACTCCGGCGAATCGCAGTAGTCGTACCGGCTCCCGGTTTCATCATATTTTGAGACGGTATGAATCTGCCCGTCCGCCGTCCACGCCTCGTAGCCGTTGGGCGGAAGCGTGATCGTTCGGCCGTCGATCTCGACGGTCATCATCTGTTTCGGATTTCCGTTCGCCACAGCGACGGTCCCGTCCTGATAGCGCACCACCAGATGATTGCCGTCGCACACCCCCTTGGCCAGTGCCTCGGAAGTCTCGTACAGTGTGCCGTCCTTATCGGCGTAGCGAATCGACGCGGCGTCGGCCATCGTGTACCGTGTCGCGATCTGTTGGGTCATCGCGTAGCCGCGCAGAACGGTCGACATACTGTCCCCCTGCTTCAGCCCCAAGATTTGGGCCTGTTCGGTATCGCCGCCGTTGTACGGCAGGAACCCCGGATGCCCGAACGCGATCGTCGCCGTGATGAAGCGGTCGAGGAAGGCGTCTTTCGATTGGGCGTCGGACGGGAAATAGTTCGGCGCGAACATCCCCGGATTTCCCATCCCGAAATCACATTCCAGCGGGTGCATTTTCAGCAGGTCGAAGTCGACCAGCCACGGGCGGTTCATAAACTGATACGCCTGGTCCTGCGCGTAGTTGCCGTCGGTCAGCCCCGAGTAGAAGCAGTGGTGCGGCCCCTCGGAATAGACCGGCCCGTTCCACGCCTTTTTCTGCAGGAGGAAGATCTCGCCGTAGGCGTAATAGGTCGCCGCGAACGTTCCGGCTCCCGGAACGCGCCAGTCGTAATCGGTTCTCGACCACGGCGTCACCGAGGAGTGGACATCACAGTAGGCGGTCGAAAAATGGAACTTCTCCTGATTGATCGGGGAGAGCTTCTCGCAGTACTCCACCGCGCGCGAGGGCTTCGGCGCGTAGCAGCGGCACCAGGCCCCCTGGAGGTCGTTGTCGGACGTGCGGCTGATCATATCCGGCGACCAGTATTCGTTCACCGGGGCGAAATCGGTGAAGTTGTTGTACGGCCCGTAGACGAAACCGAGCGTCTTCTGCATAAACTGGGAATAGTCGATCCAGCCGGCGTCCCCTCCCTTCTTTGGGGCCGGACGGGTTCGGAACGTGAAGCTCTCGCCTTCGTCGCGCCAGCAGACCTCGTGATCGGTAATGATCACGTGCCGCATGCCGTGCCGCCAGACATCGTAAAAATGCTTTTTGTCCGCGTCGCGGGTCGTCGCGCCGTGCGCCTGCCAGACCCCCGAGCCGGTCACGCTCTTCCAGGGGGATGGCGGATTGGCGATCGTCGGCAGAATCTCCTCAAACCGGGGACTGACCGTAAAGACAAACCGCTCGAAGACGTCGTTCCTCGCCCCGTCGGTCTTAAGGTTGTACTGCGCCTCGCCGTTGGTGATCCCGAAACCGGCACCCGTGCCGTACTTGCCGAGAAGGTAACTGGCGTTGCTTCGATACCAGTCGATATTCCCCAGGGCGAAAAGGGAAGTCTCGCTTCCCGGGGTTTGGAACAGCAGCGCCGCCGGACGAACCGTGTAACCGTACGAGAAATACGGGATCAGGATATTCTTGTTCTTTCCGATCTTCTCGACCCGGCCGAACGAGACTTTGTTCGCCTTGCCTCCGGCGCAGAGGGTATCGAGAATCAGATTTTTCCCGCGAATCGCGAAACGGTACTCGACATCCGCCTCGAGCGTCTCCCCGGCCAGGTGCCAGCGCGAGATAACCTCGCTTCCGTCCTGATTGATTTCGATGGGGGTAAACGTCTTAACTTCTTCGGTCTTCTTCCCTTCGGCCAGTGTCGTGATGCCGCCGCCTGACAGCGGCGCGAAAGCGTTTTCCTCGTTCCACTGGGCGGTAAAGTCGCTCCACGTCCCGCTGCCGGGGCGGTAGGTATAGGTGACTTTACCGTCGGTTCCCTCGTAGAGGAACCGCCAGCAGGCCTGGCCGTTTTCGTCAAACGGCTCGATGCGGTTGGAAAAATCGGCGGTCAGATTAGCCGGCTCGACCGTCTCCGGCCGGGTCGGGAACGGAAGGGTTCCCTCACCGGTGTTCTGACCGGGGTCCTGGCCGGGGAACAGTTCTAAATTGCGCTTCGGGCGCTTGGTGAACTCCAGCGGCTTAAATTCTTCGGTGAACAGGCAGAGGGAATCGAGATAGATCGAGCGGTCCTCGGTATTGGTCCCCCCATCCAGGCGAAAGCCGAGGAAACGGACCCCTTCGCCGGAGAGCGCCGCGATCTGGTCCTTGTTTAAATGCCGATAGCAGAGAAACCAATCGTTCCAATTGATCTGATACAAAAAGACAGTGTACTCGGTTCCGTCCCCTTTTTGGAAAAGAAGCGACAGCCGGGTCTGAGGCGTTTTGGGGTCGGTGGTCCACCCCCAGTTATTCCCCCGAACCCACAGCGAGACCGTATCGAACGGATCGGTGACCGCTATCGGCTCGTCGAGAAGGACCAGAACGACGGGGGCGTTTCCCCCTTCGGCGTCGGCCTTCCGGTAGGTCAGCTTGCCGACGTAATCGCCGTAGAGCTGCTCTTCGCGGCTTTGCTTAAAATCGGCGACGGAATTTTCGGTCTCAATCTTCCAGCCGCCGAACTGTTCAAAATCGATCAGAACCGGATTGACTTCTTCCGTCCGTCCGGCCCAGTCCATCTCGTAGGGACGAACGCCGATTTTTTCCTCCTGTGCCGATAACAGGCCGCTTCCCCAGCAAACCAGCAGCGCCGCGGCCGCCGGAAGATAATTCCAAAAGTTCTTTTTCATTCCCGTTATTCCTCTATAGGTTATTGAACAAAGGTTGATTTGCGAACGACGATTGATTGGACAGCCGCGTCCTTAAAAAACGGCGCGGCTCGGGAGGTGACGCGCTATTTTGCCAGCGGGGCGATGGTGACGCGCCGGAAGAAGACCTCCGCCGCCTCGGACTGGAGCTGAATCCGTCCGGCGCACGGGGTCGCGTCGAAGCCCTGATTGACCATCGTGCCGTTGACGAAAACATCGATCCGATCCCCGTCGGCGACCACTTCCAGCGTGTTCCAATCGCCCTTGCGGTCAAGATCATCGCGGCCGCGGAAATCGGCCGTATCCGCCCAGTCGGGGTCACGCCCGAACCAGTCGGCGCGACCGCCGTGGATCGTTTCTCTCTTTCCCCCCTTTTGCCAGATAAAGCAGTTCTGTTTCGACTTTTCCGCGGCGGTCTCGACCGTGATCGAAAAGGCGTCGGATCCGTCGCCGACCACGATAAAATCACCCAGCCCCCCTTCGATGATATTGACCTCGATCGAGCAAGCCCAAGTTTTGCTGAAAGCGCCGTCCTCCCCGACCGAATGAATCAGCAGACCGGAATCGCGGGCGCGGTTTTCGCGTGAACCCCACCGTTTTTCCCCCCATTTGAATTCAAGCGTCAGACGGTAATCCTTAAACGCCTCTTTGGTCGTGATGCAGCCGAATTCCTCGCCGGAAATCCGAATCGCGCCGTCGACGACCGAAAAAACGCCCTTCGGGTCCGAGTCGACCCCGCGGTCCTTGAGGAAGGTATACCAGCCGTCGAGATTTTGCCCGTTGAACAGCTCCCTCTCCCGATCGGGAACCTGCGGCTCGGGGTCTTCGGCCCGAAGCGCTGCGCAGGCGAGAATCAGCGTCAGTCCCAAAAGCGGGGCGAAAATCATATTTTTCATCGGTGTTCCTTTCTAGAGAGTACGCGAACCGTCTCGAATACCGGCGGTCTAATACCGCTGTAGCAGGTCCATCATTTTCTTGTCGATCCGCCAGCCGAACTTATCTTCGTACTCGGCGTCCGTCCGGCCGCTGTCCGCCACGCCGAACGATCCGTTCCAATTCCACATCGCCCAGCCGAAACCGGCCTGGCGCCAGTTGATTAAATTATCCTCCAGCCAGCGCAGCGCGATGTCGTGCGGTGTTCTGGAAATGACCCCGAATTCCCCCACCATCACACCGACCCCTTTTTCGGAAATCTCCATCCACGGCCGAATGTTCCGCTCCCAAAGCCACTTTCGGTCACAAGTGCAGACTGAGCAGCGCCATCCCCGCTCGCGATCCCAGGCAAGTTCCGTCCCAGACTCCCCCAGCCAGTCCATCCGCATCGGGAAAACGGCCTCGTCTTCACCACCGGCGGCGGTCAGACCCAATTCCGAAATCGTGATCCAGTCTCCCTCCGTGTTGCGGATGGTCAGTTCTCGCGTCCCCGCGGGAATATCGGTGAAGACGTCCATATCATAGAGGTTCTGCCAGATGTTCCACTGAGTCCAATGTTCCTCTTTCCATTCGGCTTCCCCTTTTCCGGGGGTGAACCGACGGCGGAAGATTTCCTTTCCGTCCGCTTCAACCACCAGAAGGCCAATGTTCGAAACGGTCTGTACTTTAATTCGGAGGCGTTCTCCCCCCTCGAACGGGCCTTCGATGGTAAGCGGACGGTGCAGCTTTTGGGGAACCTCCGATTTTTGGGGAGAGACCAAAAGTCCGTTTGCGCCCATCAGCGGCCAGCTCGGCTCGAGGAACGACTTGGAATCGACCCATTCGGCCTTATAGTGCGTGATATCCATCGGGTCGTAGCCGCGGGTCGCCTGCGCGACTCTGTACGGAATCAGGCCGGGAATCGGACGGCGTCCCCACCGGATTCCGTCGCAGCAGATCAGGCGGTCCGGGTCTTCCGCGCGAATCGCCTCGATGACACGAATCGTCGCCGGGAGAACCTCTTCTTCTTCGCCTGCCATCGGCTCGTTAAAGAGATTGAAACTCAAATGGCTGTTCGGGATCCCCTTGCAGCGCCGGGCGAATTCCGCCCAATGGCGGCAGCAGACATCCTGCGCTTCCGGGTCGGTCCACAGCGGCTTCTTCTCCGCGGGATGGGCGACCGTGTAGCCCGGCGCGCGGTGAAAGTTGAGCATCACGTGAATCGAGTATTGTTCACCGAACCGCAGCGCCCGGAGAACCGCGTCGATCTTTTCCGAATGGATACGGTTCCAGTCGCCGTCAACAATCCAGCAGCGGTAGTCGAGAGGAAGCCGGACGAAATTGAATCCGAAATCGGCGATTCCCCGAAAGACCCGCTCTTCGAACGGATACTGATTGTGCTCCATGAAGTAGTTGAGCAGGTTAAACCCCCGCCAGCGGGGAAGTTTTTCCGGCGAGGCGTCGGGAAGCGACGGGTAGGCGGCCCCCTCGGCCATCACAAAACGGTACGACAAGCCCGCGCCGAGCGCCCCGGCGGCGGTTTTCAAAAATTGACGGCGGGTGTTATTTCTCATGAAATCTTCCTAAAAACAACGGCGTTTTTCATACGATGGACCCTAAAGCATAAAAATTATATAGGTTCCGATCCGAAAAAGATATACACTGAGCGGCGCGAAAGGCGCGGTTGATTGTTTTTCCCGCCGTTTCCCTGTAAAATAGGGGCATTGTTCGCACTTTGGTGACCGCGATAGACTCCCCCGGCGGGGGATAACGAAACAAATAAGGATAGATAACGATGGGTATTTCTCGAGGGACTCTGTTCGGATGGACGCTTGGCCGGGTCGCTGCGGCGCTGTTTGTCCTGCTGTTCGGCACGGTTTCGGCGTCACGGGCGGTCGAGGTGAGCCGAATCGCCCCGACGGCGGTCGCCGCCTGTTCCGAAGAGTCCGAATCACACCCACTTGTCCTGGCGATCGACTCGAACCCGGAGACGTACACCTGTATGCGCGACTCCTCGCCGAACGGGACGAACGAGTCGACAAAACCGCCCAAGGGAGACGCGCCGGTAACCGGTTATGTTCTCTTCGATTTGGGGCGGGAGTATGACCTTTGCGGTCTGTGGGTTAAAGCGCCGATCGAGAATCTTTACCTTCCGAAGCGGTTCGATATTTTCGCGCTGGAACCGGGACAGTCCCCGGAGTCGTTTTCGTTCCCGGAATCGCTCGATCGTCTCGAGGGGATAAAAATCCTCGAGCAAAACGCCGAGTTTGATCACTTCTGGAACGGTGATGAGCGTTCCCGATATTTCGAGCCGGCGAAGGCGCGGTACGTCGGCCTTCGTTTTCACGAGGCGCACGATACCGGGCGGGCGGATTATTACATCATTCAGTTCTCGGAGATCGCCTTTTGGGGAAACGCCGAGGATAACGCGGCCGGCGCCGCCGCCTCCGAGTGGATGATTCCCGGCGCGGGCCGGCTGAGCGGCTTGATCGAGGATCAGCGCGAGAATCAGGAGTTTGCCCGGTATCGGAACGAACGCCCCTACCCGGCGGCCCGGCTGAAACTGGAGTGGCTCCGCGGCGATCTCGGCTCGCTCGATATCTCGGCCGCCTTCCAGTCGGCGGAGTCGAACGAAACGGAAACGGCGCTGATCGAAAAGGTTCTCGGCGACTTAGCCGCCCTTGGGGTCGACGCCGCCGAAATAGCGCCGGAAACGGAACTTTTCTCAGCCCTTCGCGCGGAAAACGCCCCGGGAAGAGACATGCGATGGACCGACCTTTACCTGCGACTGGCGCAGAAGCGCCGCGCCGAGCGGCTGGTCTCTGTCGAGAATTTCTCGTCCGACTACGTCTTCGTGAAGCATTGCCAGCTGGTCAATCAGCCGTCGTTCGCCTCCTCGGCGTTTTTGTCCGATTCGGTCTATAAAGACCGGCTCGGCGACTGGCGGATGGGGTCGGAACTGTGCCGCCTGCACATCGCCGAGGACGGTACGCTCACCGAGACGCTCCTGCATCAGGAAAAAGAGGGGATCATCCGCGACCCGGCCCTTTCGTTCGACGGAAAGAAGATCATCTTCTCGATGCGCCGATCCGAGGAGGGGGACGATTATCACCTCTACGATTACGACTTGGCGACCGGGGAAATCACCCAGCTGACGTTTGGCGCCGGGACGGCGGATATCGAGCCGTGCCCGCTCCCGGACGGGGATATTATCTTCACGTCGACCCGCTGCGATGAGTGCGTCCCCTGCTGGTCGAGCGACGTGACTAACCTTTACCGCTGTGACGCCTCGGGGCGGTATATCCGCCGCCTGGCGATCGATCAGGCGCATAACGTCGGACCTAAATTAACGAACGACGGCCGGATCATCTACACGCGCTGGGAGTACAACGACCGTGTCAGCGGCATGATTCACGACCTGTTCATTATGAACCCCGACGGCACGGCGCAGACCGAGTACTACGGGAACCAGTCGTGGTCTCCGCGATCGATCATTCACCCCAGCCCGATTCCGGGAAGCACGAAGATGATGGTGATCGGTTCGGGGCACCATACCGACCAGTCGGGAAAACTGATGCGGATGGACCGCTCGCGCGGAACGCAGGAGAATGAGGGGCTCGAATACGTGGCGCCGGTCCGTTATTTTGAACCGGTCCACGACGACCTGTTCGGGCAAGAGGGGGAACTCTTCCAATTTCCGCTTCCGATGAGCGAGGAGGAATATCTCGTTTCGTACGTCCCCGAAGGGGGGCCGGCGCGGGGGTACTACCCGATTCCGTTCGGCATCTACTGGTTCGATTCGGCGGGAAATCGGGAGCTGCTCGTCTACGACCCGACGATCTCCTCGGGACAGATTATCTCGCTGGCCAAACGCGAGGCGCCGCCGATTCGCCCCGAGCAGTTCGACCTGAACAAAGAGGGCGGAACGTTCTATGTCCAGGATATCTATTTCGGTCCCGGATTGGAAGGAGTCGAGCGCGGCCGGGTCAAAACCCTCCGGGTGATCGGCCTTTCGATTCGGGCGATGTCCGCCGGGGTCTCGTACAACCAGCCGAGCTCTCAGGTGCACACGCCGATTTCGGTCGGGAACGGCAGCTGGGACGTCAAGCACGTCTTGGGCGACGTCTCGATCGAAGAGGACGGAAGCGCCTACTTTAAGGTCCCCTCTCGCATGGCGGTCTATTTCCAGCTCCTCGACGAGGAGGGGAAGATGATCCAGACGATGCGCAGCTGGGCGATGGTGATGCCGGGGGAGATGTTCTCGTGCATCGGCTGCCATGAGGACAAAAATATGACCTTTACCGAAAACCGTCCGCAGACGATCGCCATTTCGAAACCGCCGCAGGAGATACGTCCCTTCTTCGAGCCGGGAGAAATCGCCGAGCCGGAGTTTGTCAAGCATCTGACCCCGGAGGAGAAAAAAGCGCGCGATTATCTTAACATCAACGCCCCGCAGGGGGAGGATGTCCCGCAGGGGTTCTCTTATCTGCGGGAGATACAGCCGATCTGGGACGCCCACTGCGTGAACTGCCATAACGGGCGGGTCGATGGGGAGAATCAATCGTCCCTCTCGCTGCTGGGGGACACGAAACAGTACGGCTGGAAAGAATGCTGGGAGGGAGTCTCCTCCCGTCCGTGGTCGAAGGCGCATATCTATCCGCAAACCGGAAAAGATATGAACCCGGGGCGTGATTTCGCCGAGTCGTATTTGAACTTAACGAACTACGGCAAGGTCTGCTACGAGCATCAGCCGACGTGGGTCGATTGGCTCCCGATGGCGGTCGCCTATCCGCCGGCGGTCGGTCCCGATCAGTGGGGCTCGACAAAGAGCCGGATTTTCGACTATCTGACCCCCGACCACTACGGCGTGACCCTTTCGGAGAAGGAACTGAAAAAGATCGCCTGCTGGATCGACCTGTGTGTCCCATACTGCGGCTCGTACATGGAAGCGAACAAATGGGATAAGATCGAGCATACCTATATTCACTCGTATCGAACACAGTGCCGCCCCGCCTATCTGTTCCAGGAGCATAAACGGCTCGCGCACGGGATGGAAGAGGTCGACCATCTGGCGAAGTACAAGGAACATCGTCAAAAAGGGACCGACTTCGCCCTCGACGCCTTCGAGCGCTTTACCGCCGGGGGGATGGAGAATCAAAAGAACTTCATCGAGGCGTATTACAATCGCCCGAACATAGTTCCCATTTACGGCATCGCCGACGGGCTGGACGCCCGCGGGGGAACGAACCGGCCGAACGAATATCGGAATTTGGCCCTCCATCCGAACGCGGAGACGTTTTCCGTCACCTCCTACCCCAGAGCCGTTTCCAACAGCCACTATAAATACCTGCCGCAGTATTCCCCCTCGGCGGTCATCGACGGTCTGAAAGGGGAAGACGACGCTCCTTACTGGCGGCCGAACCTGAGAACCGATTTGACGCTCACCGTCGAATTGGGCCGAACGGTCGAAACCGACAAGATCGTGATCGCGCTTCACGCCCCTCGGGAAGGGCGGACGTGGAAGTCGGCGGTTCTGGAGTTTTCCAACGGTGCCCGGATTCCTATCTCCTTGGAGCAGCGCGGCGGGGAACAGTCTTTTACCTTCCCGAAACAGACGACGAACTGCCTGCGCCTGACAGGTATCGATCAGGATTTCCCTCTAACCGATAACGGGATCGACGAAATCGAAATATGGGGGAAAGATATCATTCCGTAATCGATCCTCTGTCGGGCGCATGACTGCGCCCTGGTGAATCCGGTGTTCGAATTTTAAGTCTGTGTCGGCCATGACAAAGAGTTTCGGCGGGGAAATGAGTTTCCGACAGGAAAGTGAGATTCACTCAATGAATATCCTATCTCCGATCAAGCGTCTTTTGTACGTTTTCGCCTTTGTATTGTCCCCATTCTCGGGGATGATCATCGGCGATGATTCTCCCGCGGCCGGAGATGAGGCGGCGCCTAAACTGGAAGATGCCAGGGCGGCGTGGAGGCAGATTTACGCCGAGTACCGCAAAGGGGTTTTCGCGGAAATGAATTGGATATCGGTTGCTCGGTTTGGAAAGGAGAGTGAGGAGTCGCTGCGCTGCGATGTCTCGGTGTGTGGTGATTTTCAATGGGTGCGTGGTTCGGATTATATTCCGGCTCGGCCAAACGGAATTGGCGGATGGAACGACAAGTATCGGTTTTCCCTTGAGGAAGACCAGCTCTCCGGTCCCTACCAAGTCAAAAGCATTGATGAAAAAAAACCGCTGGACGACAGCGGGTGGATGGAATTGTTTCAGGCGTGTACCGTTCTCTTCAATGGGCTCTATATCCGTGATACGTGGATCGATAAGGTCGTCTGCGATCCGTCTTTCACCATCCTCACGGCGAGTTATACCAATGATCCCGTTTCCGGTCGTCGATTGGCCGAATTTACCTTCGAAGGCGACTGCCCGGTGGCGGAGGTGGAACGAGCCATCGGCGGGCGTATCGTCCTTATTCCCGAATACTTCTGGATGGTGAGGGAATTGCGCGTTGATATCGAGAGTGTCGATTCGGGGGAAGTGAAGAATATGATTTACCAGAAGAAGATCACTTATCGAATGGTGGATGATATTCCGTTTCCCGAGATGGTTCAAAGCTCTTTTACGCTCCCCGACGGTACCCCAACCGGTTTTGCTCGGACATCGTGGATCACCAAAATAACGCGCCGTCCGATCCCGAAAGAGCAGTGCTACCTGAGCTACTACGGCTTTGATGAGCCGGACTCCACGAAACATCTGCCGGCCGCCGATATTGCCTTCACCATCGGGGCCGTCCTCATCGGCGCGGGGATCTATCTGAAGCGCCGCGTATCGAAAGGCGGGGCCGTGATGAAACAATAGAAGAACCTTTTCGATCTCCCGTGAGCGCCTTTCGGGTACAATCTCATGAGGGATAAAATATTGATGATTGTGAGAAACCAAGTATTGACGTTTGACTTCCCCGCCGCGCGGTGTTATAAAAAACGCGGACAGCCGGGCTTAAGGGCAAATCAATTCAACCTCAATACGCCGATGTCGTTTTCCGACCATTAAGGCGTCGTTTCTGACCATAAGAGTACGAAGATGCGAAGGGTAATGATCATTCTTGCGCTGCTGCCGATTGTCTTTTCCATTTTGCGCGCAGACCAGGCCGTTGACACCGATACGCTCCTCGCCCATATCAAGCAGCGCGTCGTTCACCTGGAAACCTTGTATAACAAGGGAATCGATGTCGAGATGGAATGCTCTTGGGTGGAGGAAGGGAAAGATGAACCAAATTATCCCTCGGTGACGCGCGTGATTTATCGAGGACTCTATGAATTGAATCAGCAGAAATATATCTCCAGATTCCGATCTTCTCCCCCGGAGGACGGTTACGATGAAGACCTTACCGTGAGAAACCCAAAGTATTCGTTTTTCGCGACAAAGAGTCTGGGAGAATCCGGGTATACCGCCCCCTGTTGGTACGACAAACGGGACGGCGTCTTGAGCGACGAGGATACAAGCGGTCTGCTCTATGATACCACAACAGCCCTCGTCGGGCTGTACATCGGCGGCTCTCGACTGAGGGATCTTCTTGACTCGAATACCTTTAAGGTGGAGTCGGCCGAAATGCGGGAGAATCAATATCGTCTGGTTTTCCGTTGCCAATTCCAGGTGGACGATTATAATCAAATCGTTGGCGGGGAAATGTTTTTCGGCGGGGAGGATTACGCTTTGGAGGAGCTGAGTTGCGAAGGCCGGATGGTCGTCCCCGACCATGTCTATCCTTGGTCCCGACGGTACAAATATACCTACGGCGACTGGGGGGGAATCAAGTATCCGAAGTCATGGGAATACCGCCGAAGTTTTGACAACAAAACCTCGCGGTCTCGAACAACCGTCCGTTCGTTTAAACTGGGGGCTCCCAAGAAGAACCAGTTCTATCTGAAGTACTACGGTATTTATAAATGGGGCACCACGAAAAAAACGGACACTCCCAGAACGCTGCCGACCTCCGCGATTTGTATCGCCGTCGGGCTCATCCTAATTGCCTCGGGAATCTATCTCAAGCGCAGCGCTCTGGCCGGCGCAAAGAACAATAAAAACAGCGGCTCGAAGAGCGATGCGCCCGAGACACAAACGATGGATTGATCTGTTCCTGATCGCGGCGTTGACGGCGCCGATTCTCGCCGGCCCCCCCCTTTCTTCTCGTCAGCGCGAGGGGCTCGCTGTGGGTCTATCCCCATAGCATCGCCTCCTTCAAAGAGCTGGAGGCCGCTGTGTCGACCCCGGCCGTTCCCAAGCGGCCCGAACGGCCGGGGGTACTTCGCTTTCTCGACGCCGGCCCGTTCAACGGCCCGAGACATCTGCTCGACTCCAATATCGACTGGGGACAAGACTTCTTCGCCTCAGAACGATGGTGCCGCTGTTTCAGGCGGTTTACCCCTCAAAAGGGCCTCGGGTATACGGTCCATATCTATCACCTCACGCGGGAGGATATTGACACGGTCTTCCCCGAGGGGTTTGCCGCCGAGGAGGAAAAACCGCGGGAATGAACATACCATCACCGCGTGCCTTCGCGTGGGACTGATCTATTGTGCTGGCTAGCGCAGGTCGACCCGAACCGTGACCGTTTCCCCGGCGGGAACCTCGAACGAGAAATGAAGGTCGACCGCCCCGGGATTGGGCTCATCCCACGAGTTTTGTGTCTTCGCTTCCGGCCACTCCCACCGGACCGGCTGGTCGGTTCCCTCCAACCGGGCCTCCAGCGTGACCGACGCCTTGCTCTCCCCCTCGCCCATCGACAGCCGAACCTCCGTGTCGGACCGCGTTTCGGGGACCGCGCGTGTGATCATTCGCCAGACGACCGACGCGCTCCTATCGTCGGGAGCCGTGAGCGTGTCGGTGATTTCCAGTGTCCCGTCGCCGTGAAGCGTTCCTCTCCTGAGGGCATTTCGCAGGGAACCGCCGTAAACCGGGGTAAGGTCAAACGCAACATAAGAGTCTTCCCCCGGCCGGCCGACGGAGGCCTCAAGAATCGGCGCGTTCGCGCCGACCCTCATCAATTCGTTGTTAACCGTCAGGGTACTGTGCGAAAAATTACTGTAGCGGTAAATCTTCCATCGGTCCGAATCCTGTGCGATCGACCAAAGCGACATGCCGAGTGACTCGATTTTGTGGTACAGTTCCGCTCCCAGTTCGACCGACCAGCGGAAGCCGTACCGCTCATAGACAAAGCTGCCCGCGTCCATGTGAGCGTGCGGAGCCGAGGGGGTTCCCCCCTTCATTCCGAACCAGGCGGCGCTGGAGTCCCATCCGGTGCGGAAAAGGGCGATCGGCGCTTTGCCGTTCCCGATGCCGACGAACCCGTTTTCCTTCGGGGGGATCGGCGGGTTTTGGATTGCCCCGGTATCGAACAAAAGCGCCATCGGGGCCAGCCGCGCGCCGGCGAAAGGCCCAAACACCGTCCCCTTTTTTTCCGGGGGAGTACGGTTAAAAAGGCCGGCCAGCAGGCGGTACTCGTTATAGGTAATCGTTTTATCGTTTAATTTCTCCGCGAAGAAGAAGACCGTCGGTTCATACATGGCCCCTTCCTCCGAGTCGGAGTAATTCCACGTTTTTCCGGACGGGCCGAAAACCTGTTCGTAATAGTGAATCGTCTTTGAAAAACCGGGAGCGTCGCTTCGGCCGAAATCGGTTCCGAGGGTATCTTTCAGCGCGGTGAGAAGGAGAATATTGAAACTCGTTCCGTACATCCAGTAGGTGGCCCCCTCGGTGTAGTTGCCATCCGGCTCATACGAGGACATACTGTACGTGATCCCGTTGACGGCGCGGCGGATGATCTTTCGGGCCAGTTCCCCCTGGCGGTCGGCGACCGCCAGGGCACCGAGCGTCAGTCCGGCGTGGCAGACCTGATTCCAGTTCGCCGTATTGGCTATCCACCAGAGGTGTTCCTTCGTGTCGGTCGACCGCAGTCCTTTGGCCACAATCGCGCCGGCGATCAAGTTTTGGTCTTCCTCGCTCATCTGCCGGCGCAGCGCGTCGTAGCCGATCGCCATCGCCGCGGTCATCTCGCCGACGTCGAGAAAATGGCTCGGATTCCAGTCGGAGAATTGGGCGATCGCCCGCATCTCGGCCAAAGCCCGTTCGGCGTACTCGGTCTTTTCGGGATGGATCTCGGCGCAGAACGTGAGGGTAAAGATCCTCCGCAGCGCCTCGCGCGAGACCGGCAAAAGCCGGCGTCCTTCCTGGATCCGCTCCAGCGGCGGCACGTCTAAAAGAGCGTTGGCATGATTTTCCAGCGCCGAATAGTACGCTCCCCAGATGGGGTCGCCGTCGATCTTCGCTTTCGCCAGGGCGATACGCTGCGGCGTATAGAACAGCCGAGCGTCGGGGCTCATCGCCGAGACCGCCGCGTCGATCTGTTCCGGCGACACGGTCGCGAAACCGTTGGCGGCGGCAAGATCGTATCGCTGGACCTCTTCGCCGGAGAAGACCGGCCGCGCCGCGGCGGCGAAAAACACCCCCCCGAGGAAGAAACACAGGACGAACAAAGCGGCTTGATTGAGGCGACGGGACATGGCGGCGGCTCCTCGTGACGGTTGGTTTTTTCGTGATGACGGACCGGTCGAACACGGTGTTCTCTGCCGGTCGGCGCCTTATCGGTATCCTCAGGCGTTTTCGCCCGGTTTGTGATCTCGGGCGGCCAGGCGCTTGAGGGTACGCTCTTTGCCGAGCAGCTCCAACGCCTCGAACATCCCGATGCCGACCCCCTTGCCGGTGACGGCGACCCGCAGGGCGTGGATCAGCTGGGCCGGCTTGATCCGCTTTTCCTCGAGGAACGCCGCGAAGTGCGCCTCCAGCGCCGGAGCGGTGAAGCTTTCGGCGGGGCAGGCGGCCAGGCGGCCGGCGTACTCGTCCAGAAGCGCGGCCGATTCCGGTGCGCCGGTGATCCGTTTGGCCCACGCCTTTTCGTCGATGGCGAAATCGGTGTCGCTGTCGAGGAACTCAACGAAATCGAGGATATCCCCCGAGACCTTGATCCGTTCCCCGACCGCCTCGATCAGCGCGGTCAGCAGCGCTTTGACTTTTTGCGGGGGGATCTCCTCGTGGCGGGTCAGCGCCAGGGATGTCTCCGGGTCGAACAGGTCGGGCAGCGCGGTGAAATCGCTCACCCCCGCGAAGGGGCCGTCGAGCGCTTTAAGCCAACCGGCGGCGATGAGGTAGCGGATCGCGCGGCGGTATTTTTCCTCGGTCGGCAAAGTGGTGAAGTGCTTCTCCTGGAAGGCGAAGAGCTTCGCCGGGTCGAACGACGCCGGGGCCTTGTTCACTTTATCCAGCGTGAAGAGCTTGACCATATCGGCCATGCGGAAGAATTCGGCCTTGTCATCCAGCGCCCAGCCGAGCAGCGACAGGTAGTTGATGATCCCCTCGGGGATATAGCCGACCTGACGGTAGAAATCGACGATCACCGGGTTGAAGCCGTCGGCGGTGGTCGCCAGGCCGACCCGATCGGCGATCGATTTGCCGTGGTTCACCAGTTTGGCGAAATCGGGGTTCTTCAGGTACTTGTCGAGCTTGCGCTTGCTCAGCTTGGTCTTGCTTCCCGGCTCGGCGACGAACGGCAGGTGGGCGTAGGCGGGCAGCTCCCAGCCGAGTGACTGAATGATAAAGATCTGCCGCGGGGTGTTCGACAGGTGCTCCTCGGCGCGGATGACGTGCGAGATGCCGAAGTCGTGGTCGTCGACGACATTGGCCAGGTGGTAGATGAACGAGCCGTCGGCCCGCTGAATGACGTGATCCTGTTCGGTCGCCCAGTCGAACTCGACGTCTCCGCGGACGAGGTCGTGGATGACGAGTTTTCCCTCGCGCGGCATCTTCAGGCGAACGACCCCGGCACGCCCCTCGGCCTCGAACCGCGCCCGGTCGGCCTCGGTCTCAGCCATAAAGCGGCGGCTGTAGACGAAGGTCCGCTTGGCGTCCTGCGCCGCCTGACGCTCGGCCTGGATCTCCTCGGCTCGGGCATAGTCGCGGTAGGCGTGTCCGGAGGCGAGGAGCTTATCGACCGCCTCTTGATACTTATCGCCGCGCAGCGACTGATAGTAGGGGACATGGGGGCCGAACGACTCGCGATCGGCGGCGCCGGTGATGACCGGCCCTTCGTCCCAGTCGATCCCCAGCCACTTCAGTCCGTCGAGGATCGGCTGAAGCGCGTCCCGGACGTTGCGGGTCTGGTCGGTGTCGTCGATGCGCAGGATGAACCGGCCCCCCTGCTGCTTGGCGAAGAGATAGCAGAACAGAGCGGTACGAACCCCGCCGATATGCAGATAGCCGGTGGGGGAGGGGGCGAAGCGGGTGCGTATTTCGGTCATGGTCGGTAATCGGAAAAACGTCTGGATGATACTTTTTTGTTTGCCGTTTGAGGGCCGTTCGATCGCCGGCGGCCTTTACTAAAGAATTCTCTTGTCCGGCGCGGGGGTTTCCCCTACCATTATAGCGGACCGGCCGAGGCAATAAAGCCAAGGCCGAAGCCCCCCGGGCCGTTCCCCCTGGGGGGGCGAAAAAACCGCGCGTTTTCTCTTTTTCGCGCAACAACATCCCCCGGCCGGTTACTGTATATCCCGAAGGAGGAGTGAAAGGGCTGCTTATGAAGAACGATGCTTCCCCCGGCCGGACGATTCCGGAAGACCCGCGGGAGCTCACCGATGAAGAGTATATTCGCCGGGAGCTTCCGGGCGCGATGGAAGACCAGTCATCCTGCGGATTGGGTTTCGATACCCTTTGCGCGGAGGGGACCGCTTCGGTCGGGGGAGCCGGCGATCGGATCGACTGGGCCGAGGAGCTTCGCAAGAACGAGGAGTGGCTGCGAACGGTCATCGCCGCCCGCGTGGGAGAATCGCAGGCGGTCGGTGATATCTTTCAGGAAGTCGCGCTGGCGGCGGTCCGGCAGAAATCCCCGATTCATGACCCTTCGAAGGTGGCGCCGTGGCTCTATCGCCTGGCGGTGATTCAGTCGCTGCTCTACCGCCGAACGATGGGACGCAAGCGGAACCTTCTGCAGCGGTATCGGCAACGCGTCGGCGAGCCGCTCGACCGAGATCCCTCGCCCGGCCCGCTTCAGTGGCTGCTCGCCGAGGAACGGCATCAGATGGTCCGTGACGCGATGGCTCAGCTTCCCGAGCAGGCCCGGGAACTCCTCCTGCTGAAGTATGTCCACGACTGGAGTTACCGCGATATGGCCGAGAAACTCGGCGTGACGGTGACGACGGTCCAGGCCCGGCTCCATCGGGCCCGCGGATTGCTGCGGCAGGTTCTTGCCCGCCGGATGGGCGGGGAAGATCGTTGATATCGGTATCGTACACCCTATCGAAACGCCCCGGGGAACTTCCCCGAGGGAGGAAACCATGTCTGAGAGGAAATCCCCGGAACAATTCTTTGACGGTCCGAGCCGCGAAGACGCTCTCTTGATGGAGCTGCTGGTCGACGACGAGCTTGAGGAGCCGCGGCGGCGGGAGCTGCTCCAGCGCCTCGATACCGTCCCCAACGGCTGGCGGGCTTTAGCGACGGCGTTTCTCGAGTCGCAGTGTCTCGCCCGCGCGCTCGGCAAGAACAGCGCCGCCGAGGCCGAGCCGTTCGATCGGCTGACGATCGGCGCTCTATCGGCCGCGGCCGATGAGCCGATCGCCGAGCTGGCCGGTACCTACGCCAAAACCGCCTATGTCGGGGGGGACCTTCAGGCACGATGGCGGAAAAGGGTTGTCCTCCGGGCGATGGCCGGCGGGCTTTTGTTGGCCTTTGTGATGAGCGCCGCGGCGGCCCTCCTGGTCCGCCCGGCGCTGGGGCCGCGCGAGGGAGGTGTTTCCACAAGCGCCCCGGCGGTTTCCCCGGGGACCGATTCGATGATGGCCGCCGGCGAAGCCGCCGCGCCGCGTGTGGCCGACCCGTTTGACGTCCCGGTGCAGCGGGTTCGGCTCAATACCGAGGCGAACGACCTGGCGGGGATATCGCTTCCGTGCGTCGAGTCCGACCACTACGACCCGGCGCTGCTGCATACCCCCTCGACGAACGAGTATGTCGAGCATCTTCGCCGGGACGGCCGGCAGGTCGACTGCACGACCGAGCATCTGACCATCCCGCTGGAGGACGGCCGCAAGGCGATTGTGCCGGTCGACACGATCACGATCCGCCGCAAAGACAATACCGCTTTCCCGGCGGCGCTCTACCAGTAAAAGTTTGACGAAAGGGGAGCTTTTGCCGGTTCTCTCGGCGGGAGCTTTACGTATAAGAAAATGATTCGCGCGCCTTTCGCACGGCCGCGCGAGAGCATGGAACAGAACACTTAAGGAGTTGATGAAATGATGAAGAAATTCACGTTCAGTACGAATTTATGCGTCGAGTCGGTGATCTTTTCCCTTCTGCTGGCCGGTCTGGGCTTTTGCCCCGGCGGGAACGCCCGGGCGCAAAACGCGGCCGATCCGGCGGCGGGGTTCTCGTCCCAGTCGTATTCGGTGACGATCGAAAGCAGCGTCGGCCCGGACGGGAAGAGGGTTCAGAAAAAGAAGGTCTGGAAAGACGGAGTCCTGATCGAGGACGAGGAGAAGACCATCGAGGGGGACGCTCCCGACGGGAACGCGCCGCTGGAACTCGACAGCCAGATCGCCCCGGGGATCATTCTGCGCAACGGCACCGGCGCCCAGGCGGCCAATTCGGCCGATCTGGCGATCAGTGATCCGGCGCTCGGCGGCGCGGTGACCGCCGACCCGAACGCCCCCGGCGGGGACGAGATATTCCGTCAGATGCAGTCGCAGATGGAGGCGATGCTTGCCCAGCAGGAAGAGATGATGAAGCGCTTCAACGGCGCCTTCGGCTTCTCCCCCTCCGACGTGATGTCCGGCTTCGGCTTCCCCCGTCAGGGGATCCCCGGGGCGATCGCCTCGGCGGTGAAGCCGAGCGAGTACTGGCTCGGCGCCCGGGTGACGCAGGTCGATCCGGTTCTGCGCTCCCAGCTGGCGCTGGGCGACGACGAGGGGATTTTGATCTTCGACGTGGTCCCCGGTTCCCCCAGCGAGAAGGCGGGGCTGCAGAAGTACGATATCCTCCTGAAGTTGGGTGACCAGCCGGTCTGCAACCCGTTGGAAATCGGCGAGATCCTCGACGCCAACGGCGGCGAGAAGCCGATGGCGGTCGAGTTCATCCGCGCCGGACAGCGCCAGAGCGTCGAACTGCTCCCCGAAAAGCGCCCGGAAGTCGACCAGGAGCCGGCGGGGGTGGAGATTCAAGCCGGCGACGGCCAGGCGCCGGTTATCTCCTCCGACGAGAAGATCCGCGTCGTCCGCCCGGGAATGATCCTTCCGGCCGACGCCGATGCCGAAGCGCCGGCCGCCGAGGAGGGAACGAAGTAAAACAAGCCGCCGGTTCGGCGCTTTGGGATAACAATAAGGCGGGCTATTCGGCCCGCCTTTTTTTATTTCCGGTGGTTTTTATTCCTGCCAGTCCAGCCCGATATCGAGCGTCCGGGGCGAATGGGTCAGCCGGCCGACGCTGACGCGGTCCACGCCGCTGGCCGCCTTGGCGCGGACAGTCTCAAGGTTAATCCCCCCCGAGGCCTCCAGCTCGGTTTCCGGCGCCATCGAGTTTCGCAGCGCGACCGCCTCGGCCATCATCTCCGGCGGCATATTATCGAGCAGAACGATATCGGGGTTTGCCTCCAGGACATTCTTCAGCTGGTCGAGCGAGTCGACCTCGACCTCGATGATCGGTAGCTGGCCGCCGCCGAAGCGTTCCTGCAGCCAGGCACGGCCGCGGCGCAGCGCGTCGGCGGGGGTCAGCCCCTGGCCGCCGACCGAGGCGAGGTGGTTGTCTTTGATCAGCATCGCGTCGAACAGCCCGGTTCGGTGGTTTCGGCCGCCGCCGCAGTGGACGGCGTATTTTTCGAGGAAACGCCACCCCGGGGTGGTCTTGCGGGTGTCGTAGACCCGCGCCGAGGTACCGGCGATCTCGGCGACGTAACGGGCGGTCAGCGTCGCGATCCCCGAGAGCCGGCCGATGATATTGAGGATCGGCCGCTCGGCGGTGAGCATCGACCGGACCGGACCGGAAATCACCCCGAGCGTCTCCCCCGGGGCGAGCGGCTGGCCGTCCCGCTTGGCCGGGCTCCACTTCAGGCGTTTATCGACCGCCTCCAGGACCATCGCGGCAATCGGCTCCCCCGCCAGAATCCCCTCTTCGCGGGAGACCACCGCCGCGCGCCCCGGGCGGTCGGCGTCGATGAGCGCCAGCGAGGTAATATCCCCTTCGGTCGAGAGATCCTCACGAAGCGCCTCGCCGATGATCCGTCGGGCTTCGTTCTCGGCCGCTTCCCCCCAAGGGTGCTGAACAAAATCTCTTTTCATCGTGAAGATATTTTTCCGTTAAAAACCTATTTTTCACCGTCACACGGGGACGGTGATCCGCTCGACCAGGCGGCCGATGAGCTCTTCGACCATCGCGCGCCGGTCGGTTTGGAATGTCTGATTGGGGACGACGCGGTGGGCCAGAACCGGAACCGCCAGGCGTTTGATGTCGTCGGGTATCACGAAGTCGCGCCCGGCCACCAGCGCCGCGGCCTGGGCGGCCCGCAGCAGCGCGATCGCCCCGCGGGGGCTCACGCCGACTTGAAGCTCCTCGCCCCGGCGCGTCGCCTCGACGATATCGATGATATAGGCGCGCAGTTCCTCGGCGACGCGAACCTGCCGCGCCAGTTCCTGCAGCCGGCGGATGTCGTCGAGCGAGGCGACCGCCTGGAGATGCTCGACCGGCTCACCGTCTTGATGCTGACGGAGAATCTCCAGCTCGCTGCCGCGGTCGGGGTATCCCAGTGAGATACGCAGAAGAAAGCGGTCGAGCTGGCTTTCGGGCAGGGGGTAGGTCCCCTCGAACTCGATTGGGTTTTCGGTGGCGATCACCATAAACGGGTCGGGCAGGGGGTGCGAAACGCCGTCGCAGGAGACCTGGCGCTCGCTCATCGCCTCGAGCATCGCGCTTTGGGTACGCGGCGTGGTCCGGTTGATCTCGTCGGCAAGGAGGATATTGGCGAAGATCGGGCCGGGGACGAACGAGAACCGCTGCTCCTTGGGGTCGAACAAACTCCCTCCCGTGATATCGGCGGGGATCAGGTCGCTGGTGAATTGGATTCGGTGGAACCGGCCGTCGAGCGTCTTGGCCAGCGCCTGGGCCAGAAGGGTCTTGCCGATTCCCGGGACATCCTCCAGAAGGAGGTGCCCTCCGGCCAGGAGCGTCGTGAGAAGCAAGTCGATCGGTTCACTCTTGCCGAGGACGACCGATTGGATGTTGGCTTTCAGTGCGGCGATTTTTTCCTGCATCGGGGGTATTCTCCTTATCGCTCGAAGAAACGCGGGGCGTTTGCCGCGCCGCGCCGAAGAAAGGTCGGCTAGATTATATCAGAAAATTTCCCGCGCGCAAAAGTGCGTAAAAAAGAAGGCGGAGGGAACTTGACATTCCCCCCGCCTTACATTTGCTATAGACCGGAAGTCGGACCGCTGATGAGCCGGCCCGCGCCGCCGGCCGGGCTACCGTTCGGTGTTGTTGAAGATTTCCTTCGCCTTGCTCGAGAAGAGAAACGTGTCGCCGGCGCTGGCTTTTTTCTTCTCGTTCGGGTTGGAACGTCCCGCGGAGGCGGCGAAGTCAGACATCTTTTCCCCTTCGGTTCTCTGCTCCTCTTCATCGATAGGGGAGACAAGCGGCTGGTTTTTGCTCCACGGCATCTTTTGCTTAATCCCTGAGTAAAGAGCGCATCCGGACGCCGGGACCAGCGACAAAGCCAGTCCGGCTAGAAGCAAAATCGAAACGCGGCGTGTCATGTAATATCCGTCCTCGCAGTATCCGCCTTCCTTGGCACAACACCTCTAATCGTTACTATCGGCATTTTTTTACTCTCTTGGGATAAAAAATCCGAAAATGACGAAAAAAACCAAAGTATTTGCCGAAACGCGGAGAGAAACCTTGACCAAACCGCTTCCGCCCGGCGATCTTTCGCCGCTGGCCGACGTTCACTGTCACTTGGGGGAGAACCTTGCCCGGGAGCTTCAGCTCGCGCAAGGCGGCTCGGTGAGGGCCGTGGTGCTCACCGCGGCCCGGGCGGAGGAGTTCGGCCCGATCGCTAAGCTTTGCGCCGATACCTGTGCCGCCGATACCCGGCCGCGGCTGATCCCCGCCTTCGGCGTCCACCCGTGGTACGCGCCGTCGGCGCCCGAAAACCTTGAGGAAC
Source organism: Thermoguttaceae bacterium (assembly GCA_017434455.1). GTDB lineage: Bacteria > Planctomycetota > Planctomycetia > Pirellulales > Thermoguttaceae > RUG695. The sequence goes on along the minus strand of JAFRFG010000046.1, from coordinate 100,164 downwards.
TGCTCGACCGGGCGTTCGATACCGCGCCGCTTGGCGCGCTGCTGGGGGAGATCGGCCTGGATTTCGCCCGGCCGAAGGAAGAACACGCCGCCCAGCGGGCGCTGTTTCGCCGCCAGCTTGCCTACGCCGCGTGCTGCGCGCTCGCGGCGGTGGTTCATTCGGTCCGCTCGGTCGAGGAGGTGATCGCCGAGGTGAAAGCGCTGCGGCGGCGGCCGGTTCTTCTGCTGCACGCGCTGAGTGCCTCGGCCGATCAGATTCACCGCCTGGCCGCGCTGGGGGGGTATTTTTCGTTTTCGGCGCACGCGCTTGCCCCGCCGCGCAGGCGCATGCGCGCCGCGGCGGCGGCCGTCCCGGACGACCGGCTGCTGATCGAAAGCGACTGGCCTTCGGGGAGCGATTCCCCCGCGGCGGTAGCCGACGCCCTGGTCCCTTTGGCCGAACTGCGCGGTGTGCCGGCCGATGAACTGGCACGGCGGATTTGGGCAAACAGCCGGCGCTTTTTCGCCGCCGCCGGTATTATATGAGGTAAGGTACCCTTCGATGGCCGAGGAACGATTTGGGCAATTCGCCCGGCTGGAACTGCTTCTGGGGGAGGATGCCGTGGAGCGGCTTCACCGCCGCGGGGTGATCATCGCCGGGATCGGCGCGGTCGGTTCGTTCGCGCTGGAGGCGCTGGCTCGCGCGGGGATCGGCCGGCTGCGGCTGATCGACTGCGACCGTATCAAGCCGAGCAATATCAACCGCCAGCTGATCGCCGACTGGACGACCGTCGGGATGGCGAAGACCGAGGCGGCCCAGCGGCGGGTCAAGAGTATCTGGCCGGAGTGCCGAATCGAGCGGGTCGACACGGTGATCAACGGCCAAACCGCGGCCGGTGTGCTTGCCGATGATCGGGGGGACTACGACCTTTTGATCGACGCGATCGATTCCCTCTCCTCGAAGGTCGAGCTGCTGGCCGCCGCCGCGGCCCGGGGGCTTCCCCGGCTCTCTAGCATGGGGGCGGCACTGAAGAGCGACTTCGCGCTTGTTCACTTCGGTCCCCTGACCGAGGTGACGCACTGTCCGCTTTCGGCGATGCTCCGCAAGCGGCTGCGCCGCCGCGGCGTCGACACCGACGAAATCGACTGCGTCTGGTCGTCGGAGCCGACCCGCCAGCAGACGCGCCGCGGTCCCCTAGCCGGGGCGATCCTTCCGCCGGAGGAATCGGAGGACGAAAAGCCGGAGCATGGCCGCCGCCGCTCCTCGCTGGGGAGTCTGCCGACCCTCCCCGGGGTTTTCGGCCTGCGTCTGGCGCACGAGGCGATCACGCGGCTGAGCCGTCCCCGGCCCTCGGAGACCTCCGCGGAAACAACGGTATAACGGCGGCGTAACAGCGGCATAACGGCACCTATGACAGAAACAACACCGAACGAAACGAATCAGCCGGCCGGGCGCGGCCGCCTGGCGGGGATCGACTACGGGACCGTCCGCGTCGGGATATCGGTCTGCGACGAGAACCGGACGATGGCGTTTCCCTACGAGGTCTATACCCGGCGTGGCCCGAAAGCCGACGCCGACTACTTTCGCCGATTCGCCAAAGACGAGCGGATCGTTCAGTTCGTGGTCGGGCTGCCGCTGCACTGCGACGGGCGGGCGGGGGACTCGGCCGAGGGCGCGCGCCAATTCGGCACGTGGCTCGGGGAACTGACCGGTCTGCCGGTGGTCTATATCGACGAGCGGTTCACCAGTGTCGAGGCGGGGGAACTTCTGCGCGGGGCGAACCTGACGAACAAAAAGCGCAAAAAGCGGCTCGACGCCGTAGCGGCGCAAATTCTTCTTTCGAACTACCTCGAACGGGGGCAGATCGGGACCGACCGAAACGAGGCCCTGGAAGATTAATCATCCACCAGTGGAGAGCACCATTATGCGAATCCAACGATATTATCACGCGCCGAGGACGGTCGTCTGGCTCGCCGCGCTGATCGGCCTGGCCCTCGGTTTTGCCGCGCCGGCACCACTGGCCGCGCAGTCAACCCGCCGGCCGATCCCCGATGCCTTCTACTACGACGCCTGGCAGGCGCTCGGGCAGGGGAATCCGGAGGCCGCCGAGCATATCAGTGCCGAGGCGCTTCGCTCGGCCGTGCGGGTTGGTGCCCTGCGCTGGCTCGACTCGATCTGCTACTACGCCGTTCACGGCGAGGCGCTCTATACCCTCGGCGACTTCGACGGCGCGCTGAGCGACTGGGAGTCGGCGATTGACTTGTATCTCCAAAACCGCAACTGGCTGGGACGGGTGAATTATATCTTCGAGGCCTCCTCGCGCGCCCGCGTCCCCACTCCCTGGGGGGGAGGGGAACGCCCGGTTCCGGTCGGGGTCTTCCCCCCCGAGGCGACGATCATCACCGGCGATGTCATCACCGACCAGCGGCTCAAGCAGGGGGGACTGATGGCGCAGCAGGAGATGCACCGGATCGACCCGATCGCGATTCTCCAGTCGATGGCCCTGTCGCTTCGCCGGCGCAACGAGCTGCTCGGTCCTCTGGCCCCGTTTGATCCGCGCGGTCCGGAGATCGTCAATTGTTTCTCCACCCGTTCGGTCACTCCGAACCACTGGTCGGTGACCTGGCTCGATGTCCTCCTGGGGCTCGCCTATCAGGGGATTGGCAAGTGGAACGAGGCCGAGAATATCCTGACCAAAGCGCTGCTGATGTCCGGTCAGTTCGACCATAACCTCTCCTCGTGCGCCCTTTTGGCCCTGGGAGACGGCTACACGGCCGCCGGCAAGACCAAAGAGGCGGCGACCTGCTTCTTCGAGGCGTCGGTCTCGTCGTTCCAGTTCGGTTGGTACGCCGATACCGCCGAGGCGTTCGAGAAATACGCCAATGTCGTCCGGGTCGAGGATCCGATCGCCTCCCCCGAGGTGCTCCGGGCGGCTTGGGACTGGGCCCGGTCCGCCCGCGGCGCCGTCCCGGTCCGCTTGGCGCTTGATTTGGCCCTGGCCGAAAACGCCATCATCGCCTCCGACGCCGAGCCCGGCCAGGCCGCCGAGGCGGAGCGTTTCCTCAAAGCTGCGAACTCCATCCTGCAGGGCGCGCACATGGCCGGATCCCCCCAGGCCGACCAGTGGAACCGCCTCAACGCGCTGTACAACTTCGCCTCGGGCCATCCCGACCGCGGCGCCGAGGCGCTCGATCTGGCTCTGGAAGGGGCGGCGCTGCGCACCCCGCGGCTCTATCAGATTGATCTGCTTGACCGGCAGCTTCAAAGCGGCGACTGGGAGCTGTCTCCCCGCAATATCTGCGAACTGTACGAGGTTCTTCTGCGCGATTCCGGTCCGGTCGACTGGCTCATCGCGCCGCTGGAGACCCTGGCGTTCGACTGCCGGGTCAATCCCGAGTCGTTCGAGAACTGGTTCCTCCTTTTGATGAATCAGCGCAATCTCCCCGAGCAGGCGTTCGAGATCGCCGAACGCGCCCGCGAGGTTCGGTTCCATAAACAGCTCGATTTCGGCGGCCGGGCCCTGGCCCTCCGGCTTCTGCTGGAGACCCCCGAGGCGAAACTCCCCGAAGAGCTGAGAAACCTGCGGCAGTCGCTCTTGGAGCGATACCCCGCCTACGCCGAGGCGCTCTCGGCGGCCAAAGATCTGGCCGGGGGACTGGAGCGGGCCGATTTTCCGCCGTCCGACAATCAGGGGCGGGCCCTCTATGAGCAGCTCTGGGACAGCGCCCTGGCGCGAGAGGGGATGATCGGCCAAATGATCCCCGCGCGGCTTTTTGTCCCGAAGATGTTCCCTCCCCGATACGCCCTGTCCGATATTCAGGCGCTCCTCCCCGAGGAAGGGACATTGCTGACCTTCTTCCGGGCGATGGATGAGCTGTACGGCTTTTTGGTGACCCCCACGCTGATCGAGGGGTGGCGCGTCGGTCTGGTCAAAGAGAGCGCCGGCGCGGTGGCCGGTTTCCTTAAAACAATCGGTGTGACCGACGCCGGCCGGGCCCGCCAGATGAAGGAGATCGCCTCGGACGCCTGGCGCGAAAGCGGCCGAGATCTGCTTCAGTGGATCCTCGGGATCGCCTCCGGCGGGGACCGCTTTAACGTCCAGTTCCGCCAGTTGGCGATCGTCCCGGACGACCTGCTGTGGTACCTCCCGTTCGAGGCGCTGTGCCTTCCGCAGGGGGAGAACCTCATCCCGCTGGCCCAGGTTCCGGGTTTGACGGTCTTCTACGCGCCGACCGCCTCGCTGGCGTTCACCTCGGGGACGGGCCAGACGGCCGCGGCGATTCTTCTGACCGGTATCGCTCCGGGGGAGATGTTCCCCCACGAGAAGAAAAATCTCAACGGCGATGCCGTCAACCGCCTCGCCGGCCGTGTCCGCAAGGCGGCCGTGATCGCTCCGATGGGGCTGAATCTTCCCTCATCGGCGAGCGCCTTTAAGTTCGACCGCCTGGCGGTTTTGCGCGAGATTATCGGCAGCGGGGACTGGGTTCCCTACGCCACCGGAAAGCTTCGGGAAGACTCATTCCGGGCGTGGGAACGTCTCCCGCTGGGCGGCCCGAAAACGGTCGTCCTCCCCGGTTACCGGACCTTGGGGGAGGATGGGATGAAGAACGGCGGGGACGGCAGCGAAATCTTCCTTCCGCTGATGACACTGATGGCCCGCGGGTGCGATACGGCTTTGATTTCGCGCTGGAGAACCGGCGGCCGGTCGGCGTACGACCTGACCGAGAATTTCCTCGCGGCCGAAAGTGACGAAACCCCGGCACCGGAGATCTGGAAGGAGGTTCTGGCGGACTTCTTCGAAAAACCGCTGGTCCTGGACGAGGAACCCCGCTTTAAGGGGACCACCAAGGGGACCAAGGGGGAGGACGCGCAGTATCCCTTCTTCTGGGGAGGGTATCTGTTGGTTTCCCGCTCGCTGGTCCCGCCCCAGTCGCCTGTGGTCGAACCGGACGCCGAAGGGGAAACCCCGGGTGAAGGGGAGACTTTTGGCGAGGAGCAAGGCGGTGATGCCGATGACGCCGATACCGACGGCACCGAGATCGACGACACCGAGGATGCCGATCTGGAAGGCGGCGAGGACGCCGAAGACGGCGGTACCGGGAGTACCGATGCCGGTGAAGGGGCCGCGCAGGACGACAACGCCGGGAAGAAGCCCGACGAACGTCCCAAGGTGAAACCGAAGGGGCGCCAGACTTCCGACTCCGGTTCCGACGACACCCGGCCCCGTTCCCCCTCGCCGGTCACCGACGAGGATCTGGAACGCGCCGACGAGGCCGCCGACGATTTCTACGCGCCGAACAAGTGATTCTTCCGGCGAGAATACCGGTTATGACGGCGGCACCGCTTTTTTCGGCGGTGCCGTTTTTTTGGGTGATGCCGATTCTTTCAGCGATATCGGATATTTCCCGCGGCGCGGATTTTTCGGCGGCGGTCTGGATTTTTTCCGCTGATACGGTATGATGAACCTGACGTAAAGAGCTTTGGGGCCAAAGGCCCGGAAAATATCCCCGCGCGCAAGCCGTGATCACCACAAGGAGCGTCTATGCCTCTGTTTGAGATCGAAACCCCCTCGCATATCGTTATCACGTGGGCCGAAACCGCCGAGAAAGCCAAAGAGACGCTCTACGAGAATTATCCCTCGGAGGAAGCCGTTCGCGTCACGAAGCGCCCGCGTGATGTTTGGGTTATCTCTAAGGCGGTTCTGGGAATCACCGGCCGGATCGAGAAGAGCGAGCTGGCGCGCGAGTGCCTCTCCCGCGCCTCGGGCGATAAGCTCCATGCTATTCGCCTTTATATGCAGCAGACCGGCAGCGATCTGGAAACGGCCCGCAAGACGATCGAGTCGAATATCGTCTACGGCTGGTAAACATCCATCCCCGGCTGGTCAACAACGCCGCGTTTTGGGCGCGGCGTTCGCTTTTCAAAACAGTTCGTCCGAACTATCCGCGTCGTCGCCGGGCTCTTCCTCCTCGGGCGTTTTGACCCATTGGATATGGATCGGCCTGTAGCCGATCAGTGTCGTCCTGGGGTCGAGTACGACGGCCCGCAGCGACATTTCCCCCGCCAGGTCTTCGGGGATCGCCAGCTCGAGCGAGAACCGGCCGTTGACGACCGTTCCGTCGGTGTGGGTGAGAACCTGCCGGTTCGCCTTTTCGAACGTCTGCTGAAACTCTATCCGGGCCCGGTCGTCGAGCGAGAACTCCTTTCGCACCTGATGCAGCGCCTGCCGATCGGCCGGCAGTGCCAGCTCGACGCGGACCGGGCCGTTGGCCGGCACGCCCGACACGGTGATTCCTTGGGCGCTGACCGTTAGCTGCCCGCCGGCCTCGACCGCTTTGTCGGCCTCCAGCGCAAACGTCTCGGGAAGCCGGATACGCAAAAGCGGGTCTCCCAAAAGATTGAACAGATTCAGGTGATCGCGCCGCTCTCCCGCCAAATCATCCGCCGCGGGATTGAACATCAGCGCCATCGAGTCGAGCCGCCTTCGGATCGAGGCAATTGAGGAATCTCCACCCTCCGCCGTCTGGTCTTCGGCCGCTTCTTCGGCCCCGTCCTCATTGGCCGATTCTTCTTGCGCGTCGCCGGCCGACTGTTTTTGTTTCCCGGAGAGGACCAGATTGCGTTTGGCGGCCAGCAGAATCTCCCCCAGCGTTCGGTCGACACGGCTTCCGTCCGGCGGGAAGACCTGCCCCAACAGCTCCGCCCCGAGCGAAGCCATTCCGTACGGCATCGAGGTGCGGCTGGCGGCTATGACCGCCGCCGGACCGTTGGGACGCAGCGCGAGCTGCTCGGCCAGCGAGGGGACCGTCGCGTCGTAGGCGCCGGTGTAGCAGGCAAAGAACAAAAGGATCGGCATGCCTCCCCGAACATCGACCGCGGCGGCGTCGCCGCTTTCCATAATGCGCAGTTCCCCCTCGGGGGTCTGCAGGTAGTCGAGCGTGTCGTAAAAGCCGTGCCCCATATAGATCCAAAAGAGGGAACCTTCGTTGATCTGGTCGATCACCGTGAAGCGGAACAGTTTCGGGTCGGGGCAGTAGACGCTCTTCCAATCGGCCTGGGTCAGTGTCAGTGACGCTCCGCCGGGGAGAAGCTCCGAGAGCAGATGGCGTACCGAGCGCTGAATGATCGTATCGAGGATGGGGGAAAAACCGCCCACGCCGGTGACAAAATTGATTTGCCGCTGCCACAGCCCGGCCGGAATCCCTGTCTCGTAGCGAATGATCTTTCGGACATTGCCGACGACATCGCCCGTGGTGCGCGCCGGCAGCCGTCCGACGGCCGCCTCGGGGATGCCGTCGTCGTCAAAATCGGCGTACCAGCTGTCCGAGGCGATCGACTCATCCTCGCCGAATCGCTGAATCACCTCCGGCTCGACTCTCGGGGCGGGGACCACCCGCCGCCGGCCAAACGGTCCGTCGTCGGTCACCGCCGCGCCGTCGCCGACGATGAAGATGGCGTCAACGGTCCCGGTGCGCGCTTTGGCGCGAATCCACGCGCGAATCTCCTCGGGCATCAGCATCGCGTCGGGGGAACCGCTCTTTTCGGCCAGCAGAAGCTCGACATTCCACCCCTGGGACCGCCGGTACTGAATCCATTCTTCCAGCGGCTCGGCAAAGACCGAGCGGGTGATAAGCAAAACGTTTCTCTGGCCAAAAATACCGTTCGGCACCAAAGCGCGGTTGTTCCCCCGCGAAGGGCCGATCGGCTGCGCCGCCGCGCCGGCGGCGAACATCAGCCAGAAAAACACCATCGCGCGGAAGACCCGCGCGACGTGATTTTGACAAAAAGCGATCTGTAGTAGGTTCCGCACCCTTACGGCTCCACCGGCATCCAGCTGTCCTCGTCCGGCGCCTCGGCCAGCGGCCGGGCCGTGACGTTGTTCTTCTCGGGGGTATAGACCTTCATCGTTCCGGGGCGATTGACCGGCCGGTTATCGGTGATCCAGTCGGCCGGCTGAACCGCGGGGGCGGCCGGCTCGGCCCCCGAGACGGGCCGGATCGCGCCGCTGGTGTCGATCACGCGGTTCGGGAAACCGTCGTCGGCCAGCGGCCTGGCGGTCGGAACCGCCGGAGCGCTGCTGTTCGCCTGCATCCGGGACGACGGCGCCGAGTACGTCGGTGCGGGCTGAGCCGGCGCCGGACGGAAATTCTCGACGGCGGCTCTTCGTGGGTCGGCCGCGTCGGGATTGACGATCCCCGAAGCCAGCGCGGCGTAAAGCCCCGCCTGATAGCCCCGGTGGTAATCGCTGTTATACGGGGCGCTGCCGTTGTAGGAATTGTTCTGGCTGTTCGGCGCGTTCGCGGCGGGGTACCCCACACCGTACGGCGTGCCGGCGAGCATGGTCCCCGGATCGGCGGCCCCGGTATCGAAGAGTTCCTCGTCGTTGAACAGGTCGTTGTAAAGTTCGCTCTCCCGACGCTGTTTCCACTGTTGGATCTGTCGATTGCTTCGGCCGGTCAGCAGCTGTGCCAGCACCGCGCTGCTCGCCGGTCCGTCGGGATTGAGATCCTGCTCTTCCTCGCTGTAGGAAGAGAGGGAAAAGTGGGTACGGGCGAGCATTCGGTCGTAGTCCGACAGTTTCTCCTCGCGCATCTCCTCACGGATTCGCGCGGCCTCGGCCGGGTCGCTTTGCTCGGCGCGGCGAAGCGCCATCTGCCGCTGACGCTGATTGATGTGCCACTGAACGATTTCAGGCGACATGTTCCCGGTGAAGAGGGTCGACCAGATCGCCAGGGCCGACGGGTCGTCCCCCGGCTGGAGCTGGGTTTTCTTCGGCGCGAAGACGAACCGAACCGGGTCGCTGGACGGACGCCGCGGCACACCGGCCCGGCGCCCCTGCGCGGCCCGATACCGCGGCGCGTTTTGATTTCCCCGCGCGCTGTGACGCGCCGGTCCCCCGGAAACAGGGCGGCCGCCGTTGTTCTGCTGCGCCGCCGCGCCGCTTCCCAGGCAAAGAAGCGTTACGAGGGCCAGTGCCGCGGCGATCGATCTGCCGGCACAGTAAAAGCGAGCCGTCTTCACACGAGCTGTCTTCATGATTTAAGATATCCTCAGCGGTAGGTGTTTTTCGGCAAGTTAGTATTCAAAGGGTTATTTCGCCGGTGGGCCGAAAACGGCCGAATACGGACGGCGATTCTCTCAGCGGGTGCTCGGGTACGAGATCTCCGGCTCGGGAACCGGGGCGCGGTCGGCATCCCGATTCGGCGCGCGGGCCGGTTGACGCACCGGCGAACCGACATTCAGCCGCGCGCTGGTCCAGAGGACCATATCACCCCATTCGATCTCCAGATCGCGGTCCCCCTCGACCGGGATCACGTAGACCAAGACGATCCCCGTATTGACCTCGGCCACGTAGACGAACGCCTTGGCCGGGTGATTGGCGTCGCCGCCGCCGACGCGCCGCGCGTCCCCGTCGCCGGTGACCATCACGAACGTCGGATTGGCGGGCATCGAGACATTCCCCAGGGAACCTGCCGCCTGCGCCAAGTCGGCCTTGATATTTCTCTTATAGGTCTTGGCGAACCCCGGATCGCCGCGCGAAAGCAGCCCCGCGGTCAGCTGGCCGGCCTGGGAATCGAGGTAGTAGAGGATCTCGGTATTGTTGTCGTACGAACCGGTCGCCAGAACGGTGCCGAACGCCTGACTCGACGCGGTGGCCGAGACGAACAACGGCGGCGCGGTTCGGTTCCCGAAGTACCGGCCCGCGGCGAAACCGCAGACCAGAAAAACCGCCGCCGCGGGAATGACCCATTGCCGGAAGAAAGAAACCGGGCTGTTGTCCGGACCGTTGTTTTGACGCGGATAGCTCATCGACGTGTCCCTTTCACGGTATTGTCGAGCCGCGAAAAGCGGCGTTAGAGGCGAAGCGGAAGAATCGTATTTTTTGGACAGTACACATTTTATAAAAGGGCGTCCAGAGAGATTTTCTCCGCGAGCCGTACTTGTCCCCCCAAAGGGGGGTGAGTACCCTTGGGGGAGCGGGGCCGGGAGCGTACAATAGACTGCCGACAGCCGCGCTGTTGTAAGTTCGCCGCCGGAGGCGTCCGTCAGCGGCGCGGGGCTTAAGATTATTGGCGGCGGCAAAAGTTTTTTCTTGACGGCAGGAGACAGATCCCCATGCTGGAAGTCGAAATGAAATTCGCTCTTTCCGACCCCGAGCGGCTGGTCAAAACCGTCGGCGAGCGGTTCGGCGCGGTGTTCGGCCCGCCGTGGCGCGAGCGAGACCTCTATCTTCAGCATCCGGCGCGCGACTTCGTCAAAAGCGACGAGGCGCTGCGCCTTCGCCAAACCAAAGAGGGGCTGGTGATCACCTACAAGGGGCCGAAGCGGGACCGGATGACCAAGCAGCGCGAGGAGATCGAACTGCCGCTGTTCCCCGCCGCCGGCGAGGCGCTTAGCGACACCGAACTGGCCGAAAACCGCCTTGCCCATTGGCGGCTGATTTTCGAGCGTCTCGGTTTTACCCCCGTCGGGGAAGTGGTCAAGTATCGCCGCTGCGCCTCGTTTGATTACGGCGGCTTCCCGATGACGGTGACGATCGACCACCTCGACGAGCTGGGGGATTTCGCCGAAATCGAGACCCTCGCCCCCCCTCCGGCGGATCTCCCCCGCCTGGCCGTGATGAAACTGGCCTTCGACCTGAATCTCGAAACGCTGATTCACGCCAGCTACCTGAGTATGGTGTTAAGCCGCGGCGGCGCGCGGACACCCCGCGACGACGGCTGACCTATCGGTACGCAGGGCGGAGAGACGGCCGGTTTTGCCGTTCTTCCCCCTAAAAACCGCAGAATCCGAAACAGAGGGCCGAAATTCCCGAAAAAAACCGTTTTTTCCTTTCTGGACAATGGACAACCGGCCCTTTTCTCATTATTATTTGGAGTAGGTGTTGTATACGGGTATTTTAGGCAAACGAGGTAAAATATCCGTCGGCCTTTCTTTCTCCTCTCTCCCTCGGTTTTTTGGGGGGAGAGGGAGTATTATCGGAGGAACTCAATGAAGCGGACTCGAATGATATTGCTCGGCGCGGTGTGCCTGGCAGCAGCCGTGCTGGCCAACGCTCTTTACGCCCAAGACGACAGCGCCCAGCCGCGGTCGATTGGCCTGTTCGACGCGATGAACCAAGGCCTGGTCGAGGCGAAGCTATCGCCGCGCAGCTCTCTTGAAAGTACGATGGTGGTGAAGAACCTGACCAAAGAGCCGCTGGAGATCGATATGCCCGCCGCCTTCGCCGGTGTCCCGATCCTCGCTCAGCCGAACCCGATGATGTTCGGTGGGGGCGGCCCCGGTATGATGGGCGGCCCCGGTATGATGGGCGGGATGAACCGCAACGGACGTAATGGCCGCAACGCCGGCATGATGGGTGGTCCCGGCGCTCCCGGCGCTCCCGGCGCTCCCGGCGCTCCCGGCGGCGGCGGTTTGGGCGGCCGCGGCGGTATAGGCACCAGCGGTAACCGCGGCGGCGGCTCCCAGTCTGTCGGCGGCGGCATGGGCGGCATGGGCGGCGGTATGGGCGGCATGGGCGGCCGCGGCGGCATGGGCGGCGGCTGGTTCATCGCCCCCGAGAAGACTGTCCGCGAGAAGGTCCGCACCGTCTGCCTCGAGCATGGCAAGAGCGATCCGCGTGCCGGCAGTGAATACGCTATCGTTCCGATCGAGGAGTGCACCGCCAACAAGACCACGCAGGTCCTTTGCGAGATGCTTGGCGACGGCCAGACCGACCAGCAGGCGGTTCAGGCGGCCGTTTGGAATCAGGAAAGCGGCCTGACGTTCGAGGAATTGGCCGAGAAGATCAACCGTCCGACCCGCAACTCCCGCCCCGAGCCGTGGTTCACGGCCGAGGAACTTGCCGGCGGAACCTCTCTCCTGGAAGAGGCCGCTCAGGTGGCCAAAGAACGTGAAGAGGCCGAGAGCAAGCAAAAGGCCGAGCAGCAGAAGGCCGATGAAGAGAATCTTCTCTCCGGTGAGCAGGCCCCGGCCGACACGACCATCGAGGATCTGACCCGCCAGCTGAAGACCTACTAAGCCGACCCTTCCCTCCTTGATGAAAACCTTTGCGAAAGCCGTCCCGCTCCCCGCGGGACGGCTTTTTTTGTCCCTTGTTAAGCGCTGACCCCCTTAAGTTTTTTTCTTTAGTTTTGTTTGTTTTATGCCGATAATTCCGACAAGGCCCGGGCTGTCGACACGCTCGGCGAAAGTGTGTTCCTTGGAGGTTGGAATGGATTATCGGGAAAGCATGCCAAAGAAAAGACCGTTCACGGCCTTCCCCGATGTCGACGCGTTTTTCCCCGCGGCTGCCATTTTACAGGCACGACAGAAAGTCTTCCGCTCGCTCGACCGCGGCGAGGGGGTATCGCTGGTCTTTGGCGACGCGGGGGTCGGCAAAACCCTCCTGGCGCGTCTGCTGGCCGGCCAGTTCGAGATGGAAGCGCCGGTCATCGCGATGACCGGTTTTCGGTTTCCCGACCGACAGGCCTTCTGGTCCCGGCTCCTCTACGAGTTAAACTGCGATACCTCCGGCAATGAGAGCGATCTTCGCCTCCGTCTTTTAGAGTACCTTCGGCGCAGCGACTACGGCCGGTTCTTCCTGCTGATCGACGACGCCGAGCGGCTTCCTCTGTTTATATTTGACGAACTTCGGTCGATCCTCGATTTGACCTCCGGCAACGAGGTTCGCGTCCGAATCGCGCTGTTCGGCACCCCCTCTTTGGAGGAGCGTCTGCTTCACCCGAAGCTGGCCCGATTCACGCAGCGGGTCGTCGTGCGCGAATGGCTCGAACCGTTCAACCGGACCGAGACCGAACGATATATCGCCGCGCGCACCGCCGCCTGCCAGACGACCCCCTTCACCCGTGAGGCCTCTCGGCTGGTTCACCGGCTCTGCGACGGGGTTCCCCGTCTGATCAACCAGGTCGCCGACCTGGCCCTTCTGCTCGGCCCGACCTTCGGGAAGACCCCCGGGATGATCGACGAGTGCGTGGTTCAGCACAGCTGGGAATCGCTGCAGCAGATCTCCGGCGGCCAGCACGACGAGCCGGCTGGCGGCCAGATGCCCGCCGAACCGTTCCCGGCCGATTCTTCCGCCGCGCGAAACGAGGAGAACCCCCCCGCCGCTTCCGGCGTGGTGGAGTTCGGTTCGCTGGACGACGAGCAGGAGGGGGAACAAGGCGATCAGTCCGCGGGTGAAACCGCCGCCGCGGCGGCCGATGACGCGGGGCTTCGTTTTTCCGACCGGATCGAGACCCCTGCGCTGTCGCTGAGCGTCTATACCGATTCGGAGACCGTACGCGACGGCGACGGCGACGCCCGCGAGCCGTGGGACGAGGAAGAGCCGCTCGATGAGGAAGAGCTCGACGAAGAGGACGGGCCGATCGATCCGGAGCTGGAACGCCGCCTTCGTGAACGTCTGGCGCGCAATACCCCTCGTCCCGGCGAGGATCCTCTGGAGCATACTCTTCAGTGCGAGCCGCACGGCGGTGAAGAGCAGCCGCCCCGGCGCGAGCCGTCGACGGAGGGTATCCCCCCCCAGAGCAGTGCCTACCTGGAGCAGCTGCGGCTGCTGGAACTGGAGGTGGAGCAGGAAGTCGCCCTGATCCGCAAAATCCGCGATATGCAGACCGGACTTTCCTCGTTCCGTCTCGGCCGCGGGGAAGACCAAGGCACGCGTCGGGAGAACGAAGAGGACACGACCGGCGGCCCCTTGAGCTGACGCGCGCCGCCGCCTTTGATTTTTCTTGATTATCCCAAAATACCCGGGGCTTTCTTGATAATATCAAGTTGTCCCGGGTTTTTCTTGACCGTCTTGATTTTCACCGGGAAGAACACCGCCGAGCCATCCCAGCAGGGCGACCAGCGTCTTTCCGTCGGCGATCTGGCCCGATTGGATGAGTTTCACGATCTCGTCACGATGAAGGATACAGGGCTTGAGTATCTCGCCGTCTTCGGTCGCCGAATCCCCCGCCGTTAAATCGTCGGCGCGGTAGATATAGATCTTCTCGGTGAGGATCCCCGGCGAGGACCAGAACGCCGTCATAAAGGTCCAGCGCCCGGCGCGGAACCCGGTCTCCTCGATCAGCTCCCGCTCGGCCGTGTGCCGGATGTCCTCCCCCTTCTCCCGGGTTCCCGCGGGGAGTTCGTAGATGTATTGGTCGACGGCGCTGCGGTACTGGCGGATCAGGACCACCTCATTTTCGGAGAGAACCGGCAGGATCGCCACGCCGCCGGGATGCCGAACGACGAACCGCTCGTGCTTTTTCCCGCTCTGGCCGATCTGGTACTTTTTGATGATGTCAAATATGCGACAGTGAAGGAGGACTTCTTCCGGCTGCTGGCTGTCTGACACGGCGGCAACACTCCTTAAAAGGTGAATGTTTTATTGTCCTGACGGCATTGTTTTTTGAGTATCGGTCTTTTTACGCGCGCTTACGGCTGACGAAAGACATAATCGGCCTCCTCGTTGGGGGTGAATCGGGAGACGACGAAGCCGTCGAGAATGTGCTCCCCCAGGACCGAACGGGGCGCAGCCTGTTCGAGCGAGCGGTAGATGAGATACTGGTCGCCTCCGGCGTGGTAGCGGAACCCGACCGCCACGGCGTCGTCCGCTTTCTCGGAATTCTCCCCCACGGTCAGGCGGCGCCAGGTCATTTTGACTCGGCGGCCGACGCGGGTCGGCTCGAAGTCGATCAGAATCGCGGCGAAGAGCCGGTTTCGCCCCGCCGCGGTGAGGACAAGCCCCTCGCCGGTCAGGGAGAAATCCCCTGCGCGGCGGTCGCTTCGCCACTCGGGGAGGGAGAGCGGAACGATCCGGGCGAGGACCTTTCGGCGCGCGCCGACGGCGTAGATTTCCCGAGCGAGACTATCGGGCTCAAACACCGCCGGCCCGTCGATCGGGAGAGTGGTTCGATAGACGAACTCACCGCCGGGCCCGCCGGTTCGGCCGCAAGCGTGAACCTCGTCGGCCAGAAGAAGGATCTTATCTTCGGGAAGCCAGAGGATATGCCTTTTGACCGTCGGCCCCTTGGATGTATAAAGCCGGTAGTGATAGGAGTCGCCGGGGTAATCGAACCGATCTTCATTCGAGAGTTCCCAGCCGCCGGGGGTTTTCTCCGGACGCATCTTCGGTGCCATCGACGCAAGCCACGGTCCCGAACATAATCCGGGGATATCGAGGAGGAACCCCTCCTCTTGGAGGTGTACGAGCGGATCGCGGGAGGGATCGCTGTTTTGGGGGGAACGCCGGTCGGGGTCTGCCTTCGATGAAGCCATAGGTAGCGGGGTATGATGGTTCGGTGGACGACGTGCGGTATCTTCCTTGGATAAAGCCCTAAACAGACGAAATTCTAGCACCGATTCCAAGGCAAGACAAGCAACGCGTCATAAGTTCGGGGCGCGTTATTGACCGCCGCTGTTCCCCCGGGCGGGGACGCGCGGTACAATGGTTGAGGTCCGCGATGCCATAGAGGCAGCCGTCCTGAGCGGCCGCGCGGGTTTGATCATTCCTCACGGAGTATTTATTTTATGCCACATCGTTTTTCCGTCGTTATTTTTTGCGTGAGTATTCCCCTTTTTGCGCCGGCGCTCCTCTTTGGGGAAGACACCCCTCCGGCCGCGTCCCCGGACCCGGTCGTTTTGCGCGGCGACTTCGCCGATTCCGACGCGCTGGGGACCGACGCCGCCGATGGGAGCGCGGCCCTGGCCGCCCGACTGAAGCGGCTCGACCCGAACGGCCCGATCTGGATCACTCCCGACCGCGGGGAGGTTCTTCTGCTCGGAACGATCTGTCTGCGCCAGGGTCTGCTGGAGTTCTTCGCCTGCGGCAAAAACAGTAAGGAGCACGAGTCGATCGTCTCGCTCGAGGTGAAGCCGTATCTCCTGCACGCCGCGCTTCTGGTCATCGGCGCGCGGCCGGGGGCTCCCGCGCGGTTTTCGCCGGAATTCGTCCCTCCCAGCGGTGAGGAGATCGAGATTCTCGTTCGATGGCGCGAGGGGGATGAGGTTCATCAGCGCCGCGCTCAGGAGTTGGTGCGCCAGGCCGGCGGCGGTCAGGAGATGTCATCCCCGTGGGTCTTTACGGGCGGGACGATGGCCAAGGACGCTAAGGGGCGGTCTTTCTACATGGCCGACGCGACCGGCGAGGTGATCGGGGTCTCGAACTTCCCCGCCTCGGTCCTCGATGTCCCCTTTGAAAGCAGTTCAGATAACGACGCCTTGGAATTCGAGCCGTTCACCGAACGCATTCCCGAGGTCGGGACGCCGGTCACCTTGGTTCTGCGCCGCGCCGCCGGATCGGCGGGGGATACCGATACCGGGGAATCGGAGTCGAAGGGGGAATAGGCCGCCGGTTTTTTCCCGTTTCCGGGCGAAATAACCTCCCTCCCCCTTGTCGGCCGGGCAAAAGGCCATAGAATACATCTTACGCTTCGGGCGTGTAGCTCAGTTTGGTTAGAGCGCGTCCCTGATAAGGACGAGGTCCATGGTTCGAGTCCATGTACGCCCATTCTCAAGGGTTTTTGGCCTACCGGCCGAAAACCCTTTTTTTGCCGGGAGGCCCGGCGGCCGTTGTGCCCGCGGCAATTCTTTGGGCAGCCGTTCGCCGCGCCGCGGCTCGTAAACTTTAGCGACCACCGGGAGCGCATTGCCGCAGTGATTCTCCTAATCTGAAAGGTTCCCCACGGCAGCAGTATTCAAGCGCTCTTGGGAAGGTCCGCGGCCGAGGGTTGCCTAAACTGGGCTTTTAATCCAGTATGACAAACAGAAATTTTTCCAGATAAGGGGCCTTTCTCTTGTTGCGCTGAGATGGTGCGGTGGGTAGAATAATCCCCGTGGACCACTGGACGCGTATTTCGTTTTGAGGTTCACCTTTGTTCGGCTCCCCAGTCCTCAGGCGCTCCGTGGGGGTTCCGTTTCCTGTGGTTGGATGGTTCTTGATCTTCCGCATCCGTTTCGCGGATGGTCTCGAAAAGTCAAAAATGAGACAGAAGAATGAAGGAGTTTTCGATGAAAAAGATCTTTGTATGCGCGTTTTTCATGATGCTGGCGGTGGCGCTGGTAGCGTTCACCGGGTGCTCGAAATGTTCGAACACCGCGAACAATCAGTCCGACGCTTCCTCCGCTCCGGCCGCCGCCGCTCCCGCTGAGTCTGCTCCCGCAGAGGCCGCCCCCGCCGAAGCCGCTTCCAAAGAGGCCGCTCCTGCCGAAGCCGCCCCTGCTGAAGCCGCTCCCGCCGAAACCGCCGCGGATCAGGCAAAAGCCGATGACGGGGACGACGACGATGACGATGACTTGTTCGACGACGATGATGACGACGATCCGGACGATGACAAGGATGACGACGACAAGGATGACGACGACAAAGATGACTGACTGATGACCGGAACCGGTTTTTCGGTTCCGAATACCTCGAACGCGCCGGCGGCGGTAACAATGACGCGGCTTCTCCCGCCGGCCGTAGGGGGTCCCGATGAGGGATTGTACGTCCGATATGTGAACCATATCGGTCAAAACAATGGCTGAGGAAGCCGCGTTAGAGGAGGACGAAATGAAGAAGACAGAAGCTATGAGAAGGGGATTGACCCGATCGATTGTCTGGACGGCTGCTCTATTGGTCCTCGCTCCCCTCTTCGCGCAGGAGGCGGAGTACTCGGATGGCGGAAGAGAACTGAGACGGTGTCCCAGGGATGTGAAGTCTTTCACGATCCCCTCCACGGTCCTCGAGATCGGTGATCACGCGTTTGCCGGGTGCAGCTTGCTGGAGAGTGTCACGATCCCCGATTCGGTCCGCGAGATCGAAGATGAGGCGTTTCGTGGCTGTATCTCGCTTGCGAGCGTTACCATACCGGCCTCGGTCCGCGAGATCGAAGATGACGCGTTTTGGGGCTGTAGCTCGCTGGACAGTATCGAAGTCGATTCGGGCAACAGGGCGTACCGCAGTATCGACGGGGCTCTTTACTCGAGGAACAAGAAAGTCCTGCGTTGCTGCCCGGGGAAGAGAACTTCGTTTGAAATCCCCTCTTCGGTCACCATCATCGGCGACAGCGCGTTTGGCGGCTGCGGATCTCTGAAGAGTGTCACGATCCCGGATTCGGTCCGCGAAATCGAAGATGAGGCGTTTAGAGACTGCGTCTCGCTTGCGGGTATCACGATCCCGGATTCGGTTCGCGAGATCGAGGATGAGGCGTTTAGGGGCTGCTCCTCGCTGGTGAGCGTCGAGATTCCCTCTTCGGTCCGCGAGATCGGGGATAGGACGTTCATGGACTGCGGATCTCTGGAGAGTGTCACGATCCCCGCCTCGGTCCGCGAGATCGGAGACAACGCCTTCAGCGGCTGCCCCAAGCTGACCATCACCGCCAAGAGCGGTTCGGTCGCCTGGAGATACGCCGAACGGCGCAACATCCCGTTGAAGGAGCTGTAAAACAGCCGCCGCGGTTCCTTTTTCGGAACCCGGTCCCCTAAGGGAACGAAACAGCCGCGCCCAAAGAAGGCGCGGCTGTTTTTCGTTTGTGCGAGGGAAAGCTTTCCTCGACCGACCGGTACCGGGAGCGATCTACTGGCCAACCACAAACAGCGCCGCCTCGGCCGCTTCGAGGGTGAGGGGACCGGAGAGTTTTTCTCCGGTCGCCAGGCGTACGGCGGCGCGGCCGTCGGTCGGGAGGGTGAAGGTTTGCGGTTCGCGGTTGAAGTTAGCGGCTAAGATGTAGGTTTTTCCGTTGGCGCCGGTGATCTCCACCGCACGAATTCGCGCGGGGGTGTCGAGCGTCAGGCGCCGGGCGGCGGCGCCGCAGCCGGCCTTGGTCTGCTCGGCCGTTTCGGTCCGGAGCAGCGCGCCGCAGTCGAAGATCTCGGCGTTCTCCTCAAAGAGCGTCGGCTCGAAAAAGCGCTTCTGCGCGATCACGTCGCAGTAGAGGAAACCGCCGATCAGCGACGTTTTGTCTCCCTTGTTCATATAGGTGTCCTGGCTCGGGGAACGCGAAAGGAAGGGCGTGCCCCCGTAGATGGCGGTGACGCCGAGTTTATTGTCGGCGTTGATCCAATTGCCGCCGTTGTCGACAAGTTCGTCCCCTTCCGGATGGGGGGCGTACGTTACGGATGCCGTCTCATCGGCGTTATTGCCGCTTCCGTTGTAAAACGTCCTCTGATCGCCGTTGAACGGGCCGTTGGGAAGGCGCAGATTCAGCGCGCTTAAGCCGGTCAGGTAGCAGGGCGACAGCGCCTTGGCGTACTGAAGAACGACGACGGTTCGGTCGTCGGGCAGGGCGCAGAACGACCCCCAGACGGCGCCGATAAAATCGGCGTGGTCCCCCTCGGCCAGAGGGGCGCCGGAGCGCGCCTCACAGCGGCCGCAGGTCACGAATCCTCCGTCGAACGACTCGCCGGTCCACTCGGTCGGCTTAGTCGAGTGAATCAGCCCGGCACCGCGCAGTTCCGGCAGAAAATTCCCCTGCCAGTCGGCCATATCCGAACCGTCGGCGGGAACACAGATCCCGGTCGGCCTCCCGGCGGCGCGCCAGGTCCACGAGGCGACGCGATCCTTGCCCCGAACCATCCACGTGCCGTGGTAATCGTCGCTCCAGGCGTTCAGCCGCTGGGGGGTGTTTCCTTCCGCGCGGGGGGCGTCGAGATCAAAGATCCGATGCCAATAGGCGGCGCTGGCCAGCGTGCACGCCTTGTCCCCCTCCAGCCGCTGGAAGTACATCGGGGAGAGCTCCCAAAGCCGCCGGAGGCGCTTTTTCATAAACCAGCCGTCGGGGTTCTCCTGGTGTTCGCGGTGAACCTGATCGAGCCATCCGGACTCGTACCGCGGGGTATCCCGGTCGGCGAGGGCGTCGGCGGCCAGCAGCCACGAAAAAATCGCGTAGTCCTGGCAGTAGGTGTACGCCACGCGGGTATCTCCGCCGACGCGCAGAAGGCGGCCGTCGTCGAACAGGCAGCTTTTAACGACCGTCCACAGGCCGGATAAATGATGATAGAACGCTCCGGGGATCGGAACGTCGTGCTTTTTGCACCAAAAGTACAGAAGCGCCCGGTTCGACAGAACGATGTTCATATACCCGACGTTCTGATAGCCGTGGTGATTGCAGCCGTACGACTCAAAAAAATTGGCTCCCGCGAAGCTCTCTTTGACGATTCGCCCGTCGACGACCGCCTCGCTCTGTTCGTCGGAGGGGACGGAGATAGAGTTGATCAGCAGGGCGATCGCCTTATCGCGCCACTTCCCGGCGTTGGGGTTTTCCGGCCAAAGCGCGGCCGCTTTCCAGAGGGTGGCTCCGCGCCAGGTGTTCACCTCCGGGATATTCCCCTTCGTCAGTCCCGCGGCGACGGGGACTCCCAGCAGATAGTCCGCCTCGCCGGCGTAGACATTCTTGAGCCGTTCCCGCATTTCGTCGTCGAGGTCGTCCTCCAGCGCGTCGATACCCGCGGTCATCCGCTCCAATCCCAGCTGGGTGAAGGTACCGCACCCCCACTTCTTGCCGTCGGCGCACACGTCCGGTCCCGACTGGTGAGTGCGCAGGGTATAGCGAAGCATCGCCAGCGCGGCGGCCTTCATCTCCTCGCGCGTCATTCCCGCGCGCGACTCGTCGGTCAGCGGGTCGGTCCCCAGAACGGCGAAGGCGCAAAACGCGGTATCGTGGGCCTGCATATACCAGTGCCCGCTTTGCCCCAGTCCGAAGACCATCATATCGTCCCCGACCCGGCGCAGCTGCGTGGCGGCCGCGCCGATCCACGGTTCCAGCTCCCGCAGATAGGCCTGGCGCATACCCTGTTGCGGGCTTTCCTGGGAAAGGGCCGCCGATAAGCCGAGCGGGCACAGCAGACAGAGAATCAGAAACAGCGGCAAAAGTCGAAGCGGTTGTTTTCGGGCGGTCATGGCGTCACGCTGGGGTTCATAAAAAACGGGGGTAAAAAACAGTGCGATAAAAAAGGCGGGAGGAAAAAACCTCCCGCCTGGAACGTTTTACGGGCGTTTACTCGGCGTCGCCGGCCGGCTGTGCCTCGTCGTCCGGCAGCTCTTCGTGAGCGGTGCCGAGCGCGGAGTGGAACTTCTTCATCGTCCATTCCGAGACGCGCGTCAGAAGAACGAACAGCACCGGGGTGACGACGATACCGATCATCGTCTCCTCGAGCATCCCGCCGCAGACCGCCGTTCCGATCGCGCGGCGCGAGTTGGCGCCGGCGCCGGTGGCGATCGCCAGGGGAACCACACCGAGGATGAAGGCGAAGCTGGTCATCATAATCGGGCGCAGACGCTGACGGCCGGCGTTCTTCGCCGATTCGATGATCCCCATTTTTTCTTTCAAGCGATTGTCGCGGGCGAACTCGGTGATCAAAATGGCGTTCTTCGCCGACAGGCCGATCATAATGATCAGACCGATCTGGGTGTAGATGTTCACGTCAAGACCGCGCAGCGCCACGGCCAAAATCGCGCCGGAAACCCCCAGCGGAACCGCCATCATAATGATCAGCGGCGCCGACCAGCTCTCGTACTGAGCGGCCAGGGTCAGGAAGCCGAAGAGGAACGCCAGGATAAAGACGACAATCACCGTCGCGCCGACGTTCTTCTGCTGGTACGACATACCGGTCCAGTCGATGTCGAACCCTTCGGGAAGCTCGCCGGTCAACCCTTCGAGGAATTTCATCCCGGTACCGGTCGATTGGCCCGCGGACAGGTCGGCGGTCAGCATTGTGGAGTTGCTGAGGTTGAAGCGCGACAGCGACTGAGGCCCGACGATCTCGCGAACCGTGGCGATCGAACGCATCGTCAGTTTATTCCCCTCGCCATTGAGAAGGGGGACATCGAGAATCTGATCGATCGACTGACGGTCGCGGCCGTCGGCCTGGACGACGACGTGGAAGACGCGCTGGAAGGTGTTGAAGTCGTTGATGTAGCTGGAGCCGAGGTAGCTCTGAAGCGACGAGAAGACCTCGTCGAGATCGATCCCCATTCTCTTCGCCTTCTCACGGTCGATATCGATATACAGCTGCGGAATCGTCGGACGGAACGTCGAGGTGATGTTCGAGAAGACGCCGCTTTCCACCCCGCGCTGAATGATTGTATCGACCGCTTGGGACAAGACGTCGTTCGTGCTTCCGCGGCGGTCGAGCACTTCACACTCCAAACCGCCGCTGGTCCCGATCCCCATAATCGGCGGCGGGAGGAAGACCAGAATCGTCGCCTCGGGGATCATCGAATTAAGCTTGCGGTTGAGCTTCATCTGCAGCGCGAAGGCGCTCTCGTCGGGACCGGTACGCTCTTTCCACTCGTTGAGGTTGATCACGCCGAGCATGAAGTTCGACGCGTTCGAGCTACTGAGCATCGAGTAGCCCGAAATCAGAAGGACCGACTTTTGCGTGGTCTCTTGACGAAGGATATCGTACACCTTCGCGCGGACCGCTTCGGTTCTCTCCAGCGAAGCGCCGTCGGGAAGGCGGACGTCGACAAAGAGAACCCCTTGGTCCTCGTTCGGAATAAACCCGGACGGCATGACCTTCATCCCCCAATACAGCGCCGCTACCAGGCCGAACCACATAAAGAGCATCAGGATCGGGAGGCGGACCATCTTGCCGAGGATGCCGTTGTAGCACGCGGCGAAGCCGTCGAACGTGGCGTTGAAGGCGCGGAAGAAGATGTTCTTGCGTTTTCCGTCGGGATGACGCAGGAAGATGGCGCACAGAGCCGGCGAGAACGACAGCGCGCACAGCGACGAGATCACCACCGCGCCGGCGATCGTCAGCGCGAACTGGGTATAGAGCAGACCGGTCATCCCGCTGATAAAGGTCGTCGGAATAAAGACCGAACACAAAACGCAGGTGGTCGCCAGAATCGGGCCGGTCACACCCTCCATCGATTTCTTCGCCGCGTCGCGCGGGGAGATGTTCGGGTCGCTCTCGAGAATGCGCTGTGTGTTCTCGACCACGACGATCGCGTCGTCGACGACGATACCGATGACCAGTACCAGTCCGAACATCGTCAGCGTGTTCATCGAGAAGCCGAAGAGCATCATCAGGAAGAAGGTTCCGATGAGCGAGACCGGGATCACCAAGGTCGGGATGAGCGCCGCGCGCCAGTCCTGCAGGAAGACATAAACGACGGCGATCACGATGAGGACCGCCAGGTAAAGGGTCTCTTTCACCTCAGCGATCGACTCGGTGATGAAGATGGTCGAGTCGTACGAGGGGATCAGCTCCAGGCCGCTTTGATCGAGCATCGGCTTCATCGATTCGATCTGCTCGCGGACTTTGCCGACCGCGTCGATCGCGTTGGCCCCCGGCGATTGATAGATCGCCAGGGTCGACGCGGGGCGGCCGTTATACATAGAGCTCTTCCCGTAGGAGTATTTGCCCAGTTCGACCTTGCCGATATCCTTGAGAAAAAGAATACGGCCGTCGTCGTCGGAGCGAACGACGAGATTCTCGAAATCCTCGACCTCCGAAAGACGCCCCTTGGTGGTGATCGTCAGGTCCATGACCTGGCCCTTGGGGACCGGGGCGCCGCCGATCTCGCCGGAGGCGACCTGAACGTTCTGCTCCTCCAAGATGCTGGAGATCTCCTGGACGGAGATTTTGCGCTCGGCCAGAACATCCGGGTCGAGCCAGACTCGCATACTGTAGTTCTTCGAGTCCATGATCGTCGCCTCGCCGACGCCGGGGACACGCGCCAGCTGATCTTTGATGAAGATCGAGGCGTAGTTGCTCAGGTAGAGGTCGTCCTTTTGCAGGGGAAGGAGGTTGCCGCTGCTGTCTTTACGCTCTTTTTCACACAGGCAGTAGAGCGCGAGCATATTGGTCGACTTCTTTTTCACTTCGATCCCCAGGCGGGTGACGTCGTTGGGGATCGACGGTTCGGCCAGGGAGACGCGGTTCTGCGTGAGAACCGTCGCCATGTCGGGGTCGGTTCCGATATCGAAAGTGACCGTGAGGGAGTAGTTCCCGTTGTCCGAGGTCGAGCTCATGTAGATCATGTTGTCGACCCCGTTGACCTGCTGCTCGATCGGGATGGCGACCGTGTCGACGATCGTTTGCGGGTCGGCCCCCGTGTAGGTGGCCGAGACCGTGACCACCGGCGGGACGATATCGGGGAACTGGGCCACCGGGAGCTTGGTGTAGGTCACCGCCCCGGCGAGCATAATGATCAGCGAGACGACCGTCGAGAAAATAGGTCTGTCAATGAAGAAACGCGAAAACATCGGGTTATCTTTCCTATTGGGTGGTGACGAGGGACAGATTACTGCGCTTGAGCGTCAGCCGGGGCGGCACTGTCGGCCGAAGCAGCACTGTCGGCCGGGGCGGCGGGCTGTTGGGCGGCGGGAGCATCTGACGCCGCGGCAGGGGCCGCCGTGTCGGCATTGGGGATATCCTCGGTGATATCGCACCCCTCGCTGACCTTGAGCGTTCCTTCGAGCACGTACTTCTCACCCCCCTGAAGACCCGAGGTGACGATCCGCAGCTCCTGGGTGTACTGCTGGCCAAGCTCGATCGACCGCTTCGTCGGTTTGCCGTCGGCGCCGATCATCCAGACGTAGGTATCGCTTAAGTCGTGGCAGATCGCTCTTTCCTCAACCAGGACAGCGCCGGGAATCTCTTTGCCCGGGAACTGAACATTGCAGATATTCCCGGGATAGATCATGTAGTCGTGATTATCGAGTGTCCCGCGGACGGTGATCGTTCCGGTCGCCACGTCGACGTGGTTGTCCGAGTAGTCGAGGATTCCGGTGTAGGGATAATTTTGATTTCCCTGCTCGTCGACATCATCGCGCATCCCCACCGAGATGGAGATGGTGCCTTCCAGACCGTGTTCTTTGGCGATTTTAGAGATCGTCTCGTTATCGTAGGCGATCGTATCGTCGAACTGATCGCCGAGGAGCTCCTTGAATTGCTTGCGCAGCGAAGCCATGAAATTGTTGAAAACAGAATCGGTGATCTGGAAATAGACGTACATCGGATCCATCGGCGCGATGTCGGTGAGGACTGTCTCGGTACCGCTTGTGCCGTCGACCATATTTCCCTCAGCGATCTTCGTCCGGCTGATCAGACCGGTGACCGTCGCCTTGATCGTGCATCGTTCCAGCTCTTTTTTGGCCATCTCGATATCGGCTTCGGCCGAAGCGAGATTCGCTTTGGCCTCGTCGAAGAGCGCTTTGTCGCGGTCGATATCTGCCTGGGTCGTGAACCCTTGTCCCTGCTGTTGGAGCGCCAGGTCACGGTCGTAGTCGGCCTTGGTCTTTTCGACGTCGGCGACACATCTGTCACGGCTGGCTATGGCGACGTCGAGCTTGTTCTGGTAGTCGAATTTCTCGATCTCGTAGAGGATATCCCCCTCTTTGACGATATCACCCGGTTTGAAATTGATCGACTCGATGTACCCCCGTACCCGCGGGACGATTTTGACCGGATCGGTATTGGTCTTGCCGGTGAGGCGGACAGTGATTCGGATGTCCTGCTTTTCGGCGGTCGCCAGAACAACCGGGACCGGCGGCCGTTTGGCTTCGGCGGTATTCGGCTTTTCGTAGCAGCCGGAAAGCGCCAGCGCGAACAGCGGCGCGAGCATCGAAAGAAGGCGATAAAAACCTTTGGTTGTCAGGTCCCGCATAGGTTGTTCCTTTGAGACGGTTGTGGAAGAATACTGAAGACAGGACAACGGGGAAGGCCGTTTCCTGGCGGTTTTGCCGATGATAACCGAACAGGTCCATTCTACCCGGTTTTCGCGTGTAGGCAAGAGTTTTATACCGATTACGGTCTCTCCCCCGCGGTAAAAAACACCTCGCCCGGCGATTGGATCGCGGCCGTGAAAAAAACGCGCTCTAGCCGCGGTCGGCCCGGCGCATCGGGCTTCCGATGGCGCAATAGTCGAATCCGCGGCTCGGCAGGTCGAGACTGACGTACTGGTTTCGGCCGTCGAAGATAACCGGTTCTTTGAGCCGCTGTTTGATCTCGTCGAAGTCGGGGCTGCGGAAGACGTTCCATTCGGTCAGAAGCAGCAGGGCGCTGGCGCCGTTGAGGGCGTCGTACTTATTGCCGAAATACGTGATCTTCCCTTCGGGAATATCGTCGAAGTAGAGCCTCGCCTGTTCGACCGCCTCGGGGTCGAAGGCCCGGACGGTGGCTCCCCGCTCGATGAGACGGCGGACGATCACCAGTGACGGCGCCTGCCGCATGTCGTCGGTGTTCGGCTTAAAAGCCAACCCCCACAGGGCGAAGACACGGCCTTCCAGGGAATCGCCGAAGCGCTCGATCACTTTCTCGACGAGAACCTCTTTTTGGACGCGGTTGACCTCCTCGACGGCGTTAAGCAGATGGGCGGGAAGGCCGTACTCCAGCATCATGTGGATAAGCGCCTGAACATCTTTGGGAAAGCAGCTTCCCCCGTACCCGCACCCCGGGAAGAGAAACGCCGTTCCGATTCGCCGGTCGGAACCGATTCCCGCGCGGACATGGCCGACATCGGCTCCGACTTTTTCACACAGGCGGGCGATCTCGTTCATAAAACTGATGCGGGTCGCCAGCATCGCGTTGGCGGCGTATTTGGTCATTTCGGCACTGCGCACGTCCATCAGTAGCAGGGCGTTGTCGCGGCGGACGAACGGCTCGTACAGGTGGGAAAGCGCCCGCGCGGTTTCGGGAGAATTGACCCCCAGAACCACGCGGTCGGGACGCATAAAATCGGCGATCGCCGCTCCCTCTTTGAGAAACTCCGGATTGCTGGCCACGTCGAAACGGTAGGCGGCCGCGGCGGCGTCGCCGGCGGCGACCCGCTTTTCCAGCCGCTGACGAATCACCTCGCGCACCTTATCGGCGGTTCCGACGGGAACCGTCGATTTGTCGACGACGATCAAGTCGCCCGTCATCTTATCGCCGATCTCTTCGGCGACGGCCAGGACATACTTCAAATCGGCGGAACCGTCTTCTTTCATCGGGGTACCGACCGCGATAAAGGCGATCTCGGCCCCGCGCAGCGCCGCGGCCAGATCGGTCGTGAAGGACAGATCCCCCGCGTCGGATCCGCTGCGGATCAACGCTGCCAGACCCGGCTCGTAGATCGGGACATCGCCGTGCCAAAGGCGGCGGATTTTCGCTTCGTCGCTGTCGACACAGGTGACCAGGTTCCCCATTTGAGCGAAACAGGTGCCGGTGACCAGCCCAACGTAACCGCTTCCGATGACAGCAATCTGCATAGCTTTAACTCCTCATGCTCTATACCCGGCCGACAAAAAAGGGGCCACTTTTCTGGGACTCCCTTTGCCCGGGATTGTACCGATGATTTCCGTTTTTTTCAACTTTTCTTGGCCGCTGGGTGGGCCGCGTCGATCAGGCACGTTCTCCACGGCGGCCGAAGTCAACCCTAGAATCAAATTCCCCTTCGCGGTGATGATTATTTGTGCGTAGCAGACGGGGATTCTTCTCTTCTCCACCATTGAGAAAATATCTATGCTCAAGGATGGGGCAAGAGCATCTGGCCACATACACTATAGCCCATCAATCGGGCCAATGTATCGGAAGGCCGTAATATAGTCGGCGAGTTTGATGACCTCGTATTGAGGAAATTTTTCCGGATGACGTAACAATGGGATGATAAGTTCATTCTGCGCTTCTTCATCAAAGCCGGAAATAAAATCGTCGGGATCCATAACAACGAAGCCCCAGAGGATTCCAGATCTTTCGAGCTTTTGGACTTCGGCCAGACCTTGGTCGACCATTAGGCGAGAATTCATATTCCCCCACGCTCTCCAATAAATGTTTGGGAGATCAGGCCCTAAGGCCACCAGCTGGTCCTCTGAGACAAGAGTACTGAGTCTTTCGGCAGCCTTTCTCTGGATGGAAAACCAATCTTCCTCAAGAGGATAAACGGTTTTCTCAATTTTGACTTCGTGACCTGAGGCAATTTTCGTTTCCAGACGAATTGCATCGGAAATAATTAAAAGAATCATAGCGGCAGAAAAGAATAAAATCGTCAGGCGAAATGACATCTTCCGGACATAGAACTGACAGAACAACAAATAGATCAAGCTCACTACAAAGAAAGATTTGATCCAGTCGATCGGAATCCAAAACCTTCCCATCGCGCCATGTCCAGCCCACCGAACATAGGAGAGAATCGAGATTCCCGAAATCCCCGCTGCATATAGAATCCATAACAATAAAAAATCATTCTGACGGAAGAATTCCCCAAGGACATTGAAGAACGATTTTGTCCGATGGTTATCACCATTTCTGTGTACCAAACCAATGATCAACGTCAGAACAAAGAGGACAATCCAAAGAGCCAGGAACAACAAAATCAAGGTTTGATTTTTAATAGCGAATCCCCCCTCGATAAAACTTAGTATCCCCACTATAAAATTAAATAGTAGATTCCCTCCACGTGGGCTATCAAAATGAGGAAGAACCATTCCAAATGTCTTTAGATTGTAAATAACCAACCATCCATAACCAATAAACAAACCAAAACTCCATTGTCCTAGAGAAAACAGCTTTCTGCGACATTTGAAATGAGTAAAAAGCCAGATAGCCTCGGCAATAATGAGGGCAATTCCCACGAAACGAATCGTTGCTGACCAGCCACATACCAGCCCCGCTAAAAGGATATAAAGCCAATAACGTGTGGTTTTGCATCCGCGTTCAAGGAGGAATATGGATAAACAGGTAAAGAAAATAAAGGGGGCCTCACTCAATACATCGGCGATAGAACCCCACATCCAGACAGCTGAACCTAGTCCCGCGCATACAGCGAGACCAAAAGGAAGTATCTTTGAGTAAAAATGAAAGATCAGCAATAGTGCACCGAGTGCTGACAAGATATCAACTGCTAAACCCGCTTGATAAGGGGTCATCCCAAGTCGAATGAACGGTACTATCAACAGGGGATACCCAGGAGGCCAGTGGCCAGTCTTAACCCGAAGTTCCGTTGACAGACCATAAATCCCCCGAACACAAAGACCATTTCCTTCAGCACAAGACTGGGCCATTTCCATATAGATCATACTATCAGGAGAAGCAAGCCAACGTCCCGAGGTGGTTTCGAAGTAGGCAGGGACTAAGATCGCGAGAATAGGGATGACCACTAACAACCATTTTTGGGTTTTACTATAGGGCAACCGATTGAAGGGAAACGCTTCATCGAAGATAGTATGGTTCATCTTTATTCTCATCACTTCTGATACTTTTCGATCTCCGGTGGCAGGACCTCGGCCCGGGGTTTCTCGATCAGGTCTTAGATCGTCAGTCCTTCGACTTGGTCCTGGAATTTGGAGCTGATTCGGATGCTCAGAACGGGGATGATTTCCGAGCAGTGGGCGACGATCAGCATAATATGCATGGCCATCAAGATGACCCCGTTACCGATAATAAATCAGTCCATCGGGCCGAGATCGTTCCAATAGGCATCCATATTCCTTTCCTCTATCAAGATAACAACTGGTCTTCTGGAGGGCCTCAATAACAAAATTAAGGTGATACAGAGAAATACCTACGGCTTCAGAATCTGGATTACTTGAAGCTGAGGATTTTATCCTGTCATGTCCATAGACCCTGGTCCCCCCAGGACGTCTGAAGAACCGTTTTTTTCAACTTTTCTTGGCCGCCGGGCGGGCCGCGGCGATCAGGCACGTCCCCGGCAGGGGGAAAACGCGTCGGATCTGGTAGGTCAGCGGGAAAGTGAAGTCGTAGAGCTTCATCAGCCAGCGTCCCGGTTCTTGAGCGCCGGTGAATTTCCACCAGAGCGTCGGGCCGAAGCCGGGACGGTTGTACGACACAAACGTCTCGACCTCGAATCCGGCTTCTTCCAGAACCCGGCGCAGGTCCTCGCGGGTATAGCGGCGCAGGTTCCCCATCTCTTGATCGATCTTCCCGAAGAGGAACGGATGGGAGGGGACGGTGACGATCAAGCGCCCGTCGTCGGCCAAAAGCGTCTTGAGGCGGCGCAGTACGGCGGCGGGGTCGCGGTACTTCTGCAGCTGGTTGTAGAACAGGACGGTGTCATTATCGGTCGGGATATCACTGTCGGTTTCGGAAGGGTCGGAAGGGGCCGTTTTTTCCCCGGGCGCGGGGTCAAATCGGTGAACCTCCACCACGGCGTTGCCGTCGTACGAGTTTTTTAGAATCCTCAGGGGACGATCCTCGCTGTCGGTGAGCAAAAGCCGCTCCCGCTGCGGGAGAGCCCGGGCGATCGTTCCGATCCCGGCGCCGACCTCGGCAATCTTGGTCCCGAGGAAGGGGAGAATCACTTTAGTGATTCGTCGGGTGAAGTTGCGCGAGTACTCCATCGTCCGAAGCAGCCGGGTGGTGCGAAGCTGCTCGGCGTCCCAGCAGTCGTCGATGAGCCAGTACTTTAGGATCGTGTAGATCGCGCTGAAACCGTCTTTCCAGCCGATCTTTTTTCCCTCGCTGTAACGGCGGCCGTGGTAGCTGATCGGAACCTCGTAGACGGTCAGCCCCCGCTTGGCGATTTTGGCGGTGATCTCCGGCTCGATCCCGAAACGGTTGCTGCGCAGCGGGATCGATTTGAGAATCTCGCCTCGGAACGCCTTGTAACAGGTCTCCATGTCGGTCAGGTCGTACCCAGTGGTGAAGTTCGACAGGTGGGTCAGGAAGAGATTCCCGAGTTTGTGGTGATAGAAAAGGACGTGCCGCATCGTCCGCGTGGCGAAGCGCGACCCATAGACCGCGTCGGCGTACCCCTCCAGAAGCGGGGTTAAGACCGACGGGTAGTCATTCGGGTCATACTCCAGGTCGGCGTCCTGGATGATCGCGTAATCGCCCGACATCTCCTTGATCGCCCGGCGGATCGCCGCCCCTTTCCCCTGGTTGGGGTTCTGGTGGAAGACGCGGATCAGATCGGGCCACCGCTGCCGCAGCTGTTCCATCACCTCGGCGGTCCGGTCTTTCGAGGCGTCGTTGACCAAGATCAGCTCCCGACGCAGATTCCCGGGCAGGGGGGCGTCGATCACCCGCCGGACGATCCTAGCCAGGTACGCCTGTTCGTTGTAGACGGGAATCAGGATCGAAAGAAGGGGCCCGCGGCCCTCGCCGGCGCCCCTGTTCGCGCTATTGTTCGTCAGTGAATAGGAATCTGACATAGATCCTTCGGTATATGGCTTAGGTGGGAAAAACGCTGTATTTTGCCTAAAGTTGGTGTCTCACCCGACGGTAATTCTACATAGAAAAAGAAAAAATACAAGAGGAAGAATGCAAATTCGGGCGCCGAAGCGCCCCCCTCGTGTGAGGGGGGCTTAGTAAAAAACGCGAAGGGGCAAAAAGATTACTCGACCCGCATGGTCATCGTCATCGGCTCTCCCTCCTCGGTGGTCCAGCGAACCTCGTAGGTTCCTTTGAACCCGCGGAAGGTGTAGTCGAAGGTTGACTCTTCGGCCACGGCGGTGATCGAGGTCTTCCACTCGTGATTGATCAACTGATCGAGGGCGTAAAACGATGGTTTTGGCTCCATCTGCCGGGTGAACAGACCGCTGGTCCTCGGTTCTCCCTCGACGGCGCAGTCGTCGACGGTGTTCCACCAGGTGATCCCCATCATTGTCGGCCACGAGAACCAATAGCGGTAGAGGTTCCGCGCGACAATCGCCTGAATGGCGCGCCCCCGCTGGTCGTCCCCCGGCGCGGTGATGGTGATCTCGCTCAAATGCAGCGGACGGCCCCCCCGCGAGGCGGCGCCGAGGCGTTTGTCTTGAACCTCGGGGGTTTGGATTGCCTCCCCCTCGGCGATCTTCATCGTGTCGGCGGGGTTGAACAGGTGCATCTGGATGCCGACCACGTCGATGCGGCATCCCTGGCCGACGAGCCATTGAATCTGCCGGGCGTAGCGGTCGTCGACGGCGTAGTCGTTGATGTTGAACAGGACCGATTTCGGGAAGACGCTGTCCGCTTTTTTGAACGCCTTGAGCGTGTAGTTCTCGGGCATGTGGTCCTCGGCGTTCCCCTCTTTGCCGAACACGGAGGCGCTTTCGTTGACGACGTCGTAGCGGTCGATCCGGCCGCCGTAATGCTCGGCGATCTCGGTGATACGCTTGTCAATGAGCCGCTGAATCTCATCCTTGTCCTTAGAGAGCCACTCGGGGACCTGGTGGCGGATATTGCTCCAGACCAGCGGATGTCCGTTGATCACCACGCCGCGGCTTTGGAGGTAATCGACGATCGGGTCGGTCGCCGGACGGCGCCAATTCGGATGCTTCTTCGGCTCCGGGCAGTTCTTCCAAAACTCGGCGGTATCCTCCGGTCCCGCGGCGAAACGTGGATGGTCCTGTTCCCGCTCAAACGCCTTCCAGTAGAACGGTATCGTGGCGGCGTTAAACAGCGTGCCGTACGTCTCTTTGTACTTGGCGTTGAGCTCATCGCTGCCGAGCTGGTCGAACGAGAAGATATGCGCCCCGAAGAGAAACTTGTGGCGAATCATCTCGATTTGGACCTCGCTCCCCGGTTTGACCCCGGTGATCCACACATGGGCGTCGGCTTTGCGGTACTTCTCGATCCGCTCGTCGATTTGCCTTTGAACCTCGTCGTTCCAGAAGGCGTAATACCCCGGCGACATCGGATCCGCCGCGTCCTGGGCTTTGGCGGCGGCCGGGAAGAGCGCCGAGGCGAGAATCAAGAGCGAAAGGATACCGGCAGGTTTCATAGTGATTTTCATCATCGTTACTCCACGTTCTTGGTCATTCAACGTTCATCGTCATGGTCATCGGTTTATCGTCCTCGGTTGTCCACCGGACCTCGTAGGTTCCTTTGAACCCGCGGAAGGTATAATCGAAAGTCGGCCCTTGGGCCACGGCGGTGATCGAGGTTTTCCACTGGTGATTGATTAGCTGATCGAGCGCGAAGAACGACGGCTTCGGCTCCATCTGCCGCGTGAATAATCCGCTGGTCTGCGGCTCCCCTTCGTAGGCGCAGCCGTCGACGGTATTCCACCAGGTGATCCCCATCATTGTCGGCCACGAGAACCAATAGCGGTAGAGGTTCCGCGCGACAATCGCCTGAATGGCGCGCCCCCGCTGGTCGTCTCCCGGCGCGGTGATGGTGATCTCACTTAAGTGCAGGGGGCGGCCCGCTCGCGAGGCGGCGCCGAGGCGCTCTTCTTGAACCTCGGGAGTCTGGATGGCTTCCCCTTCGGCGATCTTCATGGTATCGGCGGGGTTGAACAGATGCATCTGAACACCGACCGCGTCGATGCGGCATCCCTGGCCGACGAGCCACTTGATCTGCCGGGCGTAGCGGCCATCGACGTTGTAGTCGTTGATGTTGAACTGGACCTTTTTGGGGAAAACTTTCTCGGCGGTCTGGAACGCTTTGAGCGTGTAGTTCTCGGGCATATGCTCCGCGGCTTTCCCCGGAAGATCGAACTGGTTGGCGCTTTCGTTGACAACGTCGCAGCGGGCGATCCGATCGCCGTAATGCTCGGCGATCTCGGCAATCCGTTTGTCGATCAGCCGCTGAAACTCTTCCTTGTCTTTCGGGAGCCACTCGGGAACCTGGTCCTCAATGTTGCTCCAGACAAGCGGATGAGCGTTCATCACGACGCCTCGGCTTTCAAGATAGTCAACGATCGGGTCGGTCGCCGGACGGCGCCAATTCGGGTGCTTCTTCGGCTCCGGGCAGCGGTTCCAAAACTCGGCGGTGTCTTCCGGCCCCGCGGCAAAGCGGGGATGTCCCTGCTCCCGCTCAAACGACCGCCAGTAGAACGGTATCGTGGCGGCGTTAAACAGCGTGCCGTAGGTCTGTTTGTATTTGGCGTTGAGTTCATCGCTGCCGAGCTGGTCGAACGAGAAGATATGCGCCCCGAAGAGAAACTTGTGGCGGATCATCTCGATCCGTACTTCGCTCCCCGGTTTGACGCCGGTGATCCACACATGGGCGTCGGCCTTGCGGTACTTCTCGATCCGCTCGTCGATTTGCTTTTGAACATCGTCGTTCCAGATGGCGTAATACTCCGGCGACATGACTTCCGGCATCTCTTCCGCCGCGTCTTCGGCGCGCAAAGCGGCGGCGAAGAGCGCCAGTATCAAAAGCCAAAGGACACCGCTGAGTTTGTTTGCGAAAAGGGTCATTCTATCGAATACTCCCGGAACGGTCTGGTGTTTGAGTCAAGGATAGCTGTTTTTAAGCCGGCCACGGATTGTTCACCGCCGCGGCGCTTACTGCGGCGCGCTCGGCCGCAGCGATTCGAGCCACTGGTCGAATCCTCCGTTTCGCCAGGCGTTGTGCGCGGTGACGTGGTTTTCGGCGAGGATCGCTTTGAACTTTTCGTAGTAGGCGTTCATGTCCCCCGACAGCGGCGAGTTGGCCCCCGTTTCTTCAAGGTCGGGAAGGTGGGCTTTCCCGTCCAAAAGCCAGACGTACCGGATCGGAATCGATTCGCGCTCGACCTTCTTCACCAAGCCGGCGCAGCGCTGTGGGTCGGCCGCCTCGTCCTCACCGGCGGCGTCGATTGCCTTATCCATCAGGTTGGTTGCCTCCAGGAGCGTCTTTGTATCGAGCCAGGCGGTGGTCGTCGACATCTCGTTATAGAGATTGGCCTCGGACTGGATCGCGCCGGCGGTGAGAACGTCGAGATACTCGCGCAGGATAGCCCCGACCCGGGGGGAATAGTAGCCGTTTAAGAACTCGTTCTCCAGCTGGCGCTGATCGAGGTCCGGGTTCCAGAGGAGCTTTTCGATCACCCAATTGCGCATACGGATAAAGTCCCCGGCCGGGCAGTCGGGGTCCCCCTGCTCGAAGATGCCGATCGCTTTGTTCTCGACGAAGAAACGGATATTCGGGGCGAGCACCTGGAGGTTCGGGTGTGGGAGCATAAGGTTGTTAAAGTCGGTGACATAGTCCCAGATGTAGAGCTGCTTAGAGATGGCGCTCCACCGCTTGGTCCGTTCGGCGAACGCGACGTTTTCCGCCTTGCCGTCGGAATCCTGCGGTAAGTAAGCGATTTCGAACCCGGTACGCTCGGTCTGATCGATTTTGCGCGTCCTCGGTTTCGCGCTGTCGGCCAGCGGGGTGAGGAAGGAACATTCGAACGAGCACAGCCGAATGATCACATTGTCGCGGGGCCTGACCACCTTAGGTGCGGGACGGGAGTCCTGGTAGGCGAGCGTCTCGACGAAAACATCGGGGTATTTTTCTGCCACGGCTTCGGCCACGTCGTTGACAAAAGTGATCAGCGGCCCGGCCTGAGAGCCGTTCTCCTCGAAGAGCTTTTGGCAGTCGGGACACTGGCACCAGCCGCGGCAGTCGTTCTGGCTGACCGAGATGAATTTAGCTCCCGGGTTCTCTTCGAGAATCTTCAGGGTGCTGCGGATAAACTCCTTCTTCATTTCGGGGTTGCTCAGGCACAGCTGCGCTCGGTTGTGTGTCCGCTGGCCGTCGACCAATGAGTACCATTCGGGATGCTCGTCGAAATATTTCTCCGGCGGGAGAATCGGGTAGAAAGAATGGACAAACAGACAGAAGGTCTCGTGTCCGCCGTACTCGGGGGGAATAGGATCGAAATGCCCGTTCATCTTCATCCGCGCCGAGAAGATCCCTCCCTCGCGCCCGTTGTGGGAATCGAGATAGTACGTCTCTCGTACGATCACCCGCGGCGCGTAACGGATCGCCAAGGGAGGAATTTTCAATTCCCGCTTTTGGGGAATGAATGTTTCGGTGCTGGTCCACCAGCGGATGCCTATATAATCTTCCAAGAACGTATAGACGGCGTACAGCGGCCCGCGCTGCGGGTGACCGGAAAGGACGATGCTGTTTCCGGACGTCTGGATAATAATTCCATCCTGATCGATTGTCTCTTCCGGCTCGGCGCCGGCCGAGGCGAGGAGATTTTTCGACAGTTCGCCCGGGCCGATGACGAGATTCACTCCCCGCTGGTCGGCGGCGCTTTCACCGATGATCGGGAACTCCGCTCCGGTCGCCTGGCCGAGGAACAAGGCCAGTTCCTCGGCGGCGGTTGTTTGAACGGCGCTGGCCCCTTCGGGAAGAACGATCGGGCAGGGGGAGACCCCCTCGCCGAAGAGCGTGAGCACCGATGTCTCCTCACCAAAGGCCGCAAGTACCGCCAGCAACGGGAGTATCGCGGCGAGAATCGCCGCCGCTTTCCTGGTTGTCTTTAACATCGTTCTTTCTTCCTATTCTCTGATGAAAATAATCCGGTCGACGTAGATATTCGGAACCGCCTCGGGACGGTTCTTCGGGGCGACCCAGAACTGAAGGTTGCTCCCCAGTTCCATCTCCCCCAGATCGATCGTCTTGTAATCATCGCCGGCCAGTTCGTCGACGGTCAGGGCGCGGCCGTAGGTTCCCCTTCGGTTTTTCCAGTCGTAAATACCGACATCGAGCGCCTCCCCCGCGGCCCCCTCGGTCGTGTCGCAGCGGGCGGAAATGAGTACCCGTCCGCGGAAACGCCCCTCTTCGCTGGGAGCGCTGCCGGACGGGGAGCGGAGGATCTTCAATCCGTCGGTGTCCCGCATAATGATCCACTGATGGTGGTTGCCGGCGATACGGATCGTCCGGCCATCGCTGCTCTTCGGGTCGTCCTCGGGGAAGATCCATTCCCCGATCCCAAAAGTGACCCAATCCGCCTCATGGGTATCGATCCAGCAGTCGTTCGGGAGCTCTTCCACCTGGGGAGGATACGAGTGGATGGACGGCATCTCGCGCGGCCGCAGTGAGTCGAGCCATCGCTGATAATTCTTCTGCTGCCATTCTTTGGCCGTGGCGACGTGGTTTTCGGTGAGGATCTCTTTGAACTTCTCGTAGTACGCGTTCATGTCCCCGCACAGCGGCGAGTCGAGCCCCAGACGCTCGATGAAGGGGTGATGGGCGCGGCCGTCCAGAAGCCAGACGTACCGGATCGGAACCGATTCGCGCTCTAACTTTTTCGTTAAACCGGCATAGCGCTGCGGGTCGGACGCCTCATCTTCCCGGGCGGTGTCGATCGCCCGGTTCATCAGATCGGTCGCCTTAAGAAGCGATTCGGTGTCGAGCCAGGCGGTGGTCGACATCATATAGCAGCGCAGATTGACGTCGGACCTCAGCGCGCTTTCGGTGAGAACGTCAAGATACTCGCGCAGAATGGCCCCGACGCGGGGGGAATAGTAGCCGTTTAAGAACTCATCCTCCAGTTGGCGCTGATCGAGGTCCGGGTTCCAAAGGAGCTTGGAGATCACCCAGTTGCGCAGCCGGACAAAGTCCCCGGCCGAACATTCCGCGTCCCCCTGCTCGTAACAGCCGACGGTATGGTTCTTCACGAAGAAACGAATGTTGGGAGCCAGCACCTGAAAGTTCGGATGCGGGAGCATATAGTTGCTGAAGTTGGTGACGTAATCCCAGATGTAGAGCTGTTTGGCGATGGCGCTCCATTTCTCAATGCAGTCGACAAACGACTCGTTGTACACCCCGCCGTCGGCCAGTGGGGTCAGGAACGAGTACTCGATCGAGCAGAGCCGAACCAGAACGTTGTCGCGGGGCTTAACCTTTGTCGGCGCGAAACGGGAATCCTGGTAGGCGAGCGTCTCGACCAGGACGTCGGGGTACTTTTCTTCCACCGCTTCGGCCACGTCGTTGACGAACCTGATCAGCGGCCCGGCCTGAGAGCCGTTCTCATCGACTAACTTTTGACACTCGGGGCACTGGCACCAGCCGCCGCAGTCGTTCTGGCTGACGGAGATGATCTTTGTTCCCGGGTTCTCCTCGAGAATCCTCAGCGTATTGCGGATGAACTGTTTCTTCATCTCTGGGTTGCTCAGGCACAGCTGCGCCCCGGCGCGCTGCCGCTGGCCGCCGACTAAGGCGTACCACTCGGGATGCTCGTCAAAATATTTTTCCGGCGGGAGGATCGGGTAGAAGGTATGGACCAGATAGAGGATGGTGATGTGCCCGCCGTATTCCTCGGGAACATTGTGAAAGTGTCCGTTGGCCTTCATCCGCGCCGAGAAGATTCCCCCGGCTCGCCCGTTGTGGGGATCGAGATAGAACGCCTCACGCGAGATGATCGGCGGCGCGTAGCGGATCGCCAGAGGAGGAACTTCCAATTCCCGCTTTTTGGGAATGAACGATTCGGTACTAGTCCACCATCGAATGCCGACGACATCTTCCAGAAACGTATAGACAGCGTACAGCGGCCCGCGCTGCGGGTGGCCGGAAAAGACAACGCTGTTTCCCACGCTGTGGATAATGATACCGTCTTGAGCGAGGGTCTCTTCCGGCTCGGCGCCGGCGGCGGTCAAGAGCTTCTTCGACAGCGCGCTCGGGCCGATGACGAGATTCACCCCTTGCTGGTCGGCGGCGCTTTCGCCGATGATCGGAAATTCCGCTCCGGTCACCTGATGGAGGAACGAGGCCAGTTCCTCGGCGGCGGTCTTTTGAACGGCGCTGGGCTCCTCGGGAAGAACGATCGGGCAGGGGGAGACCCCCTCGCCGAAGATCTTGAGCGCTGGCGCCTCGCCGCCAAAGGTGGCCGACAGAAACGCCGCCAGCAGCGGGAGCGCCGCGGCGAGGATCGTGATCTTAGCTGTCTTATACATCGTTATTTTCCTATCCTTTGACAAACACGTTTTTACTGTCTGATGAAGATGATCCGGTCGACGTAGATATTCGGAACCTCCTCGGGGCGGTTCTTCGGGGCGACCCAGAACTGAAGGTTGTTCCCCAGTTCCACTTCCCCCAGGTCGATTGTCTTGTAGTCGTCTCCGGCGAGCTCATCGACGGTCAAAGCGCGGCCGTAGATTCCTTTTTTGCTTTTCCAGTCGTAGATGCCGACATCCAGCGCCTCGCCCTCGGCCCCCTCAGTCGTGTCGCAGCGGGCGGAAAGGAGGATACGCCCGCGGAAATGCCCCTCTTCGTCGAGGGGGCTGCCGGAAGGCGAATTCAGGAGTTTCATTGCGCCGGTTTCCTTCATAATGATCCACTGATGGTGGTTGCCGGCGATGCGGATCGTCCGGCCGTCGCAGCTCTTCGGATCGTCCTCGGAGAAGATCCATTCCCCGATTCCGGCAGTCATCCAGTCGTCCTCGTGGGTATCGATCCAGCAGTCATTCGGAAGCTCTTTCACCTGGGGAGGATACGAGCGGACGCTGGGGATCGGGCGCGGCTTCAGTGAGTCGAGCCATTTCTCGAAATTCGGGTCCTGCCACTCATTGGCCGTGACGACTTGGTTTTCGGCGAGAAGCTCTTTGAACTGTTCGTAGTACGCGTTCCTATCGCAGGACAGCGGCGAGTCGATCCCCAGGCGTTCGAGGAAGGGGAGGTGAGAGCGGCCGTCCAAAAGCCAAACGTACCGGATCGGGATCGATTCGCGCTCGAGCTTTTTCACCAAACCGGCATAGCGCCGGGGGTCGGACGCTTCATCCTCCCGGGCGGCGTCGATGGCCCGGTTCATCAGGTCGGTCGCCTTCAGAAGCGATGTCGTGTCGAGCCAATCGGTGGTCGAATACATATAGCAGCGCAGATTGACGTCGCTGCGCAGCGCGCTTTCGGTAAGAACGTCGAGATACTCGCGCAAAATGGCACCGACCTTCGGGGAATAATAGCCGTTTAAGAACTCCTCTTCTAATTGGCGCTGATCGAGGTCCGGGTTCCAGAGCAGCTTGGAGATCACCCAGTTGCGCAGACGGACAAAGTCCCCCGCCGTACAGTAGGTGTCTCCCTGCTCGAAGACACCGATGACACGGTTCTTCACGAAGAACCGAATATTGGGAGCGAGCACCTGAAGGTTCGGATGCGGGAGCATGTAGTTGCTGAAGTCGGTGACGTAGTCCCAGATGTAGAGCTGTTTGGCGATGGCGCTCCATTTCTCGAGGCAGTCGACAAACGACTGATTATAAGTCCCCCCCTCGGCCAGGGGAGTGAGGAAAGAGTATTCGATCGAGCACAGCCGAACCAGAACGTTGTCGCGGGGCTTGACCTTCTTCGGCGCGAAGCGGGAATCGCTGTAGGCGAGCGTCTCGACGAAGACGTCGGGATGTTCTTTCTCGATCGCTTCGGCGACATCGTTGACAAAGGTGATCAGCGGTCCGGCCTGAGAACCGTTCTCATCGACGAGTTTTTGACATTCGGGGCACTGGCACCAGCCCCCCCAATCGTTCTGGCTGATCGAGATGATTCTCGCGTCGGGGTCGTCTTTGAGGAAACGCAGCGCGTTGCGGATGAACTCCTTCTTCATCTCGGGGTTGGTCAGGCACAGCTGCGCCCGGTCGTGCGTCCGCACCCCGTCGACCAGAGAATACCATTCGGGATGCTCGTCAAAATATTTTTCCGGGGGAAGAATCGGGTAGAAAGAATGGACAAAAAAACAGAATGTCTCGTGTCCGCCGTACTCGGGGGGAATAGGGTTGGAATTGCCGTTTGCCTTGACTCGTGCGGAGAAGATGCCTCCGGCCTGTCCATCGCGCGGGTCAAGGTAAAACGCCTCGCGCGTGATGATTCGCGGCGCGTAGCGGATCGCCAGGGGAGATATTTCCAGCCGCGTCTTGTGGGGAATAAACGATTCGGTGCTGGTCCACCATCGAATGCCGACGACATCTTCCAGGAACGTATAGACGGCGTACAGCGGCCCGCGCTGCGGGTGGCCGGAAAAGACAATGCTGTTTCCCACGCTGTGAATAATGATACCGTCTTGAGCGATGGTCTCTTCCGGCTCGGCGCCGGCGGCGGCCAGGAGCTTCTTCGACAGGGCGCTCGGGCCGATGACGAGATTCACTCCCCGCTGGTCGGCGGCGCTTTCGCCGATGATCGGAAATTCCGCTCCGGTCACTTGGCCGAGGAACGAGGCCAGTTCCTCGGCGGCGGTCTTTTGTACGGCGCTCGGCTCCTCGGGAAGAACGATCGGGGAGGGGGAGACCCCCTCGCCGAAGAGGGTGAGCGTCCGCGCCTCAGCGCCGTACAGGTTTGACACGCTTGCCAAAACAAGCGGGAGGATGATGGCTAATGCCGCGAACTTAGCTGCCTTGAACATCAATGCTTCTCCTTATTCTATTTTCTCTGATAAACAGATTCTTTTTCACTGGTAAACAACAATCGTTTCCCCGCGGTACACGCGCTTAGGGCGCGCTCGGCCGCAGCGCGTCGAGCCATTGCTCGAACCCGCCGCATCGCCAGGCGTTGTTCGCGGTGACATGGTTTTCGGCGAGGATCTCTTTGAACTTTTCATAGTAGGCGTTCATATCGCCGGACAGGGGCGAGTCGGCCCCCAATTCTTCGAGATAGGGAAGGTGAGCTTTGCCGTCCAAAAGCCAGACGTACCGGATCGGAACCGATTCGCGCTCGGCCTTTTTCACCAACCCGGCATAACGCTCCGGATCGGACGCCTCGTCCTCGCGGGCGGTGTCGATCGCCCGGTTTATCAGGTCGGTCGCCTTAAGGAGAGTTTCCGTATCGAGCCAGCCGGTGGTCGTCCCCATTTCATTATAAAGATTTATACCGGATCGAACGGCGCGGTCGCTGAGAAGGTCGAGATACTCGCGCAGGACGGCCGCGACCCGGGGGGAGTAGTAGCCGCTTAAGAACTCGTTTTCCAGTTGCCGCTGATCGAGATCCGGGTTCCAGAGGAGCTTGCTGATTACCCAGTTGCGCAGACGGATAAAGTCCCCGGCCCAGCAGTCGGCGTCACCCTGCTCGAAGATACCGATGGCTTTGTTCCGGACGAAGAAACTTATATTCGGTCCCAGCACCTGGATATTCGGATGCGGGAGCATCAGTTCTGGAAAGTTAGTGACATAGTCCCATATATAAAGCTGTTTGGAGATGGCGCTCCACTTTTCAATGCAGTCGACGAACGAACCGTTGCTCGCCCCTCCGTCGGCCAGCGGCGTCAGGTAGGAACACTCAAACGAGCACAGCCGAATCAGAACGTTGTCGCGGGGCCTGACCTTCGCCGGCGCGAAGCGGGAATCCTGGTAGGCGAGTGTCTCGACAAAAACGTCGGGATACTTTTCCTCGACCGCCTCGGCGACCTCATTGACAAACGCTATCAGCGGCCCGGCCTGGGAACCGTTCTCGTCGCTGAGCTTTTGACACTCGGGGCACTGGCACCAGCCGCCGCAGTCGTTTTGACTGACCGAGATGATTTTTATTCCCGGGTTCTCGTCGAGAATCCTCAGCGTATTGCGGATGAACTGTTTCTTCATCTCGGGGTTAGTCAGGCACAGCTGCGCCCTGTCGTAAGTTCGTTTACCGTCGACCAAAGAGTACCATTCGGGATGCTCGTCGAAATATTTCTCCGGCGGAAGGGTGGGGTAGAAGGAGTGGGCGAACAGATAGAAACGCTCGTGCCCGCCGAATTCTTCGGGGATTTCGTTGAAGTTCCCGTTGGTCCTCGTCCGCGCCGAGAAGACGGCTCCCTCAAGCCCGTTGTGGGGATCCAGATAGTACGTCTCACGCGAGATCACCCTCGGCGCGTAGCGGGTCGCCAAAAGGGGAACTTCCAAAGAGGTCAGCTTCGGAATGAACGATTCGGTGCTGGTCCACCATCGGATGCCGACATAATCTTCCAGGAACGTATAGACGGCGTACAGCGGCCCGCGCCGCGGGTGACCGGAAAGGACAATACTGTTGCCGGCCGTCTGGAGGATGATGCCGTCTTGAGTGATGGTATCTTCCGGCTCGGCGCCGGCCGAGGCAAGCAGTTTCTTCGACAGTTCGCTCGGGCCAATGACAAGGTTCACCCCCCGATCATCGGCGGCGCTTTCACTGATGATCGGAAACTCCGCTCCGGTCGCCTGACGGAGGAACGATGCCAGTTCCTCGGCGGCGGTCTTTTGAACGGCGCTGGGCTGATCGGGAAGAACGATCGGGCAGGGGGAGCCCCCCTCGCCGAAGAGCGTCAGCGCCGGCGCCTCGACGCCGAAGAGGTTTGACACGCTTGCCAAAGCAAGCGGGAGGATGATGGCTAATGCCGTGATTTTTGCTGTCTTGAACATCGATGTTCTCCTTATTCTCGGATGAGGACCATCCGGTCGATATAAATATTCTGTACCGCGTCGGGACGCTCGGTAGGAGCGAACCAAAAAAGCGTGGCGGTGGCGGAACCTTCGACGGGAAGAACCCCGAGGTCGACGATTTCGTACCCGTCCCGGCTGAGCTCGGATGTCTTCAGTGTCTTCAGGAAAACGCGCCCTTTCGTATCCTTATCGTAGACCCCAATACTCAAGGCGTCCCCGTCGTCCCCATCGGCGGCGTCGCACCGGGCGCGCAGAAGGATCCGCGCTTTGACATAGCCCCTCTCGTCGGGAGGCGCGCCGGCCCCTGAGCGCAGGCGTTCCAGTCCGGAGACATCCCACTGGATGGACCAATCGTGGTGATCACCCGCAAGACGAATCGCCTTGCCGTTCCCCGCCTCGGCGTCGTCTTCCAGGAAGGATTGCTTCCCTTGGCCGCCAAGTCTCACATTGAATTCCTCCACGCAGAGCCATGTGTCGTTCGCGAGATCCTTGACCTCATCCGGAACGACGACGCAGGTCGA
This sequence comes from Thermoguttaceae bacterium, assembly GCA_017434455.1. Taxonomy (GTDB): domain Bacteria; phylum Planctomycetota; class Planctomycetia; order Pirellulales; family Thermoguttaceae; genus RUG695. The sequence continues at coordinate 56,759 of JAFRFG010000046.1, read as the reverse complement.
GAGCGATTCGTGAAGCTCATCGAGCCATTCCCCGAAGATGGCCTTTCTCCCTTCCGCGGCGCAGTCGACGCGGTACTTTTCCAGAAGCGCCCGGTACTCTTGAAAATAGTCCTCGATATCACCGACGGGGGAAGGGAGATTGCGCGCGGCAAGATCGATCCGGCGGTTCGGCCAGTCGCGCAGCCAGGCCAGATGAACCGGTATCGATTCGCGCTCGATTTTATCGGCCAGGCCGGCGAAGCGCTCCGGAGAAAGTTCTTCGTCTTCGCGCGCCGCGGCGAGGGCCTGATCCATGAGCTTAGTCGCTTCGATCAGCGTTTCCGTATCGAGCCAGCCAAAGGCCGACTCCATATAGAGGCGCAGATTGACGTCGGATTTGACCGCGCGGTCGGTCAAAAGATCGAGATACCGGCGCAGAATCGCCCCCACCTTGGGGGAGTAGTAGCCGTTTAAGAACTCATCTTCCAGCCGGCGCTGATCCAGATCCGGGTTCCACAGGAGCTTAGAGATCACCCAGTTGCGCATCCGGACAAAGTCCCCCGCCGGGCAAAAGTTGTCCCCCTGCTCGAAGATTCCGACGGCTTTGTTTCTGACGAAGAAGCGAATGTTCGGCCCCAGGACCTGAAGGTTCGGGTGCGGGAGCATATAGTTGATGAAGTTGGTGACGTAATCCCAGATGAAGAGCTGCTTGGAGATGGCGCTCCATTTTTCAATATGCTCGAGGAGCGATTGATTGCGTCCCCCCTCTTCCAGCGGGGTAAGAAAGGAATTCTCGATCGTGCACAGCCGAATGATCACATTGTCCCGCGGACGGACCACCTTCGGCGCGAAGCGGGACTCCTGATAGGCGAGTGTCTCGACCAAAACGTCGGGGCGCTCTTTCTCGATCGCCTCGGCGACGTCGTTGACAAAGGTGATCAGCGGACCGGCCTGGGAGTCGTTTTCATCGACAAGCTTTTGACACTCGGGGCACTGGCACCACCGGCCGCAGTCGTTCTGACTGATCGAGATGATTCTCGCGTCGGGATCATCGTCGAGGAAGCGCAGCGCGTTGCGGATAAACTGCTCCTTCATCTCGGGATTGGTCAGGCACAGCTGCGCGTTCTTGTCCTGGCGCTGGCCGTCGACCAAGGCGTACCAGTCGGGATGCTCGGCGAAATAGTCCTTCGGGGGAAGGATCGGATAGAAGGAATGGACAAACAGACAGAACGGCTCGTGTCCGCCGTACTCGAGGGGAACGGGGTTGTAATGCCCGTTCATCTTCATCCGGGCGGAGAAGATTCCCCCGGCGTTTCCCTGGCGCGCGTCCAGGCAGAACGATTCGCGCGAGATCACCTTCGGCGCGTATCGGGTTTGGGGTACCTCGATATCGAGCGTCGGCCGCTCGGGGATGGTCGACTCGGTACTGGTCCACCAGCGGCAGCCGACACAATCTTCCAGGAACGTATAGACGGCGTACAGCGGTCCACGGCGCGGGTGGCCGGAAAAGACGATCGACTCTCCTGCCGGCTGGATAATGATCCCGTCCCGGCCGATCGACTCTTCCGGCTCGGCACCGACCGAGGCGAGCAGCCGTTTCGACAGCGTACCCGGGCCGATGACCAGGAGCTTTTCTTTATCCTTGGCCTGTTCTTCCACCTGACTTTCCGAGAGAATCGGAAAGGTCGCCCCGGTCACTTGGTTTAGGAACGACGCCAGCTCCCCGGCCGTGGTCCGCTGAACCGCCGTCGGCGTTTCGGGGAGGACAACGCTGTAGTCGGTCACCCCACCGTCGGCCAGGCGAAGCGTTTCTTCCTCGGCGAAAATCGCAAAGGTCACCAGCGCCATCACCAAGGCGGCCGCGGCGTTTTTAAGCGGGGATAGTTTCATCAGTATGGCTCCTGATGTTCGCGAATCATTATTCATTTTCTCGTTAAGTATTCTACCGCTGGGGACGCGCCGAAAAAAAGGATTCTCACCGGCGCGCAGGCGGGGCGTTTAGGGTATCGAGATACTCTTCCATCTCGGCGATCGACTCGTCGATTTGTTCGAGCCATCGATCGGATTCCTCCGGTCCATCCACCCCGCGGCTGAAGGAAACACCATTTTCCTCGAGCAGCGTTTTGATTTCTCGGCAGAAATCGATCTTTTCGCGATCGATGGGCAAGCGGCTCTTCCCTTCCTCCGACGCGGCGATATAGTCCCGCCATTCGCGGATCCAGACATATCGAATGGGGATCGATTCCCGGAGGACTTTCTTCACCAAACCGGCGAAGCGGACCGGATCGGCCCGTTCGTCTTCTTCGGCGGCGGCGATCGCCCGCTCGATCAGCGCCGTCGCCTGGACAAGCGCCTCGCTTCTGAGCCAGTCTCCCGCCTGATCGCGGAAACAGGACAAATAAACCTCGGCGCTCAGCGCGCTTTGCGTGAGGACGTCGAGGTATTGACGTAAAATCTTCCCCACGTTCGGGGAGTAGTAGCCGGTTAAAAACTCATCCTCCAACCGGCGCTGATCGAGGTCGGGATTCCAAAGAAGTTTAGCGATCACCCAGCCGCGGAGCCGAACAAAATCCCCCACGGGACATTCCCCGTCCCCCTCCTCATAGATCCCGACGGCGCGGTTTCGGACGAAGAAACGAATATTGGGCGCCAATACCTGAAGGTTCGGGTGGGGGAGCAGGTAATCGGAAAAGTTGGTGACGTAATCCCATATATAAAGCTGCTTGGAAATCGCGCTCCACTTTTCGATATTCTCCACGAGCGATTGATTCGGTCCCCCTTCCTCCAGCGGGGTAAGGAAAGAGTTTTCGATGGTGCACAGCCGAATCAGAATATTGTCGCGCGGCCTGACCTTCGTCGGCGCGAAACGGGTCTCTTGGTAGGCGAGCGTCTCGACGAAAACATCGGGGAACTCTTTTTCGATCGCCTCGGCGACCTCGTTGACAAACACGATCAGCGGCCCGGCCTGGGAGTTGTTCTCGTCGGCTAACTTTTGGCACTCGGGGCACTGGCACCAGCCGCCGCAGTCGTTCTGGCTGACCGAGATGATTCCCGCGCCGGGGGTTTCTTTGAGGAAACGCAGCGCGCTGCGGATGAACTGTCGCTTCATCTCGGGATTGGTCAGGCACAGCTGCGCCCCGTCACTTCGACGCTGGCCGTCGACCAGCGCGTACCACTCGGGATGCTCGTCGAAATAGTCCTCCGGCGGAAGAATCGAATAGAAGGAGTGGACAAAGAAGCAGAATATCTCATGGCCGCCGAATTCGGGGGGGATGGGGTGGAGGCACCCGTTCATTTTGGCGCGGGCCGAAAAGATTCCCCCTTCATCCCCGTTATGAGGATCGAGGTAATACTCCTCCCGCAGCGTCACCTTCGGCGCGTATCGCGTCGGGGCGATGTTCACCTCGAGCGTCGGCCGCCGCGGGATGGTCGACTCGGTGCTGGTCCACCAGCGGCAGCCGACAGTATCTTCCAGGAACGTATAAACCGCGTAGAGCGTTCCGCGCTGTGGGTGGCCTGAAAAGACGATCGACTCTCTGACCGGCTGGATAATGATCCCATCTTGAGCGATCGTCTCTTCCGGCTCGGCGCCGACGGAGGCGAGCAGCCGTTTCGACAGATCCCCAGGCCCGATGACCAGGAGCTTTTCTTTATCCTTGGCTTTTTCCTCAACCTGACTTTCGGAGAGGATCGGAAAATCGGCCCCCGTGACCTGTTTTAAGAACGAAGCCAGCTCACCGGCGGCCGTTTCCTGAACCGGTGACGGCGTATCGGGAAGGACAATCGTGTAGTCGGTCGCGCCGCGATCGGCCAGATGAAGTGCCGCTTCATCGGCAAACAGCGGCAGGGCAATGATTGTCAGGACAAACATCGCCGCGGCCGCGATGATGGCTGCCCGCGCGGGAGGGATTCTTCTCATCGGTGTTTTTCTCCGGGTATCGCCGAAAGTATCATTCCGTTCGGAACAGAGAGATTCTGTTTTTACAGTTCCTTGTGAAGATTATCGAGCCACTCTTGGAATTGCGCTGTCTTGCCTTCTTTGGCGCAATCGACGTTGTTCTTTTCCAAGAGCGTTCGGAACTCCTCAAAATATTCCTCGCCGCCGGGGACGGGGGAGGGAATATTCTGCCGGGTCAAATCGTCCTGACGTTTTTTCCAGTCGAGCAGCCAGGCCAGACGAATGGGGATCGACTCACGCCGAACCTTGTCGGCCAGACCGGCGAATCGTTCCGGCTCGCGCCGCTGATCTTCCTCGGCCGCGGCGATCGCTCGGTTCATCAGCTCCGTGGCCTTGACCAAGGCGGCTGTATCGAGCCAGTCGTACGTCGTCTCCATATAGCAGCTGAGATTGATGTCGGAACGAACGGCGGTCTTGGTGATAAGGTCGAGATATTGGCGCAGCAGCGCTCCTACAGTGGGCGAGTAATAGCCGGTCAGAAAATCGTTCTCAATTTCCCGCTGGTCGAGCGACGGGTTCCACATCAATTTGGAAATGAGGTAGCAGCGCAGTCGGACGAAGTCGCCCGCCGCGCACCAGCTGTCCGCCTGCTCGTAGATGCCGACGGCATGGTTCCGGGCGTAGAAGCGGATATTGGGCGCCAGTACCTGAAGATTTGGGTGGGGGAGCATATAATTGCTGAAGTTAGTGACGTAATCCCAGACGAAGAGCTGTTTGGCGATGCCGCTCCACTTTTCGATCTGCTCCACGAGCGATTGATTGCTCCCCCCTTCCTCCGCTGGGGTTAGAAAGGAGTTCCCGATGGCACAAAGACGAATCAAGACATTGTCGCGCGGCCGGGCCTTGGCGGGGGCAAAACGGGTTGACAGATAGGCGAGTGTCTCGACCACGACGTCGGGATGCTCTTTTTCCACCGCCTCGGCGACATCATTGACAAAGGTGATCAGCGGCCCCGACTGCGAACCGTTCTCGTCGACGAGTCTTTGACACTCGGGACACTGACACCACCCGCCGCAGTCGTTCTGGCTGATCGAAATGATTTTTGTTTCCGGATTTTCGTCGAGGATACGCAGGACGCTGCGTATAAACTCCTGTTTCATCTCCGGATTCGTCAGGCAGAGCTGTCCATTGTCTTTCAGCCGCCGACCATCGACCAAGGCGTACCAGTCGGGGTGTTCGTCGAAAAAGTCCTTCGGCGGGAGAATCAGGCAGAAGGTATGACTGCCCAGACAGATTGTCACATATCCGCCGAATTGCGGGGGAACCGGGGGACCGTTGATTTTTCTCCGGGCGCAAAAGATACCCCCCTCTTCCCCTTGACGAACATCCAGGTAACTGGTGTCTCGCCAAAAAAAGGTCGGCTGATAGCGAAGAGCCGGCGGGGTGATATCCAGCCGTTGAATGTTGGGGATGGTCGATTCGGTTCGGGTCCACCATCGGCACCCGACATAATCTTCTAAGAACGTGTAGACAGCGTAGAGCATCCCACGGTCGGGATGCCCGGAGAAAACAATCGATTGACCCGCCGTGTGAAGGATAATTCCATCCTGGCCAAGAGTCTCTTCCGGCTCGGCGCCGACGGAGGCGAGCAATTGTTTCGACCGCTTCCCCGGCCCGATGACCAGGAGCTTCTGTTTATCCTTGGCTTTTTCCTTAATTTGGCTTTCCGAGAGGATCGGAAAATCGGTCCCCGTGACCTGGTTTAGGAACGAAGCCAGCTCCTCGGCGGCGGTCTGCTGAACCGCCGTCGGTGTCTCGGGGAGGACGATGCTGTAATCGGTTATGCCGCCGCTGGCCAGGCGAAACGTCTGTTCCTCGGCAAGAAGCGGGAAGACGGCCAAAACCAGCGGCGCGCAGAGGGCAGCGAAGGTCACGGGGGATTTTTTCATGGGGTAATAATCCTGCTGGACGAATCCTACTGGCGGATAAACACCACACGGTCGATATAGAGGTTTTGCACCGCCTCGGGATGATCGGTCGGGGCGATCCAAAAATGAGACGTTGTCCCGATTTTTACAATCCCCAGGTCGATTGTCTTATACTCTTCTTTCCCCAGTTCGGAGCTTTTGAGCGTACGATGGAAGGTATTGCACGTCCGGCCAAAATCCCAGATGCCGATTTCAAGCGCGTCGCTGTCGTCCCCTTCGACCGCCTGGTAGCGGGCCCGCAGGATCATCCGCGCGCTGACAAACCCCTCTTCATCGGGAGCGGCTGCGGACGGGGAACGAAGCTGAAAAATCGGGGAGGGTGCCCAGCCGACCTCCCACTCGTGATGGTTCCCCGGCAGACGAACCGCCCGGCCGTTGTCCGCCGCGGCGTCGTCCTCGCGGAAAGAGAGCTCGCCCACAGCGCCCAGAGGCATGGCGAATTCTTCCAGGTTGTACCACGTGTCGCGGGGGAGGTCTTTGACTTCCTCGGGAATGACCGACTTGGATCGAACGATCTCGTGAAGACTCTCCAGCCAATTGCCAAAGTTCGCCTCTCCCCCTTCCACGGCGCTGGTGACATGGTTTTTCTCCAGCAGCGCGAGGTACTCTTCGTAATACTTTTCTCCCTCAGCGACGGGGGAGGGGATATTGTTGGAGAGAAGATCCGCCTGGCGAAGGGGCCACTCGCTCAGCCACGCGAGGTGAACGGGGATCGATTCACGCTGGAGCTTATCGGCAAGACCGGCGAAACGTTCCGGAGAGTGTTTTTCGTCGTCACGTGCCGCGGCGATCGCCCGATTCATGAGGTTCGTCGCCTCCACCAGCGTCGGTGTGTCGAGCCAGCCGTAGGCCGAATCCAGAAAGCAGCCCAGATGGATATTCTTCTCCACGGCGCGTTTGGTGAGAAGATCAAGATACTGGCGCAAAAGTGGTCTCACGTTCGGCGAATAGTAGCCGTTTAAAAACTCATTTTCCAGCGCTCTTTGATCGAGGTCGGGATTCCACAGAAGCTTGGAGATCACCCAGTTGCGAAGCCGAACAAAGTCTCCCGCCGCACAGAAAACGTCCCCCTGTTCGAAGATGCCGACGACGTTGTTTTTCACGAAGAAACGAATGTTGGGACCAAGTACGTGAAGATTCGGATGAGGGAGCATATAACAGTGGAAGTCGGTGACGTAGTCCCAGACGAAGAGTTGCTTGGAGATGGCGCTCCACTTCTCGATATTCTCCACGAGCGACTGGTTGAGTCCCCCCTCTTCCAAGGGGGTCAGGAAGGAGTTCTCGATGGTGCAAAGCCGAATGAGAACATTGTCTCTGGGCCGAACCTTCGAGGGGGCGAAACGTGTGGCCTGATAGGCGAAGGTGTTGACGATGACGTCGGGATGTTCCTTCTCGACGGCCTCGGCGACCTCGTTGATGAAATCGATCAGCGGTCCGGATTGAGAGCCGTTCTCATCGACGCACTTTTGACATTCGGGACACTGGCACCATCCGGCGCAATCGTCCTGACAGATCGATATGTTATTTACCTCCGGATGCTCCTCGAGGATCTGCAGGGTGTTGCGGATAAACTCCTTTCTCATCTCGGGGTTCATCAGGCACAGCTGTACATTCCCCCTGGTTCGCTTGCCGTTGATCAGGGGATACCAATCGGGATGCTCATCAAAATATTTGTCCGCCGGAAGAATGATGTAGAAGGAGTGGCCAAAAAAGTAGAAGGTCTCATGGCCGCCGTACTCGGGGGGGATCGGGTTGTTCTGTCCGTTCATCTTCATCCGGGCGGAAAAGACCCCCGCGTTTTCGCTGAACACCGAATCGCGGTAGAACGCCTCGCGCGAGATGACCTTCGGCGCGTAGCGCGTCGGCGTGATGGCCGCCTTGAGCGTCGGCCGCTTAGGAATGGTCGATTCGGTGCTGGTCCACCAGCGGATGCCGACGGTATCTTCCAAGAAAGTGTAAACCGCGTAAAGCGTCCCCCGCTTGGGGTGGCCCGAGAAGACGACCGACCGGCCGACCGGCTCGATGATGATTCCGTCGTAACCGATTGTCTCTTCCGGCTCGGCGCCGACGCAGGCGAGCAGCTTCTTCGACAGTTCCCCCGGACCGATGACCAGGAGTTTCGCCTTGTCCCTGGCCTGTTCCTCAATCATCCCTTCCGAGAGAATCGGAAAGTCCGCCCCCGTGACCCGGTTCAAGAAAGACGCCAGCTCATTGGCGGCGGTCTTTTGAACCTCCGTCGGCGAATCGGGCAGAACAATGGTGTAGTCGGTCGCGCCGTCGGTGCAGAGGGTCAGTTTCTCCGCGGTTCCCTCATCGCCGAGGGCAACGGATACGATCATGGCCAAAAGCGGCAGGATCACGGAAAGAAGTCTGTTCTTTGTCATTGCGGTTCTTAACATAAAGGTTCCTTTATTCACGAATGATCACCATTCGATCGATGAAGAAATTTTTCTCCCCCTCGGATCGCCCGGCCGGGGTGAATTTCAAGCGGGTATTGATCCCTATCGAAATATTCCCGAGGTCGATGGTTTTGTATCCGTCCCAGACCAGCTCCGAGTCCTTGATCGGTTTACGGAAGACGGTCCGCATTTGATCGAGGTCATAGACGGAAACAATCAGGGCATCTTGGTCGTCCGGTTCAAACCCCTGGCATCGAACGCGCAGGAGGATCCGAACCGGAAAGAATCCGTTCTCCCCTTCGCCGCTGTCGGATATCGAGCGCAGACGGCCCGCGGCGTAGGTATCCCAACCGATTCCCCATTGGTTCTGATTCCCCGGGAGTTTTATCGCCCGGCCGTTTTCCGCGGCGCTGTCGTCCACGATAAACGGCCACACGTCGCTGGGGGAATTCACCTGGCATTCTTCCAAAGTCACCCATGTGTCTGCGGCAAGGTCCTTCACCTCATCGGGGACCGGTGCCGGTTTGAAATTTCCCCCCAGCGCGTCGAGCCAGGCCGGAAACGACTTATTTCCCCCTTCCACGGCGCTGGTGACGTTATTCCGCTTTATCAGTTCTCGAAACTGTTCGTAATAGGCGGCCCCGTCCTTGATAGGGGAGGGGATCTGTTCCCGAGCCAGATCGTCTTGGCGAATCGGCCAGTCGCGAAGCCACGCCAGACGCACAGGGATCGACTCGCGCAGAACCTTGTCGGTCAGGCCGGCAAAACGGATCGGATCCTTCTCTTCGTCTTCACGCGCCGCGGCGATCGTTCGATCCATCAAGGCGGTTAACTCAACCAGGGTCGGTGTGTCGAGCCAGGTATAGACGGTATCCATGTAGCAGCGCAAGTTGATATTTGACCGGACGGCGCACTCGGTGACGCGATCGAGGTACTCACGCAAAACGGCGGCGACACTCGGCGAATAATAACCGTTTAAGAACTCATTCTCGACTTCGCGCTGGTCAAGCGACGGATCCCAAAGGAGTTTGGAGAGAAGATAGTAGCGTAGCCGGACAAAGTCCCCCGCCGCGCACCAGGTGTCTCCCTGTTCCAAAACCCCGACGGCGTTGTTCTTAATAAAGAAGCGGATATTGGGGGAGAGCACCTGCAGATTAGGATGCGGGAGCATGTAGTTATGGAAGTTGGTGACGTAATCCCAGATGAAGAGCTGTTTCGATATCGCGCTCCATTTGCCGATTTGTTCCACGAGCGATTGATTGCGTCCCCCTTCTTCCAGCGGGGTGAGGAAAGAATACTCGATCGTGCAAAGGCGAATGATAACATTATCCCTCGGGCGGACGTTGGCCGGAGCGAAGCGCGAAGCGTTGTAGGCGAGCGTCTCGACCAGCACGTCGGGATGCTCCTTTTCGACGGCTTCGGCGACCTGGTTGACAAAGGTGATCAGAGGCCCGGCCTGAGATTTGTTTTCCTCCGCCAGCTTTTTGCACTCGGGGCACTGGCACCACCCGGCGCAGTCGTTCTGACTGATCGAGATGATTTTTGATTCCGGGTGTTCCCCGATAATCCGCAGCGTATTGCGGATAAACTCCTCTTTCATCTCGGGATTGGTCAGGCACAGCTGCGCGTTCTCGCGCCGGCGCTGGCCGTCGACCAGGGCGTACCAGTCGGGGTGATCGTCGAAATATTGCTTTGGGGGAAGAATCGGGTAGAAGGTATGGACAAACAGCGAGAAGGCCATTCGCCCGCCGTATTCGGGGGGGATGCCGTTGCCGTGACCGTTGAGTTTCCTCCGGGCGCAAAAGATGGGTCCCGTCTCCCCATAGCGGTCGAAGTAAGTGGCGTCACGCGAGATGAGGACGGGCTCGTACCGCAGCGAGAGGGTCGGAACCTCAAGATCGGGCCGCTTCGGGATGGTCGATTCGGTACTGGTCCACCAGCGGACGCCGACGGTATCTTCCAGAAAGGTATAGACCGCGTAAAGCGGGCCGCGGTCCCGGTGGCCCGAGAAGACAATACTGCCGCCGACCGTCCAAAGGATGATGCCGTCCTGAGAGAGTGTTTCTTCCGATTCGGCGCCGGCCGAGGCGAGCAGTGATTTCGACAGTTCCCCCGGACCGATGACCAGAAGCTTGTCTTTACCCTTCGCCTCTGCTTCCGAGATGATGGGAAACACCGCCCCCGTGACCTGGCCGAGGAATGAAGCCAACTCCTCGGCTGCCGTTCGCTGGACGGCGCTTGGGTTTTCGGGAAGGACAACCTTGTAATCGCTCACACCGTCGCCGGCGAGGCGCAAGGTCCCCTCGGAGGCGAAAATCGGCATCGCCGCCAGCAGCGTCAGCGCGGCAAAAGCGGCGCGCGTGAAAGAGTATCTCCTCATCGGTATTTCCCTTTTTTCACTGACGAATAACCACGATACGATCAATATAGACGTTGGGCACGGTCCGGTCAAACGGCGAGGTCCAGATCAAGATGCCCTTCCCGAGGGGGAAAGTCCCGAGATCGAAGAGCTTGTAATCACTCCCGGCCAGTTCACCGCTCGTGAGAACTCGGGTAAAGAGACCTTCTTTGGCCGTTTCGTCATAAATACCGACAGCCATCGCGCCTCGATCCTCACCGCGGGGGAGCGCGTCACATCGGGCGAAGAGAAGTACCCGCGCGCTAAGGCGGCCGTCGGAGTCGGGTTCGGTACCCGCCGGCGAAACAAGCGCCTCGGCGCGGTCGCTGTTCCAAGCGGCGGCCCACTGGGTATGGTCGGTCGGCATGCGGGCGGCCAGCTTGTTTGAGGCGTTCGGGTCCTCTTCGAGAAAGACCCAATACCCCAGCCCCGACAGACGGAAATACGGTTCCTGGACGTCGAACCAGGAATCGGCCGGAAGCCCTTCGACCTGCGCGGGCGGCTCGGCCGCCGGGGCGCCGAACAGTTGTTCCAAGACGGCAAGCCGCCGATCCAATTCCTCTTTCCCCTGCCATTCCTCTCGGACCCATTCAACGTGATTTTCCCGCAGCAGAGAAACGAATTCGTGAAGGTAGTCGATCATGGGACAGGCGATGGGGGAGGGAATCCCGGCGACGGCCATCTCCGCGTCGCGGGCGCGCCACTGATCGATCCAGACGGATCGAATCGGGATCGACTCACGGGTGACCTTCCGTGTCAGTCCCGCGAAACGGATCGGATCATTCTCTTCGTCCTCCCGCGCCGCGGCGATGGCTTGATCCATGAGCTTCGTCGCCTCGACAAGCGTTTCGGTGCTGAGCCATTCTTGGGTGCTCTGCGGTGAACCGCTCGGCGGAATTTCGGACTGGAGCGCGCCGCGTTGGAGAACGTCGAGGTACTGACGAAACAGCGCGGCGATCCGCGGAGAGTAGTATCCGTTTAGAAATTGGTCCTCCAGCGCCGTTTGATCGAGGGAGGGGTTCCAAAGAAGTTTGGAGAGTACCCAATGGCGCATTCGGACAAAGTCCCCCGCCGAGCAGCCGGCGTCCCCCTGCTCGAAGATCCCTATGGCGTGGTTTTTGACAAAGAAGCGGATATTGGGAGCCAGTACCCGCAGGTTGGGGTGAGGGAGCAAATAGTTGTGGAAGTTGGTAACGTAATCCCAGATGTAAAGCTGCTTGGAGATCGCGCTCCAGCTCTCGATAACCGCCGCGAGCGATTGATTGGGGCCCCCTTCTTCCAGGGGGATCACGAGGGAATTGCCGCCGGTACAAAGACGTATCAGAACATTGTCCCGCGGCCGAACCTTGGCGGGCGCCGGGCGTGATTGATTATAGGCGAGCGTCTCGACCAAAACGTTGGGGAACTCTTGTTCGATCGCCTCGGCCACCTCGTTGACGAAGGTGATCAGCGGTCCCGACTGCGAGAGATTATCCTCCGCCAATTTTTGACACTCGGGGCACTGGCACCAGCCGTCGCGGTCGTTTTGCGAGACGGAGACAATACGCGTATCGGGGTTAGACCGCAGGGCGGTGAGGGTGTTGCGGATAAACTCCGCCTTCATTTCCGGATTGGTCAGGCAAAGCTGATATTGCCCCTCGCCTCTCCTTTGGCCGTCGACCAGCGAGTACCAATCGGGGTGTTCCTCGAAATATTTTTCCGGCGGAAGAACCTGCTCGAACGAATGGGCCCAGAAGAGGATCGGCATGTGGCCGCCGTATTCGGCGGGTACCGGATTGAAGTGCCCGTTCATCTTCATCCGAGCGGAGAAGATTCCTCCCTCACGGCCGTCGAGAGGATCGCGATAATACGCTTCCCTTGAAATGACTTTCGGCGCATAGCGCAAGTGAACCGCCTCGATATCGAGCGTCGGCCGCGAAGGGATGGTCGACTCGGTACCGGTCCACCATCGGCAGCCGACGATATCCTCCAGAAAGGTATAGACCGCGTACAGCGGGCCGCGGTCTCGATGCCCCGAGAAGACAATACTGCCGCCGACCGTCTGAACGATGATCCCGTCTTGGGCGATGGTCTCCTCCGGCTCGGCGCCGGCCGAGGCGAGCATTTGTTTCGACAGTTCTCCCGGACCGATGACCAGGAGCTTCTGTTTATCTTTGGCCTGCTCTTGCGAGAGAATCGGAAACTCGGCCCCGGTGACCTGACCGAGAAACGAGGCCAGTTCCTCGGCGGCGGTCTTTTGAACCGCGCTGGGATGATCAGGGAGGACAACGGTGTAGTCACTCGCGCCGTTGTCCGCCAGGCGGAGTATCTCTTCCGCGGCAAGGGGTGGGAGGGTAATCAAAACAAACAGCGCGAAAAACACCGCGCGGGCTGCGGGGAATTTTTTCATCGGAAACAATCCTGCTTACCTGCTGTCCGATCTTACTTACTGACGAATGAACACAACCCGATCTACATAAAGATTTTGAACCGCCTCGGGGCGGTCGGTCGGGGCGATCCAAAGGCGCGTTCCCTCGGGGATCGAGACCGTTCCCAGATCGATCGACCGGTACTGATCCTTTCCCAGCTCCGTCGTCTTTAATGTCCGACGGAAGAGGTCTTTCGATCGCGTTCCGTCATAGAGTCCCATCCCGATAGTCAGCGCGCTGCCGTCATCGCCGTCGGCGGCCTGGCACCGAGCGCGCAGAATCACCCGGACCCGCAGATTTCCCTTTTCATCGAGACCGGCCCCCGACGGGGAATCGAGCGAAAAGAGCCGGCTGCTCTCCCAGCCGATGACCCACTCGTGGTGGTCGCCGGTGATTCGAACCGCCCGGCCGTTCTGCGCGGCGGCATCGTCCTCCAGAAAGGTATACTTGCCGTAGAGGCCGAGGTTCATTCCGTACTCTTCCAGATCGTACCACGTGTTGTCGGGAAGATCCCGTACCTCCTCCGGAACGATCGCCTCGGTTTGGACGTATTGTTGAAGAACATCGAGCCAGCCGCTGAATTGTCCTTTTTTTCCTTCGACCGCGCAGTCGACGTTGTTTGCCTTTAAGAGTTCCCGAAATTCCTCGAAATAGTCGGCTCCATCCGACGCGGGGGAGGGGAGAGCGCCGCGGGCAAGATCGTTTTGGCGATCGGGCCAGTCGCGCAGCCAAGCCAGACGCGCGGGGATCGACTCACGTTTGACTTTATCTGCCAAACCGGCGAAACGCTCGGGGAAGAGCTCTTCGTCTTCGCGCGCCGCGTCGATCGCCCGGTTCATCAGCTCGGTGGCCTCGACCAAGGTCGGCGTGTCGAGCCAGCTGTACGTTGTCTGCATATAGCAGCGCAGGAAGATATGGGAACGCAGGGCCGTTTCGGTGATCAGATCGAGATACTCACGCAAAATCGCGGCGACCTTCGGAGAATAGTATCCGGCCAGAAATTCATCTTCCACTTCCCGCTGGTCGAGCGTCGGATCCCAAAGGAGTTTCGAAAGTACATAGCAGCGCATCCGGACGAAGTCTCCCGCCGCGCACCAATTGTCTCCCTGCAAAAAAACACCGACGACGTTGTTTTTGGCGTACAGGCGGATATTGGGAGAAAGAACCTGCAGGTTCGGATGGGGGAGCATGTAGTTGTGGAAGTTGGTGACGTAATCCCACAGTGCGACATTGTTCGAGACGGCGCACCAATTTTCCAGATCGGTTAAGATCGACTGATTCGGGCCCCCTTCCGAGATTGGCGTTAAGAACGAACCTTCGATCGTACAAAAGCGGATTCTGATATTATCGCGCGGCCGGATTTTTGTCGGCGCGGGGCGGGACTTCCGATAGGCGAGCGTCTCGATGATGACATCGGGAAACTCTTTTTCGATCCGCTCCGCGATCGGATTGAGAAAGTCCAAAAGCGGCCCCGCCTGGGAGCCGTTCTCCTCGACGAGTTTCCTGCACTCGGGGCACTCGCACCAGCGGTTGTTGTCGTTATGCGAGATCGAGATGATTTTTATCTCGGGGTTCTCCCGCAGCTTCTTGAGCGTCCGGCGGATATATTCCTCGCGCATTTCCTGATTGGTCAGGCAAAGCTGAGCACCGGAACTGGAGCGCTTGGAGTTATTCAGCGAATACCACTCGGGATGTTCGTCATAGTACTCTTTGGGGGGGAGTATCAGATAAAAAGAACCGGCCGCGACGGAGGAGATGCCGTATGGTTCGGGGGCGGCGTCGGCAGTGCTGCCGAAACTTCTTCGGCAGTTGAGTTTTCTGCGGGCCGAGAAGATCAAGCTGCCTTCTCCCTTGTACGTTTCCATGTAATGGACGTCGCGCGAAAGCAGTGGCGGCTCATAACGCACAGACAGCGGAGGAATCTCCACAGTCGGCTGACGGGGGATCGTCGATTCGGTGCTGGTCCACCAGCGGATACCGACAGTATCTTCTAAAAAGGTATAGACGGCGTACAGCGCCCCCCGCTCGGGATGCCCCGACAGCACAATCGACCGGTCGACCGTTTCAAGAATGATCCCATCCATGCCGATGGTCCCTTCCGGCTCGGCGGCGGCCGAGGCCAGCAGCGCCTTGGAACATTCCCCCGGGCCCAGGACCAGGAGCTTCTCTTTGTCCCAGGCCTGATCCTCGATCTGGTTTTCCGAGAGAATCGGAAAAGGCGCCCCGGTCACCTGGCCGAGGAAAGAAGCCAGTTCCTCGGCGGCCGTTGTTTGTACCGGGTTCGGTGCCTCGGGCAGAACAATGGTGTAATCGGTCGCGCCGCAGTCGGCCAGGCGAAGCGTCTGCTGCGCGGCGGCAAACGGGAAGGCGGCCAAAACAATCAGCGCGCCGAGCGCCAAGGGTGTCAGGGAAAATATTTTCATCGGTACTTTCGTATCCTCTTTCTTTTATTGGCGAATCACCACAATCCGGTCGACATAGACATTCGGCGCGGCGTCTTTTATCGGCGCGGCCCAGACCAGGATCTCGTGTCCGAGCGGGACCGTCCCGAGATCGAACGCCTTGTATTCGCTGCCGGCCATTTCGCCGCTTGTCAGCCGCTTCCCGCGGATCGCTTTTTTGTTCGCCTCGTCGTAAACGCCGACAGACATCACCTCTTTGTCCGCTCCGTCTTCGGGGGCGTCGCAGCGGGCGTAGAGGAAAACTCTTCCGAGGACGCGTCCCTCCTCGTCAGGTTCAGTTCCGCTGGGGGAAATCAGCGCCGGGGCGCGATCGGCGTACCATCCGGCCGCCCACTGGGTGTGACTGCCCGGCATGCGGGCGGCGCCCCCGTTCGAGGCGTTGAGATCCTTCTCAAGGAAAACCCAGCGATTGAGCCCGGCCAGGCGGAAATTGAATTCCTGGGCGTCGAACCAAGAACCGAGCGGAAGGCCTTCGACCTCCTTCGGCGGTTCGGCTCTCTGGGCGTCGACATACCACTGGAGGTCGTCGAGCCACTTGTCCAAAGACTCTTTTGACTCCCCCTCTCGGCTGCCGGAGACGCGGTTCTCCTCGAGCAGGGCTTTGAACTCGCGGAAGTAATCGGACATCGAGCAGGCGATCGGGGAGGGGATGTCGCGAAGAGCCATCGCCGTGTCGTAATCCCGCCCTTCACGAATCCAGACCAGCCGAATCGGGATCGACTCGCGCCGGACTTTCTCGGTCAGTCCGGCGAATCGGACCGGGTCTTGTTTTTCGTCCTCCTCGGCGGCGGCGATCGCCTGGTCCATCAGCCGTGTCGCCTCGACAAGCGCCTCGGCACTGAGCCAATCGCCGGCATTGGAGCGAAAGCAGCGCAGAGGAATATTCGACTTCAGCGCGCTTTGTTTAAGCACATCGAGGTACTGGCGAAAAATCACCGCCACCCGCGGGGAGTAGTAGCCGGTGAGGAATTCCTCCTCCAGCGCCGATTGATCGAGATCAGGATTCCAGAGGAGCTTCGAGATCACCCAGTTGCGCATCCGGACGAAGTCCCCCGCCGAGCAGTAGACGTCTCCCTGCTCGAAGATTCCGACGGCGCGGTTCTTCACAAAGAAACGGATGTTGGGAGCGAGCACCTGCAGATTCGGGTGGGGGAGCATATAGTTGCTGAAGTTAGTGACGTAGTCCCATATATAAAGCTGCTTGGAGATCGCGCTCCACTTTTCGATACAGTCGACAAACGACTCGTTGGCCGGCCCGTCGTCGGCCAGCGGGGTGAGGAACGAGTATTCGATCGAGCAAAGGCGAATCACGACGTTGTCGCGCGGCTTGACCTTGGACGGGGCGAAACGTGTGTCTTGGTAGGCGAGCGTCTCGACCAACACGTTGGGGAACTCCGGCTCAATCGCCTCGGCCACCTCGTTGACAAACGTGATCAGCGGTCCGGCCTGGGAGCCGTTTTCCTCAAAGAGCTTTTGACACTCGGGACACTGGCACCAGCCCCCCCAGTCGTTCTGCGAGACCGAGACGAATCGTGTTTCCGGTGCCTTCCGCAGAGCATCGAGTACATTGCGGATAAACTGCGCCTTCATCTCGGGGTTGGTCAGGCACAGCTGCACATGGTCTTTTGCCCGCTCCCCGCGGATCAAGGGGTACCAATCGGGGTGCTCGTCGAAATATTTCTCCGGAGGCAGAACCTGCCCGAACGAATGGGCCCAGAAGAGAATCGGCATGTGCCCGCCGTATTCGGCCGGCACCGGGTTGTGGTGCCCGTTCGTCTTTGTTCGGGCCGAGAAGATTCCCGCCTCCGGTCCGCGCAGGGAGTCGCGGTAGAACGACTCGCGCGAAATCACCTTCGGCGCGTAGCGCACCGCAGCGACGTCGACTTCAAGCCTCGGGCGTGAGGGGATGGTCGATTCGGTGCTGGTCCACCATCGGATGCCGACACAATCTTCCAGGAACGTATAGACCGCGTAGAGCGGCCCGCGGTCGGGATGCCCCGAGAGGACGAGCGAATCGCCGACCGTCTGGAGAATAATCCCGTCCTGCCCGATCGACGTCTCGTCCTGCGCGCCGGCGTGGGAAAGAAGGGTTTTCGACAGCGCGCTCGGCCCGATGACCAGAAGCTTCTGTTTGTCTGCGATCTGGTTTTCCGAGATGATCGAAAACGGCGCGCCGGTGACCTGGCTTAAGAAAGAGGCCAGTTCCTCGGCGGCGGTCTTTTGAACGGCGCTCGGTTCCTCGGGCAGGACAATGGTGTAATCGGTCGCGCCTCCGTCGGCCAGGCGCAGGGTCTCCTGCGCGGCGGCCAGCGGTAAGGCGAACAGAACAAGCAGCGCGAAGAGCGCCGCGCCTCTAAGATCGGTTATTCTCATGGGTACTCTGTACTTTCGATAGGTTATTCACGAATAATCACGATTCGGTCGACGTAGACGTTCGGCACGCCGCCTTTGATCGGTGCGGTCCAGATCAGGATCGCGTGTCCGAGCGGGACCGTCCCGAGATCGAACACCTTGTAATCGCTCCCGGCCATTTCACTGCTTTTGAGCGTTCTGCCGCAAATACCTTTTCTGTTCGTTTCGTCGTAAACGCCGATCGACATCGCTCCTTTGTCCGCGCCGTCCTCGGGGGCGTCGCAGCGGGCGTAGATGAGGACTTTCCCGCGGACACGCCCCTCCTCGTCCGGTTCGGCCCCGGTGGGGGAGTTCAGTATCGGGGCGCGGTCGGCGTACCACGCGACCGACCACTCGGTATGAGTTCCCGGCATGCGAGCGGCGCGCTGGTTCGAGGCGTTGGGATCCTCTTCGAGGAAGATATATTGATCGATCCCGAACAGGCGGAAATTGGATTCCTGGGCGTCGTACCAGGTGTCGACCGGAAGGCCCTCGACCTCCTTCGGCGGTTTGGCCGGCAGGGTGTCGATCTGTCGTTCGATATCGTTGAGCCACTGATCCAGACCCTCTTTTGAGCCCCCCTCACGGTAGGAGCGAACCTGATTCTCCTCGAGCAGGTTTTTGAACTCGCGGAAATAATCGATCATCGAGCAGGTGATCGGAGAGGGGATTTTGCGAAGGGCCAGCGCCACGTCGTAATCCTGCCACTCGCGAACCCAGACCAGATGAATCGGGATCGACTCACGCTTGACCTTCTTGGTCAATCCGGCGAATCGGACCGGGTCTTGTTTTTCGTCCTCTTCGGCGGCGGCGATCGCCTGATCCATCAGCCGTGTCGCCTCGACAAGCGCCTCGGGACTGAGCCAATCGCCCGCGTTGGTACGGTAGCAGCGAAGATGAATATCCGACTTCAGCGCGCTTTGTTTCAGAACATCGAGGTATCGGCGCAAAAGCGCCCCCACTCTTGGGGAGTAGTAGCCGGTGAGGAATTCCTCTTCCAGCGCCGATTGATCGAGATCGGGATTCCAGAGGAGCTTCGAGATCACCCAGTTGCGCAGCCGGACAAAGTCCCCGGCCGGGCAGCCGGCGTCCCCCTGCTCAAAGATTCCGACGGCGTGGTTATCGATGAAGTAACGGATATTCGGGGCGAGCACCTGCAGGTTCGGGTGCGGCAGAAGATAGTTGGAGAAGTTGGTGACGTAATCCCAGATGTAAAGATTCTTGGAAATGGCGCTCCACTTTTCGACACAGTCGACGAACGACTGATTGTTCGGCCCGCCGTCGGCCAGCGGGGTGAGGAACGAGTACTCGATCGAGCAAAGACGAACCACGACGTTGTCGCGCGGTTTGACCTTGGCCGGGGCGAACCGCGAGTCGTTGTAGGCGAGTGTCTCGACCAGAACGTTGGGGAACTCCGGCTCAATCGCCTCGGCCACCTCGTTGACAAACCTGATCAGCGGCCCGGCCTGGGAGCCGTTCTCCTCAAAGAGCTTCTGGCACTCGGGGCACTGGCACCAGCCGCCGCAGTCGTTTTGCGATACCGAGACGAACCGTGTTTCCGGCGCCTTCCGCAAGGCGTCGAGCGTGTTGCGGATAAACTCCTTTTTCATCTCGGGGTTGGTCAGACACAGCTGACGCCCTTTTTCCCTCTTGCCGTCGATCAGCGCGTACCAATCGGGGTGCTCGTCGAAATATTTGCCCGGCGGCAGAACCTGCTCGAACGAATGGGCCCAGAAGAGAATCGGCATGTGCCCGCCGTATTCGGCCGGTACCGGGTTGAAGTGCCCGTTCGTCTTCATTCGGGCCGAGAAGATTCCTCCCTCCCGACCGCTTAAAGGATCGAGGTAGAACGACTCGCGCGAAATCACCTTCGGCGCGTAGCGCACCGCGGCGACCTCGACCTCGAGCGTCGGGCGTGAGGGGATGGTCGATTCGGTGCTGGTCCACCAGCGGACACCGACACAATCTTCCAGGAACGTATAGACGGCGTACAGCGGCCCGCGGTCGGGATGCCCCGAGAGGACAAGACAGTCGCCTGCCGTCTGGAGAATAATCCCGTCCTGCCCGATCAACGCCTCATCCTGCGCGCCGGCGCGGGCAAGAAGCGTTTTCGACAGCGCGCTCGGCCCGATGACCAGAAGTTTCTCTTTGTCCCCGATCTGGTTTTCCGAGATAATCGGAAACGGCGCGCCGGTGACCTGGCTTAAGAAAGAGGCCAGCTCCTCGGCGGCGGTCTTTTGGACGGCGGTCGGTTCCGCGGGCAAGACGATGGTGTAGTCGGTCGCGCCGCCGCCGGCCAGGCGCAGCGCCGATTCCCCGGCGAACAGCGGCAAAGCGAACATCGCCGTCAGCGCGGCGATAACCGCATATTTAAAAGTTGTCTGCCTCATCGTTGTGATTCTCCTTCTTATCGCTTGTTTCGTATTTGATTTTCTGTGTTGTGCTTGGTTTGTCCGAAATGGATATTCAATGCTCTCAAGGGGAGATTATTGTTGTTTCTCGATGACGCAGCCGTCCTCGACGCGCGTCAGCTGGGGAATCCCCCCGATATCGACATTGACAAGCGACAGGGTGCCGATCTTTCCGTCCCCCGCGACCCGGAGGAAGCAGCCCTTTTGGTACATCTCCTGGGACGACTGGTCCTCGGCGGTGATCACCTCGGCGTTCCGAACGGTGAGACGGCGAATATCGCAGTCGACGTTGATCAATGCCGGCCGCCCCTCGCTGAAGCGCGGATGATAGACCCGCAGGCCGTCGATCAGGACCGTGCCGATCTTCATTTTGATCTCCCGGCCGTCCTCGTCTTTAAGTTCGTCCCCATACTTTGTTCCGAATTGAAACAAAATCCGGTCGTCGTCGGGGGCGTGGTGGGTGATATTGCGCAGGACCAGCGACTCGACACTCCCCGATGTCGAAAAGACAAACGGCGTGAAGCGGGGGTTAACCCCCCGCAGGTCGACCGTATCGATGGTGATGTTCCCGAGATTGCCGCCGGCGTGGGTGAACCAGGGGGTGATATAGAAACCGAAATTCTCGTAGGTCCCCGTGACATTCTTGATGATAACCCGGTCGAGCCGCCCCTTGTCGCGCGATAAAAGCCGTATCCCCTGATGCGCCTCTTGGAGCTGGACGCCGTCGATCAGAACGTCGGTGATATCCGAAACCGCGTCGTTCTCATCGGGAGCCAGCGCGATGATATCGTCGCCGCTGTCCCCTTGTAAGTTTCGGATGGTGAGGAATCGGCCCGGTCCCCAAAAGTGGAGTCCATCCTGATTCTTATCGTTGAGCCGATGGGGAAGGTCGATTTTGATATCCTCAAAGAGAACCCGCCGGAAGTTCGTCATCAGCATGGCGAAGGTCGGCTGATCGCGGAAGGTGATCCCCCGGGCGGTGAAATCCTCGACCCCGAAGAACTCGAAAATGAAGTTCCAATGCCCATTCTTAAAAACAAGCCCCTTGGGGAACTTGGAATCGAAGTCGGCCTCCGAATACGGGTAGTGATGCGCCTGCTGAAGACAGTTTCCGTTGTACGTTCCTCCCAGCAGGGTGATGTTTTTGTTCAGACGCTCGCTCATCGAATAGTCGGCGTTGCGCAAAAGCGGCGCGTTGTCCTCTCCCTTGTGGAAGAAACCGCACGCTTGCGTGGGGCACTCGATAGTCGTGTTGGAGTGGACCGCCAGGCAGCGGACCAGCGCGGCGCCGTCGACAATCAGGTGAAGCCCGCCCCAGGGGACGGCCAGATCGAGAATCTTTTGAAACAGCTCGGTCTGGTCGGTCCCCCCGCCGGTTTCGACATTGCTGTCGAGCTTCGCTCCCGCCTCGCTGGCGATAACACAAAAACGCCCGTGGCGGGGAACGCCGTCGACCGTTTCGGCGCCGGCCGCGGCCGCGCCGGCCAGGGCGGCGCTTCCGGACAGGGCGGTGAGAAATGTTCTGCGGGAAAACGTCATAGGTCGTACTCCTTGGGGAGAATGTTTTTTCGGGAAGTGCCGCGCCAAGAAGTGCGGTGGCGCGGCGCGGAGAGAAAGCGGCTATTGTTTTTCAATCACACAGCCGTCCTCGACACGCGTCAGTTGGGGGATTCCCCCGATATCGACGTTGACAAGCGACAGGGTACCAATCTTCCCTTCGTCGGCGACCCGGAGGAAACAGCTGTTTTTATACATCTCTTGGGCCGTCTGGTCCTCGGCGGTGATCACCTCGGCGTTTCGAACGGTAAGACGGCGAACGTCACAGCCGACGTTGATCAGTGTCGGGTGTTCCTCACTGAAGCGCGGGTGATAGACCCGCAGGCCGTCGATCAGGATCGTGTCGATCTTCATTTTGATCTCCCGGCCGTTTTCGTCTTTGAGTTCGTCCCCGTACTTCGAGCCGAATTGAAACAAAATCCGGTCGTCGTCGGGGGCGTGGTGCGTGACATTGCGAAGGACCAGCGACTCGATGCTTCCGGCCGCCGAGAAGACAAACGGCGTGAACCAGGCATGCGGGTTGCTCCCCCGAATGTCGACCGTATCGATGGTGATGTTCCCGAGATTGCCTCCGGCGTGGGTGAACCAGGGGACGATATAGAAGCCGAAATTCTCGTAGGTTCCCGTGACATTCTTGATAATGACCCGATCGAGCCGTCCCTTGTCGCGTGACAGAAGCCGAATCCCCTGAAACGCCTCTTGAAGCTGGACGCCGTCGATCAGAACGTCGGTGATATCCGAGACATGATCATTCTCGTCGGGAGCCAGCGCGATGATGTCGTCGCCGCTGTCCCCCTGCAGGTTCCGGATGGTGAGGAATCGGCCGGGCCCCCAAAAGTGAAGACCGTCTTGGTTCTTGCAGTCGAGCCGGTGGGGAAGGTCGATTTTTGTATCCTCAAAGAGGACTCGCTGGAAGTTCGTCATCAGCATGGTGAACGTCGGCTGATCGCGGAAGGTGACCCCGCGGGCGGTGAAATCCTCGACCCCGAAGAACTCGAAAATGAAGTTCCAATGCACGTCCCCGAAAACTTTCAGCTCGGGTTTGTAATCGTAGTCGGCCTCCGACGCCGGATAGTCGTGTGCCTGCTCCAAACAGTTCCCGTTGTACGTTCCTCCCAGCAGAGTGATGTTTTTATTCGGCCGCTCGGTCATCGAGTAATCGGCGTTGCGCAAAAGCGGGGCGTTGTCATTTCCTTTATGGAAGAACCCGCACGCCGCGTTGGGGCACTCGATGGTCGTGTTGGAGTGAACCGCCAGAGATCGGACCAGCGCGGCGCCGTCGACGATTAAGTGAAGCCCTCCCCAGACGACGGCCAGATCGAGAATCTTTTGAAACAGCTCGGTCTGGTCGGTCCCCCCGCCGGTTTCGACGTTGCTGTCGAGTTTCGCTCCCGCCTCGCTGGCGATGACGCAAAAACGCCCGTGCCTGGGAACGCCGTCGACTATTTCGGTATCGGCCGCGGCCGTGCCCGCGCCGGCCAGGGCGGCGCTTCCGGACAGGGCGGTGAGGAATGTTCTGCGGGAAGAGGAAAATGCCATGATGGTGCTCCTTAGGAAGAAATTCTATTTAGACCCAGTGGTGTCGTCTTTTGTGACGGCGTTAGAAAAAACGGCTGACCCTCAAGGGAGGAATCGCCGCCCAAGCTATTTTTGTTCTTCAATGACTCCGCCGTCCTCGACGCGTGTCAGCTCGGCGACAGCGCCGATATCGACGTTGTTCATCGATAGAGTACCGATTTTTCCATCCCCCGCGACCCGGAGGAAGCTGCTGTTTTGGTACATCTCTTTGGCCGACTGGTCCTCGGCGGTGATCACCTCGGCGTTTCGAACGGTGAGACGGCGAATGTCGCACTCGACGTTGATCAGCGCTGGCCGCCCCTCGCCGAAGCGCGGATGATAGACCCGCAGGCCGTCGATCAGGACCGTGTCGATCTTCATTTTGATCTCCCGGCCGCTGTCG
Organism: Thermoguttaceae bacterium; assembly: GCA_017434455.1. Lineage (GTDB taxonomy): Bacteria > Planctomycetota > Planctomycetia > Pirellulales > Thermoguttaceae > RUG695. The sequence goes on along the minus strand of JAFRFG010000046.1, from coordinate 32,908 downwards.
TCTTTAAGCTCGCCGCCAAACTTGGGACCGAAATGAAAGAGTATCCGGTCGTCGTCGGGGGCGTGGTGGGTGATATTGCGCAGGACCAGCGACTCGATGCTCCCGGCCGCCGAAAAGACAAACGGCATGTACCAGGCGTGGGGGGGGCCACCGCGCAGGTCGATGGTATCGAAGGTAATGCTCCCGAAATTCCCTCCGGCGTGGGTGAACCAGGGGACGATAAAGAAACCGAAATTCTCGTAGGTCCCCGTGACGTTCTTAATGACGACCCGATCGAGCCGTCCCTTGTCGCGCGACAGAAGCCGAATCCCCTGAAACGCCTCTTGGAGCTGGACGCCGTCGATCAGAACGTCGGTGATATCCGAGACGTGATCGTTCTCGTCGGGAGCCAGCGCGATGATGTCGTCGCCGCTGTCCCCCTGCAGGTTTCGGATGGTGAGGAACCTGCCCGGTCCCCAGAAGTGAAGACCGTCTTGGTTTTTGAAGTCGAGCCGATGGGGAAGGTCGATCTTTGTATCCTCAAAGAGAACCCGCCGGAAGTTCGTCATCAGCATGGTGAAGGTCGGCTGATCGCGGAAGGTGACCCCGCGGGCGGTGAAATCCTCGACCCCGAAGAACTCGAAAATGAAGTTCCAATGCACGCTCCCAAAGACCTTTTCCGGGAGTTTGTGATCGTAGTCGGCCTCCGACGCCGGGTAGTCGTGGACCTGCTGAAGGCAGTTTCCGTTGTACGTCCCCCCCAGCAGGGTGATGTTTTTGTTCAGCCGCTCGGTCATCGAGTAATCGGCGTTGCGCAAAAGCGGGGCGTTGTCATTTCCTTTATGGAAGAACCCGCACGCCGCGTTGGGGCACTCGATGGTCGTGTTGGAGTGAACCGCCAGACAGCGGACCAGCGCGGCGCCGTCGACGATTAAGTGAAGCCCTCCCCAGACGACGGCCAGATCGAGAATCTTTTGAAACAGCTCGGTCTCATCCGTTCCCCCGCCAGTTTCGACATTGCTGTCGAGCTTCGCTCCCGCCTCGCTGGCGATCACGCAAAAACGCCCATGGCGTACAATCCCGTCGATTGTCTCGGCCCCCGCGGCCGCGCCGGCCAGCGCGGCGCTTCCGGACAGAGCGGTGAGGAATGTTCTGCGGGAGGAGGAAAACGCCATGACGGTACTCCTGGGGAAGATAATCTATTTCAGACTCGGAGGGGTTTCTTCGGCAGCGCCGCAAAAAATATTGGCCGACGCCGCGGGGAAAAACAGGCCGCAAATAACGCGAAAAAAGCCAACGAGGCCGCCCGTTGGCTTTTTTCGCTGTTCGGCGCTGATCCGCTGGTTCAGAGAATTACAGCAGCGACTTGAGGTGATCGAGCGAGCGCTTGGCCTGGTCGATCGTCCCGCACTCGACGGAGAAGACGATGTCGTTCGGGCACTTCTTGGCGATCTCGATGATCTTTGTCCAATCGATCACGCCGTCGCCGCAGGCGCAGCCGACCGGGGTTCCGGTGACCTTGCCGCGTTCGGCCTCGGAATGCTCGATGGCGATGTCTTTCGCGTGCATGTGGACCGAGCGGTCAATGACGTGGTCGAGCCAGGCGTACGGATCCTGACCGGCCAGGTAGGCGTTTCCGGTATCGAGGTTGATCCCGATCGAAGGGGACTTCACCAGGTTGTAGAGGCGGTCGAGTCCTTCGGGGGTCTTGGAATACTGAGCGTGGCATTCCAGACCGATCTTAATGCCGCGCTCCTCGGCGACGAAAGCCGCTTCCTGGAGCGTGTAGCGAATCAGAACCATATCTTCCGCCTCGGTGGTCCAAGGGGCCTTGATCCCTTCGTCGGTATTGACGACCGGCGCGCCGCACTCGTAGGCGAAGCGGATCGCGGCCTTGAGGTACTCGCCGTGGTAGTCGGGACGGCCGAGCGGCCCGTGCGCCTGGAGGCCGGAGATCTTCAGACCGCGATCCTCGCACATCCGGCGCATTTTCATCGGGTCGTTGAACATTGACCAGGTGTGATAGTACCCCGCCTCGCTCATCAGCTCACGGCCGAAGTGAACCATCGGCTCGACGTATTCGTATCCCATTTCCGCGGCTTTGTCCAAACCCCATTCGAACGGCTTGTCGTGATGGCGTGTGGCTTCGAGGTTCATTCCGACAGAGATCTTTCCCATGGCTGTCCCTTTGTGTTTTGTTGGTGGTGAAACATGGCTAAATGACTTCTTCACTTCTATTATCAAAGGTCGAAAGCCAAAAATCAATGGACCGGGCCGCGAATACGGCAAAAAAAGTCGGTTGTTTCCCGTATGCCGGGCAGATATAATCCGTTAAAAACCGTAAGCCGCCGGTTCCCCCTATGTTCTCCCCTCAAGAAAGGCCCGAAATGTTCCGTTTCTCCCTCCGCTGTCTGTTAGCCGCCGCGTTTTCCGCGCTGTTTCTCTCCCTTTCGCGGGCGGAAGAGCCCTTCAAGGTCGAATCCCCCAACGGGGTGATCTGCGCGTCGGTCGCCTTCGCCTCGGGGCAGCCCCTGCTCAGCGCCGAATTCGCCGGTCGGACGATCCTTTCCCCCAGCGCGATCCTTCCGACGCTCGCTCCCCCCATCGAGGGTGGTCTGGAGGCGGTAAAGGCCGAGGTCGGCCAAACCGATACCCAATGGCGGCGCGTCTGGGGCCCGGCCGAGACGGTGATCGACCGCAGCCGGACATTGACGGTGACACTCCGCGAGAAGGCCGGCAAGGGGAGGGCGTTTGATCTCCAAGTCCGCGTCAGCGACAGCGGCGCGGCGTTTCGTTTCTGTTTCCCCCAAAGCGATGCCGGTCCGTGGCGCGTTCTCGCCGACGGTGCCGCTCTTCAGCTGGGGGACGATGTTCTCGGCTGGCCGATCTACTCGACCGAGGGGACCTATCCGGCCGAGCCGGTGGCGCTGGACAAGACCGATTCGGGCAAGACCATCTTTCTCCCCTTTACCTTCCGAACCGGGGGGGTAACCTGCTCGCTTCTGGAGGTCGGCGGGGACGCCTGGCCGCGTATGAACCTCAAGCGCGACGCAAACACGCTGACATTCACGCTCTTCTCGCCGGTTGACGCCCAGTGCACCGCCGGTCCCTGGCACCTGCTGCTTATGGCCGACAGTGACCCGGCGCTGATCGCCGCCTCCTTCGACGTTCCGAATCTGGCCGCCCCGCAAGGAGAAGAAGACTTCTCGTGGGTTGTTCCGGGGAAGACGATCAGCAACGAGTGGAACTGCAGCATCAATACCGATGACCTCAAGTCGGTCGTCGATTTCGCCGCCGACTGCTCGATGAAGTATCTCCAAATCGACTGGGGCTGGTACGGAACCGAGGTCCCATGGAGTCAAGAAGCCCAGGAGACCTGGTTCAAGACGAATCCCGATGTCGAGGTCGATCGCCAAACCTGGGATAAGAATCTCCAGGCCGACCCCTATACGGTCGCCGAGGGAATGGTCCCCTACCTGCCCGACTGGAAAGACCGGACGTATGTCGATCTTGACCTCCCCGAACTTGTCCGCTATGGCCGGGAAAAGGGGGTGGGGATCTGCCTTTATGTTAATGACGCCGTTCTTCGAACCAGCGATATAGAGGATCTGTTTGCCGTCTATCGCGGCTGGGGCTTGGCGGGGCTCAAGCCCGGATTCGTCCGCTACGGCGACCAGGCCGCCGAGGAGGCGATCGAACGGATGGTCCGCGTCGCCGCTAAGAATAAATTGTGGCTCTGCATTCACGACGCCTATGTCCCCAACGGGTACGATCGGACCTGCCCGAACCTCATGAGCGTCGAGGGGGGCGGGGGCCAGGAGGGGCATCATCCCGATTGGCAGGATGTCGTCCTGCCGTTTGCCCGCTGCCTGGCCGGGCCGTTCGACTATACCCCCGGTCTGTTCCCCGACAATAAAAGCCACGCCCACCAGCTGTCGCTCTTGGTGACGATGTTTAACCCTGCCCCGGTGATTCGCGGGGGATGGCGCGTGCGCGAGGCGGCCGACGCCTCCGGCTTCGGCAGTGAGCTGGAGTTCCTGCGCCTCTGCGAGACCACCGCCGTCCGATCCGAGGTGCTGGCCGGTTCGATCGGGCAGTACCTGGCTGTCGCCCGGCTGACCCCGTCCGGTTTCTGGCAGCTGGGGGTCACCAACGCTCAAGAGGAACGAACGCTCGATCTGACGCTCGATTTCCTCCAGCCCGGCCGCGACTATACCCTCACCCTCTGGGAAGATAACCCGCGGGCCGAAGGTTCCCAGCGCGGGACGGTTAAGTCGGTTCGGACCGTTCGCGCCGGTGATCGGCTCACGCTGCGCCTGGCCGCCGCCGGCGGCGCCGTAGCTATAATAAAATAGTCATCCTCGATAGTTCACCTTGCAGTGTACTCCCCAAGACCAAAGCCGTGATTCCCTCGTGGAGGGCACGGCTTTTGTCTCCCTCTTTCCCCCCTTGGGGCGTATTATCCCTACCACTAAAATAACCCCGAAAAAGAAAATAACCGAAAAAATCCTTTTATTTTTACTTTTTCGGGCTCTCGGGCCGATAAGAGAAATAGGCGGAAGTGTTCTGTCGAGACTCCCGCCTATCGAACTACGCAGACACAAGGGGAAAGTGAGAACGATCGGATCGTTCGCCGTATAAGGTAAGGAGACCGAAGATGAAGTTCCCGTTCGTATCAAAAAGGGGTCGATCTTGGCGGGTTGCCGCCGTGGCGTTGGGAGTGGCTCTTTTTCTTCCCGGCGCTTTGATGGCGCAGGGAGGCCGGTCAACGGTTGTGACGATGAGCCCGTCCGGCTCCAGTTCCCTTTCTTGGAAGCGTCCCTCGGTTGAACGTCAGGACGCTCAGCAGGCCGGGGAAAATAATCTCCAGCTCACTTTGCTGGCGATTCCCGACGAGGCGGCCGCCGCGGCCCCCGCGGTCAAACCGATCGCCCTGACCCAGCCCGAGACTCTCGAGTATCGCGGCAGCGATGAGGCGCGCGGCGAAAGCCGTTCGCCGATTCGCCCGGTTCGGCTCATTCAGCAGGCCGAACAACCCGAGCCGGCCGCGCAGCCGAAGGAGTTTGAGTATTCCAGCATCGACGAGGCCTATCGGGCCTACGGGGTGGATCAGCCCGCGCCGGCCGCCGCGCAGCCGAATCAGGCCAACAACAACCCGATGCTTCAAGACGATCCCTTCGTTGACGAGTGCCCCGATCCGAAGAAGCTCACCTCTATCCTGGACATCTCCTATAAGGTGACGCCGCAGCCCGGGCTCTTCCCCGAGAGCTGCCCGCTTCCCGACGAGACCTACTATCGCAAGGCCCCGACCCCGATCACCTTCACCTGGAAAGCCAGCTGCCTGTGCCACAAGCCGCTTTACTTCGAGGATGTCCAGCTGGAGCGCTACGGCCATTCGCGCTGCCCGGTTCTCCAGCCGGTTATCTCGGGTGTCCGTTTCTGGGCGACCATTCCGATTCTCCCCTACCTGATGGGAGTCTATCCGCCGAACGAGTGCATCTACGATCTCGGCTATTTCCGCCCCGGAAGCTGCGCTCCGCATATGCTCCAGCCCCTTCCGATCTCGCTGCGGGGCGCTTTGATCGAAGCCGGTGTGGTCGTCGGATTGGCCGCCGCGATTCCTTGATAGTAACCTGAACACCGAGAAAAAACAAAAAAACCGCGTTTTCACGCGGTTTTTTTGTTCCTTGGCCGGTCGGCCCCAAGGGGCTTACTGCAGCGAATTAGTCCTCATCATCGTCTTCATACAGGTCGTCGTCGCCGTAGTCGTCGCTGTCGGACTCCTCGTCCTTGTCTTCCTCCCCCGTGTTTCCGGCTAAGAACTCCTCGCGCGTTAAGCCGCTGATGTCGTCGACTTCTTCTTTTTCGGTGTCGGTATCGTCCTGCTGGATCTTCAGAACCAGCGCGTCGACCGCGTCGTTGAGCGCCTCCTCAAAGAGGGTTCGCGAGAAGGTTCCCGTTTTGACCGCCGAGGCGCTTGACTCGTCCAGGTAGGCGACGTAATCGTCGGAACTTTCCGAGGGGCCGCTCAGATCGAGGTTCGACGTCTTGGTCTCCCCGGCGGAGGAGGTGGACGGCGAGGCAAGATCGCCGAAGATTTCGGAATCGTCCTGGATGCCCAATCCCGTGTCGGCCGCCGAGGCCAGGTCGCTGCGGGAGGCGATCGAGGTTTTCCCGGGCGCGGGGAGGGAGCCCGACTTTTCCGGATCGATAAAGGCCGTGGACGAAGCCGCCAGGCCGATTGCCGTCTTGCCCGTCTTGTCGTCCTCGGCGCGCGGCTGTGCGGCCGAATCGGCCGCTGCGGGGGCGGAAGCGCCGGGTTGGTCGGCGTTTTGTTTGTTGCTGATCAGCTTGAGCATCACCTCTTGCAGCCGGCGCATACTGATCGGCATCCCGACGGCCACGCGGTGCTTGGCGCGAATCGCCTTGGCGCTCCATTTTGTCTGGCTTTCGTCCAGAAGCAAAATGGCGGGAATATCGGCGGTCAGACGGTTTTTGCTGAGCTTGTTGAACGCCGTCACGGCATTGGAACCGAGCGACTGCGCGTTGAACAGAACGCAGGAGATCGTTTGGTCGTTATCGTCGAACCGCTCCAGCGCCCGCTCGGCCGAAGAGACCACCAGCACACGGAGATTGAGCCGTTTGAGCGATTCCCGGAAGACGTTTTGCATCTCCGGATTCGCCTCGACAATCATCACGGTCGCCTGCTGCGACTCCCGCTTGGCGGCGTGAGCCAGCGAGATCGAGCTGGCGCTGGCCAAACGGGTCCCCCGGGGGTCTTCGTTGGCGGTACCGGTGGCGAGCTTCTTGGCGACCGCCTCCAGGTCGATGAGCATCGCCGCGGGGGTCTGATACCTTTTTTCGGGGTCGAGCGCCATCGCCTTATTGACGACGAACGCCAGCGCGATCGGAACCGTCGGTTCGACCGTCTCGACCGGTTTGAGCGACAGAAACCGGGTACGATCGAGCCGCTTGGCGCGATCGCGCGCCTCGACCAAGGGAGCGACCCCGGTGAGCATGTGGAAGAACATCGTCCCGAGGAAGAAAATATCGCTGCGCTTGTCGTCGCGCGGGACGTGTGTGGTTCGTTCCAGGGCGGCGTAGTCGATCGCGCGCTGGTTTTTGTGGTCGGGGTTCTTTTCGTTTTCGTTGGCGGCCAGGCCGAAATCGCAGAGGATCGCCCTCCCGCCGCTGGAGAGGATGACGTTGGTCATCTTCAGGTCGCGGTGGAGCTGGCCCCGCTTAAAGGCGTAGTCGAGCCCGCGGCAGATGTCGGTGGCGATTCGGGTGGCGACCTGGGGATCGACCTTCTTTTGGACGTTGGTAAACTCCCGCAGCGTCTGCCCCTCGATGAAGTCCATCACCATGTAGTGAAGATTGTTCTTCCCGGAGTGAACCGAGTGGGTCGGGACAATGTTCGGGTGATGAAAACCGATGCACAGCTCCGCTTCGCGGATGAAAAGATTGACGGCCTCCGGATCGGTGCTGAATCGCTGGCGCAGCACCTTGATCGCGACGTCTTTGTGGGTTTCGGTATGAATGGCCCGAAAAACCCGCGCGAACGTCCCCGCCCCGACCGGGTAGAGAACCTTGTAATCGCCGTAATAGAAGCCGGTCGTCTCCCCGCTCTGAAGCCGTTCCACCTGGTATTTGGTCAATCCGCCATGGCGCAGCAGCGCCTGGACGAAGACCTCGCTGGTGACATTCTGCGTTCCGAGATTGACCCAAATGTTTTGGAGCTGGTCTTCTTCCAGAAGGCCGAGCGCGCGGATTCTCTGAACGATTTCGTCTACGGATATCGACGGCATAAATGTTCTTTCTCCTCCCCTTATTCATCTGCAGGGGCGGGGATACGCGTTCAACGAAAGCCGTACTTTTTGGGGAAAACGGTGCCTCCCCAAACGCTTTCTTTCGGCGGCAAAAACGCTCCCGGCGGAAGGATCGCCGCGCCGCCGCAACCTCTATTATAATCACTTCAAGGCAATTGTCACGAAAAGCCGCCGCGAAGCCGAAGAGATTCCCGTTTTTTTGAAATTTCCCGCGCCGTTTTTCCGGCGCGGCCCCCTTTTTGTTCTCGGGGCACTATAGGTTGTAATCGCCCGGGTGCTTAGTATAATATTTAATCAGCGACGAATAACTACAGAGCTTGGGCTCTGGTTCTTGGAAGGAAATCAATGGAAAACGATACTCAGAGAAAGGCCGAACCGCGAAAGGTCGTCATCTTCGACACAACCCTGCGCGATGGCGAGCAATCGCCGGGCGCCAGTATGAATATTCCCGAGAAGCTCGAGGTCGCTCGGGCGCTGGTTGATCTTGGTGTTGACGTTATCGAAGCCGGTTTTCCCGTCATCTCGCCGGGAGACTTTCAGTCGGTTGAGGAAGTTTCGAAGGTGGTCGACGGCGCGTCGGTCTGCGGCTTGGCCCGCTGTGTGAGCGGCGATATCGATGCCGCCGGCGCGGCCCTGGCCAAGGCGCGTCAGCCCCGCATCCACGTTTTTATCGCGACCAGCCCGATTCACCGCCAGTACAAACTCAAGATGAGCAAAGAGCAGGTGATTGAACGGGCCGTGGCCGGAGTAAAACGGGCCCGCGGCTTTTGCGATGACGTCGAGTTTTCTCCCGAGGACGGCAGCCGGACCGAGATCGACTACCTCTGCCAGGTGGTCGAGGCGGTGATCGCCGCCGGGGCGAAGACGGTCAATATCCCCGATACCGTCGGGTACGATACCCCGCAGGAGTCGTTCGATCGGATCGCCGCGCTGATCAATCGCGTTCCGAATATCGACCAGGCGATCCTCAGCGTCCACTGCCACAACGATCTCGGGATGGCGGTCGCCAACGCCTTGGCCGCCGTGGCCGCCGGCGCCGGCCAGATCGAGTGCACCATCAACGGCCTGGGCGAGCGTGCCGGCAACTCGGCGCTCGAAGAGGTCGTGATGGCGATGCGTACCCGGTCCGACATCTACCGCGTCGACACAAATATCAACTCTCGGAAGCTTGTCCCGACCAGCCGTCTGGTCTCGCGGATCACCGGTCTGAGAGTACCGCGCAACAAGGCGATCGTCGGCCGCAACGCCTTCGCTCACGAGGCGGGAATTCACCAAGACGGTGTCCTCAAAGAACGGACGACCTACGAGATCATGTCTCCCGAGAGCGTTGGTTTTACGAAGAACGATCTGGTTCTGGGCAAACACAGCGGCCGCGCCGCGCTGGCCGACCGCCTCAAGCACCTGGGTATTGAGCTCCCGGCCGAAAAGCTCGATACCATTTTCGCCGAGTTCAAAAAGCTCGCCGATCGCAAAAAATGTATCTACGACTCTGATATCATCGCCCTGGTCAGCCAGTATGCCCGCGAGACGTCGGTCGACGACGACTCGGCCGATAACAAATGGCGCTTCATCTCCTACTCGATGCGCTGCGGGCAGGGCAGTCCGTCGATTCGGCTGACCCTTTCGCGCTGCGGCGCCGAGGCCTCGGTGGAGTTGTCCGGCGACGACCTCATCGGCGGTCCGGTCAATATGGCCTTCGAGGCGGTCAAGACCATTACCTGCCTGCCGATCCACCTGAAAGAGTTTAAGCTCGAGGCGGTTTCCGACGGTGAGGACGCGCAGGCGGATATCGACGTCATGATCGAAAAAGGGGATCCCGAGACGAAAGAAAGGCGGGAATTCCCCGGCCGCGGTGTCTCGGTCGACGTTGTTGAGGGGGCGATCCGGGCGGTGCTCGATGCCATCAACCGCGACGTGCCGGCGAAGAGCGCCTGCTGAAATTTAGGTCCCGCAAGGGGTTTTCCATCACATAAGGAGAGTAGTTCAGATGAGAGCTCTTCTCGCTGCCGCCACGGTGCTGGCGCTGATTCTCCCCGCGGCCGGCTGCGGTTCTTCCGCGGCTGACCGTGAGGAATTCGGCACGATCGTCAATGAGTTTCCCAACCCCGGAAGCAAACCGGGGGACCGGTTCTCTCTGCCCCTGCCCGAAGGGGTCGATGAGGACTGTCCTTTAAGCAACCCCCCGCAGGAGGACTCTTCTCAAAGCGCCGAGAGCGGTGCCGCGGCCGAAAAAACCTCTGACCTGTCCAAGTAAGACACAGGTATATCGCCGGGTGATTGCGTAAAGAAAGCAGTAACACCGACACAGAGCGACACCGACGCGAAACGATACCGACAGAAGAGACAGACCGTTTTTCAAAAAAGGAAAAAGACCGTGTTCCGCCCGATTGCGCGTGTGACAGTCATCCCGCTGGCGTTGGCTATGCTGACGGTTCTGCCGCTGTTTGCCTCGGTTCTGGGTCAGGAACAGGTCCCCTCGGCCGAAACGGCCGCCGCCGCGCCGCAAAACGCTCCCATCGCCGCGTCCGTTTCGTTTTTTGTCTCGCCGAACAAGCTGGTCCATACGCAGCTGGCCGAAAAGATCCTCAATTCCCCGCAGTGGTCGCTGTTTTTCACCAGGCATCTCACCCGGCTGAATTCCCGCTGGCTTTCCGATCCGAGTTCCCCGCTGGCGGATGTCCTGACGAAGGTCTTTCACTCGTCCCCCTCTTTCCAGGAGCCGATGAACCTCTTCTTCTTTAACTTGCAGGGGGTTTGGGGAAATCTCCTCCTGGACGAGAACGGTTCTCTCTACCCGGGAAGCCCGTCGTTGATCTTTGTCACCGATTTCCTCCCCGATTCCATCCTCCAGCTTACCACCGCCGCGCTGGAGCAGTCCGGATACGCCGAGAACCGCGCCGGGCCGTCGCTGCCGCGCGGGTTTGTTTCCGCCGGGTCGCGGCATCCCCAGCGGACCCTTTTCCTCGACTGGGTCTCCCCTCTGCCAAACGACCGGGGGAAGAGTCTCTTCGTCCTTTCCGCCAACGAGGGGCCGCTCCAGACCGTGAAGGGGAAATTCCCGCAGTCCAAAGAGCTTGCGGGGGCCTTAACCCGGTCCGATTCCCTCTTTCTTTTGGTCGGGATGCAGCAGCCGGCCCTTCGTCTCTTGGCCGATAATCTGGCCGCCCGGCCGGAAGACAGCCGGGCCCGAGCGTTCGCGCCGGCCCTTTCGCGCCTCGCCGACGACGTGCGTACTATTCAGCTTACCGCCCAAGAGATCTCGGGCGTGACGACGGTGACCGTCACGTTCGACTGTACCAAGAACGAGTCCTCCGCCGAGCTTCAAGAGCTCTTCTACCAAAGCCGAGATGTCTACACCCAGTGGGCCCAGGGGCGTGATACGCTCACCCCGTCTCAGGCCCTGTGGCTGGAGCTTCTGGCCCATGCCGAGCCGACTTGTGAGGACAACCGTTTCTTTTTGGTCTTTAAACTCGACTCCCCCGAGGTTTTCGAAAAGCTCAAAGAGTGTCTCGCCTCCGACGATGAGCTCAACTGAGCGGCTTCTGTTCAAGCGGATCACAGGTATTCCGCCGCGTAGAGCAGAATATTGATCGACAGCCGCGCCGCGCTTTGTTTCGTATAACCGGCACACTCGGCCGAGGCGTGTCCTTCCAGCGCGCAGCTGACGTCGTAGGGGGAGACGACCACCACCCAGCGTCCATCGCTTTTGATTCCGTACAGCTCCGGCGCCTGTTTGACGATTTGGCCGATTTTCCCCTTGCTTTGCCCCGCCCGCGCCGGGTCTTTCGCCGCGGGGAGACGAATCTCCAGTTCCCGAATCTCAAACCCGCCGCTTTTGCCGGTGAAGAGCGGGTCGTCCGCGGGGATCCTCTCCAGCGGGGTGTCGGGAAAGATCTTTTTCAGTTCCGCCCGAATCGATCGGTCAAACGCCGGCGCGGCGCAAATGGCGTTGGCGAAGAGGAACCCCCCGCGATCGAAGTAGAGCCGAAGCCGCGTGATTTGCTCGTCGGTGAAATTCAGCGCGCCGCGGCCGTGCAGGAAAAGAATCGGATAGCGATACAGGTCGTCTCCCGAGGCGCGAACCAACCCGACCTCGGTTTCGGCCGGGATCCCGAAGTCGCTGGCGAGCTGTTTCATCAGGTTCGGAATCGCCCGAGGGGCACAGCGCGATCCTCCCCCATGGTCGAGAATACCGACAAAAAGCCCGCTGGCACTGGGGGCATCGGCCCTAAGTGACACCTTATCGGGGGTATCCTCCTTGAAGCGCAGCTCCCGCCCGGTGGCGTAGGCCAGGATATTTTCCCCCAGAGCGAAGGCCGCGGCGACTTCGCTGTTGACCTTCTCGGGGAGCGGGCGATCGGATTTTTGCCCCAGTTCCCAAAGGCAGGAGACGGAACTTCGCACCTCGCCGACGCTCATCGCGCCGCCGTCCGGCGAGGCGGTGCCGGTCGGATCCCCGATAAAGATCACGCTGGTTCGGCAGCCGAAATCGACCCCGTACAGGGGACGCAGCAGATGGCTCGGGATCGTGACTTCCTGATTCCAGACCGGGTGGTCGTCGGGGAGCAGCCGCAGTCCTCCCTGCGGCTGGTCGGGGAACAGCTCGGCGGCCAGCTCGAAGAAGCCCGAACGAAAGGTCGTGTCGCCGTCGAGCGCCTCGGCGAGGATGAATCCCCCTTGTTCCAGGTACCCGCGCAGGTTCTCGACGAATTGTTTTCGGGCGCCGGGCTCTTCCGGCAGGGGGGAGACGCGGCCGCAGATATAGAGCACGGGGGTCTGCATATAATCGTCGACCGTCGCCTTGGAGGCGTCGATCACCTGATAGATCAGATTGCGCTGCCAGCGTCTTTCGATGAATTCGGTCAGGTGGCCCAGGTCGTTCGGATGGAGATTCCACGCCTCCCCTTCCGGCTGTTCGGGGGCCTCGTAGCGGAGTTTGGAGATGAGAACCGGCCAGCGTCCCTTGGAAAGAAACAGCAGCGCGAACGCGGTGGAGATGGAGTTGACCTTCTCCAGATCGGTCCCCGCCTTCCAGTACTTATTGAGCATCCCCTTTTTGCGCAGAAGGAAGTCGGCCCCCTCACGGTACCAGTCGCTTTGGCCGATGAATCGGTTCGAGGTGAGCCGTCCGACCCGCTCCACGCCGTAGAGATAGTAGAACAGCCAGGAGTCGGACCCGATATCGGTCCCCGGGTTGTGCCGGACGCTAAAGTGTTTCCCGAGCCAGGCCAGGCCCCGATCGATCCGCGATGAGAGATCTCCCTCGGTCGGCTGGCAGCACTCGACCCGGTCGGCGTCGATTCGCGCGGCCCCCTTATTTTCGACATCGCCGGCGATCGCCAAGGCGGCGATTCCCGCGCAGGTCATGCTCCCCGTCCCGGAGCCGCTTCCGGTCAGTTCCTCCGAGGGTGCCCCCCCCGAGCGCTTGGCGGCGGTACCGGCTTTGTAGCCCCACGAGCCGTCGGGATTCTGCATCCGTATCCAATAGTCCCGCAAAAGCGCCCAGGTTTCGTCCGGAACCGGGATACCGATCCTCCGCGCCTCGTACAGCGCCAGCGCGGCGAACTGTGAGTTGGAGTTGTCGGTCCGGCTGTTTTCCGGGACATCGCCGGTGTAGGACCATCCCCCTCGATAAGCGTTATTGGTTCGAAACTGCCGATCGACCAGCCACTTGACGTTTCGCTCGATCAAAGCGCGGTCCGCCTCGGTATTGCCCGCCTGGCAGAAAACCATCGTCTGAAGCGAGACCGGATAGGTCTGCCACTGGGACGGCTCTTTGGGAAACTGACGCAGGTATCCCAGCCCCTTGGCGACGGCCGGGTCGTCGGGCGCCGCCCCGGAGGCCAGAAGCGCCAGCAGGACAAGGGCGGTTCCCCCCGGTTCGTAACTGGGGAACCCTTCCCACGAACCGTTCGGGTTTTGCGTCGACCGCAGGTAATCGACTCCCCCCTCGATGGCGCGCAGAACCGCTTCGGGGGTCAGAAAGTCTTCCTGTTCTTCCGTGCCGGTATCGGCCGCCCACAGCGCCGTGCCGACCCAGGCGCACAGGAGAATCGGAAGCAAACACAAGCGCGGCATTGTTTTTTCCCCGTCGGCTTTTAGTTCTGCGCCGGGCTGGTTTTGTGCGCCGGCTGTTCCATCGGGTTGGTAAAGAGGCCCTGATAATAGCTGCTTTCCTTCATCAGCTCCTCATGCGTTCCGACATGACGGATCCGCCCTTCTTTCATCACGACGACACGGTCGGCCAGGGGGAGCGCGCCGAGGCGGTGGGTGACAATGATGGTTGTCCTTCGGCCGATGAACCCCTTGAGCGCCTCGTGGATGAGCCGTTCGCTCTCCATATCGATCTGGCTGGTCGCCTCGTCGAGGAGAAGAATGCGGGGATCTTTGAGAATCGCCCGCGCGATCGTAATTCGCTGCATCTGCCCTCCGGAGAGGCGCGCGCCGTCGGGACCGAGGTTTGTTTGGTAGCCGTCCTCGAGGTCGTTGACGATAAAGTCGTGGGCGTAGGCGCGCTTGGCCGCGTCGACCACCTCGTCGAACGACCGGCCATAGGTCCCGTAGCGAATATTCTCTTCGACGGAGGCGTTGAAGATGATCGGGCTTTGCGTGATCAGTCCGATCTGCTGCCGCAGATCAAACAGCCGAACATCGGTCAGCGGAATATCGTCGATCGAGACCACGCCGCCGGTCGGGTCGGTGAAACGGGGGATCAAGCTCAGCAGCGTACTCTTTCCGCACCCCGACCTCCCGACGATGGCGATCGTCTCGCCGAACGGGATTTCCAGCGAGATATCGTGCAGAACATAGTTCGGTCCGCGTAAGTTGGCGGCCGATGTTCCTTTTGTCTTTTCTTTTTGCGTCCTCTCCAGCGCGTGGGAGATCCGCTGCCGCTCGATGTCGTACGAGAAATCAACATGCTCCAGCACGATCCGCTTCTCGAACCGGCGCAGCCGCTTGGGGGGGACCGCCTCCGGAATGGTGTTCTCGCGGTCGATGATCTCATAGACCCGGTCGGCCGCCGAGACCGCGCCTTGGAGCTGAGAGAAGATATCGGACAGACGCCGCGCCGGGTCGGAGGCGCCGATCAAAAAACCGAAGAAGAGGATAATGCCGCCGAGGGAAAGGGGATGCCGGAGCATCGGGATCCCCCAGATGGAGGTCTCGCCGGTAATGACCAGCCAGGCGCTGAAGAGGATGACGGTGACGAGGATCGCGATCCCCATGATTTCGGTCATTGGGCTGATCAGCGCGTTGTACTTCGCGGTTTTCAGGCCTTTCTGCAGGTTCTTTCGGTTCGTGCGGCGGAATTTCGCCCGCTCCAGGCGCTCTCGATTGAAGACTTTTATGATTCGAATCGAACGAAAGGTCTCGCCGATCCGGGCGTACATATTGACCATCTCCATGAGCGCGTTGCGGACGGTCTTTTTAATTTTCTTTGCCATCCAGGCGATCATCCAGCCGACGGCGGGGATAAAGACGAGCGTCAGCAACAGAAGCTGCCAGCTGATCAGTGCCGCGCCGATGAGGCAGACGACCAATTTCAGCGGCTCCCGGATCAGCTTGCCGTAGAAGATGGTGATCCCGTCCTTGATCCCCCCCGTATCGTTGGTGAAACGGCTCATCGTGTCCGCGACACCGTTGTTCGAATAGTAATCGACCTCGAAATGGATTGCCTTGCTGAAGAACAGCTCCCGCAGTTCGTAAATCCCGAGCATACCGAGCCGGGTCGACAGGTAGGTGTGAATGTAGGTAAAGATCGATTTGATCACCGTTCCGGCGATCACCAGAAGCATCAGGACCACCACCGTCCCGTACGGGGTTTTCGGCGCGAAGCGGTCGACGTACGGCTGGGCGCGGCGAAGACCGTCGAGTCCCTTCTCGGCGGTCTGCTCGTCCCGCTGGAGTTTTCCCAGGGCCAGACGCCCTTTTTGAACCTCGGCGTACCGCCGGTCCGTTTTGGGGAGAAGAATCTTCCCATCCTCGGCCAGGAGACCTTTTAATTCATCTTGCAAAGCGGCCTTTTTAATTTTATACTCCGCCAGCGCGTCGGTTTTGGCCGCGATCTCTTTGGTCCAGTAGTCGCCGACGGTTTCGCCATTGAAGGAGATTTGTACCAAGGGGAAGACCGCCGTGATGTTGGCCCCCCAGAAAAACGCCAAAAAGAGCGCGCACAACACCGTGATCACAATGGTAAGACGGTATTTGAATGTCAGTCGAATGGCGCGCCAGAAATTATTCATAAGGGGATTGTTGTCTGCACTTCCTAAGGTTGCGTCTGCCCTCTTATCGGGTGGTTCTTCCCTAAACCACTCCCCCTGCCGCGGGTATTATAGCGGTGCGGTCGCAACGGGTAAAGTCGTTTTTTCCCCCGCCCGCGCCTTGATTCGCCTGCCGCTGTGCCTGCTGGGGGCGGCTCTTCTGGTTCTTGGCACCGCCGGCGCTCAGGAGATACTGGTCCACAACGCGCCGATCCCGATTCTAAACGAAAGTTACAGCTACAACGTCCCTCAGCGGCCCACACTCCCCCCTTTGCCGAAATTCACCGACGAGGTTCCGACGATGGGGCAGATTCAAACGGCGCTGAACCGCCAGATGCAGCTGCGCCAAAGCGACAGGACCTTGGTCGAGACGGTTACCCCGTTCGTCATTATTCAGACATCGTTCGCCTATGGGGCGGGAACGCAGTTCCTCTGCCGGGTTTCGGGCAATGAACCGGCGACGGGACGCCCTAAGACCGAGCCGGCGTACGCGATCGGCATTCTCTGCTGGAGCATTCCCGCCCGCGACAAGATCCTTCTGACCGACTCGGTGGGGGGGCTCTATGCGAAGGTCGGTTACGGGTACCAGCGCGTTGGGGGAGAGTTCCTCGCGATGCTGGCCTCCGCCGGCGTGACCGACGATTACGAGATTCACCCCGGCGGCCACGGGAAAACAAGACGCACCGTCGCCGATTTGGTGGAGTCCGAAAAACGGCAGGCGGTCCTCTACGGTCCTCAGGCGTGGCGCCTGGCGGCCCTGGCGTTTTACCTTTCCGATGTCCACCAGACCTGGATTGCCTCCGACGGCGGCGAGGTCTCGCTCCTGAAGCTGGCCAAGTACGAACTCGATCGGCCGGTATTGTGGGACCGCAGCGAATCGGTCGACCGCCTCTACGGGCTGGCGATGGCGCGCGAGCGTTTCGCCGCCGAGACCGCCCGCGGGGACAGCGACCCGGAACTGACCGCCATGGTCGAGAGGATCGACGCGTTCTTTCATCTGCTGCGTCCCTGGGTTCATTCCCTGCGCGATCCCGATTCCGGGCTGTGGATGGGACGGTACCTCAGCGAGGCGCCCGAGGAGGGACCGCGTCCGATTCAAGTGCTCCTGTCCAGCGCGTCGATTCTTCGCTGGCTGATTCTCTCGGCCGAAAGCGACGAGGAGATCACGGAACTGAAGAGTGACCGGACGCGCAAGACGATCTGGAACCTGGCGCTTTTGCTGGTCAATACCCTTCCGCCGCAGACCGAGTACTCGGCGCTGTCCGACGACCAGGCCGCCGCCTGGGGGACCACTCTTCAGGTCTTTCGCCTTTATCTGGAGAAGTTCGGCCGTTACGAAGGGGAAACAACGGCCGACAACCGCTCCTTTTAGCGGGCGGCCGCTCGTTTCACTGATGAAAAAGCCGCGGACCTTAGTTGTCCTTCTTATAGAAGCGTTCGAGCTGAATCCCGCCGCGCAGCTCTTCCTCTAAGATTTGCAGCCGCGATTCGAGCAGTTCGATTCGGCGTTTGAGGACCGGGATGAGGTTCTCTTCTTCTTTGATCTTTTTGGCGCGCGGAACTTTCGGGTACGCCAGGTGCCGCGACAGCGCCGAGAAAAGGAACGACGGATCCCTTTTGCGCGAGGCCCAGGCGATGCGTCCCTCCCGGTCGCCGAAGAGGACCGGTTCGTCCGATTCTCCCGGTTTGCGCTCGTAGTAACTGCTGCGCACGTAGATCAGGTCGGCCAGGTCGATGATTCCGACCTGACGGCGGAGAATCACGTCGATCCAGCGCCGCCAGTTCTCGTCGTAGACCGGGTCGAGCGAGATCGCCTTCAAACCCTGGTCGTAACCGAGACGGTTGCGCGACATCGTCTCGAACTGAAAAAAGAAGACTCCCTGGACCGAGTGTTCCCCCGCCATGTAGCCGGCCAGCCGCTCCAGGACGATCAGCGCGGTCCGAAAGTCAAACCGCCCCCCCTCCCGTTCGGCCTCCGAGACCACGTATGTCTGGAAGGGGGTGAAATAGTGCGGCATGCGGGCCATCGCCTGATTCATGACCCCGTTGAGCTTCACTTCGGCCAAAAGAAAATCGACTGCCATCGGAAGATGGACAGTCGATAAAAGCTCGCTCTTCATCGCGCGGAGAATCTCTTGCGAGCTGTAGCCGTCGTCGAGGCGCTCGGCGAACGTCTTAAAGAAAAAGTGTTGTTCGACGTATTCTTCTTGCGGGAGCAGCATCGGTCTTTCCGGCAAAACGGGGCTGATGAACTCCCTGGATGATAACCTCGGCGGGGCCCTCTTTGCACGGCCCCGCCGAGGCGTGTCTTGGATCAATACCCGAGGCGGCTGAGGGTTTCCTCACTGATACCGCGGCACACGGGAATCCCGGAAGTTCGGTTTTCGTGGGACTGTCCGACGTCGGGCCAAGCCGAGACGAACTCAAGCTCGGGCATCACCTCGACCAGCTGCTCGACCAGCATCTTGGCGACGCGCTGAACCCGGATCTCTTTGGCGATCTCGTCGATCTGACGAGCCGACTTCATGATTTTAACCATTTTCGCCCGGTTCTGGATCGGGTCCTCGATGAAATCATCGGCGTTTCCGATCAATTCCGAGAGCGGGACGTCGAGCACCTCGCGCCAGGCCATCAGCTGCGAGAGCGTCAGGTCGGTGGTCGGTTTCTCCTGGTGTCGGGCCTCCGTCAGAGTGATCCCAAGCCGACGGGCGCAGCTGGGGAGAGACATACCCTGGCACTCACGAACTGTAGCGATTCGATGTAGTGGTTTAATGCTCTTGTTCTCTTTTGATACATTTCCCTTGGTCGGACGGGAAACAACAGGGACCGCGGGGGTTCCGAGCGGAACGGAGACAAATTCAGCCTGTGACATCGTGACACCTCGCTTTCTCGAAAATTCGCGGAAAGAATCGATGATTTCTTCGGAAAGGAAACCGTTCTTTCCCCATGGCAATCATTTAGAGCAAGCGTCGTGCCAAAAAGTTCAAAAATAATGTTCCCAGCCGGAAAATTTTTTCAAGGGTCTGGTTTTTCCGGCTTGATCGGTTTGCAGAAAACCTTTTTCCCGGGGGAGAAATTCCCCGATATCGGTCAAAAGAACCCCCTCGGGGGGGGGAAACCCCTGATCGGCGCAAAAGGAAGTGAATGATTTTGCAGCACTGCTTTTTTTCGCGGTACTCCTCTTCGCTTCTTTCTTGGGCACCAGCGGCTGTTCAGCCAAAAGACCGGCGGCGTCGTCCGGGGAAACGGCCAAGATCAGTTCGAAATCTTCCCCATCTCCCAGCGCGTGCTCCAGAGGGGAACGCTTCTCGGCCGGCGGAAAAAGATCGACATCGCCGTGGATCGGGATGTTCTCCAGATCGAGCCGAAAACCGACGTTCGAGGCGTTGGCCAGACGGCTTAAGTCGAGCAGCAGCCCGTCGCTGATATCCATCGCCGCGCGAACAACTCCCCTCTCCCGCAGGAACAGCGCCTCGGGAACCCTCGGACAAAAGGTGAACTGCCGCCGGTGAATCGACCCTCCCAAGGCCCCGGTGACTAAAATTCGGTCCCCGGGTCGGGCACCGGTGCGCAAGAACGCTTTTTTGGCGGGGACATAGCCGAAAGCGGTGACCGAGACGGCCAGCTTTCCCGGCCAGCTGTTCGTGTCTCCGCCGGCCAGTGAGGTTCGGTACGCGCGCAGAATCGGGAGCATCCCCTCGACCATCTTCTCGGCTAGGACACCGCCGCGCCGTCCCCGCGGGAGAAGAACCGAAACGACCGCCGCCGCCGGCCGCGCCCCCATGGCCGCCAGGTCGCTGAGGTTCACCGCGATCGCTTTGCGCCCGATCAGTTCCGGCGCGGCCCGGTCGACGAGAAAATCGACCTCGTCGGAAAGAAGGTCGGTCGTGACGACAAGAGACTCACGGCTGGGCTGAAGCAGCGCCGCGTCGTCGCCGGGGCCGACCAGCAGCCCGCGGCTTAAGGAGGGGTCGTCCCTTAACCGGCCGAGGAGGGAGGCGACAAACGATTCTTCGTTCATGGCGGCGGTTTCTCCTCTGTGGCAAGGCCGGACGGCAAGGTCAGACGGCAAGATCAAACGGCAAGCAGCGACGGCGAGGAATATCTTTCAAGGGGAAGAGCGCTTTTTGTGATCACCGAGCGGGGATATCGAGGAAGTAGGGGACACCGTTGCGAATCAGATAGATCTTCGCGGTGCTGCCCGCCTGAACGAAATCGTTCCACTTCCGCGCGATGAAGTAGAGATTGTCCAGCGAGGTGATCTCCCAGCGGTTCTCTTCCGAACCGGTCACGACGAACCCGAAGATCAGGTCCCCCTGATGGATCGAGCTCTTGCCCGCGGAGAAGACGGTATCTTTCTGGACCGACGTCACCCTCACGCCGCCGGACGGCATGATCTTGTAGCTCTCCATCGAGACGACATTCAGATCGGGGTACAGAGCATGATACTCCTCGGCCGAGACCGGCTCGATGGTGATCCCGAGAACATCGGCGACGATCGCCTCTTTCGAACTGCGATAGTACTCCGACTCGGCGTTTTGGCTGTACGAGGGGGAGGCCGAGGCCGGCTGGAAACTCCCATCCTCAACTGTCGAGGTGACGGGGCGATTGACCGCGACGTTCATCTCCTGCCCCGAGGCCGGCTGCGAGAGCTGGCTCATCGCCATCTCCAGTGTTTCGGAGACGTTGTTTCTCTGGACGACCACCTCGACGCAATCGGAGAGCGAAACGCCGATCATCGAGCGGGTGAAGTCCAGGCACGAATGGATCGGCAGGTTGTTCGATTGAACCAGGATATCCCCCGCCTGAACCCCGGCTTGGGCGGCCGGGGAATTCGGTTCCACCGAGGCGACCACGACGGCGTCTTTGATCGAGTCGCTTTCCTCGAGCGTCAGGCCGTGGTGGGTCATCTTGGCGACCGAGATACGCATCATCTTGTCGATGACGCTGGCGACCATATCGACCGGAATGGCGAAGGCGATATTCTGCGCGTCGTCGCGCACCGCGGCGTTGATCCCGATCATCTCCCCGTCGAGATTGACGAGCGGACCGCCGGAGTTGCCCGGGTTGATCGCCGCGTCGGTCTGGATCACACTGTCGTACGAGGCGGTCTCCAGCGAGGTGAGCGGACGATTCAGGCCGCTGACAATCCCGCGGGCCGCGGCGCCGGAGTAGCCGAAGGGGTTCCCGATGGCCATCACGTCCTCACAGACGTAGACCTCGTCGATTTTGCCGAAACGGATCGGAACCATCGGGGAGATCGGTTCCACCTTCAGAAGAGCCAGGTCGGTTTTGGGGTCGTAGCTGACGAACTCCACCTCGTGGTAGAGCTTCTCGTCGAAGGTAGTGACCTGAATTTTCTGCAGTCCCTTGACGACGTGGTAATTCGTGACGATATAGCCCCGCTCGTCGACAATGACCCCCGAGCCCATGCCGGTGACGCTCTCGTGCTTATCTTTCTCGGGGACTTTCCCCTTGAGCGGCGACTTTTGCAGCTCGGCCGCGTCCAGATGCTTCTCTCCCCGGATACTGACCACCGACTGGACCGCGATATCGTAGGCCAGCGCGTAGGCGTTCTTCTTCGAGGCAATCGACTCTCCCCTCAGGCATGCTGCCGGTAAAAGGAGCGCCGCTATCGAGAACATTACTGTCCAGAACGTCCGGGTCCATTGCGTTCGGCATCCCCGCCAAAGCGGACAGACTCGTCGGGACAAAATGGTTCGTTTCATAGGTCAACGGCATTCACGGCGACTTCACAGCTCCCCGGCTTTTAATCTTCCTCCCCTTTTGGGGAAGGAAGAAAAAAAGCGGGAACCACAAACTACGCGGAATTCCCGGAATAACCCGAAAATCCTGTATATGTTTCGGCCATTGCGGCTGTTCTTCTTAAGGAGACTTTTTCAAAAAGGAGGGTTTTTCCGGATGGAACGATTGTTCCGCCTGCGGGATAAAAAAAGGGCCGCCGACGAAAGAATATACTTCGTCGGCGGAAGATGGAGAAGATGGGGAATGTCTATTTGCCCCGCTGATCGACGATCCGCTTCGCCTTCCCCTCGCTGCGGGGGATGGTATTCGGCTGGACCAACGTCACCTTAACCCGGATCCCGATGGTGTGCTGGATCTTTTCGGAGATCTGACGGCGGACCATATCCATCTCGCGGACGGTATCGCCGTAGCGGCTCGGGTCGAGTTCCACGAGTACCTCGAGGTTGTCGAGCCCCCCGCCGTCGCGGGTCAGGACAATCTGGTAGTGGGGGACCGTTCCCTCGACCGAGAGCAAAGACGCCTCGATCTGGCCGGGGAAGACATTGACCCCGCGGATGATCATCATATCGTCGCTGCGGTGCGAGATTCGTTCGATCCGGCGGATCGTTCGTCCGCACGCGCACGGTTCGGTCACGATCCGGGTAATATCGCGGGTCCGGTAGCGGATCAGCGGCATCGCGCGCTTCGACAGGGTCGTTAAGACCAGCTCGCCGTACTGACCGTCGGGGACCGGCTGGAGGGTCTCCTGGTCGAGGATTTCGGGATAGAAGTGGTCTTCGAGGATATGGGGCCCCGCCTGGGCGAAACATTCCGCCCCGACGCCGGGACCGGTGATTTCGGTCAAACCGTAGATGTCGTACGCCTTGATTCCCGCCTCGGCCTCGATTGCCCGGCGCATCTGTTCGGTCCACGGCTCCGCGCCGAAAACACCGATCCGCAGCTTGGACTGACGCAGGTCGACCCCCATCTCTTTCGCCTTCCCGAGAAGGTGAACGAAGTAGCTCGGGGTACAGGAGATCACCGAGACGTTGAAGTCACGCATCAGGGTGATTTGCCGCTCGGTATTTCCTCCCGACATCGGGACGACGGAGACACCGAGGCGCTCCCCGCCGAAGTGCAGCCCCAGCCCCCCGGTGAACAGACCGTAACCGAACGAGTTCTGAAGCGTGTCGCTGGAGGTGACCCCGAACGCGGCCAGGGAGCGGGCGATCGCCTCGCACCAGACGTCGATGTCTTCTTTGGTGTACGAGACGACGATCGGTTTGCCGGTGGTTCCGCTGCTGGCGTGGAATCGGACGATCTGGCTTTTGTCGACGGCGCACAGACCGAACGGGTAGGTGTCGCGCAGGTCGGTCTTGACCAGCAGCGGCAAATGGCGAACGTCGTCCAATGAGCGGATGTCTTCCGGCTTAATACCGATGCTGTTGAGCTTTTCGCGGTACCATGTGACGTTGTTGTAGGTGTGAAACAGCGTGGCGCGAAACCGCTGCCACTGTAAATCACGAAGAACCTCTTTGGGGAGAAAATCGGGACTGCTGATCGGATTGAATGGAGACAAAATCACACCCCACTTATGTTGGTTTGATGGTCGCTGATCGATACCGAACCCCTGGAAAAACTCATCGCTCTTATTGTTGAAGGGGGCCTAACCCCTGAGGGGATTGTAACACACTCGGCGGGAATTGTAATAAGGGGAATTTTCACCGCAGAGGTATCACCCGCGCGGGGAAGGGGATATTTAAAAGAAAACGGCGGAGAAAACCTCCGCCGTTTTTGTGGTGTCATACGAAGCCCCCCCGCTTTCTTAAAAAGAGAAGGGTCTTCGAAGGTGATCTTGTGATCAGGCCATGTCCTTGAGGGCCTTCAGCGCCTTGATCTTGATCTTGTTGTGGGCCGGCTTAGCGGCGATGTCACGGAACTCACCCGGCTTGAACGGGTTCGGAACGTGCTTGCGGGCCGGCTGAGCGGGAACCTTTTTCTTTTCGATCTTGATCAGGCCCGGAAGGGAGAAGCTTCCAGCGCCCTTGTTGGAGAGACTCTCGCCGATCAGCTCGGAGAGCGCCGTCAGAACACTGGCGACATCCTTTTTGGTCAGTTTGGTCTTGTCGACGATGCCAGCGATGATCTGGGTCTTCGTCAAGGGCTTCTTCTCGACTTTCTTAGCCATCATTTTACCTCATGCGTTTGTTGACAGTGGCGATACACAGCCACGCTGTTGGAACGAATCACCGAAATACCAAGGGTTGCCGGTGAACAAAATCGAAAGGAGGAGGCCAGTTCCTCTTCCCTTGAGTAACTTAGGCACAATTATGCCCTATGAAAACAGCGCGTGTCAATGATTGTTTATCGAAAAAAGCCCGAAAACCGGCGATTTTTTAAAAAAAAGCGAAATTTCTTGGGAAAAACCGGGTCAAACGCCGCCAAAATCGCTCATTTCCGTGCCTTTTCCTCGGGCTGATCCCCAAAACGGGAGAAAAATCGCCGGTTCGAAAACGGCGCGAATCAGTACGGGGAATTCTCCCCGGACCGCGCGATCCGCAGCTGTTCGATCCGGCTGGCCAGTTCGTGGATGGCCGGATCGTTGGGGAAAGCCCCTTCGGCGCGGCGCGTCACCTCTTGGGCCGACGACATGTCGTTGCGTTCCAGGTGTATTTCGGCCAGGAGCCGGTAGAGCGAGGAGCGATCGGGATGCTGCGCCAGAACCTGTTCGTAACATCGGATCGACTCGTCGTACCGCTTCAAACGCCGACACGCCTCGGCTTTGCCGCAAAGGACCTCTTCGGGCTGGCTGTTCCCGGGATAGGTTCGCCCGAGCCGCTGCCAAGTGGCCAGGGAACTTTCGCATCGGCCCGCCTGGCTTTCCAGTTCCGCCAGGGAGCGAAGAAACTCGCGATTGTCGGGATCGAAGTGCAGCGCGTGATGATAGTCGCCGATCGCCTCCTCGTTCTTCCCCAGCTGGCGATAGACCTCGGCCCGAAGGGCCCAGCCGCGGGAGCTTTGGGGGGAGGATTGAACCACCCGTTCGGCGTAGTTCAGCGCGGAGACCGGCTGTTTTTCCTCCAGAAGTTTTTCCGCCAGCGATTGGTTGATCGCCAGAGAGTCGTCCAAGGGGCCTTCGGTCTTGGACAGCTCGGCGAGCAGCTGAACCGCGTCGCTCTTCGCGCCGCGTGCCCAGAGCGTTTCGGCGTAGTACCGCCGCGAGGTCAGGTCGGCTTTGTCCCGTTCGGCCGCCTCGATGAACTTCTTTTCGGCCGTATCGTACTCTTGGCGCTCGAACGCCGCGATCCCCTGACGATTCAATTCAAGCTTTTCCGAGACGTCCCGTTTGGCCGCGAACGGCATCAGCCGGCAGCCCGTCAGAATAATGACGGCGCAGCACCCCCACGCGGCCCCATGGAGGGCCGCGGCGGCCAATCGCGATTTTCCTTTCGTGCCGGTCATCGGCTCGGACCTGTTTTGCTGCAGTGCCTTCGTTTCTTTGCGGGCTGTGAATTACAGAGCTTCCCCACCTGTGCGAGGGGGAGCATACCGTTTTCCGGGCACCGCCGCCAGAGAGATTTTTCCCGCCCCCTTCTTAAAAGGGCTTGCTTCCGGCGCGCTCGATAGGGAAACCGGGGGCTTTACCCGCGGGAATGGCATAGGTTTGTCCGTTCTGACGGTCCGTCGGGTTCTGACGAACGATTCTGTTGTGACGGTGGATCGATTTGTGACGGTCGATTTACTTAAACGAACGTTTTGCGCCGGGATTTTCAGAAAGCTTGAATATTCTGTATTCGATAAATTGACAACGGGGGAGTATTATCCTAAAATAGACATGTTAGTCTTGCCAATTTTTCTAAGATTGCCTATCTTAAAAAGACGCCCCGCGTCTTTGGCGGTGGGCCCGGCGGTTTTTTGCCGTGCTTTGGGGAGAAAAACCATAGGGCATGGGAGAGGTAATCGCCGGATATACAAGGAGCGAGTGGAACAATGAAATCACAGGGACTCCTCATCACCCTGATCGTGTTCATCATCATCACGCTCGGACTGTGCGTGTCCAACTATTTCACCGCCAAGAAACTCCAAGAAGTCGGCGCGGTGGCCGCTCAGGCCTCGGAGCAGGCCAAGAGCGCCGAGGCGGAGGCCCGCAAGGCGACCTCTCAGTTGGATAAGGCCAAAGAGCTGGTCGGTTATCCCGCCGCCAGTGCCGATGATTTCCTCAAGTCGATGGAAGATGAGCTCAAGGCGCTGGCCGGGGAAAACGCCGAGGTGACCCCCAGTTATCACGATACCCTCAGCGGTTTGGCCAACACGGTGGCGCAGTTAAGCGAGAACCTTAAACAAACGCAGATTCAGCGCGATGAGTTCCAGGCCAGAGCCGAAGAGCAAGAGGCCGCCACCACCGAGCAGAAAAAGATCTTCGACACAACCGTCGCCCAGCAGGGGAGTGAATATAAAAAGAGCGCCGAAGACGCCCAGAAGCGCTACGGCGAGATGGAAAAGACCAACCACGAGCTGGTCGCCAAAGTCGACAAGATCGACCAGGAAGCCAAGCGCCAGAACGAGGAGTTCCGAACTCAGGCGGCCGACGCGGCCGAGACCGCCGCGGCGGTGGCGCAGATCAATACCAATCTGCGTGACAAGCTCGACCAAATGCACCAGGCCGAGTTCGAGGTTCCCGACGGCCATATCGTCTATGTCGACCAGATGAACCAGCGTGTCCGTATCGACCTGGGCAAGGCCGACGGGCTGCGTCTGCTGACCAACTTTAGTGTCTTCGCCTTCGACGCGGTCCAGCACGGAATCCTCGTCCCGAAGGGGTCGATCGAGGTGGTCCGCATCCTCGGCGACCACGAGGCCGAGGCGCTGATCCGCTCTGACGAGATGCTCAACCCGCTGCTCCCGCAAGATGTCATCTACACCCCGCTGTGGAAGGCCGGCGAGACGGTTCAGTTCGCGCTGGACTACTTCCTCGATGTTGACGGCGACGGGACCAACGACGTCGATACCGTCAAAAAGATCATCACCTCCAGCGGGTCGGAAGTGGCCGCCTATATCGATGAGGATGGGGAGATCCAAGGGACGATTACCCCCAATATTTCCTACTTCATCTTCGGCAACGAGCAGCTCGATCTTCTCTTGAAAGATGACTTCACCAAAGAGAAAGAGCAAAAGAAGAGAATCTCCGAGGCCCACAACTCGATGTTCGAGCAGGTTCGCCGCAACAGCATTCGCGAGATGCGTCTGGGCGAGTTCCTCCGTCAGGTGAGCTACCGCCCGACCGCCGAGGTTTCGAAATTCCAGGAGCAGGGAGGAATGGTCGACGAGGTCTCCAATCCCGGTTCGCCTCTGGTCTCGAAGGGGAACACCGCCCCGATTTACTCCCCGAACACTCTCCCCGAGCCGCCCAAATCCCGCGGTCTGACCGCGCCGCTGTACGACAAGAAGAGCTCCATCCGCCCGCACACTTCCGCCGGGCACGTCAGCGATATCTACTTCCAGCCGAAGAACCCGACCAATTAAGCGGCCAATAGGAGGTTCGCCCCCCCGGATTGTTCGGGGGTTGTCGGAAGAAAGAAAGCCCGCCCCACTCTTCGAGATGGGCGGGCTTTTTCATTGGCTCGTTTCCCTTTGGGCTTGTTGCGCCCCCCTCTTTTAAGGGGTACAATAGTCAAAGGTACCGTTTTAACAGCGAACAATCATTCATCACCAACAGCGAAACAACGCGTTTTTTACAAAGGGATACGCCATGCAAGTAAGTCCTCTGGCAAAATCGGCGGTTAACGAGTACATCTCTCGATACGGAACCTTTCCCACCGCGTTGGTGGCGGCTCCCGGTCGTGTCAATCTCATCGGTGAACATACCGACTACAACGGGGGGTTCGTCTTTCCCCTGGCTATCGAGCGGTACACGGTGATCGCCGCCGGGCCGAAAGAGGAAGATCCGCAGTCTCCCCCCACGGCGACCTTCTGGACCGACTCTTTCGACGAGGAGGCGACGATTCCCCTGGATCGGCCCGTTCCTCCCGAAGACAAGGTGACTTGGATGAGCTATGTCGCGGGGACTGTCGCCGGCTGCCTCGAAAAGGGGATGAAGGCGTCCTCATTCAATGCGGTGATCCGTTCCGACGTCCCCCTGGGAGGAGGCCTTTCCAGCAGCGCGTCGCTGGAGGTCGCCGTGGCGACGCTGATGGAAAAGCTCTCCGGCTCCACGCTCGAAGGTCCCGAAAAGGCGCTTTTGTGCCAGCATGCCGAACACGCCTACGCCCACATGCCGTGCGGCATTATGGACCAGTTCATTTCGGCGATGGCCCGTGAGGATCACGTGATGCTCTTGGACTGCCGCAGTCAAGAGACCACCTTTGTCCCGATGTCCAATCCCGACATTGTCGTTTTGGTGACGAACACCAACGTCAAGCACCAGCTCTCCGGCAGCGAATACCCCGAGCGCCGTCACGCGTGTGAAGAAGTCGCCAAGATTCTCGGCGTTCCTCTTCTTCGCGATACCACGCTCGAAGCCCTCGAAGCCGCGAAAGAGCGGATTCTCGCCCAGGAAAACGGCGAGGTGATGTTCCGCCGCGCCCGCCACTTCCTGACCGAGGAGATCCGTACGCGAAATCTCTGCGAGGCGATGCTCCAGCGCAACTGGAAGACGGTCGGCCAGCAGATGTACGCCGGTCACCAGTCGCTGCGCGACGACTATCAGGTCAGCTGTCCGGAACTCGACTATCTCGTCAACAAGGCCTATTCCATCGGTCTGAACGGGGGGATGATCGGTTCGAGAATGACCGGCGGCGGTTTCGGCGGATGCACCGTTTCGCTGGTTTTCCGTCACGCGCTGGAGGCGGTTCAGGAGGCGCTGGAAAACGACTACTTCGCCCGGACGGGGATCCACACCACCAGTTTCGCCACCCGGCCGGCCGCCGGCGCGATGGTTTTGCCCACTCCGTGAAAAGCCCTCAGCCCGTGAATCATTGATGGGTCCTTTATGGCCGCCAAACCCACCTTAGTCGTCTGTTTCCGTTCCGAACCGGTCGCTCAGCCGCTGATCGACCGGATCGCCGCCGCCTGGCCCGAGGTCGATATCATCAACACCGACCAAAGCGGGATCGCTTCGGCGCTTTTCCAAGCCGATTATTTCTGCGGCCACGCCAAGGTCCCGGTCGACTGGGACGGGATCGTCTCCCAGGGGCGTTTGCGCTGGATTCAGTCCTCCGCGGCGGGGATGGACTGGTGCCTGGTTCCGTCGGTGATCGATTCGGACATCACGGTGACCACCGCCGCCGGCGTTCTCTCCGACCAGGTGGCCGAGCATGGCATGGCGCTGATCCTGGCCTGGCATAGAAATATTCGCCAATTTGTACTCGATCAGTTCTCCCCCCAGGGGAATGAGTTCTGGCATCGCTTCAAGCGGAAACCGACCTGGGATCTGACGGGCAAGACCATCGGCATCGTCGGTCTCGGCGGGGTCGGCCGGCGTTTTTCCGCGGTCGCGGCCCCCTTCGCGCGCCGTCTTTTGGCGGTCGACCTCTTTCCCGAGAACAAACCGGCGCATGTCGACGAGCTTTGGGGAGCCGATCGTCTGGACGACCTTTTGGCCCAGTCCGATGTCGTCTTCCTCTCCCTGCCTCTGAACAGCCAGACCCGCGGTATCATGACCGCCGAGAAATTCCGCCGCATGAAGCCCGGTGCCCTGCTGGCCAATATGGCGCGCGGGGGGCTTGTCGATACCGACGCGCTGGTCGAGTCTATTGCCGAGGGGCATTTGGGCGGGGCGATTATGGATGTGACCTCCCCGGAGCCGCTTCCGGCCGATCACCCGCTCTGGGACTTCCCCAATGTCCTGATCACTCCCCACGTCGGCGGTCAGATTCACTGCCGATTTGAGGATATCTGCGATATCTTCTGCGAGAATGTCCGCCGCTATAAAGCGGGCGAACCGCTGATCAACTATCTCACTCACGAGGGAAAACAGCTTGGATTCCCCCTGCGCGGCGCCGGCTATCCCCTTTGGATTGACGTCAAGCAGAGGTACTCCTCCCGATCTTAGATGAAAGTGCCGCGGGGCTTCTCCTGCGGGGCCGATCGGCGGCGCGGCGCGTCTTTTGCCCAAAGCGCCGCCTCTGCCCGTACTACCCTATTGTTTTATCTATCTTGTACAACAGTCATGAGATATACAACAGTTATGATTCTTTCTTTTCTCATTCCAGAGATTTATTGCCGGCCGATAGCCGTTATCCTGTGAAGAGAACCTCTCTTATACCGGCGGGATCCCCCCGGTGAGAGGCAAAGAGGAATTCGGTTTCGAGCGGACAGAAGCGCGTTTTGAAAGACGGCTTTTATCCGGCTCGTCGCTTCCGATGAAGGATTCACGAAGAGGATGGGAAGCGGAATTCCGGGTCTATCGGGAGGGACAAGAAGGAGTATTCTGATGCGTGTTGGGTATTTGTTTTCGGTGCTTGGGAGCGCTTTGCTGGCGGTCTTGCCGGCGGCGGCGGCCGAGGAAGACGTGATTGTCGCGGCCGAGGAACCGATCTTGGTTCCGTCCTCCCAGTCGGAGGAGATTCTCTCTTATTCGACCCAATGGGTTCAGCAACTGGAGCCCGCCGCGCCGCGCGGCAGCGATATTCATTTCCACGGTTATCTCAATGCCGGGGGGCTGTTCAACGATCATGGCGCCGGCTACAACGTGGTCTCGGTCAACTCGGATAATCAGATCGGTCTTGACGGCGCCTGCGCGTGGGTCAGCAAAGAGGCCCGCACCGGGTGCGGCGCGGTTGACTGGGGATTTGGGGTCGACGCCCTTTTCGGCCGTGACGCCCGCTTCCTCTCCAGCTACGCCGGTTTTGACAGCAGCATGGAGACCGGCCACCGTTCGGACTATATCAACGGCTGGGGGCTCGATTATGATAACGAAAGCTACGGATTCGCTTTCCCGCAGGTCTACGGCGAAATGTCCGTCAAAGATGTGGTGGTGAAGATGGGGCATTTCTACACCCCCCTCGGTTACGAGTCGGCCCGTGCCAGTGAACGTTTCTTCTACAGCTTCGGCCGCAACGAGGAAGTCAACCCCGTCTCGCACACCGGTGTCCTGGCGACCTATAAGGGGATCAACGGGATCGAGCTTACCGGCGGCTGGGCGATGGGAGAAAACAACCTCTTTGAACGCGGGTATGGTGAAAGTCTCATCATCGGTTCGGTCAAGTTCTTCAATGAGGACCGCACGAGTTTGAGGTATGACATCCTCACGGGCGATGGAGTGATGCAGGGGCTGCCCGGCGATCTGTTCCGCAACGACCTGGTCTTCGAGACCAAGATCGATTCCAACTGGGAAACCGCCTTCGTCGTCAACTACGGAAAGTTCACCTCCGATGACGGTTCGGCCGGCGCGTTTACCGGCGACATCACGACCTATATGGCCCTCAGCGGGTTGGACGCGTTCCAGTACGAGAGTCTGGCCGGTTTCCTCTACTACAACCTCTGTCCCGGCTGGAAACTCGGAACCCGTACCGAATGGCAGCGCGGCTGGAACGGCGATAACTCCCACGAGTGGATCGACCTGGGGCTGGGCGCCAACTGGGCCCCGGTGGGGGGGGATCATTTCTTGATCCGTCCCGAAATTCGGTACGATCGCGCGGTTGTGCCGATCTTCGGAGACGCGTCTGACCCGAAAGGCGATCAGCTGACGGTCGGGTTTGACGTCCTGTGCAAAATCTAGGGGCCGCCCGACACTTAAAAGCGAAGCGGCGCTTTTTTCTGAAAAGACGGCCCGTCCATCCCGGCGCGCGGAGAGCTTTCTTCGCGCGCGTTTTTTTTCTGGGGAGAGGTATGTTGCGGGAGAAAGCGTCGGGGAATAAAATCCGCGAACACTTTTTCCCCTAAACAAAGGGCCGGAGGCGTTTTCACTTTCTTGTGTGAGTTCCTCGGGGACCACCGCGCGGGGAGACGTTTTTTTCCTTACGGAAATGCCCTGGGTACCTGGTAATGTCCCGGTTATTTTATCCATTTTATATAACAGTCATGACTCGTATAACGGTTACGACTATCTCTTTTCTCATCTCTGTAAATTTCCGTTCGACCGTTTGCCGTTACTCTGTCACGAAACCTCTGCGTGCTGGCGGGATAGCTCAGTGGGAGGCAAAAAAGGAATTCGAATCCGAGCGAAGAGAAAAGCGTTTTGAACGACGGCTTCGACCTTTGGCCCGGCGCTTCCGTTGAAGGATTCAACACAAAGGATGGGAAGCGGAATTCCACGTCTATCGGAAGGAACGATTAAGGAGAGTTCTGATGCGTGTTAAGAGTGTGTTTTCGGTGGTCGGGAGTGTTTTGTTAATGCTCTCCCCGGCGGCAATGGCAGAGGAAGACGCGATTGTGGTGGCCGAGGAAGCGGCTGTCCCCTCTCCCCAGGCGGAGGCCGCCCAGGCGGAGACGGCCAAGGCGGCTTCCCCCTATTCGACCCAATGGGTTCAGCAGATGGCCCCCATCAAGCCGTGTAACAGCGGCTTTAAGTTCAGCGGCTATCTCAACGCCGGCGGGCTGTTCAACGACCATGGCGCCGCGTTGAACGAGAATTCGGTCAATTCGGATAACCAGATCGGTTTCGACGGTGCCTACGCGTCGATCGTCAAGCAGGCCCGCACCGGGTACGGCGTGGCCGACTGGGGATGGGGGCTCGACGCCATGTTCGGCCGTGACGCCCGTTTCCTCTCCAGCTACACCGGCTTCGACAGCAAGATGGAGACCGGTCACCGTGCCGACGGCACCGAGAGTTACGGCTTCGCCTTCCCGCAGGTCTACGGCGAGATGGCGGTCAACAACCTCGCGGTGAAGATGGGGCATTTCTATACCCCCTTCGGTTATGAGTCCGCCCGCGTCGATCAGCGTTTCTTCTACAGCTTCGGCCGCCACTTCGAAACAACCCCGATCACGCACACCGGCGCCCTGGCGACCTATAAGGGAATCGCCGGGATGGAGATTTCCGCCGGCTGGGTGATGGGAGAGAACAACCTCTTTGAGCGCGACTACGGCGAGAGTCTCGCCATCGGTTCGATCAAGCTGCTCGACGGAAACCGCACGAGCTTGAAGTACGACATC
>JAFRFG010000045.1 GCA_017434455.1 Thermoguttaceae bacterium | reverse complement strand
CGGGGCGTCGTTCACGAGCAACACCGCGGGGACCGCCGGCAGCGGAGGGGCGATCATCTCGGCGAAACCGCTGACAATTACCGACTCGACCTTCACCGGCAACAGCGCCGGTGCCGGCGGCAAGGGGGGCGCGATCGACCAAACCGCCGCTGCTCTGGTTCTGACAGGCGATACGTTCACCGGCAACAGCGCCTCGAGCACCGGATTCGGCGGGGCGGTCAACACGTGGGCGGGGGGGACGATCACCGACTGCACCTTCGATAGCAACACCGCCAAGTTCGGAGGCGCCGTCTCGGCGCTGGGCAGTGCCGTGGCCACGACGATCACCCACAGCGCCAGTGAGTCCGTCACCCGCTTCAGCAACAATACCGCCGCTTCGTACGGCGGGGCGGTCTACGCCAGCGGCACGGTCGTGATCGACGGGGCGGCAATCACCAACAACACCGCCGCGCTGGGCGGTGGTGTTATGGCGATCACCTCCGATCTGATCTTCACCACCGGATCCGGGACGTCGACGACCCAAAAAGGCCGCGGGAAGGTTATCTTTACCGGCACTGCCACGACGTTCAGCGGCAATAACGCCACGACGAGGAGATCCGGCCAGAGTGTCGGCACCGACCTGTGTGCCACATCCTCCAACAGCGCCGAAGGCAACGGCGCGGTGATCGAGATCGCCACGCTGCCGTCTTTCGCCAGCGGTGGTTACGCCGTGGCGGTAGACCGCTCGATCCTCGTGTTGGCCAGCGGTGTGACGCTCCCCTCGACGCTTAACGTCTACTACAATCGGGAGACCACCTGCGGTTATACCTACGACGGAAGCACACTGACGTTTACCGACCTTTCCTCCCATTCGGGAATCGATAAGTGGCGGATATACTGGAGCGGAAGCGCTCAAGAACCGTACACCGAGTACGACGGTACAGGTACCCCTCCCAGCGGCACGCTCACCGGGACGACGGTCCTGATCGAGGGCTATAAGGAAGGTACCAGCGATGTGATCTACTATATGATCCCGACGAAAAACGCCCAGGCAAGCGGCGCGTCCGAGGCGCTGCTTGACGAGGCGCTCTTCGACGACGCCGAGCTTTTCACGGGGCTTGCTCCGCAGAGCAGTGCGCTGGAAGAGTATTGCGATGAGTGTTTTTTGTAAATAGGAATTCAGGGGTTTAACATAAGGAGAAGATAACCATGCGACACACGACGAAGTTTCAGTCACTTACGCTGAGCCGGACCGCCGAGCTTACCGGACGGCTCCCCTACCAGACGCCCCAGTGTCGGACGTTCACGTTCCGCGGCGGTGATCCGCTGTGCGCAACCGGCGACGACAATAACGGTGACCTCGGTGAAGGGGAAGGAACCACCACCAGCAACTCCGGCGAAGGGACCGGCAGCAACGGGCACTATACTGGGGAGAATTAGACTCCTTAACAAGAAAGCCCCGCTTTGACGTCGGGGCTTTTTTGTTTTTACTCGGGGGGAGAAACATCGGCGCGTTGGCGTTAAAACGAATTGAAATCAAATTAAGTTCACGGCCCGGTCAACAACCACTCATCCCGCCGATAAGTCCGCGCGCTTGTCTTGCCCCTATGGGAGGGAGAGGGACAAGCGCGCGGGGTCTTGTTATAAATATATTTTAATACAATATAGCGGCATTTTCCAATATCCCTAGAAAACACCGACCGTGAAAAAACGATTTCTTTGCCTTGATCGGTAATCCGCCGCGATCCCCAAAAAAGCGCGCCGACGGTTCCTCTCCGGCTTGGGGTATATCGCGATAAGATAAAAAAAAGCCGCGCTCATCGCGCGGCTTATGGGCAGGGCCGGGATTGAACCGGCGACACCAGGATTTTCAGTCCTGTGCTCTACCAACTGAGCTACCTGCCCGTGTTCCGAGAAGAACACACGTATTATAGGGGGAGCCCAAAGAGTGTCAACCCCCCGCCGCGAGAGGGGTTATCTGTCGGCATCGGCGCCGCGCGATGCGGCCCGAAGGCGCTCTCCCCCCTCCTTTTTCGGGCAATTGTGTGGTAGAATCCTTGAGTTTGCCGGGGAGCGGCTGTTTTCCCCTTGCCTCACCGCGGGGCGTTTTCCGGCTTTTTTGGCCGTCGGCCCGAGCCAGGGCTTTTAGAGGAGTGTTTTTCATGTCAGCGACCTGTGTGATCGGGCTTCAGTGGGGCGATGAGGCCAAAGGGAAGATCGTCGATCTGCTCACCGAACAAAACGACGTCGTCGTCCGTTATCAGGGGGGCGCGAACGCCGGTCACACCGTGGTTTTCGACGGGCAGAAGTACAAGCTCTCCTTGATCCCGAGCGGGATCTTCCGTCCCCAGGTCCAGAGTGTCATCGCCGACGGGGTCGTGATCGATCCGGCTTCGCTGCTCGGTGAAATCGACGGACTGACCGGCCGCGGGGTGGAAATCTCCCGCAACCTGATGATCAGCAACCGCGCCCACGTGATCTTCCCCTGGCACAAAGAGGAAGACCGCCTGATGAACGTTCTGTGCGGCGGGGAGGCGATCGGCACCACGATGCGCGGCATCGGGCCGTGCTACCGCGATAAGCTCGGCCGCTCTTTGGCCGTGCGCATCGGCGACCTGTACCGCGATGATCTGCCGCAGAGGATCGAGCGAATCGCCAAGGTCAAGAACCTCTACCTTCCCGGTATGGCGACCGGCGAACTGGTCGGGACCGTCCCGACTTTCGACCCGAAAGCGATCTGCCAGGAGTACCGCGGCTACGCCGATCGTCTGGCTCCCTATATCGCCGATACCGACGAGTACCTGCTCAACGCGGTCGACGCCGGGAAAAAGATCCTCTTCGAGGGGGCCCAGGGGGCGCTTCTGGATATCGACCATGGGACTTTCCCCTACGTCACCAGCAGCAACTCCGCCGGAGGGAGCATCAGTGCCGGATCCGGCGTCCCGTCGAACTATATCCAGCGGGTGATCGGCGTCGTGAAGGCGTACACGACCCGCGTCGGCGGCGGCCCCTTCCCGACCGAACTGGACGACGAAGTCGGACAGAAGATCCGCGACCGCGGCAATGAATACGGGACCGTCACCAAGCGCCCGCGCCGCTGCGGCTGGTTCGACGCGGTCGCCGCCCGCTACACCGCCCGCTTAAGCGGCGCCACCGAAATCGCCTGCATGCTGCTCGACGTGCTGAGCACCTTCGATACGCTGCATGTCTGCACCGCTTACCAGATCGACGGCAAAACGGTCACCTCCTTCCCCGCCGATGTCGACTGCCTGCGCGCCGCCAAGCCGGTCTACGAGACCCACCCCGGCTGGTCCGACGATATCACCGGCGCCCGAACCTTTGAGGAACTCCCGGACAACGCGAAAAAGTATATCAAACGTCTGGGCGAGATCCTCCAGCGCCGGGTCTCGATGGTCTCGGTCGGGCCGAGCCGCGAGCAGACGATCGACGTCCCGCGGCTCTAAACCTTCCCCTTCCCCGCGTCTTCCACTGTTTGACCCAAGAGGTTTTCGTTCCCTCGGCGCCCGGCGCCAAGGGACAATAGGCGTTTTTTGATCGTGTCGGTATGGCCAAAAAGAAGAACACGAACGACTCCCCGAACGAGAAGGTGATCTGTGAGAATCGCCGCGCTCGGCACGACTATATCGTCCTCGACTCGATCGAGTGCGGTATCGTCCTAGTCGGCAGCGAAGTGAAAAGTCTTCGCGCCGGGGGGATATCCCTTTCCGAATCGTTCGCGAAGATCAAAAACGGCGAAGTCTGGCTGATCAACTGCAATATCCCCGAGTACTTCGAGGCGAGCCGGTTCAATCACCGGCCGACGCGCGATCGGAAGCTCCTGATGCATCACAGCGAGATCCGCCGGTTCGCCAAGCGCGCCGACGCGAAGGGGATCACCCTGGTTCCCCTGAGAATGTACTTCAGCAAAGGAAAGGCGAAAGTCCTTTTGGGGTTATGCCAGGGGAAGCAGGAGCATGACAAACGAGACGCCAAGCGGAAGGCCGATACCGAAAAGGGGCTGCGCGCGGCGATGATGAAGCGGCACCGCTAGTTTTTTTTCGCGCGGGAGGCGTTTCTTCCGCGCTTCTCGTTGTAGAATCTCATCCCGTTTGCCGGTACAATGGAAGGAGGCGGCGGCTTTCCAAAGAGAGCCCCGGATCTGTTTTTTCCCCGGATAGACTCCCCTACCCCACAGGAAACGTTGTATCGATGAGATCGCGGGTGTTCGTGCTGTTTATGGCGCTGGCGGCGCTAACCGTGTTTTTGGCTGCGGCGGCCGTCCGCGGCGAGGAGTTCCCCTTTAGTGACGGCTGGCGCTTTGCCGCCGGCGACGCCCCGCTGGCGAAGAGCAAGCTCTATGAGAATATCCTCGTGCCGCGGCTGGCGCAGGTCACGGGAACGGATCTTTTGGCCGCTCCCTATAAGGGAGGGGTCGGGGGGCCGAGACCGGATGGGATCCTCTGGGCGCAGAGTTCTTTCGACGACAGCGATTGGGCATTGCTCGATCTTCCCCACGACTGGGCGATTGCCGCCGAGCGGTCCGAGTACGCCAGTCCTCCCGATTCCTATCTCCCCTGCCCCGGGGTCGGCTGGTACCGCAAAAGTTTCGAGGTTGACGCCTCCGAGGCGGATAAAAGGTTCTATCTCGACTTCGACGGCGTGATGTCGATGGCCGCCGTCTGGATCAACGGCCAGTTCGCGGGGGGATGGCCTTACGGATACACGTCGTTTCGCATCGATATGACCCCCTTTATCAAGTTCGGGGAAAAGAACACCGTCGCGGTTCGGGCGGCGCATCCCGAGCAGACCTCCCGCTGGTATACCGGCGCGGGGATCTACCGCAATGTTCATCTGGTCAAAAAGGGAACGGTCGCCCTGGCGCACTGGCAAAGTGTCGCCGGCTATACGCTCGGCGAGGGGGCGGCGACTGTCACGGTGACGACGAAGATCGACTCGCGCCAGAAGGAGGGGCAGACGGTCAAGATCGGCGCGGCGGTCTATAAGCGCGACGCGCTGGGAAACAGGACCGGCGAGGCGCTGGCCGTCGGATCGAATGTCGTTGAGCTCAAAGAGGGGCTGACCCCGGCGGCCGTGGAGGGGATTACCCTTTCCGACCCGTTGCTTTGGTCCCCCGAGGCCCCCGAGATGTACGAGGTCGAGCTGGAGGTCAGCGCGCAGGACGGAACGGTCCTCGATTCGGAGGTATTGCCGCTTGGGTTTCGAACCGTCGAATTTACCCCTGACCGGGGGCTGCTGGTCAACGGCCAGTGGACGAAACTGCGGGGCTTCTGTCTTCATCACGACTTAGGCGCGCTCGGGGCGGCGGTGAACGTACGGGCGATGGAGCGTCAGCTCGATGCCCTCAAGGAGGCCGGATGCAACGCGATTCGGCTCTCCCACAATCCGGCGGCCCCCGAAATGATGGATCTGCTCGACCGCAAGGGGTTCCTGGTTCAGGCCGAGGCGTTCGATCAGTGGACGATGGCCGGCGGGTACTGGCACAGCCGCGGCTACCGCGACCTGTTTGAGGTTTGGTCGGAACGGGATCTTCGGGCGCTGGTGCGCCGCGACCGGAATCACCCGTCGGTCGTGATGTGGTCGATCGGGAACGAAATCCCGGAACTGAGCGCCGATCCGGAGCGTTTTATCGAACTGGGGGGGCGCCTGCGCGATATCGTTCATGAAGAGGACCCCACTCGGCCGGTCACCTCGGCGTGCAATCATCGTCCCAGCGGGATGAACGGCGAACAGAATGTGCTCGATCTGTTCGGCTACAATTACTTCGGCCGCGTTCCGAGCAAAGATTTCCCCTCGGCGTATGAGGAGTTCCGCGCGAAGAATCCCGAGGTGGCCGTCTACGGGAGCGAAACGACCTGTACTATCGCGACGCGGGGCTATTACTCGATGAGATCGCCGAAGAAATGGCTGGAGAACTTCACCGACTACTGTTTCTGCTCGCGCGGTTTTCAGGCGATCTCCTGGAATGCCGCTCGACCGCTCTACGGCTGGGCGGCCCCGCCCGATACGGAGCTGGAGATTCAAGAGAAATACCCCTGGGTCTGCGGGGAGTATATCTGGACGGGGATCGACTACCTCGGCGCCATCTATGCCCTCGACGAGATGACAGGCGCCGTCACGTTCAGCGATCCGGCCTTGGCCCAAGAGGCCCAAGAACAGATCGCCGAGCGCGGCCGAAAGATCTGCCCCACCCACTCCTGCGAGACGGGGATCCTTGATACCGCCTGCCTGAAGAAAGATACCTTCTGGCTCTACCGCGCCGCCTGGCGGCCGGAGGAGCCGACGGCGCACCTCCTCCCCCACTGGAATTGGGCGGGGCACGAGGGGGAAACAGTCGAGGTCGACCTGTTCACCAACGGCGACGAGGCGGAGCTGTTCCTAAACGACCAGTCGCTCGGCCGCCAAAAGCGCCGGGAACACCATTATCGCCTAAGCTGGGAGGTTCCCTACCAGGCGGGGAAACTCACCGCTAAGATTTATCGCGGCGGGGAGCTGTGGGCGGAAGACACCGTGGAGACGACCGGCGAAGCGGCGCAACTGGCATTGAATGCCGATCGTGAAGCGATCGCCCCCGACGGGAAGGACCTGGCGTTTATCGTCTGCGAGATCCAAGACGGCCAGCGGCGCGTGGTCCCGACGGCGGACAATCACGTTCGCTTCACGGTCACCGGGCCGGGAACGCTGGTGGCGGCCGATAACGGAAACGCCCGCGACTGGACATCCTACGCCAGTGCCGAGCGCCGCGCGATGGCCGGCAAACTCCTGGCGATCGTTCGTCTGGATCGCGGCGCGTCGGAACCGATCCGGATTACGGCCCAGGCCGATGATCTGGCGCCGGCGGAAATCACCGTCTCGCCGAAGTAACCGGCATAGGAAAGAACCTCGGAATGCTCCCAGATAGGAGAAAAGGATCGATGAGATCGCGGGTTTTCGCGCTGTTTATCGCGCTGGCGGTGTCGCTGACCGTTTTTTTGACGACGGCGGCCGGCCGCGGCGAGGAGTTCCCCTTCAGCGACGGCTGGCGTTTCCGCGCCGGCGACGCTCCTCTGGCGAAGGGAAAACTCTTCGAGAATATCCTCACACGGAGGATGGCGCAAACCACGGGAACCGATCTTTCGGCCGCTCCCTATAAAAAATGGGTTGGGGGCCCCAACCCCAATGGGATCCCCTGGGCGCAGAGCTCTTTCGACGACAGCGACTGGGAAACGCTTGACCTTCCCCACGACTGGGCGATTGCCGCCGAGCGGTCCCAGAACGCCAGCCCCCCCGATTCCTACCTCCCCTGCCCCGGGGTCGGCTGGTACCGAAAAAGTTTCGACGTTGACGCTTCCGACGCGGGTAAAAGGTTTTATCTTGATTTCGACGGCGTGATGTCGATGGCCGCCGTCTGGGTCAACGGCCGGTTCGCGGGGGGGTGGCCGTACGGATACACGTCGTTTCGCGTCGACGCGACCCCCTTTATTAAGTTCGGGGAAAAGAATACCGTCGCGGTTCGGGCGGCGCACCCCGAGCAGACCTCCCGCTGGTATACCGGCGCGGGGATCTACCGCAATGTTCATCTGGTCAAAAAGGGAATGATTGCCCTGGCGCACTGGCAAAGCGCCGCCGGCTATACCCTCGGCGAGGGGACCGCGACTGTCACGGTGACGACGAAGATCGACTCGCGCCAGAAGGAGGGAAAGACGGTCATACTCGGCGCGGTGGTCTATAAGCGAGGCGCGCTGGGGAACCGAACCGGCGAGGCGCTGGCCGTCAGATCCGACACCGTTGAGCTTCAAGAGGGGCTCACCCCGGCGGCCGTGGAGGGGATCGTCCTTTCCGACCCGTTGCTTTGGTCCCCCGAGGCCCCCGAAATGTACGAAGTTGAGCTCTCGATCCGTACTCCGGACGGGACGGTTCTTGATTCGGAGATATTGCCGCTGGGGTTTCGAACTGTCGAGTTTACCCCCGACCGGGGGCTGCTGGTCAACGGCCGGTGGACGAAACTGCGGGGCTTCTGCCTCCACCACGACTTAGGCGCGCTCGGGGCGGCGGTGAACGTCCGCGCGATGGACCGCCAGCTCGATGCCCTCAAAGAGGCCGGATGCAACGCGATTCGGCTCTCCCACAATCCGGCGGCCCCCGAAATGATGGATCTGCTCGACCGCAAGGGGTTCCTGGTTCAGGCCGAGGCGTTCGACCAGTGGACGATCATCGACGGGTTTTGGCGCAGCAGCGGCTACCGGGACCTGTTTGAGGATTGGGCCGAGCGGGACCTGCGGGCGCTGGTGCGCCGCGATCGGAATCACCCGTCGGTCGTGATGTGGTCGATCGGGAACGAAATCCCGGAATTGCGGCTCGCTCCGGAGCGTTTTATCGAGCTGGGGGGGCGCCTGCGCGATATCGTTCATGAAGAGGACCCCACCCGGCCGGTCACCGCGGCGTGTAATTATCGCCCCAGCGGGATGAACGGCGAGCAGAAGGTGCTCGATCTGTTCGGCTACAATTACTTCGGCCGCGTTCCGAGCAAAGACTTCCCCTCGGCGTATGAGGAATTCCGCGCGAAGAATCCCGAGATGCCCGTCTACGGAAGCGAGACCACCTGTACCGGGACGACGCGGGGTTACTACTCGATGGTCCCGGCGAAGAAATGGCTCGAGAACTTCACCGACTACCGCTCCTGCGCGCGGGGCCTTCAGGCGTCCGACTGGGACGCCGAAAAGCCGCTTGACGGCTGGGCGGCCCCGCCCGATACGGAGCTGGAGATTCAAGAGAAATATCCCTGGGTCTGCGGGGAGTATGTCTGGACGGGAATCGACTACCTCGGCGCCCCCGCCGCGGTCGACGTGTTGGCCGATGTCGTCACGTTCAGCGATCCGGTTTTGGCCAAGCAGGCCCAAGAACAGATCGCCGCGTGCGGCCGAAGGTTCTGCCCTATCCACTCCTGCGAGCCGGGGATCCTCGATACCGCCTGCCTGAAGAAAGATACCTTCTGGCTCTACCGCGCCGCCTGGCGGCCGGAGGAGCCGACGGCCCACCTCCTCCCCCACTGGAATTGGGCGGGGCACGAGGGGGAAACGGTCGAGGTCGACCTGTTCACCAACGGCGAGGAGGCGGAGCTGTTCTTAAATGATCAGTCGCTCGGCCGCCAAAAGCGCCGGGAGCACCATTACCGCCTAAGCTGGGACGTCCCCTACCGGGCGGGGAAACTCGCCGCTAAGATTTACCGAGGCGGAGAGCTTTGGGCGGAAGATACCGTCGAGACGACCGGCGAGGCGGCCCGGGTCGCCCTGAGCGCCGACCGCGAGACGATCGCCGCCGATGGGAAGGATCTGGCGTTTATCGTCTGCGAGATCCAAGACGCCGAAGGGCGCGTGGTCCCGACGGCGGACAATGACGTTCGCTTCACGGTCGCCGGGCCGGGGAAATTAGTGGCGACCGACAACGGGAACGCCCGTGATTGGACCTCCTACGCCAGCCCCCGGCGCGCGGCGATGGCCGGCAAGCTCGTGGCGATCGTCCGGCTGGATCGCGGCGCGTCGGAACCGATCCGGGTTACGGCCCAGGCCGATGATCTGGCACCGGCCGAGATTACCGTCTCACCAAAGGAACAAACATTTGAGAAACCCTAACATAACCCCTAACAGAAGGAATGAATCGATGACATTTCGTACCCTTTGCGCGGCCTTGCTCTGTGCCGTGACGTTCGGCGCTTTCGCCGATGAAGCCCCCAAAAGCGAGGTTTCGTACCGTAAACTTCCCGCCTCGGTCTATTACGATAAGATGACCGGGGGATGGCTCGGGCAGATCGCCGGGGTCTGCTGGGGCGCCCCGACGGAATTTCGCTGGAACGATCAGATCATCCCCGCCGAGGAGATGCCCGAGTGGAAACCGGAGATGATCAACAACGCCATCGGGCAGGATGACATCTACGTCGAGATGACCTTTCTGCGGACGCTCGAGGAGTACGGTCTGGATGTCTCCCAGCGCCAGGCGGGAATCGACTTCGCCAACAGCCAATACAATCTGTGGTGCGCCAACAACGCCGGCCGTCATAACCTGCGTATGGGAATCGCCCCTCCCGACTCGAGTCACCCCGATTACAACACTCGAGGGAACGACATCGATTACCAGATTGAGGCCGACTTCGCGGGATTGATTTCGCCGGGAATGCCCAACGCCGTGATCGCCCTGGGAGAAAAGTTCGGTCGTTTGATGAACTACGGCGACGGTCTTTACGGTGGTCAGTTTATGGGAGGGATGTACGCCGAGGCGTTCTTTTCCGACGATATTGAGGAGATCGTCCGCGCCGGCCTTGCCTGTATCCCCGAGGGAAGCCAGTACGCCGAAATGGTCCGCGACCTATTGGCGTGGCACGCCGCCGATCCCGATCATTGGGAGAACGCCTGGGAGAAGGTCTGCGAGAAATATCGCAGGAACCCCGACTACCAAAAGGCGTCGAACGGCCCGATCGATGTGAAGAACAACGGCGCGGCGCTGCTGCTCGGTCTGCTTTTTGGGAATAAAGACCCGGATCAGACGATCATTATCGCCACGCGCGCCGGCTGGGACTCGGACTGCAATCCCTCCAGCGCCGCGGGGGTCCTCTTCACGGCGCTGGGGTACTCGAAGGTGCCGGCCAAGTTTACCCAGGCGCTTGACCGCGAGACCAACTTTTCGTTCACCGAGTACAATTTCAATACGCTGGGGAAGGTCTGCGAGAAGCTGGCCCGAGAGATACTCATCAGCCAAGGTGGGAGTATTGAGCGTGACGCCGATGGGAACGAAGTTTTCTGTATCCCCGTCGAGAAACCGATTCCCTCGCCGCTGGAACTGACCTGGGCGCCCGGTCCGTCCACGGGAGCGCGCTTCAGCGAGGAGGAACTGGCGAAGATCAAGTTCCGTGAGCATTCGCGGGAAGAGGATTTCGCGCGGTGTTTCCCCGGGTGGTCGATCTCGCAGCTCGGAGAGGATATGTCCCCCGGAAGGAGGGAGAATTACCGCGGAAAGAGCGAAGTCTATATGACGCATCCCTTCAATCGGGATGTTCCCTGTATCCTCACGCGCGATCTGGAGATCCCCGCCGCGGGTAAAACGATCCTCCGCGTGACGGTCAGTTACCACGACGACGGTCAGGTCGTCGGCGACTGGGTGCTGACGGTTCGGGTCAACGGTGCTCTTCAGACCACCGCGCTCATCTCGGCCGATACCGTCGGTCCCGACGGCTGGCTGAATGTCGATACCGATCTGACCCCCATGGCCGGACAGACCGTCTCGGTCGAACTGGCCAATGTCGCCGACGATTGGGCGTGGGAGGCCGGCTACTGGGCGAACATCGAGCTGATCAACGAACCGTAATATCCAGGACCGTGTACCCTTCCTCTTCGACGGCGCGCTTAAGCGCGTCGTCACAGGGGGCGCCGGTATAGGTGACCACCGCCGTGCCGTCGGTATGGCTGACGACGGCGGCGGTGACCTGCTCGAGCGCCTCCA
Organism: Thermoguttaceae bacterium; assembly: GCA_017434455.1. Classification (GTDB taxonomy): domain Bacteria; phylum Planctomycetota; class Planctomycetia; order Pirellulales; family Thermoguttaceae; genus RUG695. The sequence continues at coordinate 23,914 of JAFRFG010000045.1, read as the reverse complement.
AGCCCTTTTTGACGTGGGCTTCGCAGCGCGGGCACATCATCCCCTCGATGCGAAGGGTTTTGGTGGTGGTCTTTTCTTTGTTTTCCATAGAGGTTTCCTGATTCTTTTGATCTGTGGATTCCCGTGAGGAACGCGGCTTAGTTTTGATCTTTTTATCGCGCGCGGTGGAGTAGATATCGAGCCGGGCCAGCCGCAGGGCGTTCGCGACGACGCAAAAACTCGAACAGCTCATCGCCGCGGCGGCGAACATGGGGCTTAACTCGATCCCCCACGCCGCGGCCGCGCCGGCGGCCAGCGGAATGCCGAGGATGTTGTAGAAGAAGGCCCAAAAGAGGTTCTGCTTGATCGCGCGCATCACCGCGCGGGCGATTCGAACGGAGGCGGGAAGATCCAGAAGAGAGCTCTTCATTAAAACCACGTCGGCGGCCTCGATGGCGATATCGGTGCCGCCGCCGATCGCCGCCCCGACGTCGGCCGCCGTCAGCGCGGGGGAGTCGTTGATCCCATCGCCCACCATCACGACCTGCCCGTCACGCTTAAGATCCTCGATGCGGCGCAGTTTATCCTCCGGCAGAAGCGAGGCGGCGAAGTCGTCGACCCCCACGCGTTCGGCCACCATCGCCGCCGCCTTCGGCGTGTCGCCGGTAAGAAGAACCGTTTTTAGTCCCAAGGCGCGCAGCTGCGACAGTGCCGCGGCGCTGTCGCTTCTTTCACGGTCGGCCGCGGCGATCAGCCCAACGGGGCGGCCGCCGTGGGCGAAAAACAAAATGGTCCGCCCCCGCGCGGCCAGGCGCTCGGCGGCATCTGTCAGAGATGGGGGGAGGGAAACTTTTTGGCTTAAAAACAGCGCGGTTCCGCCCAGGAGTTCCTCTCCGCGCAACAGCGCCTTTAGCCCGCCCCCGGGGACCGCCTCGAAAGAATCGACCGGCTCGGGACGGATCTGTTCCTCCTCGGCACGGCGTGAAACCGCCTTGGCCAGAGGGTGCTCGCTGGGGAACTCCAGCGAGACGGCCAAACGAAGAAACTCTTCGGCGTCCATCTCGTAAGGGAGAATGTCGGTCACCTGAGGATGCCCCTCAGTGAGGGTCCCGGTCTTATCAAGCGCGGCGATCGTGACCGCCGCGAGTTTTTGGATCGCGGCGGAATCCTTGAACAGAATCCCGTTCTTGGCGCCCAGACCGCTCCCGACGACGATCGCCGCGGGGGTCGCCAGTCCCAGCGCGCAGGGGCAGCTGATCACCAGGACCGCCACGGCGCGCGTGAGCGCCGCCGAGTACCCCGCGCCTAAAAATAGCCAGATCAGCGCGGTCGCCAGTGCCGCGGCCAATACCACCGGAACAAAGACCGAGGCGACACGGTCGGCGAAGCGCGCGATCGGCGCCTTCGACGCCGCGGCGTCGCGGACCAGGCGGATCATTCGAGAAAGGGTCGACTCCTCGAAAGGATGGACGCAGACGCAGGTTAAAAAGCCGGTGAGGTTCACCGTCGCGGCCGCGACCATCGAGCCGGGAAGCTTTTCGACCGGAAGCGACTCACCGGTGAGCGCCGACTCGTCGACCGCACTGTTCCCCTCCAGGATCCGCGCGTCGACGGGGAACGCCTGTCCGGGCCGGATAGGGAGGATATCGCCGGGGCGCACCTCCTGGGCCGGAACGGTCATTTCTTGCCCCCCGCGCGATACCACAGCCGTCTGCGGGGCGAGATTCATCAGCCCCTTGAGCGCGTCGGTCGTCTTGGCCCGGGAGCGAGCCTCGAGCATCTTCCCGATCGACACGAAGATCAGGATCATCGCCGCGGAATCGAAGTAAAGCCCCGTTCCCCCGTTCGGCCGCCAGAACAGAGCGGCTATGCTGAAAAGAAACGACGCGCCGCTGCCCAGCGCCACCAGGGTATCCATCGTCGGGGAGCGGCGAAGCGCCGCGGCCAGGCCGTGGATGAAAAAACGCCGGTTGAGCAGTAAAATCGCCCCGGCCAGAACCTCCTGCGCCAAGCCGCAGACCCGCGGCGCAAGCCCCAGCCGCGCGCCGAAGAAAGCCAGCGACACAAGGGGAAGCGCCAAGACAAAAGAGCTCCACAGGGTGCGGCAGCGGCGGCGGACCTCGGCTTTGTCGGACGGCTCACCGGTGACGGAGAAATCGGTTTTCAGCTCGGCGCCGTAACCGGCGGCCTTCACCGCCGCGATCACCTCACCCGGCGCGGCGCTCCCCTCGACCGTCATCGAACCGGTCAAAAGGCCGACGCGGCAGGAGTCGACCCCATCGACCGAATGAACCGCCTTTTCCACCCGCGCGACACAGGCGGCGCAGCTTAATCCCGTGAGAGAATATTCGTGGATCATCGCTTCGAGAATCTCAGACGCAGCTCCTCGCCGCTAGGAGGAAAAAACTAAAACAGTTCAGCGATATATGCATGCCGACGCTCGGCGCCAGGCGGCCGGAACGATCGGCGAGGATCCCCAAAAAAAGGGCAAAGAAGAACAGCGGAATCGGATCGGTCACCACGTTGGGAAAAAGGCGGTTCAGGCCGATCTCCATGAGGCGGAGGGCCGGCAAGAAAAGGAGAAACGCCCCGGCGCCGGCCAGGAGGCCTCGGCCGATAAGGCGAAGATCGAGGTCAGGACGAAAGAGAATATCCGCGCCGCGGCGGCGCAGGGGACGCAGCCACAGCCACCCGAAAGCGAGGGTGAGGACAGCCCCGAGCGGGCCCGAGGTCAAAAGGGCGGTGGCCATCCGAGTGAATGTCTCGGGCCTTATCGGCCCCGTACCACGGACATGGATACCGGCGAACAGCAGCGCCGAGAAGACGATCGCCGAAAGACGTGCCCACCGCTGCGGCGGAGATAAAAGGGACACCAAGGTCCGCTGCAGGACGATGCGAAAAACAAACTCTTCGGTGACGGGAACCAGAAGACAGCCGACCAAAAGGGAGGAAACGATCAGCCAGCCGCCGTGCTCAACGCGGCGGGCCAGCACAAAGACCTGCGTGAGAGGATGCTCGCGCGACAGACGCGCCAGTTCCCCCGAATCGAGGGAACTCGATTCGTCGAGGATTTGGCTCATCTTCTCGATCGCCGGGGGTTTGGGAAGCCGGTCGCACAAGGGAAAAAGAAACCCCGGCAAAAAGAACCAGACACCGACGATCGCCATCGCGTCGCACAGCCGCCAGTACCCCAAGCGGCGCCGGGCCGCCGATAACGGAAAACAGTCGCTGACCAGGGGCAAGCGAAAGAGGATCGCCGCCAAAAGAAGGATCAGCAAAACCAGCGCGGCGGCAATGAAGTACATAGCGGCTTAATCGTTCGTCGTCTTGGCCGCGCGGATCGCCGCGGCGATGTACTTTACACAGGAATCGACCGTCAGGTAGACGGTCACCCACAGCAGGGCGACCATCGTCCACTTCAAAAACGGTATCACCGCGGAAATCTCGCGGCGCGTCGCCTCGAGGAACAAAAGCGCGGCAATCACGGCGAAACACTGACAGGCCATCTTGACCTTCCCCGCCCACTTGGCGGAGAAGTCTCCCCCGCCGGACTCGATGACCGAACGAAGCAGGGTCACTAAAAGTTCCCGCGAGACGATCACCACCACCATCCAGGGGGCCAGGCCGATGTTGATACCGCAGCCGGGAAGGGGAACGGCCAGATCGGGCTCGGCGATGAGGTAGATCAAGGTGCCGCAGATCAGTAGTTTATCGGCGAACGGGTCGACAATTCGGCCCAGTTTGGTGACCTGGTGATATTTCCTCGCCCACCATCCGTCGAAATAGTCGGTCAGCGCGCCGACGCAAAACAGGATCAGCGCGGCGAGATACCAATGAAACGGCATCACGACAAACAGCGCCACGGAGAAAAAGATCCGCGCGAAGGTCAGAACGTTCGGGACGTTCCAGATGGACGATACCGGTCCGGCGGCACTGTTCGTTTGCTCAGGCATCACTTTCACCTTTCACGCTTGTTTTAGCGCCGGCGGCGCTAAAAAGAAGGAGCGTCCCCTTTTGAAGGGTATAGGACCGATAACGGAGCTGTTCGTAACCGGGAGCGTCGTTGGGACGGACCAATTTGGAGAACTCCTCCAAGCTTCGCAGCGCCTCCTGCAATCGGCAGAAATTGGCGGTCAGGACCGTCTCGATCGTCGAACGCTGATATTCGCCGGCCGCGGCGATCGCCGTGCCGACATCGGCGTCGGTCGCTCGGGAGGCGAGCCGCTGCGCCATCGGGAGACGGTCGGTCAGGGAGGCGAAGTCGTGACGAAACTCCTTCAGCGCGGCGGTCATCGGCGCGTCGTCCGCCAAAAAGCGAACGGCGTCCTCGATCACGCGGACCGCTTCGCGGCCCCGATTGGCCGCGGCGTCCAAAATGCGGTAAACGTCGCGCTCTTCCCCCATCGGTAATGCTCCCTATTCGGGCTTCGTCACCACCTGGCAGTTCGGCAGCTTCTCTTGCAGGGCGGCCATCCCCTCCTCGGTCATTTGGGTGCGGGTGACGTGGAGCTTCTCCAGCGCGGTGAGGGTCGAAAGCGGTTCGACCGCCTGATCGTCGATCGACGTGCGGCCAAGGTGGAGGAAGGTCAGGTTGGTCCAGGATTTAAGCGACTCCAGCCCCGCGTCACTCACCGCTGTGGCGTCGAGGTTCAGCCAGGTGACATGCTCGGCCAGCGGGGCCAAAGCGGCCAGCCCCGCGTCGGTGACCGCGGTCTGGTAGAGGTTCAGTTTTTTCAGCGCGGCCGCCGAGGCGAGGAAGCCGCACGCTTGGTCCCCGAGGGACGAACCGGAGATGTCAAGGTCCTCAACTTTGGCCAAGCGCGCCAAAAAGGTGTAACCGGCCGGGTCGATCGAAAGACCGCACAGCCGCAGCTTCTTGACCGGCAGGGCCGCCAGCTGATCGACCACCTCGGCCGAGTCGCCCGCCTCGACCCAGAGGAACTCGGCCAATCGGGGCATTCGGGTGAAGAAAGCGGCCAGCTCTTTGGAGATCGTTCCCTTGCCGCGGACAACACGGATATTCTTCAGCTGTTCGTCATTGGCGTCGATCCCCCGACAGAGCGATTCGGCGGCCGCGTCGGTGAGGTTCAAAACGCGGCAGGTACCGTCGTCGTTTGTCTCGATCACAGCCCCGATCGCGGGAAGCTCTTCCCAGGAAAGAGGCGAGGCGGCCTGCGGGGCGGCAGCTTCGGGCTCGGGGGCGGCTCCTTGAGCGGTATCGCCGGAAGGCAGCGGCGCGGCCTCGGGCTCGGGGGCGCTTTTGGAGGAACAGCCGCAAAGTGTCACCCCGCAAAGAAGCGCCAGCGCGAGAAAGCAAAGCCGAAAATGACGACGCATCTGTTTTTCCCCCTTCCTTACTCGTGCCAGTAGACCGACTCGGTGATGAGGTTGTCTTTCGGCCACATCCCCTCCGCCAGGAGCCGGTCGCGAAGCTCGGCGGCGCTGTTGGCGAACAGGGGAGAGACCTCGACGATCACGCCGTCGGCCAGTTGGATTCCCATATTGTTGAGCCACAGCTTGTAGAGGTTGCTCAGCCCCGCGCGCGTTGTGGTGGGGTTGTCGGTCGGGACCCTGTCGTGGTTCTTGAGCGGCGCGAAACCGGTCGAGGCGTCGATCTCGACCACGATCGGGTTGTTCGCCTGGGGAAGAAGGTCGAAGATAAACTTCTCGAACTTGATGGCGTTCGGGGACTCGGGCTTGATATGGGTACCGACCGGTGCCCCCTCCTCGGGAGAGGTCACCACAAAGGGAACCTTCTTTTTGGCGATATGGAACGGCAGGGAACCGGCCAGGTTCGCCTTGGCGCGAAGGAACTTGACGTTCATCATATGAACGGCGATGCTCCCCGCCCAAATCTCCAGCGAGCCGTCGGGCTTGCGGCGAGCCCCCGCGTCGTCGGGCAGGTCGCTGTACTCGATCACGTGGAGACGCCCGTCGACCATGACCATATTGCCGACGCGGTCTTTCGGGTGGACCTTGCGAACCACCTGGCTGGAGAATTCGGAGCGGCTGAGCATGTGGTAGCCGATGAACTCCGGCGAGGCGATATCGATGATCGGGTTGTCGATCTGGAAGTAGAAGATCTCCTCAATGCCGCGGCTTTCCATATCGGCGAGAACCCCCTCTTCGCGGGATTTCTCGGACCAGGCGTCGGGAGCCGGCGCGTTGGCACAGGCCAGGAAACCGCCATGCCCGTCGGGGCTTTTGGCGACTTCCCACTTTTCGCGCAGAAAGATCTTTCCGTCTTCAAAGCGGACCGAGGGCATCGTCCCCTGGCAGAAGATGAGAACATCCTCGTCGGGGAGGCCAAAATTCTTATGCTCGCGGAAAAAGGTGATCGTCTCGTCGTGCGTGGCGGGGGAGGTCTGAATCAGAAAAGGAATACGGGTATTGTACTTGCGCGCGACGGCGCGGATGCGCTCTACGTGGATCTGGAACAGCGACGCGTTCGACAGCGGCCCGATCGGGTAGAACCCCTTGGCGTGGGGAAAATCGAGCCGCGTCCCCTGTCCGCCGGCGACCACCGCCGCGGCGATTCGCCCGTGGCGCAGCATTCCCTCGCCGATCTCGCGGGCCTCGTAGGGGTCGTATTGGCTGTTCGGGAACGGCGGGGAATCGACCCGCTCGCGCAGATCGCTTAAACGGAACGAAACCGGCTCGCTGCAGCGATACGCCATTTGAGACGATTCGGGGACATCGTTTCGATGCTCAAAAAGCCGCTGAATCTGCTCGAAATCGACCCGATTGATTTCCGCTTCGAGAAACGCCTTTTGCTCGTCGGACAATTCGTCCCAGAAGGTTAAAAGCTGCTCTTGGCCGTAGGCCCGAAGTTTGTTTTCGATGATACCCTTGGTATCCATGAAGAATTCCCCGCTAAAACACGAACCGAGTGAAAACACCCCTCATGGTCGATTATAGTCTCAACAGCTGCGGTTTTCAACCGGTTTGGACTCATCCGCGCGCTTAGCCGAAGCTCGGCATCGGGCACTCGAAATAGGCGGAAACAATTCGGATCAGCTCCCCTTCCCGCTCGGTGATGTAGCCGTCGGCGGCGATGCACCGGAAGAAGGCGTTTAGGAACCGCTGCCGCAGTTCATCGGTGGTCTCGTCAAGGATCTGAATCGATTTCATTAAGTTGGCGTGGGTACACGCCTCGGCGCTGAGCAGATCGGCTTTGATGCCGATGGCCGAACAGCCCAGGGAGAAGGCGCGCCGAACCTCGTCTATGTCGTCGCTTCCGGCGTAGGCGAAGTGGGACATCAAGGTCACGAACGGCTCACGCAGGGCGTGAACCATGTGGCTGTAGCGGTGATTGCGGCGGCTCACCCCAAAGGCGTGGTCCAAGTCGCGAACCAACGCGGCGTAGACCATAAAACCAAAGGGATTGATCCCGCCGCCGGCGCGGATCATTCCGTCGGCCAGCTGGCGGAAGGAGAGGTATTCGCGGCGGCCGATACTCTTGAGCGTCGGGTAGGTCAGCTCGACGATGGGGATCACCATGGTCGAGGGGATTTGAGCCGTCAGCCCGTAGAGCTGGTGGGTTTTGGCCTGAAGCGCCGTCGGGGCGTGGGCGATAAAATAATCCCACTGTTTTTGGCGGCGCTGGTCATCCTCGCTGAGGAACAGCGCGCAGACGATCGCCTCGGCCCCCAGCGGCTCGGCGGCGCAGGAGCGCCAATACCCGGGAATCGCCTCGAGAAGCGCCTCGGCATAGCGCAGCGACTTGACTTCGGGCTGACCGATTTCCCCTAAAAGCGATTCGGCCACCGCCTCGGGAGAAGCCCCCTCGATGGCGGGGGCACCGGACGGCGGCGCGGCGCTGAAACCGGCCGCCATATCGGGAAGGACCGATCCGGCGAGAATCGTCCCCGCGGCCGTACCGGCGGCACCGGGAACATGTCCGGCGGAAATATCGTGGAGATGTTTGAGCTGTTCGGGAAGCCGATCGGCAAAAGTCGCCGGTTTTTTGGGGGTCGTATCCTCGTTTTGAAGCGTCATCGGATCGAGCTTCGTCACCTCCTTGGGGAAAGTTCCGTCGAACGACGGATCGATCCGGCGGATCCGTTCGGACAGGTCGGGGTGCGAATTGAACAGCCCCGAGAACCCGACCGAGCCGAAAAACATATGAGAGGCCTCGGCCGAACCGCTGTTGTGAATTTTTGAACCGATGTTCGGGCAGCCGATCTTCTTCAGCGCGCTGGCGATTCCCATGGGGTTGCGGGTAAACTGGACCGCCGAGGCGTCGGCGAGGAACTCACGCTGGCGCGAGATCGCCATGCGGATGATATTGCTGAACAACTGGCCGATCAGGCCGATGAGCATCAGCGCGACGCCAAACGCCATAAGGGCCAGACCAACGGACGCGCCCGAGTTTTCTTTGCCGCTGCTTCGCCTTTCCCCATTGAGAAAAGCGGGGCCGATACGAAAGAAAAACAAACCGATGAGAACCATAAACTCCAGCCCAAAGAGAAAACCGATGAGCTTTAAGTTCAACGCGGTATCTTGGTGGAGAATATGGCTGAACTCGTGGGCGATCACCCCCTGGAGTTCCTCACGATTGAGGTAGTCGAGCGCCCCGCGGGTGACCGCCACCACCGAGCTGTTCGGTGTGAAGCCGGCGGCAAAGGCGTTGATCGACGGTTCCTCGCGCAGAACGTAGACGTTGGGGATGCGGACTCCCGAGGCGATCGCCATCTCTTCCACGATATTCATCAGGCGTCGTTCGGCGAAATCGGCGTTCCCCTTGTTGATGCGCGTCCCCCCCAGGGAAAGGGCGACGCCATCTCCCCCGCCCTGCTTGAGCTGGAAAATTTTGCCGATCGATACCCCGCCGATGACCAGAAAAAGAACGAGGGAGTCGATCAGGAGCAGCTGGGGATTGAGCCAGGCCTCCCTGTAGTCGGACATTCCTTCCCCCCCTGCCCCGGCGGCGAAACCGGCGACGACCGAATGAACCGCGAAAATCGTGGCTATCATTGCCACGATATAGAGGGCCACCAGCAAGGCGGTTCGGCTCTTCGCCTGCTTTTGATGCTCAAAAAAATTCATTGTCGCGGCCATGACGCCCCCTTAGGTAAAATGTTCACGGGTCCGGATACACATTGTCCCCGCCTGAATTTTAGCCGAAAAGGGGGAATATCACAATAGAACAGATTACAGAAGAGCGAACTTTAATCGACCAGCGTCACACTGGCGCCCGTGGGGAGAAGGATATTCAGATGGGCGATATCCTTGTTCGAGAAAATCAACCCGCCGACCGGCGCGTTCTTTTGGCCGATCAGCGTCGGGTCGTTGGTCCCCTGCAGACCGAATCCCTGGCCGAGTTCGATCCAGCACGGCCCCAGCGGGTTGGCGGGGTCGCCCCCCGCGACCACGCCCATTGTGTTGGTCGCAGCGATCGGACCGTGATACTCGGGATTTTGAATTTTCCGAAGAATATTGTAAGTGCCGCGCATCGCGTCGGCCTTCGGCGTACAGCCGAGTTTAAACCGGCCGGCGTAAAGACCGTTGAAGCGCAGCAGCAGTTCCATACGGCTGAGCGAGACCTGGGCGTCGACCGGGCCGCGAATGACCTTCAGCTGCGTCCCCGCGGGAAGGGGATCGTTCGGGCCGATCTTCAGATGATTGAGAACCGCCAGAAACTCCGGCTCCACCGAATAGCGCGGGGCGATCGAGGCGAGCGTCTCGCTGCTTTGAACCTGATAACCCGGTTCCAACAGGAATACCTTGGGGTTGTAGAAGATGTCGAACGCGAGATGGTCGAGAACCGAGTAGACCCTCTGACGATCGCTGTCGCCGAGAAGCGCCCCGGATTGATTCAAAATACGGTTCAGCTCCAGGAACGTCTCGAGCTTTCGATCCGGATCGGAGCTGGCCGCCAGGGCGGCGTCGAGCCGCTGGGCGACGGTCGAGCCGGCCGGCTCCGGAGAAGCGTTTTGCGAGAGCATCGTCGAAGCCGCGTCGTCGGCGGGATGTACCCCTGGGGAGGCCTCAAAGCGCAGCTGCGGCAAGGTGTCGTCGGTGGCCTGAGGCGACTCACTGGAGCGCAAAAGCGGAAGAAAACCGGTCGGATCGGACGTGCCGCGGTCGCCTTGGAGGGCCGAGCCCCCCGGGGTTTCTTCCTGATCTTGGGGGACCAGAACCCCCTGCGGAGAGCTGCTCTGTTCGCTGTCGAAACGGGACTGGAGCTTTCGCGCTGCCGGGGGATTCACCGGATCGATCGGGGGGGCGGAGGTATCCTGGATCGGGGGGATCCCCTCGGGAGGATTCTCCGCCACGGGAAAACCGGCCGCGGGGAAGTCGGCCGCGGGAATCTCACTTTGAGTTTCGGCCGGTTCGGGGGAATACTCCCTCGGCCGGGCCGGAGCCAGGGGGGAGATAAATTCGTAGCTGCTCGACGAGACGGGGACCTCCGCCGGAATGGTAGTGGCGGGGGGAGGAAGAACCGTATCGGGCGATGAAAGCCCCAAACGGGAACGCCGCGGCGGCTGCGCCGCCGACTCGGCCGTCAATGAAGCTGCCGGTTCGGCCGCCGACGGGATCGCCGCGGCGATTTGGCCGAATTCCGCCAGGGGAGATTCCAGGGGGGTACCGGAAAGCGCCTGCGACTCGGAGCCGCCGATCTGCGTCACCGTCGGTGAGGTGGCGAAACGCTTCGAGATGATCCCCCGATCGGCCAGAAGGGTACGCACGGGGATCAACCGGGCGGGAAGACGTTCCCACGCCGATTCCGGAAGGACTGTCGCTACCCCCAGAAAGGCAAACGACAGGATCGAGACAGACAATATCCCTTTGATTCCGTTGAACATACGCTGTCATCCATGGCCGCGAAAAACGGACACCTTCCCCTTCCCCCCGTGCCGCTGCCGGTGCGGGATTAGAGAAAGAGAAAACCGCAATGAATGGGGACAGTAACGTTTTTTTTCAAGGGATACCAGAGCAAAAATGAAAATTCTTGCTTGGACTGTTTAACGCCGGCCAGTGAGATAGCCGTTCTCCAGGTCCCAGACGGCGGTGGCCGTCAATTCTTCTTGGAGGGTACCAGAGAAGGTCATGCCGATCCGGCTCGATTTGCGGTCGACACAGAACCACGGTCCGCCGAGGGATTCGACCGATTTATCCCAATCCATGGGGGGATGGCCGCCGAGGAGTTTGGCCAGTTCCATCACCGCGCCGGCCCCCAAAAGACCGAGCGGCGGGCAATGGACAAAGCGATAGGGGGAACGTCCAACCGCCTCGTACAGCATCCTGCCAAACTCGGAATAGAGCGGGGTTTCGGGGTGCGTGCCGAAATAAACTCCCCGGCCGGAGCAGCGGCGGGGAAAGGGCTTCTCGGCGCTACCTGTCGCCGTGAGGGAATCCGGTTCCAAGCGTTCCCCCCGAAGGGCGACGGCGATGATCAGCTCGACCAGATCGCGGACATAGATAAAAGAGAACGGGTAGTCGTGGTACCCGGGGAGAAGAAAGAAGGGGTAGTTCAGCGCCATATCGAAGAGGGGGAGTGAGAGACGATCCTCCTCACCGAAGATGATCGCCGGACGGACAATCGAGATCGGCAGGCGGTCGGCGAAGCGGACCCACTCCAGTTCCCCGGCGTACTTGCTCTTTCCGTAGGGGGAGACCGGCCTCGCCTCCTGATCTTCCTCTCGGGGGAGGAAGCGCCCCAGACGCGCGCGATCGGCGCGCCGGGTCTTCCACCCGGCGCCGGCGGCCGCCAGCGACGAGATCGAAACCACCGTCGGCGCGCCGTCGGCGCGAACAAGCGCCTCGGCCAGGGCCCGGCAGCCGAGCTGGTTGACGGTGAAAAATTCCTTGCGGCGGCGGGCCCGGGTCAATCCGGCGATATGAATGACGGTATCGACCCCCTCCACGGCACGGTCTAAAAAGGAGGGGGAATCGAACGAGCCCTCACAAAATTCGGCGCCGGTGCCGGCCAGTACCGAACGATCGGAAGAGGGACGCACCATGCATCGGACAGAACAGCCCAGTTCGGCCAAACGCCGGACAACGTGCCGACCGACAAAGCCGGTTGAACCGGTGACGAATACGTTTTTCATTCCGATTCCCTCTTAGATGGGAAAAAAGGGGGCACTCGGATCTTCCCGCGTGCCCCGTGTATCGCGCCTCAAACTCTTTGAGACCTACTTGCTTTCTTCCGCCTGCGCGTCGGCGGCTTCCGGAGCGCCGAGCTTCTCGGCCAGGAACTCGCGGATCTGCTGCAGATCGTCGGTCACCATAAGGGCCTTGGCGTCGGGCCCGACCAGGACGCGTTTCCCCGGAGGAAGGGCCGAAAGCGTCTCGGGAAGGAGAATCCCCTGCTCTTCGGCCTGCTTGCCGGAGAGGATGATCCACGGCATCTCGAAGACCTCGAGGACACGGGTCAGCAGCTCGGTTTCGTCGGAGGTGTTGATTCCGACCACCTCAAACCCCTTGGCGCTGAAGTCGGCGTGAAGTTCCCGGATCTCTTCGATCTGCTCGAAGCAGCCCTGATCTTTCGTCGTCCACTGATCGACGAGGTAGTACTTCCCCTTGAGCGTTTCGCTGTCGAACTGGTTACCGGCCTGCGGCGCGACCTCGATCCCCTTGAAGGCGATTTCGGTCCCGACGAGCTTCGTGAGCTGGAGGGCGTTCGTCAGAATCTTGGCGGCACCCTGGAGCATTTCGTTGTCGGACTTCTCGCAGATCTCGATGAAGTCGCCGTAGACCTTCGACAGAAGATCGGGATCGCCGTTGGCCGCGCCGATCGCCTCGAACTGCGGCTGCAGATCACTGAGCGTCAGGGCCAGAACGGGGGTGTCGCTGATCTTCTCTTTGATCTGATCGAGTACGGCGTTGAGGTCATCTAACGAACCCTTCTCGGCGGCGATGTTCTTCACCCGGGCGACATAGACTCCCGCCCAGCCGACGGAGAGCAGGTTGCTGATACCGGGAACCTCCGGAGCTTCTTCCAGGGCCTTCGCCAGAACATCGGCCTTGGCGGGATCTTCCTGGACCATCATCGAGAGGATCTGAATCTTGACGGAAACCAGGCGGACCAGGAACGTCTCCTCCGGGTTCTCGGCGATCATTTTGTCTAAGAACGCGACCAGGTCTTCACGAACCTCTTCACCGGCGCGCATCTTGAGCATATACCCTTGGATCATCAGACCGGCCATCTGCTGACGGGTCTGGCTGTCCTGGACGACATCGAGTGTCTTTTGGGCGTACTCGAACAGAGCGTCGACGGCAGCCGGGTCTTTCTGGGCGGCGGCGACCAGCGAGTTGGCCTTGGCGGCGTAACCGAGCGCCTTGAGGTTTTCGGACTCTTCGCTGAGCAGCTTGTCGACCAGTTCATCGAGTTTCTTCGCCTTGGCTTCGGCCTTCTCGGGGCTGTCGTCCTGCTCGGGCATGAGCGACTGAATTCGCAGCTGATAGAGACGCTCACGCGATTCGGGCGAAAGCGGACCGGCCAGCAGTTCGTTGAAGTAATTCTCGAAATCTTCGGTCTTGGCGCTGTCTTGCTCGGCCGAGATCAAAAGCGAGACCGCCTTGATCTCTTGGGCCTTCTCTTTCACGGCCTGCGCGGTATCGGGCGAATCGATGATCGGATCGAGGAAGACGCGCAGCGCGTCGACCGCGCTGGGATCCTGCTGCATCCGAGCCAGGAACGTTTGGGCCTTCAGTTCCAGCCCGAGGAGCTGGAGGGTCTCTTCTTTTTCGTCGGCGAGGATCTTATCGGCCAGCTCGGTCACCTTCTCGATCGCGCCGGGATCGCCCTGGGCGTTGCCGAGCAGTGCCTGAACGCGCATCTGGTACGCCTGCATTTTGTGATCGACGGTCGCCTCCGGGTGAGCTAAGACCTGCTCGGCCACCGTATTGAGCGCCGCCGTCAGGGCGGTGACCATCTGCTCCATCTCTTCGCGGCTGCGCGGCTGGGGAACCTTGGTTTCGAGCGATTCCACCCACGCGAACAGCTCCTCGGGCGAGGCGTTCTCGGGAACTTCGAAGATCGTCAGATCGATCTCTTGGGGCTGATCGGCCTCGTCCAGAGAAAGCGCGTCGGTGAAATCTTCGTCCAGCGCCGCGTCATCGGCGGCCGGGGCGGCGGTATCTTCGGCGGCAGCCGGGGCGGCGGCGTTATCGGCCGCGGCGTCATCGTCGGCCATCACGGCTGGGGCGGCCAGTAAAGCGGCCAAGCCGAAAGTCATCCCTAAAGTCACAGAGAAAAACACAGATCTCATAGCCATCCTTTCTTTCATCCGTTCTTAACGCTCATTTGCGGGCCCGCGGGGGCCAATGGGCGTTTTGGTGTCGTTGTCATTTCTTTCCTGCTCCGGGGAGCGTCACAAAGGCCGCAAACCGAAACTATAGGATGATTTTATACAAATCCCGTGAGATTTCTCCCCCCAACTCGACCGAAATGACCCTATTTTTGAAAATTCTTTGGGCAATTTCCCTTGAAAGCGTGAATCTGGGAAATATAAATACACGCAAGAACCAGTTTTTTGGTTGTTCCCGGCCGCTCCCACCCCCCGACGTTTTTATGTCCGATCCACTCCTGACCGATTATCCCCTCCCCGGAGTTGTGCGCATCACGCTCAATCGTCCGAATCGATGCAACGCGCTGTCGTGGGAGCTTCTTGTTCGCCTCCAAGAGATTCTCTCCCAATTGCCCGAACAGGAAGAGAAAGTCGTGATTCTGCGCGGCGCGGGGAAACATTTCTGCTCGGGGCTCGATTTGGCGCAGGCCTCCTCCGCGGGAATCGAGGACGGCTCCCTCGCTTACGCGATGCCGGAACTGGTCACCGAGATTCTTCGCGCGATTCTCACTCTTCCCCAGACGGTCATCGCCGCGGTCCACGGCGCGGCAATCGGCGGCGGCGGCGCGCTGGCCGCGGTCAGTGATTATGTGATCGCCGGGGAATCGGCGCGAATCGGTTTTCCCGAATTATGGCACGCGCTGGACTGCTCGCTGCTTTACCCGTTCCTGCGGCGGCGGCTCAGCGCCTCGGCGCTGAAAGCGCTTCATCTTCGCCGAGATGGAATCGACCGTCCGGAGGCGTTTTGCCTGGGGCTGGTTCACGAGTGTGCCGCGGATGAAGAGTTGGACGCCTCCGCCCTGGCTCGGGCCGAGTCACTGTCGGTCATCGAAAAGGCAGATCTGGCCGAGATGAAAAAAAAGGCCAACGCCGATCTCCTCCCCCCCGAGGAGGAGATCCGCTTGGGACTTGCCGCCCACTGGCAATCGTGGAAGAGCCCACAGGTTCAACAGAGGATCCGGGCCTTCCTCGATCGAACCAAGCGCGGCTAATTGCGGGGGGTATCCTCCCCGTCACTTTTGGGTGCTCCCCCCTGTGAGAGGACGGGGACCGATTTGATCCCGTTTTTCTTGGCGAGGATCCCGAGTGTTGTCGAGAAATAGTAGATCCGCTTGGCTTTGCCGTGACGCGAGGCACTTTTGATCGTCATGTAGACCAGCTTCGCGGGGAGCGTTCCTTTTTCAACCGCTTCGAGTACCTTGCGCAGGTACGCCTCCTCGTCGGCGGTCTTCGGGTACAGATTCCTCTGGAGGTATTCATAGTTGAGCTTTTCGGCGGCGAAAAGCCGCGGGGCGGCCAAGGTCAAAAGCGCCAAAAGCCCCCCGCCGATGAAGCGGCGGCGCGGGAACGAAAAAACGGTCATCGTATCTCCCTCCAAAAAATGGTTTGTTCTTTTCATTGAGCCAGACGGCGGCGAAGAACCTGCCGGACATCCTCCGGGGTGACCTGGCTGACCACGGTCGATTTTCCCAACTCGGTCGGGAGGACAAAACGGACCCGGCCGGCGACACTCTTTTTGTCCCGGCACATACTCCCCATCAAAAAACGGAGATTCCAGCGCCCGGCGTGTCGTTCCGGGCCAAGTTCCTCGATCAGCCCCAAGGAGCGAATCAGCGCCAATTGGCGGTCGATAATCCCCGGCGTGATCGCGGCAAAGCGCGGATCTTTTTCCCTCAGCCGCTCGGCCAGGCGCAGGGCGTCGACCACCCCCAGGGTCACCGCCTCGCCGTGCAGCAGGGAATCAAAATCATCGGCCGTCTCGTAGGCGTGCGCGAAAGTATGCCCATAGTTCAAAAGCGCCCGCAGGCCGAGCGTATCGAACTCGTCCCGGGCGACGATCCGGCTTTTGATCCGGCAGCAGGCGGTGATGACATAGGTCAAGATCTCGGGATCATGCCCGTTGAGCGCTTCGCTTCGTTTTTCCAGGCGGGTGAAGAGGTTCTTGTCGAGAGCCGCGGCGTATTTGACGACCTCCCCTAAGCCGGCGCGATACTGACGCAGCGGCAGTGTCGCCAGGACCGTCGGATCGATGAAGACCGCCGCGGGCTGATGAAACGCCCCGACAAGGTTCTTTCCCCCATCCAGGTCGATGGCGGTCTTTCCCCCGACCGAGCTGTCGACCATCGCCAGAAGCGTCGTCGGGATCTGAATCAGACGAACCCCCCGCATAAAGGTCGCCGCCGCGAAACCGGCCAGATCCCCCACCATCCCGCCGCCTAGGGCGATAACCGTCATATCGCGGCCGAATTTCTTCGCTAAAAAGCCGTTCCACAGCTCGACCAATCGCGGGATCGACTTGCTCTTTTCCCCGGGGGGGACCACGAACGTCTCGACGCGGAAACCGCGCAGCGCTTTCTTGAGCCGATCAAGATAGATGCCGGCGACGTTCTTGTCGCTGACGACCGCGATCTTCGACAATGGATCGAGCCCGGCGGCTTGGCCGACTTGCGACAGCAGCCCGGGAGCGATCCGAATCGGGTAACTTCGTCTCCCCAAACGGACCGTCACCGCATTTTTACCGGCCGGCTTGGGGGGAGTGGGGGCGGGTTGGCTGATCATGACAGTTTTGGCTTCATACAGTGCTTTTTTTTGGCGCTTGTTTACGCCGCGACCTTCCGGCAATGGATGACCCCTTCGGGGACCAACTGGATACGGCGGGGGATCTCATCGTGCGCCAGAACCGCGACCGTCGGCCACTGGGCGGCGGTCAAATGGCGTACCGCCGCGCGGACCGCCGAGCTGACCAACAGCGCCACCGGCTGGGAATCGTCGGCCAGGGAAGCGAACATCGATCGAAGCTCAGAGATGAACTCTTCGGCCTGGCCGGGATCGAGTTCGACCCGCAAGGTATCCTCCTCGGTGACCATCCGCTGGCGAATCATCTCCTCCCAGACCGGATCGAGTTGAATCACCCGCAGCCGGCCGTCGAGATCGAGGAGGCGGTCGGTGATCATTCGGCTTAGGCGAAGCCGAACCCCCTCGGCCAAACGCTGGGGATTCTTCGTTCGCCGCGCCAAGTCGGCCAATGTCTCGAAGATCGTCCCTAAAGGCCGGATCGAGACATACTCCCGCAGCAGCAGCCGAAGGACCGACAGAATCGTCGTCGGCTGAAGGGTGTCGGAACCAAGGTCATCGACCACCGCCGGGGCGCTTTTCCTCAGGCCGTCGATCAGGCGCGCGAGCATATCGCGCGTGAGGAGTTCGTCGGCGTGAGCGACCACAATCCCCCGGAACATGCGCAAAAGCGCGTCGGCGGGGGAGAGAATCTCGAAGCCGAAGATCTCCGCGTTGTCCCGCTCTTTTTCCTCAATCCAGTAGGCCGCCGCGCCGCTGCCGAGCGGATCGGTCGTTCGGATACCGGCTAAGCGCGCCTCGGTCCGCCCCTTATCGATCGCCAGGTACATCGAAGGCCAAACGGTCCCTTCCGCGACACACTGACCATCGATCAAAACGCGGAAACGGTTCTCATCCAGATCGAGCCGATCACGGATCCGAACGCTCGGAAGGAGAATCCCCCATTCGTCGGCAAGGTCATTGCGGATCCGCGTGAATCGCTGCGGGGTAATCGTCCCGTCCCGGTCCGACTGAACCAAAGGAACCAGGCCTACTCCCAGGAGAAGCTCCAGCGGATCGACCCGGAGATGGTCTTCGCTCTGCTCGGTACCCGTACCGCGGCGCTTTTGCTCTTCGGCGGCACGGACCTCTTGCTCGCGCTGTTGCTCGCGCCGGCGAAGCGACTGGAAATAGGCCAGGGTGAAACAACCGGCGGCCAGCGTCAAGAGCGGAAGAATGGGAAGACCCGTGAAGACCAAGGTCAGGAGAAATACCCCGCCCAAGGCAAAGGCCATCGGAGAACAGACAAGCTGGCGGAGCATCCCTTTGGAGAGATTCCCCTCGCGGCTGCTGCGGGAGACCAGGACCCCCGTCGCCATCGAGATCAAGAGGGCGGGAACCTGCGAGACCAGGCCGTCCCCCACCGTCAGGGTCGTGTAGGTGGCCAGCGTCTGAACCAGCGGCTGACCGTGCTGAAGGGTCCCGATGAGGACACCCCCGATGACGTTGACCGCGATAATGATCAAACCGGCGATGGCGTCGCCGCGAACGAACTTGCCCGCGCCGTCCATCGCGCCAAAAAAGTCGGACAGATCGGTCAGTTCCTCCCGCCTCTGGCGGGCGGTGTCGGAATCGATCAATCCGGCGTTCAGGTCCGCGTCGATCGCCATCTGGCGCCCGGGAAGCGCGTCGAGCGTAAAGCGCGCGGCCACCTCGCTGATACGGGTCGCCCCTTTGGTGATGACCACAAACTGGATGACGATGAAAATGGCGAAGATCACGAAACCGACCACCAGGGAATCGGCCGAGACGAACTCGGAAAACGCGCGCACCACCTTCCCCGCCGCCAGTGTCCCGGAGGTGTCGGCGCGGGTGAGGATCAGACGGGTCGTCCCAATGTTCAAAGCCAGACGAAAGAGGGTGGTGGCCAGCAGGAGGGTCGGGAAGACGCTGAAATCGAGCGGCCGCCGGATAAAAAACGTCGTCAGGAAGATCAGAACGGACAGGGCGATATTGAACGACAGGAGCCAGTCCATCACCGGCCCGGGGAGATTGAAGAACATCACCAAGAGCGAGGCGATGGCGAAACCGGGAATCAGAACCTCTGCGGCCGAAATGCCTCGGATATTTCTGATCATCGAACCCTCCTGGTCATCTTCTTCTCCCTCCCGGTAAACAAATTCGACGGACAACCTTGCCCTCGAGGTCTTGAGCCCGGCCGGGAGCGTAGCGAATTTCCCCAACCCTGTCCAGAGAGGTTATTCCCGGTTCCGCGCGCTTGCGGCATCGCAAGACGATTGCTCTGGACAGGGGGGGAAAATAACGTTATTCCCCCCGATTATGAAACGCACAAACACCCCCACGACCGGCACAGGCGCAAGAACGGTGAGGAAAATAGTTCTCCTCACGGTGACCGCCGCGCTTTTGGTTTCGTTCTTCCTCTGGCGCGGCGATCGCAAGAGAGAAAGTCCGTCCGCCGAAGAACCCGCGCTGACCGGATCGGTCCACTTTGAAACCAATTTCTCCCCCCGTCTGGATACGGCGGGCAGTGGGCGCCCTTTGCTCGTTTTTATCACCGACCCCAATTGCCCGTTCTGCGGGCGAATGCGGGAGGAAACCTTCCGCGACCGAGAGATCATCCAGCTTTGCGGGCTGTTTACTTGTGTTCAGATCACGGTTTCGTCCCCCGACGCCGATGAACGGCTCGCCCTGTTCGGCCTGTCGCTCGACCGTCTCCCGGGGACCCCCACCGTACTTATCGCGGCCCCGAACGGTGTCGTGATAGAACAGATCACCGGGTTTAAGGCAGCGGCCGACCTGGCCGAGGTTCTGCACGGGACGATCTTTTCCCTCGGAAAATCGGCCCGATGACCGGCGCGGTTTTCCCCCGGTCAAAACCAAATTCGCGGGGAGAAAAACCGACAAATGCTCTTGATGGCGCGGCGTTTTTTCCTTATTATCGCGCGCCTCTGCCTAGAAATATGTTTTCACGCGCGAAGGGATCGCTGTAGGGGTATCCCTCGCGGACAGACCGTTTTTCAGGATCTTCCCTTGGAAAATCCCCCGCTTCGGCATCTCGACCCAAAACGCCGCGTTCGCAGCGACGCCGGGGGGGATTGTCTGTCTAAACGTTTCTTCGCCGAGCTTGTCCTGGCGCTGTTTTGTCTGGCTGTGGCCCCTTTGACCACGGACGCTTGGGCGCAATCCGCGGCGACGCCTCTTTACGGAGCGAATTTTGCCGCCGAGAATACCACCGGCTTTGAGGATACCGCGGAGGCGGGATGGAACAGTCCCGCCGATGAGCCCGCGCTTTTGGCCTCCCGGCAAAACGGCTTCGATTTCGAACTCACCGGAACGGGAGAGGGGAATCTTCCCGGCTTTTCCTCCGTGGAGCGGATCGATACCCCCGAGATACCGGGACTGGACTCATTTCGAACCTCGGCTTCGGGGATCGAGCCGACGGGGGACCAGACCGGCAGTGATCTGGACCGTTACCAGTTCAACGACGAGGGAAATCAGCGGTTCATCGTCCCCAAACAGCCGGCCTCGGCTGAGCCGATCTGTATCACCGCCGAATTCGGCTGGAAGGGACCGAGCGACGCCGAAAACCAGATCTATATCCTCTCGGGCGACTGCCGCCTGACACAGGGGAAGGACAAAATCAGCGGTCCCCACGCGGTTCTTTGGATGAGAAACGAGGGAGTCGAAAAAGAGGCGTCGATCTACTTCGAGCGCGAAAACTCCTGGGAACCGCTGCAAATCGCCATCAACACCCCCTTTATGGCGGCCAAGACGACCGACCAGGGCTGGTACGGAACCTTCCGGACCTCCCAGACGATCGATCTGCATATCGCCGAGCCGGGGTCCGGTCAGCTCAATCCCGATACCCTCTACCGACGCGCCCAGGCCCTCAGGAACCAGGCCGTCCCCGAAACGAACGTCCAAAACATCCCGGTCACGTCCCGTCTGGCCGTTCGCTTAACCGACGCGGAGCGGCAGGCGGGGGGACGATTCGGGATGCGGCGGATTCGGATTCTCTCCCGGTACGATCGGGATATGACAATCCGGACCGTCCCCGATCCGGCCGACAGCAGTAAAACACGGCTGGTCGTCAACGGCGGCTGTACCATGATGATCGAGGGCATTTCACGCGATGGGGAGACACTGTCGGACGTCATCGATATTTCGGCCGATAACGCCGTGATCTGGGCACCGGGGCTCCAGTCGCTCATGAATCAAAGCCAGGAATATCAGCAGCAGGGAGAACTCGATCTGGAGATATTCCTCGATGGGGATATCATCTTCCGCGAAGGGGATCGGACCGTCTACGCCAGCAAGATGTACTACGACGTCAAGAACCGCGTCGGTCTGATCCGCGATACCGAGCTGGTTCTCCCCGTCCCCGAAACGGCGGGGGGCTGGTTCCGCATCAAGGCCGATGCCGTCACCCAGACCGGACCGGATTCGCTGTCGGCGACCAACGCCTGGGTCTCGACCAGTATGATGGGGGAACCGACCTACCGCCTCCAGTCCGACT
The DNA here is from genome assembly GCA_017434455.1 of Thermoguttaceae bacterium. Lineage (GTDB taxonomy): Bacteria > Planctomycetota > Planctomycetia > Pirellulales > Thermoguttaceae > RUG695. The sequence goes on along the minus strand of JAFRFG010000045.1, from coordinate 2,548 downwards.
CGCTCACGGCCGAACTGCGCTCGGCGCCGCTGTATGACTCGGCCTCGGGCCAGCCGAAGATCGATCCGGTCACCGGCGCTCAGGAAACGAACGATACCGGCTATGTGATCGCCGAGAACAATACTGTTCGGATCGGGAGCGTGCCGGTCTTCTATTGGCCCTGGATGGCAATGGATACCCAGCGGCAGTCGCTCTACCTGCGGAATATCCGGGTCGGAAACGACAACACCTTTGGGACTCAAGTGAGGACCGAGTGGGATCTGTACCAGATCCTCAATCTCAACACCCGCAAGCCCGACGGTTCGCATTGGGATCTGGACCTCGATTATCTCTCCAAACGGGGATTCGGGCATGGCACCACCTTCACCTACCCGCGCGGGGGCCTGTTCGGCTGCAAAGACCCGATGGTCGGCGCCGCGTCGTACTACGGTATCTGTGACCATGGGACCGACAACCTGGGGTACGGCCGCCGGTCGCTCGATATCCCCAATAAATACCGCTACCGCGCCAACTGGAAACATCGGCAGATGTTCGACTTCCCCTGGAGCCGCTGTGTCTCGAGCAACAGCTTGTGCCGAGAGCTCTCCGAGGGGTGGGTCGCCACCGCGCAGGCCGGAAAATCGAGCGATCGCAACTATCTCCAGCAGTACTTCGAACACGAGTGGTTCACCGAGTCGAATCCGGAGACCAGTTTTGAGATCAAAAAGACGGTCAACAACTGGTCCCTCGGGATTCTTGGGAGCTACCGGCTCGATAAGTTCTACACCGACACGAACTGGCTCCCCAGGGCGGACCATTACCTCATGGGGCAGAAGATCGGCTGTACCCCCCTGCTCTGGTATGAGCACACCTCGATTGGCTATGGTCAGTTCCGTGCCACCGAGGAGCCGTACACAAACCAGGAAAAGGCCCTCTTCCGGTTCCTCGACTGGGAGCTTCAGCCCAATTCGGTCTCGAACGACCCGAGGGGAAAATACTCGACCCTCTCTCAAAATACGTTCGCTTTCGCTACACGAAACGAACTTGACCTTCCGATGGAACTCGGCCCGGTGAAAGTCACCCCGTACGGGCTTGGGGAGTTCGCCTACTGGAGCCAGGCCGCCGACGGTTCCCTGGCCCGAGGTTACGGCCGCGGCGGGGTTCGAATGAATCTCCCGGTCTGGAAGGTCGATTCCGACGTCCACAGCCGCCTGTGGTACCTCAACGGGATGGCGCACAAGATGAATTTCGCCATGGACGCTTACTACAGCAGGGCGAACAAACACCTCTGCGAGACGACTCTCTATAACCAGCTCGACGACTGGCAGACGCAGGGGTTCCGCCGCCTCTATTCGGCGACGACCTTCTCAAATACCTACGAGCCGTACCGCGACAGCATCCCGGTCCGGTTCGACGAGCGCTATTACGCCCTCCGGCAGGGGCTGCTCGGCGGAAGCGTCGCCTCTCCCTACACCGAAATCGCCGATGACCTGACTCAAGTCCGCTTCGACTGGCTCAACCGGTGGCAGACCAAACGCGGCCCGATCGGCAGTCGGCATATCATCGATTGGATCACCTTCGACGCCGGATTCTCCCTCTATCCCGAAAAAGAGCAGAACTTCGGCCAGACCATCAGCCTGACCGACTACGATTTCCGCTGGCACGTGGGGGATCGGTTCTCGGTCCTCTCCTCAGGGCTGTTCGATTTCTTCGACTCGGGGCAGAAGATCATCCGTGTCGGCGCGATGACCAAGCACCCCGGAGCCAGCAGTTTGTACCTGGGTGTCGACCGGCTCTCCGGCCCGATCGACAGTACCTATCTTAACGCCGCGCTGAACTACCGGATGTCGGAAAAGTGGGCTATGTCCCTAAGCAATTCCTATGATTTAGCCGAAAAACATAACGTCGGCCAGCAATTCGGGATCACCCGAATCGGGGAGTCGTTTATCTTTACCCTCAGCACCAATATCAGCAGCAGCAAGGATGACTGGGGGGTGAGCTTAAACGTCATGCCGGTCTTTATGTACAGCAGACAGCAATTCCAGGAAGATGTCCTCGGCTTCGGGAAGATGTAGACTCACCCGGGAAAGAAACGAAACAAGGGGGGTGATCCCCCTCTCCCCCTAAGGTATAATCGCCCTATCGGCGGCGGAAGGGAGCCGCCGGCGGCGACGATAAAGACGAGAAAGGACTCGGATGGAATTCAACGGGCTGTACTACTGTATCACACTGATCGTGGTCGTCTGCCTCTGGGGGCTTCTCACCTATAGAAGGGGCGGGTTCGCGTTCTACGGTCCGATTTTTGTTCTGCTGGTCTTCTTTTCCGGGGCGCGGGACTATTGGGTCGGAGCGGACTCTATTGTGTATGTTAAACGTTACGAACATTTTCGCGGCTTTGAAGAGGTGGTCGAGGATTTGACCGAAACCAAAAGCGGCAAGATCGAGGTCAGATCCATGTTTTCCGAGTGGGGATACTCCCTGCTGCAAACCGTCGCGCAACTGATCTCTAATGAGTACTGGGCCTTATTCACCCTGGTGGCCATTGTCTGTGTCGGCTGCCACCTTCTGT